>JBFHEM010000049.1:0-32854 GCA_041584215.1 Tichowtungia sp. | reverse complement strand
CGTGCTGGGGCCGGTCTACCTGGAAGGGACGTACTCGGAGATTTATCCCGGCAAGAGCGAGGACGAGGACGGTCTGCGGGCCTTTTTCAAGCAGTTCTCTTTTCCCGGCGGCATCGGCTCCCACTGCACGCCGGAGACCCCTGGATCGATTCATGAGGGCGGCGAGCTGGGCTACTCCATTTCACACGCCTTCGGTGCCGCCTTTGACAATCCGGACCTGCTGGTGACAGTCGCTGTCGGCGACGGCGAGGCGGAGACGGGGCCGCTGGCGACCAGCTGGCACTCGTCCAAGTTCCTCAACCCGATCCGCGACGGCGCCGTTCTGCCGATCCTGCATCTGAACGGCTATAAGATCAACAACCCGACGCTGCTCTCCCGCATCAGCAGCGACGAGCTCGCCAGCCTGTTCCGCGGGTACGGCTGGACGCCTCATTTTGTCGAGGGCGACGAGCCCCTGGAGATGCACCAGAAGATGGCCGCGACCCTGGATGCCTGTTACGCCGAGATCAGGGCGTTTCAGGAACAGGCCCGTTCCTCCGGCCAGGCCACCCGCTGCCACTGGCCCATGATCGTGCTGCGCACCCCGAAAGGCTGGACGGGGCCGGAGACGGTCGACCATCACAAGGTCGAGGGCTTCTGGCGCGCCCACCAGGTGCCTCTGTCCGGCATGCACAACAACCCCGCGCACCTGAAACAGCTCGAAGACTGGATGAAGAGCTACAAGCCGGAAGAGCTGTTCGACGGCACCGGCCGCCTCAAAGAGGATCTCCGCAGTCTGGCGCCGAAGGGCACGATGCGCATGAGCGCCAACCCCCATGCCAACGGCGGGCTTCTGCGGCGTGCTTTGCGGCTGCCGGACTTCCGCGACTATGCGATCGCCGTCGATAAGCCCTGCACCACCCGGCACATGAACACCAAGCCGGTGGGGGAGCTGCTGCGCGATATCATGGCGCGGAACATGGACAACTTCCGCATCTTCGGCCCGGACGAGAACAGCTCCAACAAGCTCGACGCCGTCTACGAGGTGTCGAAGAAGCTGTGGCTCTGCGATTACAAGCCGGAGGACGCTGACGGCGGTGAGCTCTCGCCGGACGGACGGGTGCTGGAGATGCTCTCCGAGCACACCCTTGAAGGCTGGTACGAGGGCTATGTGCTGAGCGGCCGGCATGGCTTTTTCGCCACCTACGAGGCCTTCGTGCACGTCATCGACAGCATGTACAACCAGCATGCCAAGTGGCTTGCCATTTGCGAGGACATTCCGTGGCGCGCCCGCATCTCATCCATCAATCTGCTGATCACCTCCACTGTCTGGCGACAGGACCACAATGGCTTCACGCATCAGGACCCCGGCTTCCTGGACGTGGTGGTGAACAAGAACCCGGAGGTGACGCGCATCTATCTGCCGCCGGACGTCAACAGCCTGCTGTCCACCGTCAACCACTGCCTGCAGAGCCGCGACGACATCAACGTGATCGTTGCCGACAAGCAGAACCATCTGCAGTACCTGGACATGGACGCCGCGATCAAGCACTGCACCAAGGGGCTCGGTATCTGGGAATGGGCGAGCAACGACCAGGGCAGCGAACCGGACGCGGTGCTGGTGGGCTGCGGCGATATTCCGACCAAAGAGGCCCTGGCCGCCACGGCGCTGCTGCGCGAATATTTCGACGACATCCGCATCCGCTTCATCAACGTCGTCGACCTGTTCAAGATTCAGTCCTACGGCGAGCACCCGCATGGTATTCCTGACGCCGAGTTCGACAGCCTGTTCACCAAAGACAAGCCGGTTATTTTCAACTTTCACGGTTATCCCTGGCTGATCCATCGCCTCACGTACCGGCGCACCAATCACAAAAACATTCATGTGCGCGGCTACAAGGAAAAGGGCAACATCAACACGCCGCTGGAGCTGGCCATCAGCAACGAGGTCGACCGCTTCACGCTGGCCATGGATGTCATCAAGCGCGTGCCCCGGCTGCAGGTGACGGGTGCCCACATCATGGACCGGCTGAAGGACATGCAGATCGAATGCCGCAACTATGCCTTCGAGCACGGCATTGACAAGCCGGAGGTTGATGAGTGGGTCTGGCCCTACTGATCAAGGCCTTGCCGCGCGGTGCTGTCGCCGGGGGCAGGCCGCCCGGCCGGCATTTCTCGACGGCCCGGTGCGGCATGCGGGAAATTCGAATCCCGAAATCCCGGCAGCTTTCGGCAGGTGCGGCGCGTTCAGGTTTGTTTCCTGGATGCTGAGAGCCGGGTTCCCGCCTGCAGCGGATCGGGGGACCCGGTGCCTGCATGATTCGCCGCTCCGCAGCCACCGGTTGCGTTCGCTTTGCCTGCGCGCTGATGGCAGCCGGCGTCAGAATCCGGCAGTGCCGGTTCCAAAGGTTGGAAAAAAAAGTTCCAAGGGTTGGAAAACCTGCGCGACGGGCTTATGGTTCCGCTTTTGGAGAAAACCATGGTTGAAGCAATTTATGAAAAAATCGGTCCGGCCGGGGCGGTGATTGCCGGCCTGTCGTTCATCAGCCTCTATCTGTTTCTGGCGAGCGCCATCTACCTGGCGTGGGTGCCGCGCGGTTTCCGCCGTTTTCTGGGCGCGCTCAGGCGGGAGGATCCGCCGGTCACTGAAGAGCAGGCGCGGCGGAATTCGATGAGCTCGGTGGTCTGGACGGCGCTGAAGCACAAGACCGCGCGCACCGAGCTGCAGGGCGAGGTGTCGTATCTGTTTCAGCGCAGCCTGGGCGCGACCTATGTGTCGCTGACCATTCTGCGGCTGATCTCGGTGATTTCCCCGCTGCTCGGCCTGCTCGGCACTGTGCTGGGCATCACGCGGGTGTTCCGCGAGATGTCGCTGCAGGCGGCGGTCGACAACGCCGCGCTGGCCGGCGGCATCTGGGAGGCGCTGATCACCACCATCATGGGGCTGACCGTTGCCATCCCGACGCTCGTGTTCTACTATCTGCTCCGCCTGCGCACCCGCTCCCTGATGATCGAGTGCATCGAGGCAGCAAGATCGCTGATGCAAGAGAGATGATCAGAATAATTATTCTGATCTCATGGAGGTTGAGTAGCCATGATCGAAGATTTTTCACTGGATAAGGAATTTGACGAGGAGATCGACCTGACGCCGCTGATCGACGTCGTGTTTATTCTTCTGATTTTCTTTTTCATCACCTCGACGTTTATTCAGCCGTCGCTGCCGGTCAACCTGGCCAAGGCGGCGTCTGCGTCGGCCTCCGCCGAGCGCAGGGAGCAGCTGGTGATCACCATCGATGCGGACGGAACGCTCTTTCATGAAGGGGTTGTGCTGATCCGCGAAGAGATTCCGGCCCTGATCCGGGCGAATCCGGAGCTGGGCATCAATCTGTTTGTGGACCGGGCCGCGCCGTTCGAGTCGTTTTTATCGGTGATCGACGAGACCCGTCTGCAGGGACGGGAGGATGTGTCCATCACCACGCTGCCCGGCCGTGAATGAGCGGCATCCAGGGGAGCGGCGGGTCCGGCTGGTTGCGCTGGGTCTGTGCGCTGCGGTTTATCTCGCTGCGGCCGGGCTGATTTTTCGAGGCCTGGAAGAGGAGCCGCGGCACCGGACGCCGGTGGTCAGTTCGGTGACGCTGAGTTTTGTGCAGGTGGAGCTGCAGGCGCCGCCGGTGCCGGAGCCCGAACCCGAGCCGCAGCCCCGGCCGGAGCTGCTGCCGGAGCCGGTTGATGCCGATGTGGCGCCGGACAAGGCCGAGGAGGTGCCGAAGCCTCTGTCCGAGCCGGAGCCCGAGCCGATGCCCGAGTCCGATGCGCCGGTTGCGCAGGTGACGCAGCAGGCGTCCGCGCCGGTGCTGCTGGTCAGCGCAGATGAGCTGCAGGGCTGGGTGGTTGAGCAGATTGAAAAGGAAAAGTATTATCCGCCCGCGGCGGAGCGTCTCGGGCTGCGGGGGACGTTTGACCTGAGCGTAGCGGTCGATGAAAACGGAACCATCCGGTCGGCTGACGTGCTGGAGGGGCGGGGCCACCGCATTCTGCGGCAGGCGCTGGAGAAAATGCTCGGCGCGCTGCCCGGAAAAAATTTCGGGCGGCCGACCGGCGAAGCGGTTGAATTTGAAATCGAATTCAGTTTTGAATAGGTTTTGCCCTGCTGCATCGGGGGGCACAGGTTTCCAGAGGCTGGAAACCCGGCGATAAACGGTTCCGTCATTGGAACCCTGGAAAGGAGACGCATGAATTGGGGAGCGGTCAGGGTGTGGGCGGCGGTGCTTTTGCTGCTCGATGCGTCGTTCGGGCTGTGGAATCACGACCGGTTTTCGAAAATCGCACCGCAAATCAATATTTTCCGGATTGCGATGGCCGAAGCGGGGGTTGCTTTTTTACTGCTGATTGTTCATGTCCTGTTTTAATTGACAAGGCGGGGGACTGTTCTTATGGTTCGACGCTTCTTCCGCAAGGGAGAGGTGTTTTTTTAGTACTAAAAAGGCTGCCCGATAGTGTAATGGTAGCACACAAGATTTTGATTCTTGGTGTCCAGGTTCGAGCCCTGGTCGGGCAAAATCTATTTTTGGGGAAGACGCGGTTGCTTTTTATTTAGGGAATAGACGTTGTGAAACTTCTGGCAGGAACAGCACATCAGGATCTGGCGAAACGGATTGCCAAAGCGGCCAATACGGAGCTTTGTGCCGCCGAAATCCGCAAGTTCCCGGACGGCGAGATTTTCGTGAAGATCACGGAGAATATTCGCGGTCTGGATGTCTACATCATTCAGCCGACCTCGTTTCCGCCCAATGAGAATCTGATGGAGCTGCTGATTATGATCGATGCCGCGCGGCGCGCATCGGCCAAGCGCATTACGGCGGTTCTTCCGTATTACGGCTATGCGCGACAGGATCGCAAGGATCAGCCGCGCGTTCCGATTACCGCCAAGCTGGTGGCCAACCTGCTGGTGGCGGCGGGCACCAATCGCCTGCTGACGATGGACCTGCATGCCCAGCAGATACAGGGCTTTTTTGACATCCCGGTCGATCATCTCTACGCGGCGCCGGTGATTGTGAAGTATTTGCGCGAAAAAACGCCGGAAAATCTGGTTGTGGTTTCGCCCGACACCGGCGGGATGAAGCTGGCCGCGGCCTACGCTGATATGCTGGGAGCCGGCGTGGCGGTGGTGGGCAAAGAGCGCAAAAGCGCTGAGAATGTGGAGGCGACTCATCTGGTCGGCAACGTGAAGGGGTGCCATGCGGTGCTGGTCGACGATATGACCTCCACGGCCGGCACGCTGACCGCAGCGGCCCGGCTGCTGGCCGATGCCGGCGCGGCCTCCATCCGCGCGGCGGTTACGCATTCGCTGCTGAACTGCCAGGGGGTGGAACGTCTGGAGAATTCGCCGATCGAAGAGCTGGTGGTCACCGACAGTGTGCCGCAGCGCTGCGATGTCGGCAAGAAGGTCAAGGTGCTTTCGGTTGCAGAACTGCTGGCCGAGGCGCTGCAGCGCATTCACAGCAACAGTTCAGTGACATCACTTTTTCAAATTACTTAGAGGAGTATAATTATGGACGCGAAATTGATTGTAAGCAGCAGAGAGCTGAAGGGTTCGGCCAACGTGCGCCGCATGCGCCGTGCGGGGCTGATTCCCGGTGTGATTTACGGCGAGGGTGCCAAGGCTCGCGAAGTGAGCCTTCCGCAGCATGAGTTTGAGCAGATGCTTCATCGCCATGCCGGTGAGCAGATGATGGTGGGGATTGAGCTCGACGGAAAAACCGAGTCGGTTCTGTTGAAAGAGGTTCAGCACGAGGCGCTGTCCGGTTCTGTGATTCACGTGGACTTCCAGGAGGTGTCGCTGACCAAAAAACTCAAGGTGCAGATTTCGATCGAACTGGTCGGTGAGGCTAAAGGAGTGAAAACCCAGGGCGGCGTGCTGGACCACTCGCTGTATTCGGTTGAGGTGGAATGCCTGCCGACGGATATCCTTGAAAAAATCGAATTGGATGTGAGCTCGCTGAAGATGGGCGATGTTCTGACCGTGAAGGATATCAAGCTCGATCCGTCGAAGTATGAAATTCAGGACGATGAGGATATCGCGGTGGCGTCGGTTATGGCTCCGCGCGTAGAAGTCGAGTCCGAAGAGGAAGAAGAGGGGGCCGAAGGCGCCGAACCCGAAGTGATTACCGAGAAGAAGGAAGAGGGAGCGGAGTAAATCCGCTTCCGGGGGCCGTTTGAGTGAAGTGTATCGTCGGGCTGGGAAATCCGGGGCGGGAGTATGAACTGACCCGCCACAACATCGGGTTTCTGGTGCTGGATGAACTCGCCGCGAGGAACGGCCTTTCTTTTCGCAAAAGCTGGCGCTTTCCGGCGCACATCGCGAAAGGAACGATCGGTGGCGAGCCGGTCTGGCTGATCAAGCCGCAGACCTATATGAACCGGAGCGGGGCGGCCGTCGGGCCGATCCTGCGCAAGGTGCGGGCCGCGGCGTCGGATTTGCTGGTTGTATTTGATGATACAGCACTGGAGTGGGGCCGGCTGCGGATTCGCGCACGGGGCTCGGCCGGCGGGCACAACGGAGTGCAGTCGGTCCTGGATGTGCTGGGAGATGGTGCTTTCGGCAGGATTCGTGTTGGAATTGGAACGAAACCTGATATGGTGTCGCTTTCAGATCATGTTTTGGGCCCGTTTTCCGCTGAAGAACAGCGGAAACTGGCCGATGTGGTCGGCCTTGCGGCCGACGCGGTGGAGAAAGCGTGCGCCGACGGAGTCGAGCGTGCGATGAACCATTTTAACAGAGGATAGAGGAGCTAGGAGAAAGACATTGAAAACATTGTACGAAGGACTGTTTATTTTTCCGGAAACATTGAGCGAGGACGAACTCGATCAGGCGATTGACACGGTGAAAGGCGAGCTGGAGAAGCTCGACGGTTCATTGGAAAGCACAACCCGTCTCGGAAAACGGTCGTTTGCGCGCCCGATGAAGAAGAAGAGGGCCGGACTGTACGCGATTATTATGTTTCGCATTGACGGCGGGCAGATTCCCGCGTTCAAGCGCCGCCTGAAGCTTTCCACGAAGGTGTTCCGTGCGCAGTTTGTGAAGAAGGAAGAGTCGGACGTCGTGACGCAGGAGGCGTGAAATGTCGACATTGAATCGAGTGTTCCTGATGGGCAACCTGACCCGCGATCCCGAGGTGCGTTACACGCCGTCGGGCACCGCGGTGGGTGACCTCGGGCTGGCCGTAAACGAAACCTACAAAAACAAGGCCGGCGAAAACGTCGAAACCACTGTTTTTGTGGATGTGGAAGTCTGGGCCCGGCAGGCAGAAACCTGCGCCGAATATCTCTACAAGGGATCGCCGGTGTTTGTGGAAGGCCGCCTGAAACTCGATCAGTGGGAAAATCAGCAGGGCGAAAAGCGCAGCAAACTGCGTGTGCGGGCCGACCGGGTGCAGTTTCTCGGGACCCCGAAACGTTCTGACAACACGGCAGATGCGGCGGGCAGTGCCTCTGCGGCAGAGGATGCTTCGCACGACCCGGCCGCTGATGATGAAGACATTCCGTTTTGATAAGGAAAGGATATAAAAATGGCTTATATGGGAAATAAAGAGGAAAAAATCAACGGTCGGCTGCTTGAGGGCGTGACCGAGATTGATTACAAGGACGCGGAGCTGCTTCGCAAGTTCATGACCGAACGCGGCAAAATACTTGCCCGTCGTTACACCGGTGTGACCTCCAAGCAGCAGCGCGAAGTCAAGCGGGCGATCCGCCGTGCACGCGTGATGGGCTTGTTGCGCTAATATTGGATTAGGAGAAGACAAAATGGCTGTAGAAGTTTTATTGATGGATGCGGTTGCCGGACTGGGAATTGAAGGGGATGTGGTCAAAGTCGCCGACGGCTATGCCCGCAACTACCTGTTCCCGCGCGGAATCGCGTCGGAAGTGACCGAAGGAAAGAAACGTCAGATCGAGAAGAAGCGCCTGGAACGCCTTGAGCTGATGAAGAAGGAACAGTCCGCCGCCGAAGAGCTGGCGAAGAAGTTCGAGAATATTTCCTGCACGATCGCGGTGAAAACCTCCGAGGGCGGCAAGCTGTTCGGTTCGGTGACCGCGGCCCAGATCCAGGAAAAACTGGCTGAAGAGGGCATGAAACTGGAGCGCAATCAGATCAAGCTCGACGCTCCGCTTCACGAGCTCGGCGTTTTTGACGTGGAAATCAGCCTCCATCCTCAGGTTCAGGCTGTACTGAAGGTATGGATTGTTGAGGAATGAGTTTTGCGGATCAGAGCGGATATCGTCTTCCGCCCTATAGCGAGGAGGCTGAACGGGGGGTTCTCGGTTCCGCTCTGATTGATTCCGAACGGGTGATCGAGCTCTGCTCCGACAACCAGATCGCCCCGGATTCGTTTCATGTGCCGGCCCACCGGCATCTCTTTGAACAGCTTCAGGAGATGAACCAGGCCGGGAAGGCGGTCGACCTGCTGACCGTCGGGGAGCACCTGAAGCAGGCCGGCCGGCTCGACTCCGTTGGCGGATATACGTTTCTGGAGGGGTTGATCGACAGCACGCCGACGGCCGCTCACGCCGAATATTACATCGGGTATGTGCGGCAGAAGCATCTGCTTCGCAATATCATTGAAGAGGCCACCTCGGCCATCGACCGCTGTTATACGGAAACCGATGAGGATGCCGAAACCATCCTCAGCCGGACCGAAGCCGCCTTTTTTGACCTGTCCGGCCAGCAGGTCAGCAAGACCGAGGACTGGAAAGATGCGGTCAGCCAGACGATGGCCAAGATCGAGCACACGCAGTCCTTCGGGGTGCCGACCGGTTATATCGGCCTCGACGCGAAGCTGCGCGGCCTGCACGCGACCGACATGATTGTTCTGGCGGCCCGGCCGTCGATGGGCAAAACCTCGCTGGCAATGAACATCGCCGAAAATGCGGCGCTCGGGAAAAACAAAGAGCACAAACCCTGCGCCATCGGGGTGTTCAGTCTGGAAATGTCGCAGGAACAGCTGGTGCGCCGTATGCTGTTCAGCAAGGCCCGCATCCCCGCCTGGCGCGAAACCATCCATAAATCCGATCACGGCAAGCTGGTCAGCGCGGCCGACCAGCTGGCGAAGGCGAGGATCGTGGTCGATGACTCCGCCGGCCTGGATGTGATGGATCTGTGTTCGCGCGCGCGCCGCATGAAACGGCTCTACGGCATCGATCTGATTGTCATCGACTACCTGCAGCTGCTGCACGACAAGCGCCGGATGCGCGACGGCCGCCAGCAGGAGACGGCATCGATTTCGAACAGCATCAAAAAGCTGGCCAAGGACCTGAATGTGCCGGTGCTGATTCTCAGTCAGCTCAGCCGCGCTCCGGAACAGGGCGGCCGCGACGGCAAACCGCGCCTGTCCGACCTGCGTGATTCGGGGGCCATTGAGCAGGACGCCGACGTGGTGCTGCTGCTGACGCGCCCTTCGTTTAATGATGCCCACAAAGGGGATGTTGACGAGAACGATCCGCTGGCGGAAGTGATTATCGCCAAGCACCGTAACGGCCCGACCGGCACAGTTGAAATGAACTTTTTCAAGGAATTCACCCGCTTTGAGGATCGCGACGAGCGGCATATGTCGGATGAAATGTAATAACAAGGAATAGACGAATGAAAGCACGCAGACAACGACACATTTTACTGGCAGCCGTTCTGGTCTCCGCGGCCGCGGCCTGGGCGGGTCTCATTCTGGATGAGATCCGGATCGAACGGCCGGATCACACGACGCTGGATGCTTCGTTTGTGCGGGCGTACACCTCGCTGCGCGCCGGACAGGAGCTGGAGACGGAAGCGGACCTGAATGATGCGGTTGCCAGTGATGTGGACGGATTGCGCAAGTCCGGCCGTTTTTCATTTGTCCGTGCGTTTGTTGAGGAGCAGGACGGCCGGCGGACGCTGGTCTACAGTGTGACTCCGCGCCGGCGTCTGCAGGCCCTCGAGGTGGCCGGAACGGACCGCCTCAAGCCGGCCAGGATCAAGAAAGAGCTGGAGCTGAAAACCGGCGATTACATTGATGAAGCGCTGGTCGGTGAAAAGGTCCGCAGCGTGGAGGACTACTGCCGCAAGAATAAATTCCCGAATGCCTCCGTCAGCTGGGCGATCACACCCGGCGAAGGGGACGGGGCCACGCTGCTGATTACGGTTGATGAGGGGGAAAAGCTCCGCGTAAAGGAAATTGTTTTTGAAGGGAGCCGCTTCCTGAGCGACAGCCGCACGGCGAAGACCGGCCGCTTCTTCAAACGCATTGTTCCCGGCAAAGAGGCGCCGGCGGAACAGACCGGACAGTTTGAAACCGCCGAGCTGCGCAGGCTGATCAATCAGAAAACAATTTTCATGGGCACGCCGTGGGGCGGCAGCTACCGCCCTGAGCTGGCCGACGCCGATATCGCGCTGATTCGGGATTTCTACATGGATCGCGGCTTTCAGGATGTGACGGTGCAGACCCCGGTCGTCGAGAATATCGGAGATGGAAAGCTGCGTCTGATTTATCGCATCGATGAGGGCGGACTGTACCGCATCGGAACGATTGCGATTGAAGGAGCGGAAATTTTTGAGTCGTCCGAACTCGAAAAGCAAATCCGCCTGAATTCCGGCGATGTGGCATCGCAGAGCGCGATGGATAAAGCCGCCGCAGCGGTCCGACTCTATTACGGCAATCGCGGATATATTCGCACGCTCGTTGAGCCGGTTGTCCGGAAGGATTCCGAGGTGCTGACCGCCAGCCTTGTGCTGCGTGTGCGGGAGGGGGAGCTGGCCCGGATTCATGAGATTGATATCCGCGGCAATGAGAAAACCCGCGACGAGGTGATGCGCCGCGAACTGGCGGTTGCACCCGGCGAGCTGTTTCATCAGCAGAAGGTGGAGACCAGCGAAGCGCGATTGCGCAACCTCGGCTATTTTAAAAAAGTGGACAGCAGTTATACCCCGGCCGAGGGAACCAACTCGTATGATCTGAGTTTTAATGTTGAAGAGAAAACCATGGGGAGTTTTCTGGTGGGTGCCGGATTCTCGAGTGTGGACAGCCTGGTCGGCTTTGCCGAGGTGTCGCACGGAAACTTTGACATCCGCCGCTGGCCGCCGGTCGGGGACGGGCAGAAAGTCAAGGTTCGCGTACAGGCCGGTTCGGAACGCAACGACCTGGAGGTTTCCTATGTCGAGCCGTGGTTCCTGGATAAAAAACTGTCGCTCGGGGTGGATCTCTATCACACGGAAGCGAGTTACTACAGCGACTACTACTCATTGGACACGACCGGCGGGCGTCTTTCGCTCAGCAAACCGCTGGGGCCGTTTTTGCGCGGTACGCTCAGCTACTCTCTGGAGGGGTTTGATGTCTATGACCTCCCGTCCGATGCCCCGTCCGAAATCGAGGCGGATGCCGGATCGAGCACCAAGTCCGCGGTCGGAGTGACGGTTTCGCGCGACACCCGCGACCAGTTCTTCAATCCGTCCCGCGGCAACCGGACCTCCGGCAGCTTTGAACTCGCCGGCAGCCTGCTCGGCGGCGATGCCGATATTTATTCCGCGGAAGTGCAGTCTTCACAGTTCTGGCCGCTCTGGAAGGAGCATGTGCTGAACCTGCGCGGGACCGTGAAGATGGTGGATTCCTACGGGTCCGGAGGGGTTCCGGTCTATGACCGGCTGTTCCTCGGCGGACCGCGCAGTCTGCGCGGCTTTGAATATCGCGATGTCAGTCCCCGTTCCAGCGATGCCGATTCCGATGCGCCGGTCGGCGGTCTGACCAGCTATTTTGCGACGCTCGAATACACGGTCCCGCTCTGGGAGAAAATCCGCGGCGCGGTGTTCTACGATATCGGCGCCGTCAACAGCGGGACGCTTGACTTCGGCATGGGGGATCTCAACTCCGACTACGGGATCGGGGTCCGCTTTGACCTGCCGATGTTCCCGCTTCGTCTCGACTACGCGTTCCCGCATCTGACCGATGACGCGAACGACGCGTCGGGCGGCCGCTGGAACTTCCTGCTCGGATACACCTTTTAACCGGAGATCGGATCATGATGAAAAAATATGTACTGCTCGGCTGCGCCCTGCTGATGTCGGCGCTGGCATCCGTCGCCTCGGAGCGCATTGTGTTTGTGGACCTGGAGCGCACGTTTGAGGAGTTCTATAAAACGCAGCTGGCCAAGTCAAAAGTCGAGGTCCAGAAGCAGGATGTGGAAGCCGAACGCAAGGTGATGATTGATGAAATGACCGCCATCAGCGAAGAAGTCGACACGCTGAAAAAGGAGGCGCGCGATACCACGCTGGCCCAGGAAATCCGGGACGGAAAGCGGATTCTCTATGAGGAACGCCTGCTTGACCTTCGCGACAAGGAAAAAGAGATCAAGGAGTTCGGGGAGCGGCGCGAACAGCAGATCCAGATGCAGGTCGCCCGGATGAGTCAGACGATCATGGACGAGATCCGGCAGGTTATTGTTGAATACGCCAAGCGGGAGGGGCTGAGCGCCGTGATCGACAGCTCCACCCGCCGCGCGGCCGTCGGGGTGTTCATCTACACCCATGCCGATGTGGACATTACCGAAACCATTCTGCGTGAGCTCAACAGCAAACGTCCGGATGTGCTCGATGAAGACGTTCTGACGGACGATCCCGGCGGAAAAAAACCGAAGAATAACGAGGGTGCAGCTGAAAATGAAACTATGTGATCTGGCGGAAAAGATCGGCGGCGTGCTGACCGGCGACCGCGACATTGAAATCCGGGGGGTGGCCGGCATCAGCGAGGCCTCCGGCGATGAAATCAGTTTTGTGGCCAACCCCAAATATGCCTCTGTTGCCGCATCCACCAGAGCCGGCGCCGTGATTGTATCGGATGACTGGACGGACGACGGCTCCGTTGCGCTCATCCGGGTGAAAAACCCGGACGCCGCCTTTGCAAAGGCGGCCACTCTGTTTTATTCACCTGTTCCTCCGCCCGCGCCGGGTGTTCATCCCACCGCGGTGGTGGCGGATGATGCGGTGATAGCAGACGGGGTCAGTGTCGGTCCGCACTGTGTCGTCGAATCCGGTGCGCACATCGGTGCGCGTTCCGTCATTTCGGCGCAGTGTTATGTCGGCCGGCAGGCGGTGGTCGGCGAGGACAGCTTTCTCTACCCGCAGGTATCCCTGCGCGAGTCGGTGCGGATCGGCAACCGGACGGTGATTCATAACGGAACCGTCGTCGGCAGCGACGGGTTCGGATATTCGGTGGACAGCGCCGGCGTCCGCACGAAAATCCCCCAGATCGGCATTGTCCAGATCGGCGATGATGTGGAGATCGGCGCCAACGTCACCATTGACCGTGCGCGTTTCGGAAAGACCTCGATCGGCAACGGCGTCAAAATCGATAACCTGGTTCAGATCGCCCATAACGTGACGATCGGCGACCATGCGGTCATCATTGCCCAGGTGGCCATTGCCGGCAGCACGGCGATCGGGGACCGTGTGATTCTCGCCGGGCAGTCCGGGGTGGCCGGGCACCTCAAGATCGGATCCGGAGTCGTTGTTGCCGCCAAAGCCGGCGTCATCAAAGACATTCCCCCGGGTGAGTACGTGATGGGAATGCCGGCGATTACCGCTTCGAAATTCAAGCGCAGCGCGGCCTCCATCGCCCTGCTGCCCAAGCTCAAAGCGCGTGTCGTGGCCCTGGAGAAACAGGTCCGCCTTTTAGCTGACAGCATACGGTAGGCTCAAAAATGTAACTTTGCGGGCGCTGTAATAACATATTTGTGGTTATTGTCGGGTTTTGTATGGAGTGGATCGCAAACGGATTTTTTTGTAAATCACTTTTGATGAATAGATTGCGTTAAGATTGCTCGCTAGCGACCCATATAGGGCACACTATTTGCTAATAAAGGTTGAGTCTCTCCGTGATTTTGCGGAGTAAACGGTTGATTTGGTTTAACGAAAACGCGCACAGCGCAAGGAGAAAAAAATGGCAGATCCCAAAAAACTCTTCGGTCAGAATGTCTTCGGATTCAAGGCAATGGAGGAGCACCTTTCCGAAGCGACCTTCAAATCCCTTAAGGAAACCATCGACAGCGGCAAATCCCTCGATGCCAGCATTGCGGATGAAGTCGCTGAAGCGATGAAAGAGTGGGCCATGAGCAAAGGCGCCACCCATTATACACACTGGTTCCAGCCGCTGACCGGCGCGACCGCTGAAAAACACGACTCCTTTATTTTCCCCGACTTTAAAGGCGGCATTGTCACCCAGTTCTCCGGCGATGAGCTGATTCAGGGTGAGCCCGACGCCTCGTCGTTCCCGTCCGGCGGTCTGCGCGCCACCTTCGAGGCCCGCGGTTACACCGGCTGGGATCCGAGCAGCCCCGCTTTCATCAAATATGACGATGCCGGTGCGGCAACGCTCTGCATCCCGACTGTCTTCTGCGGATACCACGGCGAAGCGCTCGACAAAAAAACCCCGCTTCTGCGCTCCATGAAAGTGCTCTCCGAGCAGACCGTCCGCCTCGGCAAGCTCTTCGGCATTGATTGCGGCGATGCCATGGCCAAAGCCACACTGGGTTCCGAGCAGGAATACTTCCTCATCGACGAGGAGCTTTACGCCGCGCGTCCCGACCTGATTCAGACCGGCCGCACGCTGTTCGGAAAACCGGCTGCCAAGCATCAGCAGCTCGACGACCACTACTTCGGCGCCATCAAGGGCCGCGTCGCCGCCTTTATGGCCGACCTCGACCGCGAGCTCTGGAAGCTCGGCGTCCCCGCCAAAACCCGTCACAACGAGGTTTGCCCGGCTCAGTTCGAAATCGCTCCGGTCTTTGAAACCCTCAACATTTCCGTCGACCACAACATGATCACCATGGAAGTGCTCAGAAACCTCGCTGAAAAGCACGGATTCACCTGCCTGCTGCACGAAAAACCCTTCGCCGGGGTCAACGGTTCCGGTAAGCACAACAACTGGTCCATCATGGGGCCGGACGGCAAGAACTGGCTCAAGCCGGGCGACAACCCGCACGAAAACGCCAAGTTCATGACCATCATCTGCGCGCTGATGAAAGCTGTCGACACGCACGCCGACCTGCTGCGCGCCTCTGTGGCGACTGCCGGAAACGATCACCGCCTCGGTGCCAACGAAGCGCCGCCGGCGGTTGTCTCCATCTTCCTGGGCGACCAGCTGACCGATATTGTCGAACAGATCGAGGCCGGCGGAGCGAAAAGCTCCAAAGACGGCGGTCACATTGAACTGGGTGTGGACCTGCTGCCGAAGCTGCCGCGCGGCAACACCGACCGCAACCGCACCTCGCCGTTCGCCTTCACCGGCAACCGCTTTGAATTCCGCGCCGTCGGCTCCAACCAGAGCCCGGCCGGCGCCAACATCGTGCTCAACACGATCTTCGCCGAAGCTTGCGACTACATCTGCACCAAAGTCGAAGCCGCACTGGCTGATGGGCAGGAGTTCAATGCCGCCCTGCAGGACGTCCTTGCGGAAATCATTAAAGAGCACAAACGCATCCTCTTCAACGGGGACGGCTACACCGGCGAATGGCTCGAGGAGGCCGCCAAGCGCGGTCTGCCGAACCTCACCGACACCCCGGCTGCGCTCGAAGTGCTGACCACGGATAAGGCGAAAAATCTCTTTGCGAAGTACAATGTGCTGACCAATGACGAGCTCGAGTCGCGCTACAAAATCTACATGGAATCCTACGAAACGCTGATTACCATCGAAGCCGGCACCGCCGCTGACATCGCCAAAACCATGATTATTCCGGCCGCAGTCACTGCGATCAGTGAATACTCCGAGGTTGCGGCGGTCAAAGGTCTGGTCGACAAAATGTCCGCCCAGCTTGAAAAACTGGTTGCGGGCGTTGCCACGCTCGATGCCGCCGAAGGTACCGAGGCTAAGATTGCCGCCATGAACGAAGTCCGTGCGGCCGCTGATGCGCTCGAAACCATCGTTCCGGCCGATCTCTGGCCGATGCCCAGCTATGCGGACATGCTCTTCATCTAAGTGAAGAACCGGCCCCGCGAAAGCCCCTGGCGCAAGCCGGGGGCTTTTTTCGCGCCCGGCCGTGGCGTCCCGGCGGGATTGTCCATTGCTTTTCAGCTGATCAGTCGGCATATTAGTCTGCGCAACAACCGGTTTGGGAATGTCATCATGAAGAAGAGATATACAGGGACGCCGCGGATGGCGGATGTGGCCCGGGCGGCCGGCGTATCGGTTCCGACCGCCTCGCTGATTCTGTCCGGCAAGGGCGAGCGCTACAGCCGCGACACGCAGAAGCGGGTGCTCGCCAGCGCGGACGAGCTGGGCTGGCGGCCCAACGCGCTGGTGAAGGGCATTCAGTCCGGAAAATCCAGCATGATCGGCGTGCTGGTTCCCCCGTACGACTCCTACTACACGCAGGTGCTGGCCGGCATTCATCTCGAACTGGCTGAGCATGATTACATGCCGATCACACTCTGGATCGGGCAGAATGAAAATAATTTTTTCCACAGCGAGGCCACCGACGACGGCCTGCAGCAGATTTACCGCCTGATCGACCGCCGGGTCGAGGGCTTCATTCTCTGGCCGGTGGTGGCCAGCACCTATGCCGGCCATTTCAAGGAGTGGATGGACCGCAACCTGCCGGCCGTGGTGATCGATGCAGAGCTTCCGAACAGCATGGCCGATTCGGTTGAGACCGATGAAGAGCAGGGCGGGCAGCTGGTGGCGGATCATCTGTTCGGACTGGGCCACCGGCGCGTGGCCGTGCTGTCGCGCGAGGCCGGCGACGTGCAGGACTGGGCCGGCCAGCGCACGGCGGCCGCCGTGTCCGCGCTCGAAACGCTGGGCGCGCAATGCCGGGTGTGGAGCCCCGCTGAAAATTCCGGGGCGCAGTTTGACGCCGCCTGTGCGGTTTTTGAGAGCGACTTCAAGCCGACCGCTCTGTTTTGCATCACGGATGCGCTGGCCTCGGTTGTTTATTCCGTCGCCGCGGAAAAAGGCATTTCCATTCCCGGGGATCTCTCTGTGATGGGCTATGCCGACCTGCAGGCCGCGCAATCGCTGCGCCCGCAGCTGACCACCATCCGGCAGAAGCCGCTTGAAATCGGACGGGCCTCCGCCGCGCAGCTGCTGGCGCGCATTGACGGAACCGTCACCAACGGCCCCCGGCGCATCCGGATCGGCTGCGAGCTCATCGAGCGCGCATCGACCGCCCCGCGCTCCTGACCCGTTTCTTTAACCTTTTTGCGGAGGGGCTGCGTCCCTGCCGCCCCGACAGCGAAGAGCTGTCCTTGAGCTGTTACTGTAAAACAGCTTGGGGGCTGCTGCAGCGGACGACTTGCTGAATATGAAAGAAAAGGTTAAAAAGTCACTTTGCGGGCTGACATTTAACGCGCCTGTTTGCACTATATCATTTTGAATCAATAAGATAATGCGGGAGATCAAATCATGTCGTTTTCTGTCATCAGGTTCGTTGGATTGAGCAGTGTGCTGGCCGCATTTCTGGCGCAGGCCGGGCCGGAGATTCCCGGCCGAATTGAGTTTGAAAATTTTGATGCGGGCGGCGAGGGGGTTGCCTGGCACGATGATCAGACAAAGCATGGATTGCCGTCGTTTCGTCCCGAATCCTGTGTGGATGTCGAGCGGACCGTGGACGCGGACGGTCGCTACAACATCGGCTGGACCGCACCCGGCGAGTGGCTCAAGTATACGGTGCGGGTCAAAAAGGACGGGGTGTATACGCCCCGCCTTCGGCTGACCTCGGTCCTCAATTCGTCGGTTGTGATTGAGGGAAAACGGAAAAAGGACGCCGGATTTCAGCCGCTGGCGACGGTTCCGGTTCCCACAACCGGAGGCATTAAAAGCTGGAAAACGGTGGTCGGTCCGGCGCTGGAGCTCGAGGCCGGCGAGCTTGAACTGCGCTTTGTTCTCGGTCAGGGCGGAATGAACCTGAACTGGGTGGAGTTTGCGCCCGGCGGCGAGATTTCCGCCGCGAGTCAGCTGAAAGCGAAGCTGAAGGGCAAAACGCCGGACGAGCAGGCGCAGGCGGTTCTTGAACTGATGACGTTTGAAGAGAAGGCGCGGCTGTGCATCGGCGGAGGCATCCTGAACTTTGAAGGGGTTCCGCGGCTGGGCATTGCGCCGATGAACTGCACGGACGGTCCGCGCGGCCCCAAGCATCCGCAGGGGACCGCGTTCCCGGCCGGTCCCGGGCAGAGCGCCGCGTGGAATCCGCAGCTCATGCGCGAGATGGGCGCGGTGTGGGGCAAGGAGAGCCGGTCCTCGGGCGGGCGGCAGGCGGGGGTTCTGCTGGGTCCGGCGCTCAATATCCTGCGCGACCCGCTCGGCGGCCGCTTTTTTGAATACTACACCGAAGATCCCTATCTGAACGGCGCGCTGACGGTTCCGGTGGTCGACGGGGTGCAGTCGCAGAACGTCGCCGCCTGCCTCAAGCATTACGTGGCCAATAACCGCGAAAACAACCGCGGCCAGTACATCAGCCACATGGATGAGCACACACTGCGCGAAATCTACCTGCCCGGATTCCGCATGGGCGTCGAGGCCGGCGCCTGGACGGTGATGACCGGCGCCAACGGCGCGCAGATTGAGGGCAAAAACGACCGCGGCCTGCTGCTGAGCGACAACCGGTTCCTGCTGACCGATATCCTGAAGAACGAGTGGGGCTTCCAGGGATTTGTGCTGACGGACTGGTGCGGAACGCGCAGCACGGAGCTGGCCGCCAATGCCGGGCTCGATGTCTCCATGCCGTGGCGCGGCGGCCCGGACTATTACCAGAAACATCTTTTCGGACAGCCGCTGCTGGACGCGGTGGAGGCCGGGCGCGTGCCCAAAGCGCTGGTGGAGGACAAAGCGCGCCGCGTGCTGCGCGTGGCCGCCTTCGCCGGCATGCTCGACGGCAGCGGCGGACTGCTGGGCGCGGTGGAGCCTGCCAATCACCGCGTGGCGCTCGAGATGGCGGAGGAATCCGCGGTTCTGCTCAAAAACGACGGGCTGCTTCCGTTTGACCGCACCGCCATGAAGGAGATCCTGGTGACCGGTCCGAATGCCGATCAGTATTTCTGCGGCCCGCTGCTGGGCGGCAGTTCCGGTGCGCCGGCGCGCGACGAAGTGACCGTGCTGCGCGGGATCCGCGAGGCCGCGGCCGGCCGGCTGCGGATCACAAGCTTCGATTCGGGCGACCTGGCCGGCTTCCGCCCGATCACCGCCAAAGACCTGGTTCCCGCCGAGGACGGCACGCGCGGATTCAAGGCGGAGTACCGCAAGCAGCGCGACGGCAAACCGGTGAAAACCGAGACTGTCGATGCGATTGATTTCGTGTGGGAAATGCGTTCGCCCGACGTGGATCAACTGGGGATGGATCACTTTCACTGCGCGTATATGGCGCAGATCAATCCGCCGGTCAGCGGCATGTATACGCTGCGCGTGCGCGCCGACGACACGGCCCGGCTGGGCCACCTCCTGAACGGAAAGGGCGCTCCGCTGGCGTTTGCGGATGTCAGTAAAAGCGGCGAGGCGTTTGCCACGGTCGAAATGCAGAAGGGCGTCCCGTTTGATATCCGTGTTGATTTTACAGAGGTTTCCGGCGACGCCTCGCTGCAGCTGGCCTGGGCGCTTCCGAGCGACGAACCGGCGGCGGCGCAGGCGCTGGACGCGCTGGCGGCCGCGGCAAAACAGGCCGATGCCGTGGTGTTTGTCGGCGGGCTCAACCATGCGCTGGACACCGAGGGACGCGACCGGGCGACGATGGATTTCCCTCCGGACCAGCAGCGGCTCATCCGGATGCTTTCCAAGGCCAATCCGAACACGGCCGTTGTGCTGATCAACGGCTCGCCGGTGGAGCTGGGCGGATGGATCGATGAGGTTCCGGCGGTGCTGGAATCGTGGTACAACGGTGAATCCGCCGGGACGGCGGTCGGCCGGATTCTGTTCGGCGACGTGAATCCGTCGGGCCGCCTGCCGTTCAGCTGGCCGAACAATCTGGCGGAAACCCCGGCGCATGCCGTGGGCACGCAGACCATCGACGATATCTACTATAAAGAGGGCATCTATGTCGGCTACCGCTATTATGACAAACAGGGCATTCAGCCTCTGTTCGCGTTCGGCCACGGACTGAGCTACACCCGCTTCGAGTTTTCCGACCTGCAGGTCAATCCTGCGCAGGACTCCGGGTATCCGCTGACGGCGACGGTGACCGTGAAAAACACCGGCGCTGCCGCCGGCAAAGAGGTGGTGCAGATCTATGCCGGGGATGTGGAAAGCTCCGTCGACCAGCCGGTCAAGGAGCTGGCCGGCTTTGTGAAGGTCGACCTGAAGCCCGGCGAATCGAAGACCGTCAGCATCCCGCTGCACTGGACGGCGTTTAAGTTTTTTGACGAAAAAGCCGGGGCGTGGACGTTTGAGCCCGGTGCGTTCCGCATCCTTGCAGCGCGCTCGGCCGCCGATGCGGTTCTGGAGACCGTGGTGAACCTGTCCGAATTGTAAACGGTCCCGGGTGCCGGAAGATGCCCGGTGGTTCGGGAAAGGTCATCGTCTGCGGAAGACGGACGGTGACTGGCCGGTGTAGCTCTTGAACAGGCGGGAGAAGTAATAGGGGTCTTCAAATCCGCATATGTCCGCAATTTCAACGATGGTCAAATCCGGATTCATCAGCAGTTTCTTGGCGTGGTCAATCCGCACGGAGACGATGGTTTTCATGGGCGACTGGCCCACGTAGTGTTTGAACAGATGACGAAGGTAGTCCTTGCTGACAAACAGCTGTCCGGCGACTTCATCAATGGACAGGTTGCCCTCTTTCTCCTCGATAATGTTCAGCGCCTGCGACACCAGCGCCTGTTTGCGGTCCTGCGGCGCGTTTTCCTTGATTGCCCGCTTGACCAGTCCGACGATCGCGGTCAGGTAGCCCTCCGAGACCAGCGAATAGCCGGTCTGCTGGGCCGTCAGCTCCATCATCAGCTTCTGCAGGCACTCTTTGATTTCGCCCGTGGAATCCACCCACAGCCCCTTGGCGGAGTCCAGTCCGCTCTCGGAGACGCAGATGCAGATCGAGGAGATGGTGGTTTTCGACACCTGGTTGTGGACGACATGCGGCGGAATGACGCAGAAGCAGTTGCTGTGGACATCGTAGGTCTGTCCGTCAATGGTGGTGGTCCCGGTTCCGGCCAGAAAATACACCAGCTCTGCCGCCCGGTGGAAGTGGTCGGCGGCATCATCATTGCCTTTTTCGACATCAACTTTAAATGCGTATCGTAGTCTCACAGCATGTTCTCACGGAATAAATACAATGACTGTAGCGTTTGAGCCGCAGTTTTACAAGCGGGGGCATCGACGGGTTTGAACCGGCCTCGCGGATAAGCAGCCAGCATTTGACCGGAAAACCCCGAATCTCTGTGTGCGGGATTTCATCGGCGAATGAAAAAAACAGCGAATGGGGGAACGATTCATGGCTGTATATTCGTTGATTTGTGCCTGATCAGGATTTGGATTTCATTAGTTGAAATACGGCTATGATTATTCCGCTTGGCGGCGGGCCGGTTCATCATTACGTTTTTCAATGAGGAAAACGGATGAATCAGTTTCAAAAAGAGTGGTCGGTTTCGGAGTCAGTCTATCATCCCGCCAGAGAGCGCACGGGCGGGACGCTGTTCTGCATCGGCAACGGCCTGATGGGGCTGCGCGGCAGCTATGAAGAGCTCGGCACCAAGGAGGTGCAGGGGCTGTTTGCCGCCGGAGTCTACCGCAAATCGGTCGAGCAGCAGTTTTGTGTGGCCGACACGTTTTGCCGCAAAAAATACATTTTCAACGAGGAGCTGATGCCGACGCCGGAGGAGATGTATCTCATCCAGAACCTGCCCGACCCGCTCTACTGCAAAATCTGGCTCAATGGCGAGCCGTTCCGCATGTGGGACGGAAAACTGCTGGAGTACAGCCGCACGCTCGACCTCAAAACCGGGGTGCTGCACCGCGCCGTGCGCTGGGATGACGGCAAGGGAAACATCACTTCGTTAAAGTTCCGCCGCTTCTGCTCGATGGCCGACCGCCATCTGATTGCGCAGGAGATTTCCATCACGCCGGAAAACTGGTCGGGCGACGTGACGATTGAAGGCGGCATCGATGCATCGCTCAACAACGAATACGCCGAGACGGTTGTGGAGGAAACGCCGGCGGGTCTCGTTTTGAAATCTGAGATCAACGGCGGCGCGCAGGTTTTCCAGGCATTGGAAGTCGCGAGCCGCGACGGGCACGAAGGTTTCCAGACCTTGGAAAGTGAAACCGTGCTGCGGCGTTACAAGAAGATCGCGACGGTTCCGGCGGTGCAGGGCGAAACACTGACGCTTGAAAAATTCTCGACGCTCTATTCGACGCAGGACAAAAATCCGCTGGAGTCGTCTAAAGCGCTGGTGAAGCAGGCGGCGGCCGGCGGATTTTTCCAATGTCTGGAAAAAAGTTCCAGGGTGTGGGACCTGCTGTGGGAGCAGGCGGATATTCAGATTGAAGGCGATCCGCAGTCTCAGCAGAAAATCCGCTTTGCGCTGTTTCATCTGATGATTGCCTCGCCGCAGGCGGATTCGCGCGTGAGCATCGGGGCCAAGGCGCTGAGCGGGCAGGGCTACAGCGGCCATGTGTTCTGGGACACCGATATCAACCTCGCGCCGTTCTATCAGTGGGTCTTTCCGGAGTGGGGCGGCGCGCATGTGCGCTACCGCCGCCGCATGCTCGACGACGCGCGGGCCTATGCCGCGTCCGAGGGGCGCACCGGCGCACGCTATCCGTGGCAGACTTCCATCGCCGGCTTTGAGCACGCGCCGGTGGCCATCACCTGCAGCCGCACGCAGATCCATGTCACCGCCGACATTGCCTACTGCGCGCTGCGCTACGCCGACATCAGCGGCGATTTCCAATGGTTGGAAAACGAGGGCGCGGAGATGGTTTGCGAGTGCGCGCGCTATATGGCCGAGCGCGTCGAGTTCAATGCGGAAAAAGACCGTTATGAAATCCATGGAGTCGGCGGGCCGGATGAATATCATCCGCTGACCGACAACAACGCCTACACCAACTGGCTGACCGCCTATGTGCTGCGCCGGGCTGCTGAGCTGAACCCGGATGCCGGCGAGATCTCCAGCTGGCTGCAGATCGCGGATAAAATGTACTGTCCGGTCGATGAAGAAACCGGGCTGATTGAGCAGTGCGACGGGTTTTTTGATCTCAAGGATACGTGGGATGTCACCGGCGGCGACTGGGGCGGGCCCGGCGCGGAGTATCACGAGTGCAAAGGGCTCAAGCAGCCGGATGTGGTGCTGCTGACAACCCTGCTGCCGGAGATTTTCGGCAGGAAGCATCTGCAGGCCAACTGGGACTACTACGAGCGTTTCATTCAGCACGGATCGTCGCTGAGCCCCTCCATTCACGCGCTGGTGGCCGCCCGGCTGGGGCTGATGGACAGGGCGATGGAATATTTCAACCTGTCGGCGGATTTCGACACGCTGGATGTCAACAGGGACACCGCCGGCGGAATCCACATCGGCAACTTCGGCGGACTGTGGCAGGCGATGGCCTACGGTTTTGCCGGCCTGCAGATTCGGGGCGGCAAGCTGGTCACCGAGCCGCATCTGCCGGAAACGTGGACGTCGCTGTCGTTTAACGTCTGGTATCAGGGCGTTCAGCAGCGGATCGAAGTGTGCAATCAACCCGAAGCAGAGCCTGTTTTGGCGTAAGGCTAGCTGTCGGGTTTTTCTGCCGTCCGCGGCGGTTGACGGCGGGGCGGGCGGCGGTTGCATTTTAGATTCGAATTGCTGGAAGTGTTTGTGTAGCTTTTTTTGCACATGAACACATTGCCCAAACAACCCAACCAGAGTGTCATCGATGGAATCCGCTGCCTGCAGGAGGTGGTGAACCATGCCGAGCCGGTCGGCGTCAGCGACGTGGCGCGCGAGCTGGGGCTTGAGACCACGCGGGTTCACCGGCTGTTGAGAACACTCGCGTATATCGGCATGCTGCGCTGGACGGAGAAGCGCAAGTATGCGGCCGGTCCGGCCTTGCCGGTGCTGGCCACCCAGACGCTGCACGCGTCCGGTTTTTATCAGGTGATCGGCCCGCTGGAGAGACTGCACAGGGAGCTGAATGTGGTGGTTGCGTTTGGCGTGCTCTGGAACCGTTCGGTTTCCTACCTTTATCATGCGGACCCCGACCAGCCCCTGGCGCAGGCGATTGCCAGTTTCGATGTGTGGCCGGCAACGGTTTCCGGGCTGGGGGTTGCGCTGCTCGCGCTTCAGACGGACGAGAAGGTTGCCGCGCTGTATGACCGCCAGGTGATTCCGGAATTCCGGTCGCTGGATGCGCTGCTGAGCAAGCTGGCGACGGTGCGCCGCTGCGGATACGCCCAGCATAATAATACGCTGGCGCTGACGATGAACGGTTCCCTGGAGGCCGCCATCGGGATCCATTCAAAGGATGTCAGCGCGAAAACGGTATCCAACTATCTGCCGGCGCTGCAGCGTTGCAGGGATGAGATCCTGGCCGCACTGGCCTGATGATTTATTTTTTATGAGTGGAACATTCGGGTTGCGTTGCCGGGTTTAGATTGCTTTATTAGCAAACAGAGGAGTTTATGAAAATGGATGATCGGAAGCGGTGTGATGTGCTGGTGGCCGGGGGCGGGTTGTCCGGGGTGTGCTGTGCGCTGGAGGCGGCGCGCAACGGCTGCCGTGTGATTTTGTGTCAGAACCGGGCGGTGCTGGGCGGGAACGCATCGAGCGAAGTCCGGATGCATGTGGTCGGGGCCGATGCGCACGGCTCGCGCGGGGTTGAGCTGGAAACGGAGGCGCGCGAGAGCGGGCTGATCGAGGAGATCCGTTTGCGCAACTGTGTGAGCAATCCGCAGCGGTCGACTTCGATGCTGGATTTGACGCTGTATGATCTGTGCCGATCGGAGCCGAATCTTGAACTGCTGCTGAATACTGAAGTGGTTGCTGCCGAGACCCGGGGGGGGCATATCCGGCGAGTGACAGCGGAGCGGCAGTCTACGGAAGACCGGTTCGAGATTGAAGCGTCCGTGTATGTGGACTGCACCGGAGACGGACGGCTCGGGGCCGAGGCCGGGGCCGCGTTCCGCGTCGGGCGCGAAGGTCAGGATGAGTTCGGCGAGTCGCTGGCCCCGCCGAAAGCGGACGGCATGAAGCTGGGGTCTTCGCTTCTGTATCAGGCGCGGAAACATGACCGCCCGATGCCTTTCAAGGCGCCGTCCTGGGCTCGAAAAATCACCAAAGAGGAGATGCGGCTGCGTTTCGGCCTCAAGGATCCGCATTGCGACCTGGGGCTGGAGTACGGGTTCTGGTGGATGGAGTGGGGCGGGCATCTCGACACGATCAAGGATAATGAGCGGATCCGCGATGAGCTGATGTCGATTCTGATGGGGGTCTGGGATTACATTAAAAACAGCGGGAATTATCCGGACTCCGCCAACTGGGCGATGGATTGGTGCGGTTTTCTGCCCGGCAAACGCGAGAGCCGGCGATTTATCGGGCAGGTCGTTTTGACGGAAAACGATGTGATGCAGGCCGCACCTTTTGAGGATGCCATTGCCTACGGCGGCTGGTGGATCGATACCCATCCGCCGATGGGGGTTGATGCGCCGGACGAGCCGCCCTGTGCGCAGCATCATGTGCCGTACCTTTATGAAATTCCGCTGCGCAGCTGTGTGTCCGGAAATATTGATAACCTGATGTTTGCCGGGCGCAGTATCAGCGCCACGCATCTGGCGTTTGCCTCGACGCGGGTGATGGGGACCTGCGCCGCGGTCGGGCAGGGCGTCGGCGCGGCCGCGGTGATCGCCTGCCGGTCCGGGGTTCTTCCGGGACGATTGAGCGCCGATCCGGAAACGATCCGGCAGATTCAGCAGCTGCTGCTGAAAGATGATGCGTATCTGATTGGCGTGAAAAATGAAGACGCAGCCGACCGGGTCCGCCGGGCGCGGGTTTGCGCGGACAGCGGGGATGCCGCTGCGGTGCAGTCCGGCCAGACCCGCAGCGTGCACGGGGAGAACGGTGCGCGGCCCGGGCGTGCGAACGCGGGCGTCCATCGATGGATCAGTGACACGCTGCCGGCGCAATTGCTGATCGAGTGGGACGGCCCGCAGCCGATCGGTGAGATCCGGCTGGTTTTTGACACCGGACTGCATCGCGAGCTGACGCTGTCGATGTGCGACGCCGTGGCGAAGCGGCTGCTTTGGGGGCGGCCGCAGCCTGAGACCGTCAGGGCGTACCGCATTGAAGCGCGGGTGAATGGCGGCTGGCAGGAGATTGATCGAGTGGACGACAACTATTTAAGACTGCGGATTCATCGGCTGGAGCACGCTGTGTCGGCGGACGCATTGCGCATTTGTGTGGACGAAACCAACGGGGCGGAGCAGGCCCGGATTTGTGAAGTGAGGGTCTGCGAATGAATATGACCGGTCTGGACTGGTGGATTGTCGGTGTTTTTTTAACGGTATTGATCGGGCTGTCGATTTATGCGCGCCGCTACACGCGCGGAGTGGCCGATTTTCTGGCCGCCAACCGCTGCGCCGGGCGCTATCTGCTGACGATGGGCGGCGGGATCGCGGTGTTCGGCGCGATGTCGATTGTGGCCAACTTTGAGAAGTTTTTTCATGCCGGATTCGCGGCCAGCTGGTGGCAGTGGATGCTGGCGCCGCTGTCGATTCTGGTGGCGATGTCCGGCTGGGTGGTCTACCGCTACCGCCAGACAAAAGCGATGACCATGGCGCAGTTCTTCGAACAGCGCTACTCGCGCAAGTTCCGCATTTTTGCCGGTATCCTGGCCTGGTTCTCCGGGATTCTGAATTACGGAATCGCGCCCGGAATTGTGGCGCGCTTCCTGATGTATTTTTGCGGGCTGCCGCACGAGTTTGAGCTGTTCGGATTCGGGATGCAGACCTTTCCGCTGCTGATGGCCGGGGTGCTGCTGATTTCACTGTCGATTGCGCTGTTCGGCGGGTTTATCTCGGTGCTGATCACCGACTTTGTCCAGTCGCAGTGCTTCTTTTTCATCTTTCTGGCGATTCTCGGCCTGCTGCTGTTCAAGTTTGAATGGAGCGAGATCATCAACACGCTGACGGCCGTCCCGAAGGGGCACTCGATGATCAACCCGTTTGACCAGTCGGAGGTGCGCAATTTCAATATGTGGTTCTTCATGATCTTTGCGTTCAAGATGGTCTACAACTGCATGGGCTGGCAGGGGGCGCAGAGTTACAACTGCGCGGCGAAAACCCCGCACGAGGCCCGCATGGCCCGCGTGCTGGGCGAGTGGCGCAATGTGATCATGTATCTGCTCTACCTGATGATTCCGATCTGCGCCTATGTGCTGCTGAACAGTCCGCAGTACGCAGATACCGCCGCCTCTGCGCATCAGCAGCTGCAGGGCATCGCCAGCGATCAGATCCGCTCGCAGATGACCGTGCCCGTTGCGATGTCGTCGATTCTGCCCGCCGGACTGATGGGGCTGTTTGTGGTGTCCATCATCGGCGGGGCGATCGGTTCGGACGATACGGTGCTTCACGCGTGGGGCAGCATTTTTATTCAGGACGCGATCATGCCGTTTCGCAAAAAGCCGTTTTCGCCGAAGATGCATCTGCTGCTGCTGCGCCTGTCGGTTTCGTTTGTAGCGCTGTTTGCGTTCTGCTGGAGTCTGTGGTTTCCGATCAAGGACTACATTTTTATGTATATGCTGCTGACCGGGACGCTGTATCTCGGCGGATCCGGCGCGGTGATTATCGGCGGGCTGTACTGGAAACGCGGCACTACCGCCGGCGCGTGGGCTTCCATGATCACCGGGGCGGTGGCGGCCGTCACGGGCATCACACTGCAGATTGTCTGGGAAAAAATCCCGGGCTGCGTCGAGCTTTGTCCGAAGTTTCCGATCAACGGCGCCTGGCTGGCGATGATCAGCTATTTGCTTTCGATCGCCGCTTATGTCGGGGCCTCGCTGCTGACCTGCCGCGAGCCGTGCGATCTCGACAGGCTGCTGCACCGCGATGCGCAGGAACAACCGGAGAAACTGCGGCTGACCTTCCGCGACCGGCTCCGCCGCTTTCTGGGGATTAACGAGGAATTTACCCGCGGGGACAAGGTGATCTGCTATGCGCAGCTCGGGTGGACCTTCTTCTTCTTTGCCGTGTTTCTGATCGGCTGCGTCGCCGGGGCGGTTTTCGGAATCAAAGACTCGATCTGGGCCGGCTGGTGGCATTTTACGGTCTGGCTCAGTTTTGTGGTCGGCTGCATCACCCTGATCTGGTTCTTTTTCGGAGGCATCAAGGACATGCGCGACCTGTTCCGCACCCTCAATAATGCACAGCGGGACGAGGGCGATGACGGGTGGGTCGACGATAACGATTCGTTTGGCAGCTCCGGTCGTGTGGGCGGTCCACAAGCCGGTTTGAAATAACGGTGAGGTGCAACAATGAAACAGAGTGTTTATGCAGTGCTGGCGAGCATGATCCTGTGCTGTTCCGCCGGTGCCGAATATCTGGGGCTGACCGACCGATTTTCCGTCGAGATTTTTTCCGACCGCGGCGATCTCCTTTTTTCCCGTCCGTTGACCGGGACGGCTGCCAAAGACGGCCGCGAGCTGATTGACCTGGCGTACGGTGATTTCCTTCTGTCCCATCCCGGCAATGAGCTGATCGTGCTGCGGGACAACGCGACGGTCGAATATTTCCCGGATCCGTTTGACGGAGAGGGATCATTGCGCCGATTAAACTGGAACAGTCTGGCAACCATGGGGCGGACGGTGGCCGCGATTCATATGGACGGGTCTGATCTGCTGGCCTATCTGGAGCCCGGCGAGGTTCCCGGATATGCGGGGTATCGATATCGGGAGGGACAAACGACCAGCAATCTCACCATGCTGGATCGTGCCGGGTATATGCCGTTGAAAGGAGAGCACGCCCATGCGCCGGGTACGGCAATGGCTGCCGGAAAGAGATTTGTTCCCTCGGATCACATATCCTGGGCGGTGCTGCACCGGGACGGAGTCGTGGGAGTGTATGCCGGGGATCCGGCGGGGCGCAGCATGAATTTTGCAGGCTCATTTTCTGCGGCGCAGGTGACCGGCGGAACGAATTTCACATCACTGGGCGTTCAGGATGAATTGCTGGTGGCCGGAGATGACGATAACCGGCTATACTTTTTTAAACACGGCAACAGCGGATTTGAGCTTCAGTCTGAACTGCAGCTGAAAACGGACAGCCGTCTCGCCGGGATTGCAGCCTGCGGCCCTGCCGGTATTCCTTCGGCTGAATGTTCGATGACGGCCCTGGAGGCGGGGTTTTCTTCTCCGCCTCAGGAGTATCGCCCGGTTGCCTGGTGGCATTGGATCAACGGGAATATTACAAAAGAGGGAATCCGTGCAGACCTGGAGGATATGAAGAGAGTGGGGCTTGGCGGCGCTCAGATTCTGGACGTCGAAATCTATCTGCCGCCGGGGCCGGTCCGCTATGGAACCCCGGAGTGGTTCGAGATGGTGCAGGTTGCGGTGGACACGGCGGATGAACTGGGGCTGACGCTGGGGATGGCGAATTGTCCGGGGTGGTCGGAGAGCGGCGGCCCGTGGATACCGCCTGAACAATCGATGAAGAAGCTGGTTTGGACTGAAACCTCGGTTCCCGGCGGGGCCGTGTTCCGCGGACAGCTGGCTCAACCCGAGACCAAACTGAATTTTTACCGCGATATCGCCGTGCTGGCTGTTCCGGACAAAGAGGTGATTCCTCTGAAGGAACTTGTG
The DNA here is from genome assembly GCA_041584215.1 of Tichowtungia sp. Lineage (GTDB taxonomy): Bacteria > Verrucomicrobiota > Kiritimatiellia > Kiritimatiellales > Tichowtungiaceae > Tichowtungia. The sequence continues at coordinate 3,116 of JBFHEM010000049.1, read as the reverse complement.
GATCTGACGCCGGAGCTTGGAGAAGACGGACGGTTGAGCTGGGCGGTGCCGGACGGCGACTGGACGGTGTTCCGCTTCGGATATACGTCAACCGGCGCCAAAAACCATCCGGCGCAGCCGGAGGGGACCGGCCTGGAGGTTGACAAGCTGGATGCGGAGGCCGTTGCGTTTCAGTTTGAAAACGCCATGGGGCGGATTATCCGCAATGCCGGTTCGGCATGCGGAGAGACATTCAACACGCTGCTGATCGACAGCTGGGAGTGCGGCCAATCTTCCTGGACGGAAAAATTTCCTGACCTGTTCCGGGAATACCGCGGGTATGACCTTCATTCGTATCTGCCGGTGCTGGCCGGGAAAACCGTTGAATCCAAACAGCAGACCGATGCATTTATGATTGATTACCGTTCGGCGCTGTCGGAAGGGATCATTGACCGGTTCTTTAATACCCTTACCGGCCTGTCCGCGGAACACGGGTTGGATTTGATGGCGGAAACGTATGCCTGTAAAGATTTCGATCAGTACCGCGCCGGAGAGGTGATCTCGCATACGGCCAGTGAATTCTGGGTCCATTCCCTGAACGACGGGGCCGGCCCGCTTAAAAAAGCAGCTTCGGTTGCCCATACCCTGGGCCGGGATCGGGTCCCGGCGGAAGCGTTTTCCGCGCGTCCGGACGATGGAAGATGGCTGCCGGTCCCGTCTACTTTAAAAGCCGTTGGCGATCTGGCCTTCGTGCAGGGAATTACTCAACTGCTGCTGCACAGTTATGTTCACCAGCCGAGATCCGATATTTGGCCGGGCTTTACGCTCGGGCGCTACGGGACCCATTTCGGACGACTGAATCCCTACTGGGAATTTTCCAGGCCGTGGGTGGATTATTTGTCCCGCTGCCAGTTCATGCTCAGGCAGGGACGCTATTGTGCGGACTATCTTGTGCTGCTGCCGTCCGATACCCATTTTCTGTATCATGAACAAATCAAGACCATGCCGGATGGGTTTGCAAACGACACCATTACAAAAAACATTCTGATGACGGCTGAGGTCGAGAACGGACAGATCGTTTTGCCGGGGGGAATGAAATACCGGATTCTGCTGCTGCCGGCAAACTGGACCGCCTCCGGGGAGCTGCTGGATAAAATTGCATATTTTGTTGATCAGAACGTGCCCGTTTTCGGGCCGCCTCCGAGAATCCCGTCCGGCCTTTTGGAGCTGAAAAACGGAAAAGACGGTTGGTCGAAAAGGGTCTCGTTGCTGTGGGGGAGCGGAAAAGACGCGCCGATTCCCCGCGACAGCAACCCGGAGAAGATCACTCGCGAGCTGATTTTGAATCCGGACTTCCAGGCTCGAAACAGGCTGGGCAGCTCGTCGATCCGCTGGATTCATCGCCGGACATCATCCGAAGACATCTATTTTATAGCCAACCTGGAAGCGCAGCCGGCCCGCTTCCTGGCCGAGTTCCGGGTGACCGGCCGGCAGCCGGAATTCTGGAATCCCGTTTCGGGTGCCATGCGGCCGGCCGCTGTGTTTGAGGAAGGGGCATCCGCAACGTCCGTGAATATGGAGCTCCCGGCCAACGGGTCGGTTTTTGTGGTCTTCCGTCATCCGGTTCCTCTTCAGCGGGTGACTTCCATCGTCTCGTCCGGCGGTTCTGCGCCTCTTTCCCAGCAGGAATGCCGCCTGTCTGAGAATCATCAGCTGGTTTTTGAGGATGCGGGTGCAGTTCAGCTGGAGATGTCCGGCGGAGCGGTGAAGGACATATCCGTTTCGCTGCCTGAACCGCTGTTGATTCAGGGCCCATGGAATGTTCAGTTTATTCCGATGCTGAAAAGTCCGTTTGACAGGGTGCTGCCTGAAGTCATTTCGTGGACCGAACATTCCGATGATGAGGTTCGCTTTTTTTCCGGCAAGGCTGTTTATCAGACGAAATTCACCCTTTCTTCCATCGATACCAATCTGATTTACCGGCTGGAGCTGGGCGAGGTGTGTGACATTGCCGAAGTCCGCGTAAACGGCGGGCTTGCCGGAATCGTCTGGACCGCTCCGTTTTCAGTCGATGGTACTCCTTTTCTTCAGAAAGGGGACAATGTGCTGGAAGTCACCGTGGCCAACCGGGCGGTCAATCGCATAATCGGTGATGAACAGTTCCCGCAGGATGCTGAATATCAGGAAGGCGGATCCAAATTCACGGACGGCCGTCTGCTGAATTTTCCGGACTGGTTTCATGACCCGGCAAAACTTCGCGACCGGCAGCGGCACACGTTCTCCACGTGGACTTTTTATACAAAAGATTCTCCCCTGGTTCCGGCGGGGCTGCTCGGTCCGGTGCGGCTGACTGCAGACCGGATTGTGAGAAATTTTTAACAAATTGGGTGGTTGCCGACCTCCGGGCGGTGATGGCTGTTGTCGGGGTCATCGAGGGCAGGGACGGCTGTTCCAGCCGTCCGCTTCGCTACGGACACTACCTGACCCATTTCAGGGTTGTTATCAGCAACTAAACTGGGGCTTTTTTGGATCACGAATTATCGCTAATCACACGAATGGGAGCTTCTAATTCGTGAAATTCGTGCTATTCGTGATCTGAAACCATCCCTGTTTCTTGACCCAGTTCCGTGTGCTCTCCACATGCCGCTCAGGACGGAAAAAAAAAGATCTGCCCGCTAAACACGCAAAAGTATCGCGAAAGGGGCGAGGGAAAAAGCGATTCAATTGGGTTTGTTGGGGTTGAAAAATCGGAATAGAACTTTTCCAGGGCCTGGAACAATGGAGCTGGTTTTTTCCAATGGTTGGAAAAACAGATACAGCCTGCCGGTGCATGGATCAGGTGCTGTTTTCGACAGAACCATTTGACGACATAATCATTTTTCCAAACCGTGGAAGCGGGATGTGCCTTCAGCCTTTCAGCCTTTCAGATTTTCTCTTCAAAGCGCAGCGGGCGGATGAAAAACATTTCACGCAGAGGCGCTGAGATCGCAGAGATTTTATAACAAAATAATGAGTACATAATAATAAGGGCCCGGGTGGAACCTCGGATTATTTTGTAAACATCATTCTGTTAACCTTTTACCCATTAAGGTGGGGCGCGGAGGTCGCCGGGACGCAGAGCGGGAGCGCTAGGTGTT
>JBFHEM010000048.1:0-34750 GCA_041584215.1 Tichowtungia sp. | reverse complement strand
GGCCGCTTCCCCGGGTACGAGTGTCCGGATCTCTTTTACTGGGGCGACCGCTGGTATCTGATTTTCTCGACCTATGCGGAAAACCCCGGCTGGGCCACGCGCTACATGACGGCCCCGAGTCTCGACGGTCCCTGGACCTCGCCGGTCGACGGGTTTTTCGATGGCGGGTCGCTCTATGCCGCTAAAAGTGTCTCTGACGGCTCCCGGCGTTTCCTGTGCGGCACGCTGACCCGGCGCGACCCGGATACAAGCGGAATCCGTTCCGATGACGGACCCAACGGCTGGTCCGGCCGCATCCTGATTTATGAGCTGCAGCGGCGGGAGGACGGCACGCTGGGGGTGCGGATTCCATCCTCTGTCGAGGAGTCGTTCGGCCGGCCCGGGCCGGTCCGGCTGCCCGCCGGTTCGGTTTGGAGAAACGAGGGACGGGGGCTGCGGGCGGCCTTCGGTCCGGCCCGGCTTGCACTGGGTGCGCTTCCCGACCGCTGCCTGCTGCAGTTCAGCCTGACCGTCCCGCCCACGGGCCGGGCCGGCGTGTGGGTCGGCGGCGACGCGGACGGCAGGCAGGCGTTCCGGCTGTATGTGGATACGGATACGCAGCGGCTGGTCTGGGACCGCGGGCATCTGCCGCTGGGCAGCGACCCCGAAAAAGAGCGGCCCTTCCGCCCGCTGCACGTTCAGCCGGGGGATCGGATCACCGTGAAAATTTTGCTGGACGGCAACGCGGCCGTGGCGTGCGTCAACGACGACACCTGCCTTTCGGTCCGCATGTATGGCCGCCGCGCCAACACCTTCGGCCTCTGGTCCGATACCGTGGGTGCGGGAATCTCAGATATGCAGTTGCGCCGTGTGACGGATTGATAAACGGACCCATGTCCCAGGATAAGAAGTATGAATTTGAACAAGTTGAAATCCGGGGCGGTTCTCGGGGTCTGCCTGGCGGCGGGGCCCTTGGTATCGACGGCCGATGCATTGGGGCAACGTGAAAAGCCCAATCTGGTTGTGATGCTGATCGATGATATGGGCTATTCGGATATCGAGCCGTTCGGCTCGACGCTCAACAAGACCCCGGAGCTCAGCCGCATGGCGACCGAGGGCATGAAGCTGACGTCGTGCTATGCCGCCGCCGTCTGCACGCCCTCCCGCGCGGCACTGATGACGGGATGCTATGCAAAGCGCGTCGGTCTTGCGTTCGGTTCCGTGGGCTGCGTGCTGTTCCCCGGGGACACCAACGGACTCAACCCGGAGGAAAAGACCCTCGCCGAAGTGCTGAAGGACGCCGGGTATGCGACCGGCTGCTTCGGCAAATGGCATCTGGGCGATCAGCCGGAGTTCCTGCCGACCCGGCACGGGTTTGACACCTGGGTCGGGATTCCGTACTCCAACGATATGTGGTCTCGACAGAAAGGGCTCAAAAGCTGGCGAGAGGCAAAAGGGACAGACTCCTATCCTCCGCTGCCCCTGATGCGCAATGAAGAGGTGACGGGTGTCGTGACCGGCCCGGCGGAACAGGCGGATCTCTGCCGGCGGTTTACGGATGAGGCCGCGGGCTTTATCCGGCAGAATAAAGACCGTCCGTTTTTCGTCTATCTCCCCCATGCCTTTGTCCATGGTCCCCGCTGCGCCCGTAAGGAATTTATGGATCGGGCCAGTTCCGAAACAACTCCCGGTCGACAGCATTTGCGTGCTCAGGTTGAAGAGGTCGACTGGTCGGCCGGCTGTATTCTGAATACGCTTCGCGAGCTGGATTTAGCTCGCAGGACGCTGGTGATATTTGTGTCGGACAACGGGGGAACAAAAGCCAGTTCAAATGCTCCCCTGAAAGGGTACAAAGGGGACTCCTGGGAAGGGGGCATTCGTGTGCCGGCCATCGCCTGGTGGCCCGGAACCGTTCCGGCCGGATCGATCAGCGATGAAATGGTTGCCACGATGGATCTGCTGCCCACCTTCGCGGCTCTGGCCGGCGAACCGGTTCCCGGGGACCGGATTATTGACGGCAGAAACATCCTGCCGATTCTGCGCGGCGAGCCGGGCGCTGCGTCTCCGCACGAGGCCTTTTTCTACTTTCACGGCACGCGGCTCGATGCGATTCGTTGCGGAAAGTGGAAGCTGTTCAATAACGGACAGCTCTATAATCTGGATGAAGATGTCGGCGAGCAGCGCGATGTGGCTTTGCAGTATCCGGAGGTGGCGGCTAACTTGAAGCAGCGGATGCGGCAGGGAGTCCTTGGTCTCGGCAGTGAAAGGCTGGCGGGAACGAGCTGCAGGCCCGTTGGTCTGATGGGGGATCCAAAGTTTTTAGTGCCGCTTGACTGACCCGCGTTTTCCAGTGTTTGGAAAGCAGCGCAAGCGTCCTGCTTGCTTCGTGTTGAGCGGGCTGCACAGGGGCGGTTGATTGGCAACGAACGGGGAAAAAGCAGCGAATCGCGGGTCCTCATGCGCTGTTTTCATCTCATTTGATGCTGTTTCCCTCTATACAAATATTTCAGCAGTTCGTGGTGAATGGTTTTTGCAGGATTTTTTTGATCTCGATCCCCGGTTGTGTTTGTCTGGGGCGAGAGGACCTCGTCGGCGTTTTTCTGCGTGCGCAGGGTATGAATGCCCGGGTGATGTCACTCGACGCCTGGCAGATGAAGAGTATTGTGGAGGTTTGAATGATGAAAACGAAAAAAACAGCCGGTGTTTTGCTGGCGCTCCTGGCGGGGGCCATGATGGTGCGGGCCGGGCAGGATATTCTCATTGAGGATTTTGAGGGTGCCACCTACGGCGGGTGGACGGCGGAGGGAACGGCGTTTGGCACCGCGCCGGCCCGGGCCAATGTTGCGCCTCCGAAAAACAGGGTTGCGGGGCATCAGGGAGCCGGGCTCGTGAACACATACCTCGGTGGGGACGGCGCAACCGGAACGCTGACGTCGCCGGAATTCACCGTTGAGCGCAAGCACATCAATTTCCTGATCGGCGCCGGAAATTTTGAAGGGGAAACCTGCATGAATCTGCTCGTCGACGGAACGGTTGTCCGCACCGCTGTTGGCTGGGCGCAGAAAAACAAAGGCCTGGAGGTTCTCGACTGGAAATCGTGGGACGTTGCGGAGTTTTTCGGCCAAAAAGCGATGCTTCAGATTGTCGACGGCCGCACCGGCGGCTGGGGCCATATCAACATCGATCACATCGTCCAGTCGGATGCGCCTCGCAACCCCGTCTTCGAACTGAAGGAGGAAAAAGAAATGCCTGAGGATTTTGTTTCCAAGGTTCCGAAAGTTGTTTTTGCAGACACCCTCGAAGAACAGGAAGCACAGCTGGCGGACAATCCGCTGCTGGAGCGCTTCCGGGTTTCGCGGAAAAAAATACTGGCCGACCGGCATCACCCCCGCTACCACTTCACCAGTCCTGAGAACGCCCTCAACGATCCGAACGGGCTTTCGTTCTGGAAGGGCAACTGGCACCTGTTCTACCAGGGCTACCCGCCGGAAGATCCGCGCCAGCACTGGGGACACGCCGTCAGCGATGATCTGATCCACTGGCGCGACCTGCCCTACGCCATCTACCCCGACCCGGAACGGGCCTGCTATTCGGGCGCAGCCTTCGTGGAGGAAGACCGGGTCATCGCGATGTACCACGGCACCAAAGTCGGAAGCATGGTCGCCGTGTCGGACGACCCGCTGCTGCTCAACTGGGAGAAGCTGACCGGCAAGGCCGTGATTCCCTTTGCCAAGCCCGGCGACCCCGCGCTGCCCTACAGCATCTTTGATCCGTGCATCTGGAAAAAGGGCGACTTCTACTACGCCCTGACGGCCGGGCAGTCGGACGACGGCCCGGGCGGCAAGCGTGTCCGCGCGGAATTCCTGCACCGTTCGAAAGATCTCGTCACCTGGGAATACCTGCACCCGTTCCTGGAAAACGACCGCTACGGCGAAGTCGGCGACGACGGGGCCTGCCCCTATTTCTGGCCGATCGGCGACAGGCACATCCTCCTGCACTTCAGCCACATGACCGGCGGCAAATATCTGCTCGGCGACTACGATACGGAGCGCGACAGGTTTGTGGTCACCGATGGCGGCGACTTCAACTTCGGGGCGTTCGGGCCCTGCGGCATTCATGCGCCGTCGGCCTTTCCCGACGGGAAGGGCGGTGTGATTGTGATTTTCAATGTCAACGAGGGCAAACGATCGCCGGGCTGGAACCGCATGATGTCGCTGCCGAGGCGGCTCACGCTGCGGAAGGACGGCTTTCTGAACCCGCTGCATATCGAACCGGCGGGGGATATCGAATCCCTGCGGGGCGACCCTGTCCGGGTCGGGGCGATGGATCTTCCCGCCAACCGGGAAATCGTGCTCGACGGCGTGCAGGGCAGCGCGCTGGAAATCATGGCCGAGTTCGAGCCGCAAAAAGGGCAGACCCTCGAGCTGAACGTGCTGCGCTCAGCCGATGGGGAAGAGGTCACGCGGATTCAGTGCTTCCGGGACCGGGGTTATCGGGTCCGGGGAACGAAGACGCTGCCCGCCGTGGTTTCGATCGACTCCGCGCATTCGACCCTCGACGATGTGCTGTGCCGGCCGCCCGAAACGGCGCAGGTGGATCTGGAGGGAGATGAGCCCTTGAAGCTGCGCGTCTTTATCGACCGCAGCATAGTCGAGGTGTTCATTAACGGCCGTCAGTGCGTTTCCGCGCGTGTTTATCCCGCTCGCGAAGACAGCGTCGGTGTTTCCCTGCGTGCGATGGGCAAGGATGCCAGGCTGACATCACTCGACGCCTGGCAGATGAAGAGTATTTATGAAAATGATTAAAATCACTGGTGCTGTTTTGCTGCTGCTTGCATCTGGATATGCCGGTGAGATCACGGTGGAGGAGCTGTTTCCCGAGGCAAGGAGTCAGACGGAGCCTTTTTTCAGGGGCAATTCCCGCGCCGTGAACATGACGATCACCGAGACGGTTTACAGGCACACGCCTCAGGGGGATCTTTTTACACGCGTGTACGCTCCCGCGCACATCGTGCCCGGTAAAAAATATCCCTGCGCCGTGTTCTTTTGCGGAGGCGGATGGATCAACGGCGCATTGCTGCAGTTTGGCAAATCGTGCGAGTATCTGGTTTCCAAAGGATTTATCGCGATGACTCCGCAGTACCGCATGCGGGATGTTCACGGCACCACTCCCCGCGAGGCGGCAGAGGATGCCGTTTCCTGCATTCGCTGGGTGCGGGAGCACGCAGGGGAGCTGGGCATTGATCCGGACCGGATTCTCGCCGGCGGAGGATCGGCCGGCGGTCATCTGGCGGCTGCCGCAGCCACGCTGACTGCGATCCATTCAGAAAATGACAATCTGTCGGTCTCCTGCCGGCCGAACCTGTTGGCGCTGTTCAATCCGGTCGTCAATACCGGGCCTGATTCGCCGCACGTTGATCTGGTGGCCGACTACTGGAAGGAATTTTCCCCGGTTCATAATATCAGGCAAGACATGCCTGATGCCGTGATTTTTCACGGTCTGGAAGACGGGTCCGTGCCGGTGTGGACGGTGAGAGACTTTGCATCCCGTCTGGAGGATAGCGGCGCGGACTGCCGTCTCTGCCTCTATCCCGGTCAGAAGCATGGATTCTTTAACGGGGGCGACGGCGACAACCCCTTTTTTTACGATACCATGCACAGGATGGGGCTGTTTCTCGAGGATGAGGGTTGGATTGAGTCTGCAGGCCCGGCGGCCGGCTTGGTTGATTAGGAGTTTTTTCATCTCAATCCACAGCCGTATTTGTCAATGAAATGTAAGCCTGTTTCCCCGAAAATCGATTGAAAACAGCCGGAAACACCCTGTGTCTGCAAAATGAAATGCAAATGAAATGTTGTCGTACATATCTTGCGGGCGAAGGAAACCTCTTTCCAGTTTCAGCCTTGCCGGTTATAAAGGTCAGCTCAGGAAATGGGGCGTGAGATAACGAAAATGAAATGAATATGTTGAAGCGTATTTTCGGACGAGTGATTTTTTGGGTGGTAATCATGGGAATAACCGTGCAGGCAGAAATCCGGCAGCCGGAAAAACCGTACAGCCGGACCCTCGAGGAGCAGATGGATCAAATTAAAAACGATCCGCAGGTCGCCCGTTTCCGCGCGGCGCGCGAAAAACTCAACCGGGATCGGCTCACGCCGACCTATCACTTTGTTGCGCCGGAAAACAATGTCGGCGATCCAAACGGGTTTTGCTTCTGGAACGGAAACTGGCATCTGTTCTACCAGTTCCGGCCGGACTCGCCGAAAACCGTCTACTGGGGGCATGCGCTCAGTAAGGATTTAATCCACTGGGAAGACCTGCCCATCGCCCTCTATCCGATTCCCGGGCAGAGCGTGTATTCCGGCAGTGCGCTCGTTGAGAAAGATCGCGTGCTCGCCATCTACCACGCGACCGGCGAAGGCAATCAGGTCGTCACGTCCGATGATCCGCTTTTAATGAACTGGAAGAAGCTGCCGGATTACGATTCGCACGGCGTCAGTATTCCGCAGCCGCCGAACCAAAGCGCCGAGGGGTATCCGTATCGCGCATGGGATCCGTTTCTGTTCAGGGAGGGGGGACGCTACTGGTCCATTTCCGGCATCTTTTACGGTTCAAACAAGAAAGGCGACGAGGCGCAGCGCATCCCGGTCTGGCATCTGTTCGAATCAAAAGATCTGCAGCAGTGGGACTATTCCGGGACCCTGCTGGAAGACAGTCCTTTTGTGAGTCAGGGCGACGACGGCTCCTGCTCCTATCTGTGGCCGCTCGGCAACAAGCATCTGCTGATCTTCTTCTCGCACCGCATCGGCACCCAGCACATGCTCGGAACCTACGATCCGGCGGCAAAAAAGTTTAAACCGGAAATGCATCAGTTTCATTACGCCGGGCCCGCGTCGTCGATGCCCGATCCCGAAAACGAAGGCGCGATCCTGGTGGTGAACAACAACGGGGGAGTCAACCCGAATGCGTTTACGCTGCCGCGCCGTTTGACGCTCGGAAAAAACAATACGGTCAACGTCGAGCCGGCGGGCGATGTGGCATCGCTGCGGACTGATGAAAAAACGTTTGAAAATATCGCGCTCCAGCCCGGCGGGGAGCGGGTGATTGAAGGGGTTTCCGGGCAGGCGCTTGAAATCCGGGCGCAGATTGATCCCGGCACTGCGTCGGTGGTCGAACTCAACGTGTTCCGGTCGCCCGACGGCGGGGATTGTTCCGTCGTCCGCACGACGCGCGATCCGGCGCTGGATCGGGACGGGGGCGAAGGCTGGGTGCTGGAGATTTCGAAATCCGCATTGCCGGTCCAGTCCGGGTTCCAGCAGGGACACGTGCTGGGCGCACAGTTTTTCATGGGCGGAAACCGCGAAATCAACGGCGAGATGCGTCCGAACTGCTATCACATCCATCCGCCGTTTCAGGAGCGAACCGCCGGGGCCGTTATCCGCGACTTCCCCGTGCCAAATGCCGAAGGCAAAACCCTCGAGTTCTCTGCCGGACAGCGGGAGGAACGGGGCGACGGGGTGGAGCTGATTGTTTCCGTGCTTGAAAACGGGGCCGAACGGGAACTCAGCCGCGAGGTGATCACCGCCGCGGCCTGGTGCAAATACAGTATTCCGCTGCTGCGCTGCAATGGACCCGTGACGTTGCGCATTGCCGTGGATGCCCGTCAGAGTTCCGGAAACGACGCCCTGTACATCAACGACCTGTGCGTGGTCGATGAGGACGGAAACAGGTCGATGCTGATGCCGGCGGATTCGGTTGCCTATACCGACTCGCGGGTCCGTGACGACGGTGACGCGAAAAAGATGACACCCATCACCTTCCTGCGTTTCGACGGGGAACCGCTCGACCTGAATGTGTTCCTCGACAAGAGCTATGTGGAAGCCTTTGCGAACGGCCGGGCCTATATGCCCCTGCGCGTTGCTCCGAACCCGGAACAGAGCGGCATTTCGGTTCGCACCGACGGCGACAACGCCAAGGTCATTCAGCTCAAAGCGTGGCAGATGAAGAGTATTTACGAAAACCCGACGGAAAGCGGATGGGCAGCGCGTCGATAATAAGGTCTGAAAAAGGAGGCATGGGATGATGGAAAAAAGTTGGTTATGGTTAAGCGCGATTTCTTTTTCGATGGTTTGCGTTACGGCGCATGGATCGTTGGCGACGGGGGTGAACCTGCTGGTTAATTCCGGTTTTGAAGATGCAACAATCGATCCTTGGGAAGCGGAAGGCGGCACGACTGTCGTGCTTGGCATCAGTACTGTGGCCCAGACCGGAGATCAGTCCGCTCAGGTTAATTTCCCCGCCGTAGACAGTAAGGGGATTCGCCAGAGCTTCGCAATGGATGAGGGGGACCGCTTCCAGGAGTACACGGTGAGTTGCTCCGTGAATGGTGACGGTCATGGGGAAAAGATCCTTTACAAGTTGGGGTTGTGGGAAATGGGACCTTCCGGCAACACGCTCAATAGCTCGGGCTGGTTCTCGACATCTGCGGGGTCGAGCGATTGGGTGGATTTGAACTTTACCTATACATTGAGCAATGCAAATGCGACGTCGCTCCGGGCCGTGGTCGTTTGTTATCCCCAGGCCCCCAAAACGGCGGGCCACTTTCTTGTTGATGACTTTAGTTTAGTAAAAACAGTTCCGGAGCCGGCAACCGTCGGGATGTTGGGACTGGGATCGCTCATTACGCTGTTGGTTCGCCGCCTCAGGCTCTGATTTTTGCAAATGAATATTGTTTTAGAGCCCGGGGTTGCGCCGGGCCCTTTTGTTTGAAACCCCAACGGAGATGGATTGATGGATCGAAATTTTGCAGTTGCCGGAATCGGCGAACTTCTCTGGGACGTGTTTCCCGACGGGAAGCGGCTGGGCGGTGCGCCCGTAAACTTCTGTTATCACTGTGATCAGCTCGGCGCGACGGGCTGCCCGGTCAGCGCGACGGGGGCCGACGGGCTCGGCGCGGAAATCCGCGATGTGCTGGCCGCCGAAAATGTGACGGATGAATTTGTCGCGGAGGATCCCCTCCACCCGACCGGCACCGTGCAGGTGACGCTCGACGAAAACGGGAAGCCCTCCTACGAAATCTGCGAAGGGGTCGCATGGGACTTTGTTCCAATGTCTGCAAACCTCAGGGAGCTGGCGCAGAAAATTGATGCGGTATGCTTCGGGTCGCTCGCCCAGCGCAACGCGGCTTCGCGTTCAACCATTCATCAATTTCTGGGTGCCATGCGCGACGATGCACTCAAGATCTTCGACATCAACCTGCGCCAGCACTTTTACTCGAAAGAGATCATCGAAGCCTCGCTGCAGCACTGCAATATCCTGAAGCTCAGCGACGAAGAGCTGCCTGTGCTGGCCGGGATGTTCGGGATCGCGGGATCGGTCGGGCAGCAGCTCGAATCCTTGCGTGCAAAATTCGATCTGAAGCTGATTGCCTACACGCGCGGTCCGGACGGCAGCCTGCTGGTTTCCAGCGAGCAGACCAGCAATCATGCCGGATGCCCCGGGGCCGCAATCAACAGTGTGGGGGCGGGCGATTCGTTCACCGCCGCGCTCTGCATGGGGCTGCTGAATCAAAAAAATCTGGAAGAATGTAATGAACATGCCAATCGGGTGGCGACGTTTGTCTGTTCGCAGGACGGGGCAACGCCGACGTTGCCTGCAGAATTAATAAAAGGAGTCTTATCTCATGCATAATAAACGATTGTTTTTCTGGGCGCTGACGTCCGCGCTGGCCGGGTTCCTGTTCGGGTTCGATACCGTGGTCATCTCCGGGGCGGAGCAGACCATCCAGACCCTGTGGGGACTGAATGCCACGGTGCACGGCCTGGCGATCAGCATGGCGCTGTGGGGCACCGTGATCGGATCGCTGGTCGGCGGCTGGCCGACCGAAAAGCTGGGCCGCCGCAAAACCCTGCTCTCGATCGGCATTCTCTACTTTGTTTCCGCCGTCGGTTCGGCCTATGCGCCGGAGGTCTACTCCTTTATGATCGCCCGCTTTATCGGCGGTCTCGGGGTCGGCATCTCCACCGTGGCGGCACCGCTCTACATTTCCGAAATCGCCCCCGCGAAAGACCGCGGCAAGCTGGCCGGCATGTTCCAGTTCAACATTGTCTTCGGGATCCTGATCGCCTTTCTCTCCAATGCGCTGCTGGCTGGTGTCGGCGACAACGCCTGGCGCTGGATGCTCGGCGTCGAGGCCTTCCCCGCATTGATCTATTCCGTGCTGTGCTTCGGCCTGCCCGAAAGCCCGCGCTGGCTGATCACCCACGGCGGCGACCGCGAGGGCGGCATCCGCGTATTCCGCCGCATCAATCCCGATGCAACGGATGCCGAGCTCAACACCCTGGCCGACGAAGTCGCCGCATCGGTGACCAAAGTTGAACATGCCGAAAAATTCTTCACCCCGCGGCTGATGAAACCGATCTCGCTGGCGTTCCTGATCGCCTTCTTCAACCAGCTCTCCGGCATCAACGCCATCCTCTACTTCGCGCCGCGCATCTTCAAGATGACCGGGCTCGAAGAATCCGCCGCGCTGCTGCAGTCCGTCGGCATCGGCGTCACCAACCTGATCTTCACCTTCGTCGGCCTGTGGCTGATCGACCGGCTCGGCCGCCGCACGCTGCTTTATATCGGCTCCTTCGGCTACATCGCCTCGCTCGGCCTGTGCGCCTGGGCCTTTTCGACGGAAAACTTCGCGATTGTCCCCGTCTGCATTTTTGCCTTCATCGCGGCACATGCCATCGGGCAGGGCGCGGTGATCTGGGTCTTTATTTCCGAAATTTTCCCGAACCGCAACCGCGCGTCGGGGCAGGCGCTCGGCAGCTTTACGCACTGGATATTCGCCGCGCTGCTGACGCTCTTCTTCCCGAAAATGGTCGAAGCCTTCGCGCCGTCGGTCGTGTTCGGATTCTTCTGCTTCATGATGGTGCTCCAGCTGGTCTGGGTGAAGTTCTTCGTGCCGGAAACCAAGGGCATCGCCCTGGAAGACATGCAGAAAAAACTGGGGATCAATTAATGAAAAAAGAGCTTTGTTTGTTTTGGAAACGGCTCCTGGTCGCCGGACTGGTTGGTTCGGCCGCCGTGGGTTTTGCGCAATCGTCTGCTGACGGAAAACCATCCGAGCTGCTGTTTGAAAACAGCGATTTTGAATGCGGAGACCTGCGGAACTGGACGGCGGACGGCAACGCATTTGAAGTCCAGCCGATTCAGGGGGACAACAGTGCGCTGCGCAATAAGCCGGCAGAACCGCAGGGCACGTACTGGATCGGCAGCTATGACCGGTATAACGGGCGCGAGGGCAACCCGGGAAGCGTGCAGGGTGATTCCTGCACGGGAACCCTGCGCTCCGTCGATTTCGTCCTGAAAAAGAAGTTCGTCAACTTCATGGTCGGCGGCGGCAGCCGCCCGAATGACTGTTCGGTTGAACTCTGGGTGGACGGACGGCTGTTTGCATCCGAAACCGGCGGTAATGCCGAAACGCTGGAACTGCATTCTGTCGATGTCTCTTCCGCTGCCGGAAAAACCGCCCATCTGGTGATTAAAGATGCGGGCGGCGGCAGCTGGGGGCACATCAATGCCGACTGGTTTACGGCGTCGGATGTGGCGCTGTCGGGTGCAGCCGTCTTTTCAAAGAGCCTGCACGTCGATCGCAAATACCTGCTCGTTCCCGTGAAATCCAATCCCAATTCCCGCAAAGACGGGCAGATCATGCAGCTGGTTCAGGATGGAAAAACGCTGCGCGAATTCCGCGTCCTGTTTCCGGAAAATGGAGAGGCCGCCGACTGGATGGCCTTTTATCCCGTGGACGATTTCGCCGGTCAAACGGTAACCATCAAGAGCGTTTCCGCGCTGCCGGTGAAATATGCGGAGGCCGCCGGACAGATTGCGCTCAGCGACTCCATTCCCGATTCAAACAGCGACTATCAGCTGCCGTACCGCGATCAGTTCCATTTTTCAACCCGCCGCGGCTGGAACAACGATGTGAACGGGCTGGTTTACCACGACGGGGTCTACCACCTCTACTACCAGTACAACCCGTTCAACATCGGCTGGGACAACATGCACTGGGGCCACGCCGCCAGCACGGATCTGGTCCACTGGACGGAACACGACATCGCTCTGTTCCAGAACGGCATGGACGACATGATGTTTTCCGGCGGCGGGTTTATGGACAACGGAAATACCTCCGGCGTTTCAAAAGACGGAACCATCGCGCAGTTCGCAGCCTTTACCAGCACGGGGCGCGGCGAATGCCTCGCCTACAGCCTGGACGGCGGAATGTCGTTCACCGAACTGCCGGAAAATCCGGTCGTAAAGCACAAGGGCCGCGACCCGAAAGTCATCTGGCACGAACCGACGCGCAAATGGATCATGGTGCTGTTTGACTATACCGACGAAATCGTGGAGCCGCTCCCGATGGACAACACTCCAGATAAAAAGCTCCATAACAGCGTGGCATTCTATTCCTCGGCCGATCTGAGAACCTGGACGTTTGAAAGCCGGTTTGTCCATGCCGACCGCAATGCAATTCACGAGTGTCCGGAACTGTTTGAGATTGCGGTTGAAGGGCGGCCCGATGAAACGCGCTGGGTTTATTACGGTGTGGAAAACCGCTATTTTATCGGCCAGTTTGACGGGCGTCAGTTTGTCCCCGAGGCCGGCCCGTTTGTCGGCGAGGACGGAATCGGCCGCGCCGCGCAGCTCGTCAGCGATGCGCCGGACGGACGGATCATTCAGATGGCCTGGGCGCGCCACGGGTTTTATCAGAGTCTCTGGCCCGACCAGCGCTTTTCGCAGGGATTTCTGGTGCCGAAAGAAGTGACGCTGCGCCAAACCCCGGACGGCCTGCGGCTCTTTTTCTATCCGGTCAAAGAGCTGAATTCCCTGCGCGGAAAACAGCTGGTTTCGGCCCGCAATCCTTCATTGGAGGAGGCGGCGCGGCTTCTTGAAGGGCAGTCCGGCAGGCTGCTCGATGTGACGCTCTCCTATACGCTGAAGCCCGGAGCCGAGTTGACGATGACCGTCAACGGGCAGGCGGTTTCTGCTTCCGAGAGCGGATCGCTGCGCATCCTTTCCGACCGGACCATCACCGAAGCTTTCAAGAATGAAGGAGCAACGGCTCAGGCGTTTCGCCGCGAGGAAAAAAGCTTCCAGGACATGAGCTGCGGGCTGACATTGACCGGTGCCGGGCAAATCACGGACCTGACGGTGTATGAAATGCAGCCGATCTGGGGAAAATAAGCGGAGCGGGGGCTTTCCAGCCCCCGGCGCTGCATCTGCAGGAAACCGGCGCGTGCCTTTCGGGGCACGCGCATTCCATTTCCAATCCTTGGAAAATCCGAATCTGAACGTTCCAGGCATTGGAAACGGTGCAGATCCGTTGAATGACAGAATCATTATCGACAAAATCATGAGACCGTGCGGTTCATCATGAACGGATCAGTTTTTAGAGAGCACGCATAGATCTCAAGAAATACAGACCGCGCTTTCCGGCTGCGCCGGGTTGGGTAGGGCGAGCCTCTCCGAGGCCGCCGCACCCCGCACGGTTCTCCCGGGCTTTCACCTTCCGACCTTCTTTAGGCCCTTCGGAGAAGGGCCTAAATCTCTCACCGATCATGGTTCTCGTTCATTTGGGGCAGGCTTCCCCGCCTGCCCATCTGCGCAGGGAACTGAGCATCGGCAGACAGGCTGTTCGGGAGCAGGTTTTTGACCGCAAAGAAGCAAAGACGCGAAGCAAAGAACAAAAAACTGAAGGGTGCCGGCTCAGCCTGTCAGCGTGTCGAGCGGGCTTTGAATGGCATTCAGGTCTTTGTTCATCACATGGGTGTAAACACAGTAGGTCTGTTCCGTTCGATAGGCGTAATGGTGATATCGAAGGACCTCCTTCACCTGATCCATTAGTTTTAAGTCCGGATTGGGGTGAAACTTTCTTTTTTCTTCCATGCTTTACCTCCCGACGAATCGCCGGTAGGCTATCCGCATTTAGAGGAAAGGGCAATCTATTCGTTTGTTTTCCACTTTTGCCCTTCAATATGAAGCATAGATGGAAAATAATGAGTGAAAACGCAATAGATGGAAAATGGACGATAGATTTTTCCACTTTTGCCGCTTTAATAGCCCAATAGGTGGAAAAAAGTCCGCTCTATAGGGGTGATATGTGGAAAATTTTCCACTTAACCAACTGTCTGCATGGAGAAAACTATGAAGATAAAATATCCATCTCCTGTTTTAACGAGTCTCCTATTCGTTCTTCTAATTCCATGTCTTTCCATGGGAAGTATTATCTATTCAGGAGATATGAATACAGGTCTGGGTCCAGTCCCCGTGTCTTTCGATTTCAATTCCGACGAACGGGACGATTTAACTTTATGGAGAAATGTATATATAGACCCCATAAAAATATCTGATGTATTCGTGACGCTTTCAAATTCAACAGAAGTTCTAACGGGATTTGGATATTCCGCAGTGGAGAGACTAACGCCAATTTCATCAGTAGCGCCATCTGGATTTCAGTGGATAGATGAATCAGCTCCAACATCTCTTTTCTCCACAAAAACACGACAGGATGGTTGGGGTGAACCATTTGGGCCTGATGGAAATGCATTCATAGGAGTTAAATTCAATACAAGCAATGGAACTCATTTTGGTTGGGTAGAAATATATGAGGATGCAGGGGAACCTATTTATGATGTTAAGATCAAAGGTTGGGCCTATGAATCCACTCCTGATACAGCGATACAGGCAGGAGTTATACCAGAACCTTCAACAATTGGACTGCTGGGAGTTTCTTCGATTGTTTTATTGTTACATAGAAGCAAAAGAAAAATCGGCAGAACCAGAACTTGGAGCTGACACGGTACAACGCACAGTTTTCATGCCTGAAGTACAAGGCCGTGTCAGCTCACGTTTAACGTTCTGCATGGATTAAAATGAAAAGAATGAAACCCATCATAGCAATCATTACATTGATCCCTGTGATCATCGCTGGATGGACATACGTTTCTGAATTTATCGCTGTCGATAAATGTTTGGATCAAGGAGGAAGTTACGATTACCGAGAGATGAAATGTGATTTTGAAAAGAGTCACTCATTTATATTCTTTAATCACAGGCATCCAAAAATTTACAGCGGTGCACTTGTTGGAATTGGAGCTTTCGTCGTTGTAATGATCATGCCTACAAAAAAGAAAAATAGGCAGAACCACCAACCATTAAGCCCTTTTGAGTAAAGGCAAAAATCTCCCCAATCCAATCGTTTTTTTGCGTTCCAACGTTCGCTATCGATTGACCCAGCACCCTGGTTAAATTCAGGCTGTTTTTATTGAACCGCTCCCTGCTGGAGCTATTTCCTTCGGAAATTATTTATCGCTGCGCTTTCAGCGTCATGTGCGAGTGGAGTCAGGCGCCCTCACTCGACCGCCGGGAGAGAGGTTTCGCGAATGCGAAGCAGTGACCGAAGGGAACGGCAAACCCGTGCGGGCTCTGGCGGCGAGAGTCCCCGTCCGAAGACGGGGGCGCGGCTGCCGGGCGATTCAAAGCCTCCCGGCGTCCCAGCCGCAAGCGAAGCGCAGATAATTTCCGAAGGAAATAACCTTGGAAAAATGGCTGTGCCGCAGCGCAGCCGCGTTCCAGACCCTGGAAGTTCGAAAAGAAAAATATCTGGCTAATTAATAAACGATTTGTTATCATGCGCGCATGAAAACAATCGCATTGGTTTTGGCTGGAGTGCTGTTTGGCATGTCGGCGTCTGCGCAGGTGGACAGTGCTCCGTTTCTGGAAAATTCGGGGGTGTTCAATCCGCTCGACTACGGCGCGGATGCGACGGGGGTGGCCGACTCGGCACCGGCGTTTAATGCCATGATTGCCGATATTGGAACCCAGCGTCAGGTGGAGGTGTTTATCCCGCCGGGGCAGTTTCTGCTCAACAGCCGGGTGGTTTTTCCGGTGAGCGACAACAGTTCCCAGGTCGGTTTGTCGATTCGCGGCGGCGGACAGGATGCAACGGAGCTGCGGGTGGATAATGCCGACGGTGGACTGTTTGTCAGTGCGCCGGCGGTGTCGCGTCTTTGCGTTCAGGTGTCGGATCTGTCCTTTGTGGCGCTCAGAACGGATATCGGTGCGGCCTTCGAGTTTGAGGCCGCCGATGCCGGCGATCCGCTCTGCCGCCAGCTGGTGGTCGAAAATGTGTACGTCACCGCGCCGCTGCATACCTCTCCGAATTATTTCGCGACGGGGCTGAAGATTGCCAATGCCTGGGGCGCGCGACTGGTCAATGTGACGATCCGCAAGCAGGGGGAGTATGCCGACCCGGTCCGCTATCCGGAATACGGGATTTATATGCAGGACTGCCGCGCGCCGGTGGTTCGCGATTGCCACATCAACAAGGTGCAGACGGGGATCTATCACGGCAAAGGCGATTCCACGGCCCGCGAGGGAACCTTTGTGAATACCTATCTGGTCGGAGTCGATGTGGCGCTGGATCTGCAGCTCCGGCAGAAGAGCGAGGGCTGGCCGCTGCCGAATGTCCATATCGATAACTGTCATTTTAATTATTACGACACGGGGATTCGTGTGGTCGGGGTGCGCCAGATGAATATCAGTCATGTGCTGTTCTACTGCAGCGAGAATGACGGCAGCCAGTGGTACAATGACGGGTCCACCGCCGCGGACTTTGATCCGGTGGATGTGGATCTGGTGTATGCCTCCAATGTGACGATCGACCACTGTCTGTTTGTGGAGCCGTCCAGCCCGCGAAGGCGGGCCGTGCAGGTCTCCGCCGACAGCAGCTATGTGCTGCTCACCGGAAACCAGTTCAACATGGAAGGCACGGCCGTTTACAACCTGAGCACCAATTCGATCGCCTGCATCAACAGTGTGTTCGGCGGGATGGTCGGCGATTTCAGCAACGGCGGCGCCTGGCTGACCCGCTATGTGGATTCGACCGGAACGCTGGTCACCGACGACCTGAACTAGGAGCGCGTTGATGAGATGGATCCTCTTTTTTTTATTCGCCGCTTTCGCGGGCGGTGCGTGCGCGACGGACGATTTCCTGATGGCCGGGCGCTGGAATGACACCACGTTTGATGTGGCGTGGGAAAGTGCCCCGGGCTCAACGTATCTGATCTATAATACCGGTGCACTGAACGATACCTGGCAGCTTCACGCATATAAGTTCGGGGCGTCGAATACCAACCTGTCTGCGTACAGCTATGCGCCATATGCAGATTCGCGCGCGGCCTTTTTGCGTGTCTACGCCGGCGGCGAACTTCTGGCGGTCGAAAACTTCACCCGGAGCGCAGCGAGCGATGATGTCGAGGAGGGGCATTTTCTCAACACGTATACGAGCAATCCGTATGTTGAATACGGGGATGATTCCGGCTGGGAGGTGTATGTAAAATCTGGAGATATGCACTTTGATTTGACGTCGGCTGAAGCTGATGATGTGACCGTCGTCACAGAGGGAGGCCGCCTCTCGCGAATGGAGACCGGAGAGCGGCTGGATTTCACTGTGATTCTGCAGCCGCCGGATGAGGACCAGCCGGCCGGCGCGTCGTGGGGGTACGGGCTGTCGTACGGAACCGACGAGCAGTGGCCCGCCTCGCTGATTGCCGTGGAGCTGGAGGATAACGGCGCCGCCCGGTTTTACTGGGACGGGGTTCTGGCGGCAACCAGTACAATTCCGGATCGCGATAAGCGTTATGTGTCCATTGTATTCAACACGGTTTCCCGCCGGGCGGCCGTGGCGGTGAACGGGGTGGAGTACTTTTTTGCAACCAATGCGGTCTACGATGTCAGCGAGCCCGTGCAGATGGTGATGCACGCCTCCAAACCGGCGGGTGATCCGGCTCTGTTTAAGGTCGATCGTTATTTCACGGCGTCATTGAGTGCTTCGCAGCAGAAAATCGTGGCCGAGACCTCCGTGTTTAATCCGCTCTACTTCGGCGCGGATCCAACGGGGACGATGGACTCGGCTCCGGCGTTTGAGCAGATGCTCGACCGGCTCGGGGATTCGCGCCATTCCTCGATCTATATTCCGCCGGGGGAGTATCTGCTGAACTCTCCGCTGGAGGTGCCTGCCTCTGGAAACGCTTCCCAGTATGGCCTGCAGTTCCGCGGCGGCGGCGAGGAGGTCACCCGCTTTCTGGTCAACAATACGACCGGAGGAATCCGCTTCGCAGGCACGTCGATTTCCTGGATGCAGCTGACGATGCGCGATTTCTCGATCGTGGCCCTTCAGCCCGCCATCGACTATGCGTTCTACATGGATGTCCCCGCGTCCGGGGTTACGCAAAACCGGATGCTGAATATGATCAACCTGACCGTCCGCTCCGCGCAGCCGGGCGATGGAAACTATTTCAAGACCGGCTGTCTGGTCTGGAACGCCTGGTATCCGCGCTTTGAAAACATCAAGGTCTACGCGGACGGCACGGCCGCTGCCGGCGACTGGAGCTGCATGACCGGGCTGGACATCGAGGACGGCTACAACCCGATGATCGGCGACTGCGTGTTTTCCGGTGTGGCCACCGGCGTGGTGTATGCCGCGCCGTTCAAGGATCCCGAGGACGGCAAGGTGATCCATTCGCGGTTTGACGACTGTTCGACCGGCCTGCTGATCGATATCGACGATTCCGGCTCGTGGGCCGAGCCGGCGTTTCATGTCAACAA
Source organism: Tichowtungia sp. (assembly GCA_041584215.1). GTDB lineage: Bacteria > Verrucomicrobiota > Kiritimatiellia > Kiritimatiellales > Tichowtungiaceae > Tichowtungia. Next base: position 16,114 of record JBFHEM010000048.1, on the reverse strand, counting down.
CTGCGATTTCAACTTTCGGGACTTCGGAATCTTCGTCAACGGCATGCGCCAGCTCTTTTTCAGTCACAACAGTTTCCAGTGCCTGGATACGCAGGGCAGTGCCTTCCTCGGAACCGGTCCCGCCCGGGATTTCGCGCCGACGGATATCTGTTTGAACTACGCGTATACCGCCGTGCTGGATCATAATTTTTTCAGCGGAGCGTCCTCGACCAACCGGGTCGCCATCGACATCCGGCCGGACAGCGGCTACGTGAGCATTCTCGGCAATCAGTTCGACCTGGAGGGAACAGCGGTTGAAAACAACTCGCTGAATCCGGTTTTTATCCGGGCTAATGTCTACGGCGGGCCGCAGGGCATTTCCGCAACCCTGCGCGAATATGAAGCGCCGAATGCCAATGAAGCGCTTCTGGATGGCGGGTTTGAGGCGGACTTCTCCGATCCGGATGGAAACCGGTATGAGTACCGCCCGTCGGGCACGCCCTGGACCTTCTCGGGCGGCGCGGGGTATAGCGAGGCCGCGACGGCCTTTACCGGCGGCAATCCCGCTCCGCCGCAAGGCAATCAGGTTTTGTTTCTGCAGAACGTCGGCCAGGCGGCGCAGGGACTGCTTCTGGACGAGGGAACCTATACCCTTTCGTTCTACGCCGCTCAGCGGGTAAACACCGGGCAGCAGACTCAGCGGGTGCAGGTCCTGCTCGGCAGCCTTTCGGCGGGAACCTTTCAGCCGACCGCGTCGGGAACCTATCAGCTGTTTACGGCAGCGGTTCAGGTGCCCTCGAAGGGAGTGTACGCCCTGACGCTGAAGGGGCTGGGCTCCTCCGGCGAAGCCGTCACGGCCTTCGTGGATGATGTTCGTCTGGTCAGGCAGTAGATTCTGTTCGGGATTTTTGCTGCGGCGCTGCGCACGGAGCCGCCCGCGGCCGGCCCGGCGGTCCGGCCGATCAGAGAAAAATGCGTCTCTATGACTGGAAAGTTTCCCCGGAATCTATATTCTGAACCTCCTATGGACAAATATTACGTAACCACTCCCATTTATTATGTGAACGACAAGCCGCACATCGGCCACGCGTACACCACGATCCGGGCCGATGTGCTCGCCAGCTATCACCGCCTGCTCGGCACGCCGACCTGGTTCCTGACCGGCACCGACGAGCACGGACAGAAGGTCCAGCAGGCCGCCGACAAAAACGGACTGACTCCCCAGCAGCAGTGCGACCAGACCGTCGTGCGCTTCCAGGAGCTGTGGCAGCGGCTGGAGATCACCCACGACGATTTTATCCGCACCACGGAGCCGCGCCACAAACAGATCGTGCAGCAGGTGTTGCAGGAGCTGTTCGAGCGCGACGAGATCTACCGCGCCGAATACGAAGGCTGGTACTGCGTCGGCTGTGAACGCTTTTTCACAGAAAAAGACCTCATCGACGGCAACTGCCCCGAATGCGGACGCAAAGTCGATGCGATTGTCGAGTCCAACTATTTTTTCCGCATGAGCAACTATCAGCAGTGGCTCATCGACTACATTGAAAGCCACCCGGAGTTTATTCAGCCAGATTTCCGCGCCAACGAAACCCTCGGCTTCCTCAAAAACAACGAGCTGCAGGACCTGTGCATCTCGCGCCCGAAAAGCCGGCTGGCGTGGGGCATCGAACTGCCGTTCGACGCCGACTTCGTCACCTACGTCTGGTTCGATGCGCTGCTCAACTACATCACGGCCATCGGCTATAAAACCGACGAAGAGATGTTCAAAAAATGGTGGCCGGTCAATCATCACCTGATCGGCAAAGACATCCTCACCACGCACACCGTCTACTGGCCCACCATGCTCAAGGCCATGGGCGTCGAAATGCCCAAAACCATCTTCGCGCACGGCTGGTGGCTGACCGGCCGCACCAAAATGAGCAAGTCGCTCGGCAACGTCGTCAACCCGATGGAAATGGCCGACCGCTACGGCGTCGACGCCTTTCGCTACTTCCTGATCGCCGAGATGACCCTCGGGCAGGACGCCTCCTTCACCGAAGAGGCCTTCGTGCGCCGCTACAACTCCGACCTCGCCAACGATCTCGGCAACCTGCTCAGCCGCACCGCCAACATGCTCGGCCGCTACTGCGACGGCGTGTTTCCAATGGTTGGAAAAACCGCCGTCGATTCCGGGCCCGAGAAAGAGCTGTGGGACGCGGTTCAGCAGGCCGTCACCGATATGGAGGAGAGCATCGGCACCATGCACCTCAACGCCGGGATCGCGTCGGTGCTCACGGCCGTGCGCAAGGTCAATCAGTATTTTGAAATCAAACAGCCGTGGACGCTGGCCAAAGAGGGGCAGGCCGGCGCGGTGAATATAACACTCGCGCTGGCCGCCGAGTCGCTGCGCGTCTGCTCCGCGCTGCTCTATCCGGTGATGCCCGGGCGCATGGGGGCGCTGCGCGCAACCTTCGGCCTGGGCACGCCCGACCTCGAACACCTGCGCGTGTTCGGCGTGATCAAGCCCGGCACCGCGGTGCCGAAAACCGATCCGCTCTTCCCGCGCGTTGAACTGCCCAAAACCGAAGAGCCTCCGCAGCAGAATAAAAAGGAACAAGCCGTGAGCGAGAAGAACGAAAAACCCGAAGGCGTCATCACCTATGACGAGGTGATGAACGTTAAGCTGCGCACCGCGAAAATTCTGGAAGCCGAAAAGGTGGAGGGGGCCGACAGGCTGCTCAGGCTGCAGATTGAAGTGGGCGACGAAAAACGCCAGCTCATCGCCGGCATCGCCCAGCACTACAGCCCCGACGAGGTGATCGGCAAAACCATTGTCATCGTCGCCAACCTCAAGCCCGCCAAAATCCGCGGCGTGGAGTCGCAGGGAATGCTGCTGTGCGCTTCGGCCGGCAAAGAGCTCCGGCTCATCACGGTGGACGGGGAGCTTCCCGTCAGCGGAGCTGCGGTGAAATAATGAAGACACTGATTTTAGTCCGGCACGGCGAATTTGTTCGCGGCGACCCGTTCGTCCCGAACATCGGCTGCCCGATGACCCGGGACGGGAAGCGCGAGGTGGGAGAGGCGGCCGCCCGCTTTGCCGGCCTGGGCATCCGTCCCGACCTGATCCTGACCAGCCCGGCGCGCCGCGCCGGCGAGACCGCCGAAATCTTCGCAAAAAAGCTGGGAACCCCTTCGAAAAAAATCCGGGTGGAAAAAGAGCTCTTCGAGGCCGAGAAGCGCGAGATCCTGCGCATTGTCCATCAGCTCGACGACTCCCTCTCAGCGGTGATGCTGGTCGGTCACAACCCGGCCGTCACGGACCTGCTTCATCATCTGGTCAGTGCCGATGTCTACAACCTGAAGCTGTCCGCCAGCGCCGTGCTGACGCTCTCTGTGGATCGCTGGCGCGATGCGAATTTCGGCAAGGCCGAGCTGGCGAATTTTGATGAGCCGGAAGTCAAGCTGCCGCAGATCACCTGGCGCGACCGCTTAGAGCACTGGCGGCGCGAGCACATCCAGAAAATTGAACTCTTCTTTGTTTTTCTGATCGGCCTGCTGGTCATTCTCGGCATTGTCGCGCTGGTTATTCAGCTCAACGGTGATCCGGCAGGACCTCCCGTGAAGTAACCTCCATGCGAGGAACCCGCCCCGCCGCTCTCCGCCCTTTGTGCCCCGCAGGGTTCGGCGGCAGAGCAGTTTTTCCAGGGGTTGGAGCCTATGTCCCGACGCAGTCGGTCCAGATCTGCTGCAGTTTGCGGATTTCCGCTTCCGGAGTCCGGCTCTGCATGATCGCGCGCACGGCGCAGTAGTTCACCGCGCCCGCGCGCAGGATTTGCGCCAGATTGGTTTCATCGATGCCGCCCAGCACCACGTGCGGCAGGGGCGTCGCCCTGGCGATGGCGCCCGCGCGCTTCACGCCGAGATCGGGGTCGGCGATCGCCTTGGTCGGCGTCGGGAAGATCGGCCCGATGCCGATGTAGTCCGGCTGCTGCGCAAGGGCCGCTTCGGCCTGCGCCTCGCTGTGGGTGGACAGGCCGAAAATCTTGCCGGGCACGTCCCAGAGTTTGCGCGCCTCGTCAATCGGCATGTCGCCCTGGCCGAGATGCACGCCGTCCGCATCCACTTCCCGGGCGATGGTCACATCGTCGTTGACGATGAACAGGCTGTCCGTCCCGCGCGTCACCTCGCGGACCTTCCAGGCATTGGAGACAATCTCGTCGCGCGTGGCGTTTTTCATGCGCAGCTGAATAAACGGCACGCCGCAGGCTACGCCCGCCTTCGCGCAGGCTTCGTATCCGACCACCGGGCTGGTCATCACCATGTAGAGTCCGTAGGAAATTTTCATGCGGGAGAGCATACGGGTTTGATTCCCCGCGCAAGAGCGCAAAACGCGCAAAAAAACCGCTGCTGTTTTTGACGAAGCCATTGCCGGAATAAACACGCGGCATTGACCGCCCGGCGAAGAAGCGATAGAAATGCGGAACGTTATTCCAACGATCGATGAATCCAAATTCTGTCACGGAGGTTTTTATGCTGGCTGTACATGTGAATATTCAGGTGAAACCCGACTGCGTCGAAGAATTCATCGCGGCCACGAAAGAGAACGCGCGCAACTCGCTGCAGGAGGCGGGAATCGCCCGCTTCGACCTGGTTCAGGACCGCGAGGATCCGGCGCATTTTGTTCTGGTCGAGGTTTACAGCGATGCGGAGGCGCCCGCCCTCCACAAGCAGACCGCCCACTACGCCGCCTGGCGCGATACCGTGGCCGGCATGATGGCCATCCCGCGCTCCAGCACGAAATTTGAAACGCTTTATCCAGAGGACTCCCGTTGGGAGTCGTGAAGAACATGCAAATAATCTTTAACCGGCGAATGAATAAACTTTACGAATAGGGATCCGTTTAAACGAGTCATTCGTAGATTTTATAAATTCGCTGGTCATTTCCCGAATCAGTAGAGTGATGGTTATGAAATTTGAATTCGCCACCGCTGGAAAAATTGTCTTCGGAAACGGCACGCTCGCGCAGGCCGCACCGGCCGCCGCCGCGTTCGGCCGCCGCGCGCTGGTCGTCACCGGTCGCAACGTCGAGCGCGCCGCGCCGCTGCTCGATTCGCTGAAAATAGAGGGAGTGGCCTGCGAAACCTTCGCGGTGTCCGGCGAGCCGACCGTCGGGATGGCTCAACAGGCCGCTGCGCTGTCTGCCGATGTGGTGATCGGCTTCGGCGGCGGCAGCGTGATCGATCTGGCCAAAGCCGCCGCGGCGCTGATGACCAACCCCGGCGATCCGCTCGACTACCTCGAGGTGATCGGCAAGGGGCTGCCGCTGAAAAGCCGGCCCGCGCCCTGCATCGCCATTCCCACCACCGCCGGCACCGGCGCGGAGGTGACCAAAAACGCCGTGCTGGCTTCGCCGGAGCATAAGGTAAAGGTCAGCATGCGCCATCCGCTCATGATTCCCGACCTGGCGATCGTTGACCCGGAATGCACGCTCTCGATGCCGCCCGCGGTCACCGCATCGACCGGACTCGACGCGCTGACCCAGCTTTTAGAGGCCTTTATCTCCAAAAAAGCCAATCCGATGACCGACGGCTTCTGCCGCGAAGGGCTGCCGCGCGCTGTGCGCTCGCTGCGGCGCGTCTTCGAAAACGGCGATGACCTGGCCGCGCGCGGAGAGATGGCCGCAGCCAGCCTGTTCGGCGGCCTCGCGCTCGCCAATGCCGGGCTCGGTGCCGTGCACGGCTTCGCCGGCCCGCTGGGCGGCATGTTCCGCGCCCCGCACGGCATGGTCTGCGCCGCCCTGCTGCCGCACGTGATGAAGGTTAATCTGGCGGCGATGGAGAATCTGTCCCGCGTAGAAGAATTCGCCCGCATGGTTGGCGGGGTTTCCGCCGAAGACGGAATCGACTGGCTGGAACACCTCTGCCGCGACCTGCAGGTGCCGCCGCTCTCTTCGCTCGGTGTCACCGAAGCGGACTTCCCTGCCATCGTTGAAAAGAGCAAAAACGCCAGCTCAATGAAGGGCAATCCGGTTGAACTGACCGAGGCCGAGCTGACTCAAATTCTTCGAGCTGCGCTATAGAACCTTCTTTGAAGGTTCTATCATTTTCGGCGTGTTTGGCGGGCAGATAAACGTTCGTGAAATCGGATCGCTGAGCCGACTTTGCACAGGCGGCAGCGATTGAACGTTCCCTCTGTTCCGAAAGCCGGGATTCTGTCCGTCCGCGTCATCCGGTCAAAAATTCTTCCAATGGTTGGAAAAAAAAGAATGAACAGAATGATGAGTACAAAATAATCGGCGGCTGGGGATGTGGATCGTTCGGTAAAAATTATTCTGTGAACCGAAAAATTTCCTCGAACAGTTGCCTTAATGAGAATCTCCATTATTTTGTCGTTAGATGATTCTGTAAAAACAGCCTCTGTTCGTTTTCAGCCCAACTTATGAACTCAGCCAGTCGATCAATCAGCCCGTCGGTTGTGACTCTCCCGGAGGGAGACCGCTTCGCGACCGTGTATGCGTTCATTCTGTTTCGCTTTCCGCGCATTGCGGAGGCGGTCTGGCGCGGGCGGATCGAATCCGGCAAGGTGCATTTTGACGACGGCGAGCCGGTTGGTTTGGCGACCCCGTATCGGGCGCACCGCCGCATCTGCTATTACCGCGAGGTTCCCCATGAGCCGAAGATTCCCTTCGAGGAGGAGGTGATCTTCGAGAATGACGATTTCCTGGTGGCCGACAAGCCCCACTTTCTGCCGGTGCATCCCGCGGGAAAATATGTCAACGAGACGCTGGTTACGCGCCTGCGCATTAAATATGGATGTGGCGGGCTGAGCAGCGCCCATCGGATCGACCGCTCGACGGCCGGGCTGGTGCTGTGTGTCAAGCGCCCCGAAAAACGCGGGCTGTATCAGCAGCTGTTTATGGACGGTGCGGTCAAAAAGACTTACCTCGCGGCCGGAAAGCTGCCGCCGGAGACCGGCCGCACGCATTGGCATGTCCGGGCGCGCATGGAGCCGCGTGATGAGTTTTTCCGCATGCAGATGGCTGCGGACGGGCCGGTGAATTCGGAGAGCTTCATCGATCTCATCGAAAGCCGCGACGGGATCGGGCTGTTCCGGCTGCAGCCGGTCACCGGCAAAAAACACCAGCTGCGCGTTCATCTGTGCGCGATCGGGTCGGGCATCCTCAACGATCCGCTGTATCCGGACTGTTTGACGGAGGAGGCTGCGGATGAAACCGATCACCCGCTGCAGCTGCTCGCGCAGCGGCTGGAGTTCATCGATCCGGTCACCGGCGAACCCATGGAATTCAATAGCAAACGGCTTCTTCGCTCATTTCCCGGGTCCGTTCTCGGAAGTTTTACGTAATAAGACTGACTGCTATGTTTTCAAGTATCGGCAACAGGAATGTCGCCGCTCCGGAGGGGGGCATTCCTGTCCCCCTTGATTGATCGGATCAATATCAGGCGGTTGATTTCGTATTAACCGTTGAGCAGGGCCTCGCATCGTTCCCGCAGCCGCGTCAGCGGCTGCCGGAGTTTTACCGGCGCTTTGTTCATTAGCACAAAGCGTCCGGCGGCGCTTTGTTTCACATAACTGCGCCAGCCGTTGGCTTCGCGCCACGGGATGCAGACGTTTTCGATGGCGGTCCGCGCGGTGTCTTTGTCGAGTCCGAGCTGACTGCAGGTGAACAGGCATTTTTCGAGCGTCGTGGTGCCGCGTGTGACGGCCTCGAACGCGAAGTATTCCGGGGGCTGTTCCTCCAGGTTCAGGTCCCGGTTCCGATAGGGATTGGGCGGCGGGGGCAGCCCGACGGGTTTCATGTTTTCGCCGGCGAAGCGGAAAAAGCCGTCGACCAGTGAGATCGCGCGCTCAATTTCTCCCTGAAGCGGCGCCAGTTCCGCGGGTTCCGTGTTCGCGCGCGCGGCCAGCTCGCCGGTTTCGGTGATGCCGTCGACCAGCGCTTTGATCAAATCATCCAGTTGGTTTTCATTCATAGCCTTCATCCATAAAGGAGCGCCGGGGTTTCTGCAATATTTGTTTGCAGGCGGTTGCCGGGTGGCGGAGACTTCGCCCCATGAGTGAAGAGTTAAAGCCCGACCCGGACGTATTCCGCAAGCTGCTAACCGCGACCATGCCGTTCGGCAAATATGCGGGAAGCCGGCTGATTGATCTGCCGGAGCCCTATGTGGTCTGGTTCCGGCAGAAGGGCTTCCCGGGCGGTGAGTTGGGGATGCTGCTCGAAACGGTCTACACCATCAAAGCCAACGGCCTCGAATACCTCTTTCGCCCCGGCGCAGAAAATCCGGAACGGCGCGCAAAAAAGGAATGATGCGTCCATTTCGGGCCTCAACCGCCGGGGCGGGAGTCCTCGGGCCGATAGCGCATATTCAACTGGAACAGCTCTCCGATGAAGTCGGGTGCGGCGCGCTCCTGCAGGAACGAAAGCATTTTATTGGTGAAGTGTTCGCCGGAGGCGGAACGGACCGGCGAGGTGTAGGAGCGTTTGAGCTGTTGTCGGTAGAGTGTGGAGCCGTCCGTCATCGAAATCATCTGCGCGTCCCAGTCGAAGCGCGCCTCGATGGTCCGCCAGCGCAGCCAGTACTGCGACATGAGCGGGCTGGTCAGCACCATCAGGAATCCGGTGGGGTTGGCGCCCAGCTGTACGGCGCGGTAATCCTGGACTGTAAGCGCCAGCAGACTGTTTGCGCCCAGCTGTTTGGCCTCCGCCAGGTCGGCCGCCAGAAAAACGCGCTCGCAGACGCGGGCGCGGGTCAGTGCGGCGACAATTTCCAGCCCGATATCCTGCGAGGCGCTGGTGCTGGTGACCGAGACTCCGCGGCCGTCCATCAGCTGCAGAATGAGCGGTTTGTCCGCCTGGAAGTGGGCGGGAAGCAGTCCGGGGGCAATGCGCGGCGGAAGAACCGCCAGCCGCAGCGGTTTGGGTGTGTCGCACGGCTGGATCTGGCGGATCGGGCTTTCGAAGGAAGTTGCGCAGCCGCTCAGGCAGAGCCAGGCCGCGCTGCCGGCTGCGAGCAGCAGTGCGGCGCGGGCGGCAGCATCTGCCCGGTGGAGACGGTTACGGCTTTTCATCGACCACGATGACCGCGCGGCGGTTCTTCCGCTTATTGGCGTCGCTGTCATTCGGGGCAACCGGCTGGAACGGACCGCAGGCAACCGCTTTCAGCCGTTCGGGCGCAACCTGCCTGTCATTCATAAAGTAATAGAGCACCGCCATGCCGCGGTTGTACGAAAGCTCCCAGTTGTCCCGCCAGGCCGATTTCTTAATCGGATCGGCGTCGGCATGGCCCTCAATCCAGATATCCTGTCCGGGGAATGACTGTTCAATCACCGCCAGCACGCTGTCGAGAGCGGTTTTGCTGGCCGGCAGCAGGTCGTTCTTGCCGGGTGCGAAAAGCACTTCGTCCAGAATGGTGAAGCGCATCTGTCCGTCAACGGACTCCACCTGCACGCTTTCCATGCCGGGCTGGGCACGGAGCCTGTTCAGCTCCTCTTCTGCGGCAGAAAGCTGGCGCTGGAGGTCATTGATCATCAAATCCTTTTCCTCCTGCCCTTCGGCATTGTCACCGGCGTATTCGTCCAGCGCATCCCCGATCAGTGCCCCGGCGGCGATTCCGGCCACCACACCGCATCCGGCGCCCTGCCAGCTGTTGATCACCGCACCGTCATGGGCATTGTTCGCCCAGACCGATCCGATGGTTCCCCCGCCGAGCCCCCCGATGACGGCTCCTTTTTGCGCCGGCGTCATGGATTTACAGCCAACAAGAGTAAGACACGCGCACAGAATAACCGCGGATGGAAAACAGGACATCTTTTTCATACATACACCCTTTTTAGAATACATTTAATCACAGTGCGATGCTGAAGAAAATGTCGCAAATGTCAAGCACGACCGCAGTTTACATCTTTTTAATTAAGCTGTTTTTTTCCGCCGGCGCGATTAGGATGCGTTTTTAATTTTCAAAAGGGCGGATGTGATGGAGATGAAGCAGCTGGGAAAAACCGGGATTGAGGTCTCGCCGATCACCGTCGGCGCGTGGCAGCTGGGCGGGCCGCTCTTCTTTGACGGCAAACCCGACGGTCATCCCGACCCCGGCAGGGAGACCGTGATCCGCATGATCCATGAGCTGGGCGATCTCGGCGTCAATGCCATCGATACCGCCGAGCAGTACAGCGCCGGGGAGTCCGAACGGCGCGTCGGCGAAGCGCTCAAGGGCCGCCGCGACCGGTGGGTTGTCTCCACCAAGTTCGGCTACCGCATCGGACCCGGCAGCACGCGCGATGACGGCTCGCAGCCGGAAACGATCATGCCGAGCCTGGAAGGATCGCTGAAGCGGCTGGGCACGGATTTTATTGATGTCTACCTCTACCATTGCGCGCCGCAGCCGGAATGGCTGGATCGGGGCCGTGCGGTGCTGGAAGCGGCCCGGGCGCAGGGGAAAATCCGCTCCTACGGCATTTCCACCAACGATGCCGGACTGGTCGAGGAGATGATTCGGCACGGTGCGGTGGAGGTCGTGCAGTTTGCCTCCAGCCTGCTCAATGAAAGTTCCAAGGTCTGGACGCTCGCGCGGGAAAACAATCTCGGCACCCAGGTGCGCGGCGTGATGGCGCAGGGGCGCTTGAGCGGCAAATATTTTGATCGCAGGCCGCGCTGGCGCGAAGACGACAACCGTTCCAACTGGTGCAAAGACGATGATTATTCGCGCTTCGCGGTTCTGGGCGACTGCCTGCCGGACGGGATGAGCATGGCGCAGGCCGCCATCCGCTGGATCCTCGACCACTCCGGCTGCCACACCATCTGCATGGGAGCCAAGTGCATCGCCGACTACCGCGCCGCGATCGCCGCCGCGCAGCTTCCGGCCCTCTGTGCCGATGTCCGGCAGCGCCTTGAGCAGACCGCCGGACAGCTCTGAGCTTTCGCGTTTCCAATGCTTGGAAAACTCCGGGCTTGCAAAATTTGGATGGAAATAAACGAATCGCCTTTATGGCCGCCTATATTTTTCTGGGAGCGAACGGGCAGGCGCTGGATGCTCCGGAAACCGAGGCCGCATTGAAAACGCTGGCTTTGGCCGCCGGCGAAATCGCTGCGGGGGAATATGCCGAATGGCTCAAAGAATCCGGCAAATATCTTTGACGGGATTACAGGATCGATCGGGTTTATTGATCCATGAATTTCAATTGGCTTGGATAATCATCAGTTGGCTCGTTTTTAGGTGCGGGTTGCAAAGGACGTGGCAATGGAACGCAAGGAAATTGATTTAGATGTTGCAGCATTTTCTGAACCCCTTTTCTCGTTCATTGGCATAGCGCATCTTATTACTTACGATTTTTCGAATAAAGCCCGTTTGTTATTATGCATCAAGCATGCGTTTTCTATGGCTCGAGGACCGTGCCCGTCACGCGCGGCGACAGTTTTTCCAATGTTTGGAAAATTAAATGGGTGCAGGCTCAGCCTGCCTTCCACGAATCGCGCAGGCCGGCGGTGCGGTTGACAACCGGCGGAGTCTTATTTCCCGGAATCGGGCAATACGCTTCCGAGTTGGCGGGCACCATGGCAGATGGCGGCAATTTCGATGATGTTTTTCCGAGTGCGGTAAATGATTCGGTAGTCCCCGTATATTTTTTCTCTTAACTCGGGATCATTGTATTCTGGAACAATGCGCCCAGTCTGGGGAAAGGCGGGGATGGATTTGACGAGTGCGACAATCCTTCGGGCAAATATACGGGCATAAACCGGGGAATCTTCTGCAATAAACTCGCAAATACCCTGAAGGTGGGATGCCGCACGCGGCGACCAGATTATGCGGTCAGCCATTTCGCCATCCGTTTTTCAATCTCCTCGTGCGGAATGCCCATGCCCTGATCGAGCTCTTTCAGCCCGGCATCAACCTGAGTCTTGAAATAGAGTTCGGCCATAATGTCGTCCAATGTGGAATTGTCCGGCATGCCTTTAACCAAATTGACTACAGAATCTTTCAATGCGCTCATTGCAAAATCTCCGTGTTAGGGTGGCGCTTTTTTATCACAGCACTCGGGCTAAGGGAAGTTTCGTTTAGGCACCCTGCTGTCGTGCGGCTGGGCGCGAGGCGAGGTTGGAGGATGGGCCGCCTCCGCGATCACGGATCGCAGCTACAAAGTTTCCAATCATTGGAAATTAATGCCGCCTGCGGTAACGCGGTGAGGGCACCGCGTCTACGTTCCAGACATTTGAAAACCGATTCCTGCCGCCTGACTCTATCCCTTCCACGAATCGCGCAGGCCGGCGGTGCGGTTGACAACCGGCGCGCCGGCGGCGGACTCTTTGTCGATGCAGAAGTAGCCGATGCGCTCGAACTGGAAGGCGGAGCCTGCCGGACCGGTAATCGCGGGTTCCAGAATGCCTGTGATTGTTTCGAGCGATCCGGGATTGATCAGCTCTTTAAAGTCGGTTTCTTCGGCCGCCGGGTTTTCGGCGGTGAAGAGGCGGTCGTAGAGGTTCACTTTGGCTTCAACCCCTTCGGCGGCCGAGACCCAGTGAATGGTGCCTTTGACCTTGCGGCCGTCCGGCGCGCTGCCGCCCTTGCTTTCCGGATCGATGGTGCAGCGCAGCTCAACAACGTTGCCGTCGGCGTCTTTGATCGCTTCGTTGCAGGTGGCGAGGTAGGCACCGCGCAGGCGCACTTCGCGTCCGATGGTGAAGCGCTTGTATTTGCCGGGCGCATTCTCCATGTAGTCGTCGCGCTCGATGAACAGTTCGCGGGTGAAGGGCACCGGACGGGTCCCCATCTCCTCTTTGTTCGGGTGGTTGGGCAGGTCGAAGGTTTCGACGAGTGTTTCATCGAAGTTGGTGATGACGACTTTGAGCGGGTCGAGCACCGCCATGCGGCGCGGCGCGCTTTCGTTGAGCACGTCGCGCACATGGTGCTCGAGCAGGGCGAAGTCGGTCAGGCTTTCGTATTTGGTGACGCCGATTTCGGTGCAGAAGTTGCGGATGGCCGGGGCCGGATAGCCGCGGCGGCGCATGCCGCACAGCGTCGGCATGCGCGGGTCGTCCCAGCCGTTGACCAGGTTTTCCTTCACCAGCTCGAGCAGTTTGCGTTTGCTCATCACCGTGTAGGTCAGGTTGAGGCGGGCGAATTCGTACTGGCGCGGCTGGTAGAGGTCGAGCGCTTCGAGGATCCAGTCGTAGAGCGGGCGGTGTACTTCGAATTCGAGGGTGCACAGCGAGTGGGTGACGCCTTCGATGGAGTCTTCGAGGCAGTGGGCGAAATCGTACATCGGGTAGATGCACCATTGGTCGCCGGTGTTGTGATGGGTTGCGTGCTTGATGCGGTAGATGGCCGGATCGCGCATGTGCAGGTTGGGCGAGGCCATGTCGATTTTCGCCCGCAGCACATAGCTGCCGTCGGCAAAGTCGCCGCCTTTCATTTTTTCAAACAGCTCGAGGTTTTCCGCGACGGAGCGGCTGCGGCCTTTCGGCTCCTTGCCCGGGACATTCGGCACCCCGCGGTATTCCTTGAACTCGTCGACGCTCAGTTCGCAGACGTACGCCTTGCCGCGCCGGATCAGCTCGACGGCGCACTCATACATGCGGTCAAAATAGTCGGAGGCCCAGAACAGGTTTTCGCCCCAGTCGAAGCCGAGCCAGTGGACATCTTCCTTGATGGCATCGACGTATTCGGTGTCTTCGGCGGTCGGGTTGGTGTCATCAAAGCGCAGGTGACAGCGCCCGCCGTATTTGAGCGCGGTGCCGAAATCGATGCAGATGGCTTTGGCGTGGCCGATGTGCAGATAGCCGTTGGGTTCCGGCGGAAAGCGCGTAACCACTTCCGTGTGTTTGCCGGATGCCAGGTCGGCGTCGATGATGTCATGGATGAAATTTCCTGCCGGAGTGCTCATTGATTTTCCCCTCAAAAATTAAGGCATCTTTTTGCCCGATTTTTCCAAGGGTTGGAAGATTTTTGATTATAAACATTTGAGCCGCGCCCGGTCCGCCGGCGGATCCTGTTTTGAAAAGTCGGCCGGGGCGGCCCTCTTTAAAGTTGACCGGCATGCCCGTATATAGTAAAAACCTTTTAAACCGATAAGGATTGGTAGGTTTGCTCTATGGAAAGGATTGGTCTTATGAAAATGTCGACGAAGGGCCGCTATGCGGTTCGTATTCTGCTCAGTATCGCCCGCTACCAGAAAAACGGCCCGGTGCCGAAAAAAATCATTGCTGCTGAAGAGGGCATTTCCGCAGATTACATTGAACAGATTATTGTGCCGCTCAAGAACGACGGCCTGGTCGTCGGTATTCGCGGTGTCAAGGGCGGCTTCAAGCTGTCCAAAGATCCGGTGGACATCACCGTGTACGACATTCTCAGCGCGTCCGAAGGCGTGATGAAGCTGGTCGACTGCGATCAGATGGATTGCGCCGGCCGCGATAAAAACAAATGCGCCACGCGTCCGGTGTGGGACGGCGCCTCAAAAGTTCTCAAGGCCTACTTCGAAAAAATCACACTCAAAGAGTTGATCGACCGGGCGGCTGAATACGAAAAAAGCGGGGCCGCCAGCTACAGCATCTAAGGGGAAAGTCGAACTATGAAAATCTATGACAATGTAACGCAGACTGTGGGCGGAACTCCGCTCGTACGGCTCAACCGGCTGGCAGACGGACTGAAAGCCTCCGTCGTTGTTAAAATGGAATCACGCAATCCGCTGGGCAGTGTTAAAGACCGCATCGGGGTCGCCATGATCGAATCCGCCGAAAAAAGCGGGGACCTGAAACCCGGGGATACCATTGTGGAGCCGACCAGCGGCAACACCGGCATCGCGCTGGCCTTCACGGCCGCCGCCAAAGGCTACAAGCTCATCCTCACCATGCCCGAAACCATGAGCATGGAGCGGCGCAAGCTGCTGGCCGCGCTCGGCGCGGAGCTGATTCTGACGCCCGGGTCCGACGGCATGCCCGGCGCGATCCAGAAAGCAGAGGAGCTGGTCGGGCAGATTCCCGGTGCCTTTATGCCGCAGCAGTTCGACAACGCCGCCAACCCGGAAATTCACCGCACAACCACCGCGGTTGAAATCTGGGACGACACCGGCGGCAACGTCGATGTCTTCGTGGCCGGGGTTGGAACCGGCGGAACGCTCAGCGGGGTCGGTTCCGCGCTCAAGGCGCGCAATCCGCAGGTCAAGGTGGTCGCGGTCGAGCCGGTCGAGTCGCCCGTCATTTCCGGCGGGCAGCCCGGTCCGCACAAGATCCAGGGCATCGGGGCCGGATTCATTCCCGTCAACCTGGATATGTCGATTGTCGACGACGTCATCCAGATCAACGCCGCGGATGCGGGCAATATCGCCCGCCGTCTCGCCAAAGAGGAGGGGATTCTGTGCGGCATCTCCGCCGGCGGCAACGTCTGGGCCGCGCTGGAATTGGCCAAGCGTCCGGAAAACGCGGGCAAGACCATCGTCACCGTCATCTGCGACACCGGCGAGCGCTATCTCTCCACCTGGCTCTTCGACCAGTAGGCGCAATCCGCGCATGAAGCAAACCTGCGGATGGGCCCGAGCGGGCTGATTCGCAGGTTTTTTTATGTCGGGAATGAAAACCCGTCACTGCGCCCCGCTGCCGGGCACCAGGTTTTACGGAAACGCAGCCAGTGCGCCGGCCAGTGTGAGCAGGAGCAGGGCGGCGGCACCCAGCACAACGATGCCGAGTACCCAGGCGATGACCGTGGCGCCCAGCGCCTTGCCGAACGGGGCGTCGAACAGAGCCATCATAATCAGCGCGGTGATCAGAAAACCGCCGGCGGACCCGGCCGCCAGTCCGATGACCGGCAGCGTGCTCAGCGGCCACGACAGCAGCGCGCAGGCCAGTCCGGACAGGATAATCGTGCCGATGGCTTTGCCCCAGCTTCGCCGCCCAATGCCCGCCAGCTTCGCGCCCCACAGCAGGAAGCCCGCCTGAACGAACAGGCCGATGAAAACCGCGAGTGCAAACAAAGCGAGAGATAAACCTGCCATTTCCATAATCGAATCAGCTTAACCCAAGTTTCTTATCTGGCATCGTAAGTTGTTGCGTTGCAACAGTCGGGTTTTCTGTGGCACTACAACGTCGTTAGAGTTGGAGTTCGGTTTTGCGGGGGCGATAGGCTTCTTTCCAGTTGATTCCCAGCAGGGT
>JBFHEM010000047.1:0-34993 GCA_041584215.1 Tichowtungia sp. | reverse complement strand
TCACGATGCCGCGCTGCTGCCGGAGTCGGAGATGGTGAAGCGCGCGGCGGACCACGGCCTGACGATTTATGAAATGGTGCGCGATCCGGAACTTTATGACCTGCCGGCACTGCTGGATGCCGCCGACCTGGCGCTGGAAAAGGATCCGGCCAACCTTTCCCGGCTTCGGAAACTCCTGCATAGTCCGGACTGCGGCCTGCGCTATTGGGGTATGGTCGGCTGTTTCCTGCTGAATGATCGGGCGGCGGGTTTTCAGGGATTGGAAGATGAATCGCACGAGGTTCGCGCCATGGCGGCCTGGCTGCTGATCAATACCGGCGCCTCGCAGGAGGGTTTCCAATGTCTGGAAAATCTCCTGAAAACCAACAGCTATGCCACGCTGAAGGTGCTGAATATTATCGACTGGATCGGCGGGGATGCCGCTGTGCTCCTGCAGACCGTGAAAAATCTTGAATTGGAAAATTATGAGGCGCGCATACAGTCGAGCATTCTTGCATCGATGCGTGTGCCGGAAAACCAGATGGAGCGTAACAATGGAAATTAAACGGATCATTTTGTCCGGCCTGATGTTGGTCGCAGGAGCGGGAAGCGTCATGGCCGCCGGTGAGTTTGAGGCGGATGCCATTAAAGAGGCCAATGCGGTGGATGAAACCGGAAACATCGGTGAACTGGGCAATAAGCCGGAGCGGATTGAGTGGCTGCGGGATAACGGCTTCGGCATGTTCCTGCACTGGGGGGTGGATGCGCAGCTCGGTTCGGTGATCAGCCATTCGCTGGTTTCGGCGGATGACGCGTATGTGGACCGCTATTTCAACGAACTGCCCCAGACTTTTTATCCAAAGCACTGGGATGCGGAAACCTTTGTGCTGCTGGCCAAGACCGCCGGCATGAAATATATCGCCCTGACGACGAAGCATCATTCGGGCTTCTGCCTGTGGGATACCAAGACGACCGATTTCAATGTCATGAACACGCCGTACGGCAAAGATATTGTGCGCGAGTTCGTCGATGCCTGTAACAAGTTTGATATTGATGTGGGCCTCTACTATTCGCCCGAGGATTTTTCCTACAGCCGCCGCCGGGGATTCCCGATCCGTCGCCTGGCGCATAAGCCGAATCCGGAAAAGGATCCGGAATACATCAAATATATCCAGGACCAGGTGACGGAACTGATGACCAACTACGGCGACATCGATGTGTTCTTCATTGACGGCCGCGGCAAAGCGCCGACCAAGGAAGTGGTCTGGACCCTGCAGCCGGACTGCATGATTACCCGCGGGGCCATCGCCAGCCCGGAGCAGACGGTTCCGGGACTCCCGCCGAAAGAGGTGTGGGAAACCTGCATGACCCTCGGCACGCAGTGGCAGTATATGCCGCAGCAGCTGGATCATCTGAAGGACGGAAACCGCGTGGTGGAAATCCTGATTGAAACCCGCGCAAAGGGCGGGGCGCTGCTGCTGAACCTCGGCCCGCGCCCGGATGGAACCATCAATGAACTGCAGGAAGATATCATGCGCGAGGTCGCGCTCTGGAACTTCGTAAACCGCGAGTCGGTGCTGGGCGTCCGCCCGTGGATTGTCACCAACGAAGGCAATATCTGGTTCACCAAAGCCAAGGATGAGGACTCGGTCTACGTGTTCCTGACCAAACAGCAGGACTGGGGCCGCAAAGAGCGCCGCGAATTTGTGATCGGTTCGGTAGAGGTTTCCGACCAAACCAAAATCAGCGTGGTCGGCCATAACGGCAAAGCCATCGAATATACCAAAATGACGCCGGAGGAAGTGGCGCCGCGTTTTGAGCAGAAGGAAGACGGGCTGCACCTGTCCATCATTCCCGGACAGCGCCTGCTGAACCACACCGACTGGCGGAATCCGGTGGTCGTGAAGCTGACCCACGTTAAACCGTCCTGCAGACCGCCGCAGGTGATGAACGGCAAAGCGAAGGGCAAACGCGGCGAGGTCACGTTTAACGGCGAACTGGTGGATCTCGGCGACGCGGAGAAGGTGCTGGTCGGTTTTGAATATCAGGAATATCTCGGGTTTGCGGAAAATATGTACAACGACGAATGGTTCTCCACGGAGCTGGTTGAAATGACCGCGCCCGGTGAATTTTCCCAGACCATTGCGGTGCCGAACGATAAGGATTATCAGTGGCGCGCCGTGGTGAAACATCCGCGCGTTAAAATGACCGGCGACCACAGCAAGGTTTCTGTACGCTGAGGATTTGAGGACGTGAAAGGCGCGGGAAAAACCGGCCGCGAAGTATCTGCCGCCGCTGGTGCTGCCGGGCAAAGCAGCGCGCTGCGGCGGGCTCTTGGAGCTCGGCAATGCGGATTTAGTGATGACCGGGTTTGAATCTCAGGAAGATCTCGGGTTTACTGAAAACGTTTATAACGACGAGTGGTTTTTAAAAGAGCTGGCGGGAATGACCGGCTGCCGCGGCAGCGTGACGGTGCAGTAAACCGCCGCAGGACAACGGACAGCAGGTGCTGTTACAGGGGAAACTGAAGATGAAAGTTAGAAATGTATTCGCGCTCGCGCTTGCGGGCGCGGTGAGTCTGGCCGGTGCGGCCGAAAAACCGAACGTGCTGTTTATCTTTGCGGATGACATGAGTTACGAGACCATCCGCGCGCACGGTATGCTCGATATTGATACGCCGAATCTCGACCGGCTGGTCGAGCACGGAACCAGCTTTACCCATGCATATAATATGGGCGCGTGGAACGGCGCGGTGTGCGTGGCCAGCCGGGCGATGCTTAACACCGGTAAATTTGTCTGGCACGCGCAAAGCGCCGACGGCGCTGCACTGACGGAGCAGAAGCACAGCTGGTCGCAGCGCATGCGCGAGGCGGGCTACCGGACGTATATGACCGGTAAATGGCATGTGAGCAAACTGGATGTGACTCAGGTCTTTGATGTGGCGAAGCATGAGCGGCCGGGCATGCCGAAGCAGACGGATGCGGGCTATAACCGCCCGAAGGATGAAGCGGACTACGAAGCCGGCTGGAAGCCGTGGGAGACGAAGTACGGCGGGTTCTGGGAGGGCGGAAAGCACTGGAGTGAAGTGGTGGCCGATGACGGGGTCGAGTTCCTGCAGGAGGCCGCCGGCGATGATCAGCCGTTCTTTATGTACCTGGCATTCAATGCGCCGCACGATCCGCGGCAGGCGCCGAAGGAATATATCGACCGCTATCCGCTGTCGCGCATCGAACTGCCGGAAAACTTCCTGCCGGAATATCCCTATGCGGATGCAATCTGCGGAAAGAACCTGCGCGATGAACGGCTGATGCCTTATCCGCGCACGGAGTATGCCGTGAAAGTAAACCGCCAGGAATATTTTGCATCGATCACCTACATGGATTTTCAGATCGGCCGGATTCTGGAAGCGCTGGAAAAGAGCGGTAAAGCGGAGAATACCTATATCGTGTTTACGGCGGACCACGGCCTGGCGGTCGGTCACCACGGCCTGTGCGGAAAACAGAATATGTATGACCACAGCGTACGGCCTCCCTTCCTTGTGGTGGGACCGCAGGCAAAGCCGGGCACAAAAATCGATGCCCCGATCTATCTGCAGGATGTCATGGCCACGGCGATCGACCTGGCCGATGCCGATGCCGAAGGCGTAGATTTCAAGAGCCTGCTGCCGCTGCTGCAGGGCGAAGACGAGGAGCACTATGATTCCATTTACGGTGCGTATACGGGAACGCAGCGCATGATTACCAAGGACGGATGGAAGCTGATTGCTTATCCGACCATTGGAAAACTGCGGCTGTTTAACCTCTCCAAGGACCCGAAGGAGATGAACGACCTCGCCGAAAATCCGGAATATGCCGGCCGGCTGCAGCAGCTCAGCGCGGACCTCGAAACGCTGATGGATGAAATGGATGATCCGATGAGCTCTGTTGCGGCGGCGGATTATAAGAACAAGAAGAAGTCGAAGCATTAGCCGCGCGGCCTGCCGCTTCCATGCGGATGGGCGGCGGCAGGTGTCCCGATTTTCATTTCCGGGGTTCATAGGTAACCGAACTGCGGCTTGCGGCCCGCCGGTGCAGAACCCCTGCTTTATGCACGTTCTGCAAGGTGATTGGCTGCGCAGGCCGCAAGAAGGGAGCGGTGCGGATGATGGGGCGTTTGGGACTGATGGTGTTGGCGGCAGGCTTGGGCCTGCCGTGTTTTGCTGCGGACTATTATGTGGGCTCCCAGGCGGCGTTTGATGCCGTCACGAATGCGGTGCTGCAGCCGGGGGATGCGATCCTGCTGGCGCGCGGGCAGGAATTCACCGGCATGCTGGCGCCGACCGGAACCGGAACGGAGGCCGCACCGATCCGCATTGATGCCTACGGCGAGGGGGAGCGGCCTCAGATTCATGCCCTGGGCGTGCACGAGGCCGGCATCCGCCTGAGCGGTAATCCGTCGTTCTGGGAGATCCAGGGGCTGGAAATCACCAACACCGACGGCACGGATGACGAGCAGGGCGATCTCTTCGGCATCCTGGTTTATTTGGACGACGGGGAAGACACTTACCGCCATGTCTATATTGACGATTTTTATATTCACGATGTAAACGGCGCCGTTGCGGACAAGGGGCGCGGCGGCATTCACGTTCGAATGGACGACAGCATCGAATCCTCGAATCTGGATGATCTGCGGATCACGAATAACCGGCTCGAAGATATCGGCGGCGTAGGGATTGCCACCTATTCAAAATGCGCGAATGTTGATCTGCTGGAGAACGACGGGCTGTATACGGAAAACCTTTGGACGCGCGTCTATATTGCCTCCAACCGCCTGGACCGCATCGGCCGCAACGGCATGATTATCCGCGGCAGCGAATATGCGGTGGTGGAATACAATGTCGTCGGCAACACGAGCCTGTACGACAAAGGGCATAATATTTTCTGTTTCGATACGCTCGGCATCACCATGCAGTACAACGAAGCCTACGGCAATACGGCCGTCGGAACCGAGGGCGACCGCGGCGGTTTTGATGCGGACTACAACTGCGCGGATACGCTGATCCAGTATAACTACAGCCACGACAATGAGTGGTTCTGCGGGATCATGAAAAAACCGAACCGCAACGTGGTGATCCGTTACAACGTCAGCCAGGACGAGGAGCAGGGGTTCTATTTTTTCGGCTTTGACAGCAATACGGAATGCGAAAGCGTGCACGTCTATAACAACACGCATTATGTGAGTGCAGGCAACAGCGCGAACGTGGTGGTGCTCGACCGCACGCCCCTGAATACCATTTTTGAAAACAACATTTTCTATTTTGAGGACGCGGCGGATTCCGGATTCGGGGCCAATGCGGACGGCATCAATACGGTTTATACCAACAACCTGTACTTTAATCTCGCGCCGCACGCTTCGGACAGCGGCGCCGTAACGAACGATCCGCTGTTCACGCTCCCGGGCATCGCCGGAACCGGCATTGACCTGACGACGATGGGTGCGCTGCGCGGCTATCAGCTGCTGCCCGGATCGCCGGCGATTGATGCGGCTTCGACCGTTTCGAGCAGCGGGGGAATGGATGTGGCCGGTAACCCGATTGACGACGGAGGTGCGGACATCGGTGCGTTTGAGTATGCCGGGCCGGTTTCCCGCGTGACGTTTGATTTCCTGGAAGGGTCGGTCTGGGACGGTGGTGCCGGGGGCGGCGGGATCGGTTCCAGCCTGACGCTGACGAATGCACTCACCGGCGAGGACGTAACGCTTTCAACGCTTGATGTGATCGGGCAGGACGGGAGCCGGGCTTCGGAGGGGGCGGGGCACACATTGAATGTCGTCGCTGCGGCCGGGTACCTGGGCGTTAACGACGACAGCAATTCGGGCGGCTACAGCTCAGACAGCCGCTTCTTCAACCCGAATGAAGGCTGGGTCTTTTCTTTTGATGTGGATGTCTATCTCGAGCATATCATCCTTGCGAGCCAGACCTCGGATGCTGAGCTGACGCTGTCGTCGGATCAATTTGATGACATCGTGCTGGCGGACGGGCAGCCGGGCGATGTTCACGATCTGGAATACCGCTATGTTCCGGCCGGAACCGAGCTGACGCTGCAGATGACCACGCCGACCAACGGAACGGATGTCGGCATCGGGGTGGAAAGCCTGACGGCTGCTGCGGTTCCTTTCCTGGACCATAACCCCATGGTGCTGCAGGCGGAGTCGTATGATGCGGCCGTCGGCATGGTGCCGCAGCTCTGCACCGATACGGGCGGCGGCGAAATGGTTGTTTTTGATGATGAAAGCGATGCGGTTTTCTTCGAGGTCGAGGTGCCGGCATCCGGTTCGTACCTGCTCGGTTTCCGCGTTGCGGTGATGGAGGGCACGGCCGCGCTGGACCTGCACCAGGACGACCAGTCGATCGGCGGGATTAACCGCGTTATTGACGGCGATGTTACCTGGACCACCATTTATAAACTGGTATCGCTGCAGGCCGGCAGCAGTACCCTGCAGGTTTCTTCGCCGGGCGGAAACTGCCGCTTAAACTGGATTCAATTTAAGGCTTCGAACGGCCTTTCCACGGTGTCGGCTCCGGATGATCCGCAAAACAGCGCGCTGAACCAGACCGCCAGTGCCAGCAATATCCACAGCTCTAATTACGGCCCGGAAAAAGCGGTGGACGGCGATCCGGAGACGCGCTGGGCCACATCGGAAAGTCCGGCCTGGCTGGAGGTGGATTTCGGCGAAACGGTGCTGATCAACGGAACGCAGTTTACGGATTACGGTGATCGAATCCGGTCCTATGAAATCCAGGTCTACGACGGCACCTGGAAAACGGCGTTCACCGGAGGCGATCCCGGGGCCGTGCAGACCGACTGGTTTCCGGCGGTGAGCGGATCCAAAGTTCGGCTGCAGACGGTGGATTCAACGGCTAATCCTTCGATCTGGGAATTCGAGGTTTATACGGTGACCGGCGGGGATACCGTGCTGGAGCTGGCCGACGGCACTGCCGCGCTGGATTGGGAAAATACGCCCGGCGTGTCCTATACGCTGCAGTGTTCAACCAATCTGGCGAGTGATCTGTTTTCCACAACAATTGAATCCGGCATTCCGTCGCTGGATGAAAGCAGCCGCATTGCGGTGGAAACAGCCGGTGAAAACGCGGTCTTTTACCGGGTGATTGCGGAATAAACCGCGCTGCGGGCCGGCTGAGATATTTCTGAAGGGGTGTCCCGAACAGCGCGGCGGCCGAATATTGTTGGGTATGAATACGTGCGGGGAGTCCGCAGGGTTATGAATCAATTTGTTACAGGAGAGATGTATGAAACAGCGATGGACTGCGTTTGCGGTGTTATGTATTGCGGCTTCTTCCGCGCTGGCGGCGGAGTCTGTGCCGGCCGACGGTGAGGGTCCCGGGCCGGTGCGCCTGGTGGTCAGCCCGCAGGGGCCGGTTTCGACCCTGGAGGCCGCCCGCCTGCGGGTCCGGTCGCTCAGGAAGCAGCGGCCGGGGCAGCCGATCGAGGTGCTGATCAAGGGCGGGGTTTATTCTTTGCGCGAGACCGTGGTGTTTGGGCCGGAGGATTCCGGCAGTAAAGAGGCCCCGATTGTTTACAAAGCCTATCCGGGTGAAACGCCGGTATTTACGGGGGGGATCGAAATCAGGAATTGGGAAAAGGCCGTCCGTGATCCTGCCGGTACTGCACCGGAAGCAAAAGGCAAACTGTGGGTATCTGAAATCCCCGGCGCTAAAAAGACGGGGTGGATGATTACATCCCTTTATGACGGTGATACCTTGCTGCAGCGCTCAAGGTCGGACGGTTTTAAATATGCCGATGTCGAAAAGGAAGAGGACTCCAACCGGCAGGGGAAAAAGCTGACCAAGCTGCTGGAATATGAGGGCGGACCCGTTGCGCCGTTTGACCGTACGGTGTATTACCGCGGTGACGACATCAAGGACTGGAAAAATCCTTCCGATATCGAACTCATGCTTAAGGACCGTCCATGGATGATTAACCTCATTCCCCTTGAGCGAATTGACACCCGGAAAAAGATTGCCTACCTGGCGGTCGACCCGACGTATCAGACGATTAATCCGAATAACCGCTACTGGGTTGAGAACGCGATTGAATATCTCGATGAGCCCGGCGAATGGGTGTTCAGCAGCGCTGAGGGGCGTCTCTATTTCTGGCCGGCCGGCGACATCAATGAGATGAATATTTCGGCGCCGTACCTGCAGGAATTCATCCGGGTTGAAGGCTTCGAAGACGGGCCCTACGCAGCACACCTCCATTTTGAAGGGCTGACGTTCACCCATGGCCTGCGCGACAGTCTGCTGGAGGAGGATAAGGGCCTACAGCACGACTGGGAAATGTATGACAAGGGCAATGCCGTGATTCGGTTTCGTTTTGCGGAAGATTGCTCAATCAAACAATCCACGATTAAATCAAGCAGCGGCACGGGCATCCGCCTGGATCTGCATTGCCAGCGGATTGCAGTGGTCAGCAATCACCTGAACTACCTGGGCGGCGGCGGGGTTGTGCTCAGCGGCTACGGCCCCGGGACAAAAGATGAGAATAAAAACAATGTGGTGCACGATAACTACATTCACCACGTCGGTGAGCTCCTCTGGCATGCGCCGGCAATCTTCATCGCGCAGAGCGGAAACAATCAAATCACCCACAATACGATTCATGATCTTCCCTACAACGGGATTGTGGTGAGCGGCTGCCGCCCGCATGAGTTTTACCTCGTGCACCGGATTCCGTTCCGGCGCGCATGGGTTTCGTCGATTCGTTTCGAGGAGTGCGAGCCCTACATTCAAAAGGGACTGGCCGCTCAATCGCAGAACCGCCTCGAGCATTTTCTGCCGCTGCTTCATGCCCGCGAAAACACCATCGCGATGAATGATATCTCGCGCACCCTGCTGACGCTGCATGATGGGAATGCGATCTATTTCTCCGCCATGGGAGAAAACAATGTGGTGGAGTGCAACTACCTGCACGAAAACCACGATACAGCTGGGGCCATCCGCCTGGATGACAACCCGAGCTTCACCATCATTCGGGAAAATGTGATTACAACCTCGGAGCGGGGCCTGGGTCTTAAAGGGCCGGCGGACGTCATCAATAACTTCATTTTCACGGAGACGTTCCTGCGCGGGCGGTCGCTGCCGGGCTGGCTGAGCGGAACCCAAAAGGCGCTGCCGCAGCGTAATATCTTCATGCCGCCGGCGTCTTCCGAATCGAGCAGCGGGCTCTACCTTTCCGATGACCGTGCGGTGAACCGGCCGTTCTATGAGAATCTCCCCAAAATGGAAAATTCGATCTATTTCACAGAAAACACGCGTGAGCCGTATGTGCCTAAGGCCGCGCTCGGCAGCGACCTCTTTTCGGGGCAGCCGGTGACGCCCGGGAAGGATTCGGTGAAGCTGCTATACGCCGATCCCCAGTTTGATGAAGAAGCTATGAAGGAAGGCCTTTACCGGTTCAAGGAGGGATCGCCGGCTGAAAAGCTCGGGATCAAACCGATCGATCTGCGCGAGGTGGGATCCTCTTTGGCCAACCCGGAGTACCGCGGGGCCGAAAAGGTCGTCTTTGATTTTAAGGACGGTACGGCGCTGGATGGAAAGGGGGGTG
Organism: Tichowtungia sp.; assembly: GCA_041584215.1. GTDB lineage: Bacteria > Verrucomicrobiota > Kiritimatiellia > Kiritimatiellales > Tichowtungiaceae > Tichowtungia. Next base: position 25,412 of record JBFHEM010000047.1, on the reverse strand, counting down.
TCGTCGGGGCGGCCATGACGGTCAAGGGCATCACCTTGACCACCCGCGCAATTATCGGCAGCGATCAATCCAGCGAAGGTAATACCACGACCATCTATAAAGGCGTGGATTCGCTGAGCATCAACACGGGATCTGTGCGCGGCAGCGAATATCAGAATTTTGATCCGCACGAAGCCTGGGTCTTTGATTTCGATACCGACATCGTGCTCGATACCATTGATTTCGCCGGGCTGGAGCGCGGTGAAACCATGAAAATCACGATACTTGACGCAGGTCATGCCGAGGGCGGAACCGTGATGACCGCATCCGATGCGGATGAGCTGGTGATCGGAAAGCCGGTTGCTGCCGGAACAGAACTGCGCATTGAACAGATTGCCGGCAAAGCACGCATCAATTCCATTTCGGTTGTGAAGGCTGAAAATAAGCTGCCTTGAAAAGTAAGTGCCGGTTGGTCTGAAAAAGGCTTCGCCGGTCGGGGTTCAAAAAATAATTCTTCTAGTGTCCCAATTGCTTCTTGAGATGATCAGGAATACTGTAAGTGAGTATGCGATCGTTATGCGGAGTAATAAAATAGGAGAGAGAGTAGATGAAAAAAAGAGTGATGCTGACGGCAGTCCTTGCCGGAGCCGCCGCCGTAAGCCAGGCGGCAATAACCGTCATCAATACCAGCGGGACGACCGATTACGATGCTGGAGTCTATGAACTGCTGACCGGGCCTTCCAGCAGCGGGGGATTCAGCAAATCGCTCGGGACGGGTTATCTCGGGCAGACCTTTACCACCACTAACGCCTTTGAACTGGGGGCAATCACCCTGCTTTCCAGTACGGACGGCAGCGAAGCGGTAACGAACCTGGGTTTGAGTGTTTATGAAATAGACGATCCGAATGCCGGCTCGTACTCCCTGCCGCCTTCATCGACTCCGCTGTTTTCCGGCACGTTTGATTCGCCGGCGACCGGCGACGCCAACACATTGGACACCCTGTACCTTTGGCTGGGCACCAACATCAGCCTGGCGGCCGATTCGTTTTATATGATCGTGGTGGATGGAACGGCGGCCTCTTCCGATGATTTTAACTGGCGGCGCACCGGCAGTTCCGCCGGCAGCGTTTATGACGGCGGACAGGCCGCCGACAACAGTTCGCGCGACTTTTTGATGGGGCTCGGCCTGACGCCGGTGGCCGCGGCAAACAGCGATGAATACATCCTTCCCATCGGCGTCACCAGCACAAATGTGGCGGCTCCCGGTGTACTGGCCAATGACCTGGGTTACGATTCCGCCGTATTGATGACCAATATTTCCTCGGGCTCGCTGACCTTCAATGCCGACGGCAGCTTTTCCTGTTCCGGCTTGGTGGACGGCTCAAATACCTTCAGCTATGCGGTGGTCAGCGGCTCCGTGACCAGCACGCCGGCAAGAGTGCTGCTGTATGCGACCCTGGAGGCCACTCCTCCGATTGCTGTGGACGATACCTATGTGATGAACCTGGCGTATGGGGACCACATCGAGGGGAATGTACTCAACAACGATACCAACACGCTGGCCACATTTGAGATGTTTGCGATGGAAGATGATTATACCGTTGCAAACGGCACGCTGACCGTGTCGACCAACGACGGGGCCTTCTTCTTCACGCCGGCCGGCGGTTTTATCGGCACCAACACCTTCACCTACCGGGCCTATACCGAGGTTTCGACCAGTGAAGTGGCGACCGTAACGCTGATTGTTGAGAGCAATGCGGTGCCCGGTACGCTGATCGATTCCTTTGAAACCTATGATAACAGCGATACGACCTACATCCGCGATATGGCCGATGCATCGCTGAACTGGGATACCTTCGGCAGCGGCTTATCCCGGGTCTATGATCAGGGCGGCTACGGCCCCAGTTACCAGTATATGGAGTTCGGCTACGCCAGCGGATACCGCGGTGCCGTCAGTTCCAATACTGCGTTCTTCGGCGGTATTCCGGAGAGCTCGACTGAATACTGGCTCTATTGCGAAATGTATCCGAGCTCGCTGGAAATCGACGGCAACTTCGGGGTGACCACGAATACCGGAACCAGCGTATCGACCGAAGAGCGCGGCGACTTCACTGCGGGCGTGCGTTTCTACGGCGACGGCACAAACCTGAACCTGTATGCCTTTACCGGCGGCGGAGCGAGCAACGATGTGCTGCTGACCACCGGACTTACGGAGGACACCTGGTACGGCGTCTGGCTGAACATCAACAATGCGGAGAATACGTATGATGTCTATCTCGGCGATGCCGGGGATGCCGGCAGCGGCGGTTCCCAGGTCGGGGCGGATATCGCGTTCGACGGCGGCAGTGCGGATCTGGTCAGCCTGCTGGTCTCTTCGTATCAGTTCACCCGAATCGACAATATCATTCAGGTCGATCCGGCCAGTCTCATTGAAAACCTGCCGGCCGACCTCTACGCCTGCAGCCTGGCGGACTCTGATACCATGCAGCTGAGCATCAACCTCAACGGGAAAGCCAATGCGGCCGATTACTGGCCGATCAGCTGCGGCAACCTGGCGGTCGGGGAGTGGGCGCATGTGGCGCATTCGGATGCGCCGGACGGCACCTTTGCCGTCACAAACCTCAACCTGGCCGGCGGCGATGAAACCAATAAGGTGATCTACGTCAAAACCACGGACGATATTGAATTCATCCGCATCGAAAATAATGAATAGCTCCCGGGTTTCTTGAGCTCCCAAATGATCGGGCCGGCGTTTGCGCGCCGGCCTGATTGATCTCGGCCGAGCGAGAGTTCCCCGGCTCATCAGGCGGACGCCCGCGGGTTGTTTCCGGGCGTATCCGGCAGCGTGTGCAGTATGGTTTGCTATACCGGAAACAAGTCGCATGATTCCGACCTATTTACGAAAGATAATCCTTCTGCTGGCGGGTATGGCCGCTGCGGCCTGCACCCATGCGGAGGTCTTCGCTTTTGTGGACGGATCGGAGGCGGAAGCCATTAACGGCGGCGCCGGCGAGAGCTGGACGATCACAACCGCAACAAGTGCCGTTACGCTGATCACGGTCGACGTCATCGGAAATGACGGCTCCCGCGCGTTGGACGGAACGAACAATACCGTCAATGTGGATGGCTGGGATTCTTTGGTGATCGACAGCTGGAACACGAACGACTGGGAGAGAAACATCGACAGCGCAGAAGGGTGGGTCTTCTGCTTCGATCAGGATGTCACCTTGAAGGAGATGGATTTCGAATCGTTTGGTGAGGGGGCAGAGGTCACGCTCTCTTCAGCGGCTTTTACAACAGCCGTTCAGAACGTGGAATCGCTGGGCTCCGGGGACAGCCTCTGGGCGCTGGACCTGGCGGTTTCGGCCGGCACGTCCATCACGCTGCTGAACACGGGGACCGATCCGTTCCGGCTCGAATCCATAACCATAAATTCGTTCGAAACGCTGCTAGAGAATCTGGGGGAGCGGGCCTACGGTTTTGAGCTGGTGGCCGACGGTGCCGTTATTGCCGACCAGTCGACCGGGAATTCCGCAAATCCGTCTGTGATCCATGTGCCGGACTGGATTCCTGCCGCGCAGCGCGCCGGAACCAATGCTAACTACTATATGTATTACGGCAATCACACGGGTAAAATTATTTACATGAAATGGGCCGAAACACTGGACGGTCCCTGGACCTCCTTTAACCTAGGGGGCACCTATAACGATCATGAACGCAAAGGCGTGTTTGATATGGATGCGGATGCCGCGCGCGAAGACTATGACCACGTCTTTTCCCCGGATGTCCATGTCGACGACGTCAATCAGCAGATCATCATGTACTACCACGGGAAAAACCAGCCCTCCACCACCACACTGACCACCGGCCAGTACGTACCGCAGCAGCACGCCAATTTTGCGGCCACCAGCCATTGGGGGCTGAATTTTAATGATCCCGATGGAGCCGGCGGCGAGACCGGACACGGCCCGGTAACCGTGACCTACGACGGGATCACCCGCGATGTGTACCTGGCCGATGACTATCATCACGTGTTTGAATACAACGGCGGCTATTACGGACTTTCGAAGCGCGCCATCATGTCCATGGCGCCCGATCCCTCCGATCCGTGGGCACCGCCGGCGGATGATCCCGATACGGATACGGCTGAGCCGTTCCAAATGGCCTGGACGCTCGAAACCACCCCGGGCGCCCTGTGGACCGACGATGCAAATCCCGGCGGGCAGGATGCCTACTTTTCGCCGGCGGCCACGTTTCTCGCCTCATCGGCCTTTGCGGACCATCCGAACAATCCGCATCCCGGCAGGCGCATCTTCAGCGAGGGCGAGGATGACGACGGCCTGCGCCTGAACCACTGCAGCCTCAATCTGCTGGCCGAGGATGAGCAGCTGGAAGTCTTTTTCTACGTGCGGGCGGATGTTGCGACGGACTTGTATGACGATGTGTACCGCATCGTGCTCGACCTGAGTAATCCCGATTTCCAGCAGTGGACGGTCGCAACCAACAGCGACGGACTCTACCTGTTCGATGTGGTGGTAACCGATGACGAAATTACGGCGGCCGTCCAGGCCGCGAATCCCGGGGCCGACCCGGACTATTTTGCGGATCCGAGTTCGATGGGCATGGGCGCGGTGTTTGTCGACGATGACGGCGCCAAATATCTTTTCTGCACCTATTTCTCCGCGGCAAACGGGGGCAGCAGCGGCACCTCCGAAGGTCAGATTACGGCCGTTCGGCTCTTCCCGGAATACGAGGGCCATGCCGAATGGATCGCGGAAAATTTCCCCGACGGGGATCCCGGCTATACGGCGGACAGCGATTCGGACGGCCAGGATAACTTTTCTGAATTCATTGCCGGAACCGATCCCAACGACGAAACGGATCAATTTGCGCTGGAGGGAATCCGAACCGCGGCATCCGGCGCAGTCATCGACTGGCCGTCTGTTTCCGGCCGCGTATACAGCGTGTACTGGACCGGCTGCTTAACCAATGAATGGACCGTTGTGACCAATGGGCTTACCTATCCCCAAAATAGTTGGACGAATACCGGCCCTGCGGCCGATGATATCGGCTTTTATAAAATTACCGTTGAAATGAACTAACCCCGGACATGGAATAATGAAGAAACTGAAAATAATACAGATGATGTGTGTAGTCGGAGCCGTATGCCAGCCGCTCCTTTCGCAGGCCGCGCCGCAGGCCCCGAACATTATTATGATCATGAGCGACGACCAGGGGTGGGGCGATGTCGGCTTCAACGGTCATCCGGAGCTGAAGACGCCTAACCTCGACCAGATGGCGTCCAACGGCGTACGGTTCGACCGCTTCTACGCCGCCGCACCGCTCTGTTCGCCGACGCGCGGCAGCTGCCTGACGGGCCGCTATCCGTTCCGCTACGGCATTCTGGCCGCCCACACCGGCGGGATGCGCGTTGGCGAAACCACCGTGGCCGAAATGCTCAAAAAACAGGGATATCAAACCGGATTCTTCGGCAAATGGCACCTGGGCTGGGTCGAACAGGACGAAGTCGGCACGCGCGGTTTTTATTCCCCGCCGTCGCACCACGGCTACGACGAATGGTTTGCCACCACCAGCGCCGTGCCCACCTGGGACCCGGGCATCACCCCGAGCGGCTGGAAGGGCTGGGGCTCCGGTAAAAAGGATCTCGGCGGCGAACCGTGGAAGGGCGGTTTCCCCTATCTGCACAACGGCGAGGTCGTGCGCGACAATATTCGGGGCGACGACAGCCGCGTCATTATGGACCGCGTAATACCCTTTATCGAAAAGAACAAAGAGCAGCCGTTCCTGGCGACCGTCTGGTTCCACACCCCGCATGAACCCGTGGCTGCCGGCGAGGAATACCTGGCCATGTATCCCAATGCCGGAAAAGCGCGGCAGCACTATTACGGCTGCATCACCGCCATGGACGAGCAGATCGGCCGCCTGCGTTCCGAGCTGCGGAAACTGGGCATCGAAAAAAACACCATCCTCTTCTTCTGCAGCGACAACGGCCCCGCCGACGGCCTGGCCAGAAAGGGCATTGCATCCGCCGGACCGTTTAAGGGGCATAAGCACACGATGTATGAAGGCGGCCTGCTGGTGCCCGCCTGCGCCGAATGGCCGGGCGTCATTGAACCGGGCACCACCACCGAGGTCCGCTGCTCAACCGTCGACTTCGTGCCGACCATTGGAAAGCTCGCCGGCTGTAAAATAAGTTCCAAGCTGCCGATTGACGGCATCGACCTGCTGCCGATCATCCGCGGCGAACAGGCCGAACGCGGGCAGGACCTGTTCTTCGGCTACCGCCGGCTCTTCCAGGGCACCGACGGCAAAGCGCTGATCAGCGGGAACTATAAACTGATGACCACCGCGGACAAAGGCGGCGGCAAAACCTACCTGTTCGACCTCGAAAAAGATCCCGGCGAAACAACTGATCTGTCCCAAAAGATGCCTGAGCTGTTCATGTCTTTATCAAAGAAGCTGGCCGAAATCGAAACGAGCTGCCAGCGCAGCCGCGACGGTGCGGATTACAAATACTAGATCGCGGCATTTGGGGCCGCCAAGGACCATGAGGAACGCAGGGAATGATTCAAACGCAGCTCAACAAAAGGCTAATTTGTATTCCCTGCGCTCCTTCGCGGCTGATCAGCCGGTTCTTCGTATCTGTTTCTTTTCTGCTGTTGGCCTCCGCGGCTGCTGCGCGGGACTACCGGGTAGATTCGCAGCGGAAGTTCGAGGCGGTCAGTACGGTTGAAATGCAGCCCGGTGATGCCATCCTGCTGCGGCGCGGGATGGTGTTTTCCGGCATGCTGGCGCCCAAAGGCCGCGGCGCGGAGGGAAACCCGGTGCGGATCGGTTCCTACGGCCGGGGCCGAATGCCGGTCATTCATGCCGGCGGAAAGCATACGGCCGGGCTGCTGCTGAAAAATCCGTCCTATTGGGAAATCGACGGACTCGAAATCACCAACACCGACGGCTCCGATACGGACCAGGGCAGCCTGTTCGGCATCTATGTCCTGGTGGAAGGCGCGTCCAAAGAAACCTTCCGCCATATCTACATTAACGGCTGCCACGTCCACGATGTGAACGGCATGGTCGCCGGCAAGCGCCGCGGCGGCATTCACCTCCATATCCGGAAGTCGCGCGATACGATATTCGACGACGTCCGCATCACAAAAAACCTTGTTGAAAATATCGGCGGCGTCGGAATCGGCAACGACTCAAACTGCGCCAAGGTGGAGCTCCAGGAGGACGGCGTGGAAACGAGCGGCCTCTGGACGCGGGTCTATGTGGCCGGCAACAAAGTCGATACCACCGGCCGCAACAACATCATCGCGCGCGTCAGCAAAGATGCGGTCTATGAACACAACATCCTGGCCAACAGCAGCCGCCGGGATACCGGACACAGCATTTTCTGCTTCAATACCTCCGGCATTAAAATCCAGTATAACGAGGCCTACGGCAACGTCGGCAGCGGCGAAAACAAAGACGGCCAGGGTGAAAGCGACCGCGGCGGATTCGATGCCGACTACAACTGCATCGACACCTATATCCAGTACAACTATTCCCACGACAACCTCTGGTTCTGCGGCATCATGAAACGCCCGACCCGCAACGTGGTGATCCGATACAACATCAGCGAAAACGACCGCGAAGGCATCTATTTCTACGGCTTCGAACGGGAAAAGGCCGCGGAAAACGTCCACATCTACAACAACACCCACTATGTCCGCAAAGGGCTCGAGGCCGACGTCTTTGCCGAAGGCCGCACGCCGATCAATTCCACCTTTGAAAACAATATTTTCTACTTCGAGGAAAAAGGGCACTGGGGCCGCAATGCGAAGGGCATCAACACCGTTTTCCGCAACAACCTCTATTACAACATCGAGCCCCACGTCTCGGAAACGCAGCCCGTTTCCGGCGATCCGGAATTTATCCGGCCCGGAAAAAGCGGAACGGATATTGATTTAAAAACGATGAGTGCACTCAATGGATACCGGCTCGGGCCGAACTCGCCCTGCATCGATACCGGAATCGATATTTCGGAACACGGCGGCCTGGACGTGCTCGGAAATCCGGTCGGTGATGGACGCCTGGATATCGGCGCGGTAGAGAATCCCAAAGTGAAACTAACAAATATAAAATGATCTTCGACGAATGATTAATAGGCTGAGCAAACCTGCATCCGTGTCATGGCGATCAGGAAAAGGGGGGCGGGACACGAAGCGAGGCTGGCCACAGGACAGCTATGACCGAAGGGAATGGCAAAACCAAATCATTTTTCAAGTTTGTGTTCAATGTGCATATCTGGTCTGCGCTCTGCGACTACGGGACCGACCCCTTGGCCCCGATATTCCGCTGAAAGCGAGCCGCCCGGCGGTGTCGTAGGTGTTTGAGACGGAGGAGCCGTTGAAGCGCTCAATCTGTTTCACGAAACCGCCGAGGCCGTAACCGATGTTCATGACCAGGCCTTCGACATTGGTGACGCTGGTGATGCGGTCCTGGATATCGAGCTTGTAGCTTTCGACATAACGGCCGCGCGGCTCGGAGGGGAAAGGGGCGCGGGGAAAACCATTGACGGCTCGGATTAGAGAAAAGGATTGAGATATAGTTCCAGAGACATTGTTTGGAAAGTCGCATACCTGACCGAAGTTTGAATTTTGAGTATGGTCCATCACTTGTGCCGATCAGAAAGAAAGGGTTAACCGGGACGAGCAGTGAGAGGCGGGCAGGCTGTTGGTGTGTTTTATGGATGTAGGAGCATGGCGTTCCCCGCAGAAACGCCCCCGGAAAGCGGGACTGCCAAAGTGTGGAAGCGCAAGGCAGCCACCAATCCGAGGTAGGCGGAAAGGGGAGTGCCTTTGAGCAGCTTTACCTGACTTCATATTTACCTTTCATAGGATGGCACTGCCATTGCTGTTGGTTGGCTCGTGGCACAATATCGTATTCGTAATCCAGCGAGCGGACAAGGTTTGTGCCGACCTGATAGGTGATGTTCGTGGCACGCTCCTCAGTATCTCACCCATTCCTGGGAGCTTTATTTTCTATGTCTTAGAAAAGTAGAAACTACACTCACAATTAAACATACAAGAGCAAATCTCATGTATCCAATCTGTCCATCAATATAACTCGTGATGGCGAAATGAATCATGCAAAGTATAAATGCCAAGAGCAATATTAGCATCGGAATAGATTTTTCTTTAACAGTCATTGTTCGCCTCCCCTAATGGATCATCATAATCTTTATGTATGTACGGATCGTCATCCCAGTTATCCTCGATACCATCATTATCATCATCCGGATCTAAAGTATTCGGGATACCGTCATTGTCGTTATCACCGTCCACCATACTATCACCTAATGATTGTATTACCTCTCCAACCCCGTACATTCCTAGGCCCAATGCGACAGAAGGAATTGTCCCAACCCCTGAGAGAGTTCCTGCGGCACCTACACCAGCACCAACAGCATTAAATCCGCGAGCACCTGTTCCCGCCGCTCTCTGCGCACTTGCGTCAGTAGATATAGCCCGTCTTGCTTCACTAACTTGACGGGCATGCGCCGCTCTACCTATTAATCCACTCGGATCAACAAACATCACGGGATTACTTCCACAGAACACATACTGATTCAAACCTCCCCGAATGCCGATAGGATCTTTGCTGAGCCAGCGACCGGTTTCAGAGTCATACCAGCGGGCGCGGAAATAGTAGAGGCCGGTGGCGGAATCATATTCGCGACCTTGGAACAGATAGCGGTTGCCAATGACGGACTCCGAGAGTTCGTTGCCGGAGGCATCGAGAAGCGTGGTATTGCCATAGGCATCGTATTCGTAGGATTCGACGACCACTCCGGAAGCATCGGCCATGGCGATGACGGTGTTTTGGTGGTCTTTGATCGCGTAGTACGTGACGTTTGAGGAGTGATCCGTGAATGAGAGCAGGTTGTCGATGCCTTGTCCCCAGACATAAGTGCGCAGGAGATTGCCGTCGCCATCCAGATCCGCCACGACCTGATTATTGTCGTAAACGAAATAGGTGGTTTCATCATTTTCCGTTCGGGAAATGCGCCGATCCAATACGTCATATTCATAACTGACGGAGTTCGCGAGATTCGTGCCATTCGCGATCTGAACTTCTTTCAGCCGGTAGCGCTCGTCCCATTTCAGCTCAGTTCCGTTGAGGTTGGTCAAACAGCCGGCCGCATCGTAGCCATATTCCTTGTCCGTGTTGTCCGTATTTTCCGCGGTTCCAACCCAATAGTCCTTCGTGACATAAGCCATGTTTCCGGCGGCATCGCGGATGGCGGCAACGATGGTATTGGTCTGCTCTGCAAGGGCAGGGACACTGGCATAAAAACCGTTGCCGCTGACGGAGGGCACCACCGATGCGCCGGCGGTAACGTTGCTGACATACAGCTCGCCCCAGCGGTCATCGGTGCCAATCTGCTCGCTCTGCCAATGTTCCGAAATCTTCATTTTCTAAAATTCAGTACCCGCTGCATTTTGTATGACGAATTAGGCGGCCCGACCCTTTTCAGTGTCGAGTGCGCATATATAGTGGCCGCAGCAGGAAGTGCCGTCATTGCATTTGCACCCCGGAATACCCCCTGCAGCATCAAGGGCTATACCCGCCATATCCGCTGCATCAAGATCTAAGCTTACAGATCCGTCCCCCTTTAGGGAGGCACTGCTCAAAGGTACTCTGACACGCCCCGTCCCGGGAATCGATGTATCGTCAAACCAGTCTGCAGCGGGCAGATCAAAAGAGCCCGGAATGCCACCACCTGTTTCCAGTCGTTGAAATCCATTCCAAACCCGAAGCCAAGATCGCGCAGAATATCCACTCGCAAAAAACCGCTCATCAGCGGAAACGCTACCGCCATGCCAAATTCAGTTCTCAAAAAAAACGGTTGACTAAAGCTGGTACTCTGACCCCTTTCCCTTTCCCCCGCCGCTCCTGCCCCGCCGCTCTTTGTACCTTTTATCTATCAACTCCATAAACCCCGACTTGATCAGCAAAGAAATTGATATCGACGCATAGAATGTACCGAGCGTTATCTTTTCAAAATTAGAGGTATATATTCCGGTCGACAAAAAGAAAGCACCAAGCAAAAGCCAGCCATACGCCGCGTACCTAATGGATTTATATTCCCGAAACATTCCTTTTGTTCTACAGATTGAACGAAACGCATATCGTGCAAACAAGGAAAGCATTTCCTCTTCATCATATTCTTGAGGCTGTTTTGTATTGTTTGGGCGCATAATTTCGATTCTCATCTGTCTGTCATCTATTCCGTGCATCCATTACCGTCAGTGAAATTATTACCGGATCCGTTTCCTGGAATTTGGCTATAATGAACGTGTCCATCTTCGTCAACAGGCAACTGGATAGGATTAACCTCAACATTCTTTGCATCATCTAGTAGTTGGTCTACAACCGCAACATAGACTCCTGCGCAAAGAGCAGCAACAGCATTAACCCCCGGTATAAACGCAGCAACACCTATGGCGGCTCCTAATGCAACGCCCAACCACGATTCTCCCATCGGATCGGTCTTGTTCACCGGGTCATCTTCGCAGAAGGCGTAGAGGTTCAATCCTCCACTAATTCCAATCGGGTCTTTCGAGAGCCATCGCCCGGAATCCGGATCATACCAGCGGGCGCGGAAATAGGTGAGTCCAGTGGACCAATCAATTTCACGGCCCTGGAAGGTGTAGCGATTGCCGAGGGCGGATTCGGTGAGTTGGGTGCCGGATGCATCGAATACCGTCGTTTCACCGTAGGCAGTGTATTCGTAGGATTCAGCGACGCTGCCGGTTTCATCGACCAGGGCGAGGACGGTGTTCTGGTGGTCTTTGATAGCGTAATAGGTATTCGTAGAAGCGACGCCCTCGTCGCTTTCATACACCGTCATGCAGAGCAGGTTGTCGATTCCGGTTCCCCAGACGTAGGTTCTCAACAAAGAACCGTCTTCTGCTAAATCGGCGACGATTTGGTTTCCGTTATAGACATAATGCTCAACGTTGGTGGCCTGCTGGAAGCAGGCGGTACGGGAAACGCGGTGACCCAGAACGTCATAAGCGTACTCAACGGAGCTGGAAAGATTGCTGTCTGAAGGCGCAATCACATCTACTTTAGTGAGGCGGTAACGCTCATCCCACGCCAATGACACCCCGTTGAGGTTGGTTAGACATCCCGCCGAATCATACCCAAAGCTCTGAGCCTCGGTGTTCTCTGTGGTAAAATCCCCGACCCAGAGATGGTTTGTGGCATAGCCCATGTTGCCGGCTTCGTCGCGAATGGCGGCGATGAGGGTGTTCGTTGTGTTTCCGACCACCGGAACTTCAGCGGAGAAGGAGCAGCCGTTCACATCGGGAACCACACCGGTATTGGCGGTGAGGTTGCTGATGTAGAGCGTGCCCCACGTATCATCGGTGCCGATGGCTTCCGACGAGGTGCCGGAAACAAAGTAAGTATTCGCGGCTGTTGCAGTTGATGAGGCGAGCCGGTTGCCGGTGCCGAGGGTATAGGAGGTTTTGAGGCCGTCGGTTGTTTTGGAAAGGCGGTTTCCGGCGAGGTCGTACGAATATCCAATATCGAACATGGAATGTCCATTGGTCGAAGTGGATTCATGCACAAGGCGATTGAGAGAATCATAGGTATAGGAAACTTCGATATTCGGTGTTCCCTGGTCGCTATTCGATATTCTCTTTTTCCTGATCATGGAAACCGCATCGTATTCATAATCGATCGAGCGGACAAGGTTTGTGCCGGCTTGATATGTGATGTTGGTGACGCGGTCGAGAAGGTCATACTGATAGGAGCAGACCAGCCCGGATACCGAATTCGAGATGCCTGCAACCCTGCCGTTATCGGAGTTGTAGGTGTACACAAACTGTTCCGTGTATTCTGTGTTTTCCGTGGTTATTGATTTTAGCCGCTCGGCAGAGTCGTAGGAATAGCCGAAGGCCAGCGGGTCGAAGGTTGAAAGTCCGGAGGAAACAACGGTGTTGGTCACATTCCCCGCCGGATCGTATTTGTTGGCCGCGAGAGAGCGCAGAGAACTCAAAGAAGTGACGGTATTGGTTAGGCGGTTGAGGAGATCGTAAGAGTAGGTAACGGCGGATGAATCGTCGGATGCCGATTTCAGCTGGCTGTCCGGCCAGTAGGTGCAGTCAATGGAAACTGGATCAGCAGAATCAGGATTATAAGTGACACTTTGTGTCCGGCCGGCGGAGTCATAGGCATTGCTGATGGAGGAGCTGTCGAAGCGCTCAATCTGTTTCACGAAACCGCCGAGGCCGTAATCGATGTTCATGACCTGGCCCTCGATATTGGTGACGCTGGTGATGCGGTCCTGGATGTCGAACTTGTAGCTTTCGACATAGCGCCCGCGCGGTTCGGAGACACGCAGAATATTGACCTGTTTATCGAGATCGAAGCCGATGCGTACCGGGATGTTGCTTCCGGCCTGATTCAGGTAACGGGTAGCCGATGTAAGTTTGCGGGTCGGGGCATAGGTGTAATCCGTTGTCCGCCCGGCGCGGTCAACGATATTAGTCAAGTAGCCGAGGGCGTTGTAGGCATAGGTGTTTTCGAGTCCGTCGGCGAAGGTGACCGTTTTCACGCGGCCGTGCGCGTCGGTTTCATATTGAGTTTTCCGACCGGTAGAGACCCCGTCCTCTGACAGCATTTCCAAGCTTTGGACGAAGCCCAAAGCGTTGTACGTATTGGTGACGGACGGCCCGGCGGGCGGAATGACGGCGGTCCGATTCCCCATCGAGTCATACCTGAAGTTCACTACATGGTCGTTGGCATTGGTGAGCGTTCGGAGCAGTCCGTTTGTCGTGTAGCTGAAGGCTGTGTCATAACTTTCCGTGTCGGAATAGAATGCTTTGACAACCGCAGGCGAACCATTGGTGTAGATGGTCTCAGTACGCGAGCCGTCAGGTTCAACGCGGGCGGAAGGGAGCTGCCATTCAGAATCGTAAGTGCTGGCCAGTACCTGCACGGGATTGTCCGAATTGTAGGCCGCGGAATAATTAGTGACGTTATGACGGTCATCATACGCCGCCCATTCAGTAAAGGTTTCGCCAATCACCTCATCGAAATAGGTGATTTCCTCCTTATCAACACCGTTTGCGGCATAGCTGTAGCTTTCGCCAAGCTCCAGCGCCTCAGAAAGCGTTTCTCCCGGACCATATTTTGTGGTCAGCCTTCCTTCGTCATCGCGGGAATAGCGGAATCTTTGTTCCTGTCCGCGCATGTGATAGGTCACATCTGTTGCACTGTCGCTCACATAATCGACTTCGTGTTCATAATAACCGTCCACCGTCAGCGAGATTCCTTTGCCGTTCAGGGAACCGCTTTCATTTTCGTAGCCGAACACATAATTAAACCCGGCCCCGTTCACCTTGTTGGTCAGGCAGCCGTCTGCATAGCGGTAAATCGAAGTGGAACAGACGGCATCAACCTGCTCGACCAGCTGGGTAAACTGACCGTCGGCATTGTAGGCAAAAGCCAGCGAAGCCCCGCCGTCCACCGCAATGGAAACCGGCTGCCACGTTTCCGCCGCGGCATTCCATTCATTACTGAAGGTTAACTGCCGCCCGTTCGAATGCGTTACGGTCTCCAGACTGCCGTTGGTATCGTATCCGCAGGTTGCGCGATTGTTCCAGCTGTCCCGGATGTACTGCAAACACCCGTTGGTATCGAACGCATAGGTCGTTCCGCCCGGGAGCTGCAGGTCATATCCGCCGTCCGAGGTTTCCAGCGTCCAGCTGGTCGAATCCGGAGCGTCGTAGGTGCCGTCCGAATTTTCCGAAAAGGTCAGCCTGCCGCCGCTCCCTGTGTAAAGCGAAATACTATCCGATCCAAAATTAAGCGCCCATTCATAGCTGTGTATCCATCCTCGGCCCAAGGAACCCGCCGGACGGTTAGTTACACTCTGATATTTTAAATCCAAAGCCAAAGAGACTCCCGGACATGGAACAGACAGCCTGTGTTCCGTAAAATAATTATTCCCGTTACTTGTATCAATGGGCTCATCCGTACAGCCGGTATTGTCGTCCACCCACCCATTAGTTACCGTCACAAAGCCTCCCGGAACCCAATAGGTATATTCATATTCATCGATCCAGTTTGTGGTTCCTTCATAATAATGCCCTTCAACCGTTTCAGTTTCCTCGTGCCCTTCCACCCAAACATCCTTCGTGTCCCAATATGCATTCGCAATGAGCGGGGTTGTGGTTTGAGCCAGCAGCAAAAAAGAGAGCAGCGAACTCACCGGACAGGAAATACGTTGAATCGATTTATAGATTTTCATGTAAGAACTCCGAAAAGAATCAGTTAAAAGAAACAAAGGGTG
The DNA here is from genome assembly GCA_041584215.1 of Tichowtungia sp. Lineage (GTDB taxonomy): Bacteria > Verrucomicrobiota > Kiritimatiellia > Kiritimatiellales > Tichowtungiaceae > Tichowtungia. The sequence continues at coordinate 10,063 of JBFHEM010000047.1, read as the reverse complement.
TGTCCGCGTCCGGATTATTCGGATCGGTGCGCAGCGCGGCCAGCACCTCGTCTGCATCGCTCAGGCCGTCGCCGTCCGTATCGCTATCGAGCGGGCTGGTGCCCCAGACTCCCTCCTCGGCATCGCCGAGTCCTTCTGCGTCGGTATCGGCCAGCGAGGGGTCCGACAGCAGATAGACGGTATTGCTGGATGCCCATACCAGCTCTTCGCCGTTCAGCAGGGTATCGCCGTCGCTGTCGTCCAGTTCCGTCTGCGTCCAGATATCCCCGAAAATCATAATTTCATACCAGTCGTGCAGCCCGTCGCCGTCCTCATCGACTTCATCATTAAAGATATAAGGATCCGTACCCGTGACAAAATATTCCATGTGGTCCGAATAACCGTCGCCGTCAAAATCCTGCGTGGCATCAAAGATCATAAAAAAATAATGAGCCTGATTGGTGCTCATATCCCAGCTCACCTCCGATGCGCCATAGACGGGAATCCATCCGCTCAGGTTTTCCCAGCTGTCATCATAAATCAGATCCGACTTGCCGAACACCTCGGCATAATTTCCGAAATAATCCGGCAGGCTCATCGCAAGCGCCACCGACCCGCTGCTGTTGGTGCTGCTCACCGCCGTCGTGCTCAGATGCTCATCGGCCGTCAGCGGATCAAGCCCGAGAATCCATTCCATCAGATCACTCATCCCGTCCATATCGCTGTCCGTCGATGAAGGGTCGTAATCGTCCGGCAGGGCAGAATTTTCCGCCATGTAGCTTTCGAGGTCATCCGGGATTCCATTTTCATCGAGATCTTCCATGGAACTCAGCTCGTGGTGCATCGTCGCTGACATATATTCATCGGCCCATCCCGAACCGCACCCCGCAAACACTGCGCACAAAATTATTGCCGACCAATACCTTCTCATTGTTTCCCCTTAAGCTGCGGCCGCACTCAAAAAAAGAGGCGTGACCCCAAACAAGCCTCTTACGAGGGACCGCCAAGCCCCAACGGGAAACCAGCTGAGGCCACGCCCGATCGGGCGCGCCTTGCCAGTTGTTCCCCATTTTAAAATTGGCGGTTTTCGTAAGAAACAAACAGCGAATTACGCAAAATCAATATTCAAATGTAGACCTGCCTTTAATCCTGCATCTTGCCGCTGGAATTAAACACAAAAACCACAAAATATGTGGACTCTCAGAGATCTGTCACTCTTTTTTCAGAAGTTTGTTCTGCGCGGGAGCGGGGTTGCGGAAGCGGGTGAAATTTTATTTGGAAGTTACTGTCCCAATTGGCCGTTGGAAAATTCATGCATTTTACGGGAACTGAGTCGGCGGAACGTGTGCGGAATAAAAACCGTGTATTGACCTTTAATAGGCTTCCGATGATAACGGGCATTCGGATATTGAGGCCGAAGAGAATCCCAACCTTTAAATGAGATGAAACGACAGATGAAATATACCTATTGGCTGCTGGGCGGGGCCGCACTGCTGCTGCCGGCTGTTTGTCCGGCGGAAGAGGCCTATCAGAATCCGAACCTTCCGATTGAAGAGCGGGTGGATGATCTGCTGGGGCGCATGACGCTGCAGGAAAAGGTTGACCAGCTGCGGATTTTCCACGCGGGCAATACGATCAACCTGACCGACGAAAATGAACTGAAGTTTTCGGATGAGGTGCGGGCGCGGCTGGAGGCCGGGCCGGCGGGCATTAAAAATCCGGGGGCGGATTATTCGGCCGTCGAGTCCGCCGAGCTGAACAATCAGCTGCAGCGGTACATCATCGAAAACACGCGGCTGCATATTCCGGCGCTGTTTGTCATTGAGGCCTATCACGGGGTGAACGCCAGGGACTGCACGGTGTTCAGCCGGCCGATTTCGCTGGCGTCGACCTGGAACACGGAGCTGGTGAAACAGGTGTGGGATACCGCCGGGCGCGAGGCGCGCCTGCGCGGGCTGCATATGTGCCATTCGCCGGAGGCCGATATTGTGCGCGATCCGCGCTTCGGGCGGATGAGCGAGGCGTACGGCGAGGACACTTTCCTGACGTCGGAAATGGTGCTGGCGGCGGTTACGGGGGTGCAGGGCGATTATGCGGGGCTGTCGGCCGGAACGCATATCGGCGCGGTGGTCAAACACTTTGCCGGCTACGGGCAGGTGCAGGGCGGCCGCAACTTTGCCTCCATCGAAATATCGCCGCGCGTGCTGATCGATGAAATTTATCCGCCGTTCAAGGCCGCGATTGTGGACGGGCGGGCGCTGGGTGTGATGGCGTCGCACGGCGACCTCAACGGCGTGGCCAGCCATGCGAACGAAGCGCTGCTGACCGGCGTGCTGCGCGATGAGTGGGGCTTTAACGGTTATGTGGTTTCCGATGCCAACGACATTAACCGCCTGCATATTTTCATGAAGGTGGCCGAAACGCCCGAAGCCGCGGCTGTGATGGCGCTGAAGGCCGGCGTGGATATCGACCTCTACAGCGAGGAGGCCTACATTCACCTGCCGGAACTGGCGAAGAAGCAGCCCGAACTGCTGGAGTACATCGACCGCGCGGCGCGGCGCGTGCTGCGCACCAAGTTTGTGCTCGGCCTGTTCGAGAATCCGTACGTCGATACTGCCAGGGTCCCCGATGAAAACCGTGCGCCGGCGTCGCTGGAGCTGGCGCTGCAGGCCGACCTCGAATCGATTATCCTGCTGAAGAATGAGAATCAGACCCTGCCGCTGCAGGCCAAGGGCCGGACCAAAGTCGCGCTGCTCGGACCGCTGGTGACGGATCGGGCGCTGAAAGCCTTTGAGCTGGCGGCCGGAAAAACGTTTGAGTTTGCCGCGGCGGACGGATTTGAGCTGACCGACCGGAACCGCATGATTCCCGAGCTGGCGCCGCGGAATGAAGCCGTGCTGGATGCACAGGTGGAGCTGGCGCGCGGAGCGGATATTGCGGTGCTCTATCTCGGCGGCGATAGATATACCTCGAAAGAGGCTTATTTTATGGAGGGCAACCACGGCGACCGCGATTCCATTGATCCGGTGGCGCCGCAGGATGAACTGCTGCGCCGGGTGAAGGCGCTCGGCAAACCGGTTGTCGTTGTGCTGAAGCACCGCCGCACCCTATCGATCAATGAAATTGCGAAGCAGGCCGATGCGGTGCTCGACTGCTGGGAACTGAGCGAAAGGGGCGACCAGGCGATTGCACAGATTGTGACGGGCGCGGTTTCACCGTCGGGAAAACTGCCGGTCACGGTGCCGGCATCGATCGGCCAGCTGCCGTTTCACTACAGCCAGAAGGCGATCAACTTCCGCAAGGGCTACCTGTTCACACAGAACGAACCGCTCTACTGCTTCGGCCACGGCCTGAGCTACACGACCTTTGAATACGGCGAGCCGGTGCTCTCCGCGGCCGAACTTTCGGCCGGCGGATCGCTGACCGTGAGCGTCGATGTCACCAACACCGGCGGGCGCGCCGCCAAAGAGGTGGTGCAGCTTTACATAAAGGACAAGATCGGCTCGGTGACCCGCCCGGAAAAAGAGCTCAAGGGATTCCGGAAGCTGTCGTTTGCACCCGGCGAAACCCGGACTGTTTCGTTTGAAATTACGCCGGCGATGCTGGCGTTCACGGGGCTGGATATGCAGACGGATGCGGAGCCGGGGGAATTTGAGGTGTTGGTCGGTACGTCGTCGAAAGAGAATCAGGCGGCAGCGTTCCGCTATAAATAACGGCGCGGACGGCATGGTGGTGCCCGACGTTATTCTCCCGGCCGGAGAATGCCTTCTTTGAAGGCTTTGGATATGGCCGCCGGGGCGTTGGGTGCATCGAGCTTTTTATAGACGTTTTGTATGTGGGCCGTGACGGTACTCTGGGCGATCTGCATGACGCTGGAAATTTCTTTCTGAGACAGGCCCTCTGCAACCAGGGTGAGGACTTCTTTTTCCCGTTTCGTGATGCGCGGTTTCCCCTTTTTTTCACAGGGGATCCTGCGAAGGGAGTTTATGATGAAATGAGCGAGGCCTTTGTCCAGCGTTGCTCCTCCGTTCATGACGGAACGCATGCCTTCGATGATTTCATCCATGGTGGAGGATTTTAAGAGATAACCGGCCGCACCGCGTTTAATGGCCAGCAGCACATCGGTTTGCCGGGTGGATTGGCTTAGGATGATAATTTTTGTGTCGGGAGAGTACTTTTTGATCCAGGGCATGGCTTCGAGCCCCGACATGACGGGAAGGTTGAGATCCAGAAGGACAATGTCCACCGTTTTGCCGGTCCGGCTTTCCTGCAGCTGACGAAGGCCCTGTTCGGCATTGCCGTACAGGCCGACCAGTTCAATGTCATCCTCCTCGCCGATGGCGAATTCGATGATTTCCCGAAATTCGGGGTGGTCTTCAATCATCATGACGTGGATCGGTTTTTTCATGGTCGTGTCCTATTTTTGTTTACGGCGGGTGATTGCGGATAAGCCGAACCTGCGCGGGTTTCGCAGGGTCAGGGTAATCCGGGTTCCGCCGTCAGGCGGTGCTGCCGCGCTGATTTTGGCTTTGCAGAGCTTTGCCCGCCGTTTAAGGGAGGGCGGTATCCTGTTGTCGGGCAGTCCCTGTCCGTTATCGGAAATGGTCAGGACCAGCTGTTTGGGCGCGGCCGTGAGGTGGGTTCGGATGGCGGTGGCTGTTGAGTGCCGGCATACGTTGACGAGGCTTTCCTTGAAGAAGAGGAAGAGGTCCGCACGGGTTCGCGGGGGCAGCTGTTCCAGGAATTCTTCCCCTTCGATGGTGAGGGTATGTTCCAGTTTGCCGCTGACGCGTTCTGCAATGCGTTCGATATCCTGCCGCAGTCCCTGGTAGATATCTGCATCCAGCAGGTTGGACATATTGCGTATGGCGCGCCCGTTCTGGTCGATGATGGAACGGATCCGGGCGTGGAGTTTTTTACGTTTTTCGGGGGTGCAGTTTTCGCGGCAGACGGCATCGCTGAACAGTCCGATCGTATAATTTGCGGCGCCCAGTTCATCATGCAGGTCCGCGGCAAAGCGTTCCCGCATCCGCGCCTCATGGCGCAGCCGTATGATGTGATCGAACAGGATGGTAAAGGCGATGGCCGCGAGTAGAAAAAGGACGATGCCCTGCGTTGTTCTGAGCTTGGTTTTCTGGGCGGCATAGAGCCGGTTCAGCTTGGAGACCAGCCGGGGTTTTTCCTGCTCAAGATCATGGCGGCGCGAGAGCTGGTTCATCCACTCGCGGATCGGCAGGATTTCGCCGTAATAGTTGAGGCCGTCGGTGATCAGGCCCAGGGTCCTGGCCGGCGTCGTGATGCTGTCATTCCCTTTGATCGGGGCGTGGAGCGCTACATTCCGTCCTTCGGATATGACTTCAATTTCGGAAAAAGCAATGTGGTTATACCTGGGGAACAAGGAGACGACGGGGCGGGGATCGATGACCTCGAGCCTTACATAGGTGCACTCTGTTTCGGGAAACCGCATAATCAGGATGGGGCCGTTGTCGTAGATGGATTCCTGCAGGTGTTCACACAGTACCGCGGCATCGGAAAAGTCCGGCTGATTGGCGCCTAAAATCCGAATGTGGCGGGGCACGGCCCTGTTGCTGAACTGCGACATGGGAATCGAGTATTCCAGGTTGGCGGTGTGCAGGTTGATCTGACTGATTGGATAGGTGGCATCGAGATCGATCGTCAGGGCGGGCGGACCGGCCGTATCATTAATCCGCAGCAGCTTGGTTTTACTTTCCGCCGCACTGGCGGCATCCATCAGGAAGGGCGTAAATCCATCCACCAGGTATTTTTTATGGTGAGCGGCAATCGGTTTTCCTGAGTCGACAGGCAGCGTAATCGGTTTATGCAGCGCTGCATTATCGTTGCCGCTGAACACCATGATTTCCGAAAGCTGCAGGAGGTAACGGTGATCCCAGAGGCGCGGACTCAGGACGTTGGCTTCCAGGGTTAGCCAGGAAGCCTTGACCGGAGGGAATGATACGGCCAGCGGGGCGATGCGCGGCATTACGTGATCTGCGAGCGATACTTCGGCGACCACATTGGTCGTCTGCGCGGTTCCTGCGAGAATCCGGAATGCCTTCGGAAAACCTTCGGCCAGGAACCCGGTTTCGGGCACCAGGAAGAGGGTTGGAACCAGAACGGCCTGATCGATTAAGACCTCGTCGCCGAGCTCAATGCGGATCCACTCCTGCTGGTTCGGGTGCTGGTGTATTTGCGATCGATATCCCACGGAACCAATGCCGTTCCGCAGCGTGAAGGCGGCCAGCTGGTCCAGTTCCGCATTAACGGCCTCCAGTCTCTGTTCGAGGGCGGAAATGGAGGACGGGTCTGATGCGGCGCTGCATACACGGATGCCAAGCAGCATCAGCAGGCCAAGTATAAACGGCAACCTCATTCTTTTCATGAATCACTCATGTCCGTTCGATCCTCTGCTCCCCGGGCTCCCAGCGCGTTATTCTCTCCGGCACATCAACTCTTCTGCAGTTTATTTCACCCCTTGCGGCTGCAGCGTACCCGTTCAGCACTTCTTAATTCATCACAAGACAGGCAGGGTAGAATGTGCATATTGCAAGATGATAATCCGATCCGCACTGCAATGGGAATCCTAATCGAACACGGTTTCGGCCGTATGGGGCAGGCGCTGCGCATTCGGGGCTGCGAAACCACGAAGAGCGGCTGGGCAAACCCCGGTTCATCATCGGCCGCCCCGGTAATTTGAACGGCAAGGGGTTTGTGTGAATAAGATAGAGCGGCGGGAGAATAACGAAGTCGAAATGCGCGGCATTCCAGCGAATGGAAAGATGCGGCCTTTTCCGATTCGCTGTGCGCCGGGGAAAACCATTTTTATCCTAAAATATTACAATATACAGGTTTCCATTTAGAGCCATTATATACCTGAGCTTAAGGGATTTCCGTCGGGCGTGTGCAGGTACGCTGAAAGAAAAACCCAGCACGGTCGGCGGCAAAAGCGACTAAAAAAGGAGAAGGGATGAATGGGAACAACAGAAGAGCTGCGGCCGTTTTGGCCGGTATTGCATTCGTTGGCGCGGCAGAGGCGGCATTGGTTGCGGAGTGGAACTTTGATGACCAGTCATTGACAAACGTCATGTCGGCTGCCGGGCTGCACCAAGGTGCGGTCGTTTCGGGCGGGGTGACAAACCCGGTTGTCGGTACTGCGGTCTTCTCCACAAATACCCCTTCGGGCAGCGGCTATGCGTTGGATCTTTCGTCGGCCGCGGATTATATGATGATTGCCAACAGCTCCACAAATTATGACGAATATGCGGATACGTTCGAAACCGCCACGAATTTCAGTTATTCGATGTGGGTCATGAATACCTCTGGCTCCTGGAATGCGTATGGATCGATTGCGTCCAAGGGGAATGAGGCCTGGAAACAGGACGATGCCCTCAAAGTGGGTTTTGAGCTGCGCGCGCAGAATTTCACAACGGCTGCCAATGGTGTGCGGGTTGAGTTCTGGGGAGAGGCCAGCGTGCAGGATCCTGCGCCCTACACGGATCTGACGGACGGGGCTTGGCACCTCCTGACCTATACCTTTGACGGAACGTCATCGAACCTGAGCCTGTATGTTGACGGCGCCCTGACCGCAGCGGGCACCGGTACCGCCTTCAGGCCGGCACCCGGGAAACTGCTGCTGTTCGGTGCTGTGGAAGGGGAGGAAGACGCCAAACAGTCTGACTGCATCTGCGACACGATCCAGTTTTATGACCACGCCCTGTCCGCGGCCGAAGTGGACGCTTTGTACATCCCGCAGAACTGGTTTACGGTTGATGCCGATGAAATTGAGCTTACGCTGACGGCGCCGGATACGCTGGTGACGGGGGTTGTCAATGCGGCCTACATGTCGACGAGCCATGTTGAAGTGAATGTTTCCTTCTCGAATGAAACCCATGCGGGCGCTTTCAGCCTGTTGGAAACCATGCCGCTGGTGCTGACCAATACGGCGCCGGATTCGACTCCGATTCAGATGGTGTTTGATGCGGATCAGACCGGCGGAATGACCAACGGAGAGATTGCTTCCTGCACCGCCGTCATTGCCTGGAATGAGCAGGGATCCGACGAGGTGACCGAGGTGGAGGTTCCCGTCAGCGTTACCTATCAGGTTCTGCTCACAGATGTTGTGGTGAGTATTCTTGAGCTGGGGGCAAGCACAGATGCTGTGAATCCGATCAATCTCTCTTCCAACGGGCCGGCGGACTGGGTGATGCTCGGAATGAACGGATCCACGAGCAGCCGTAACGAAATGGACGGCGCAGATTATATCGGTGAGGTGACCGTGATCGGAACCCATGGAGCCTATGCGGGGAATGCGTATCAGAGCAGCTGGACCAATGGATCGCCCATCGTGCGTACGAATAATGTGCAGGGCAGCTGGGAAGGGCAGGGGGAGACCGGCGCGTTTTCCTTTTCCCTGGTCGGGCTCGAGCAGGGGGAGTATTCGATGAATATCTATTGCTCCAAATACAGGGCAACCGCGCAGCTCACCGCCGCCAAGGGCGGTGCCAGTATTACGGAGGCGTTTACTTACGGCGGAACCACCGTAACGCGCTACGGTGTGTTTACGGTCGATTTCACGATCGGGTATGGTGAAACCCTGGACTTCCTCTATGAGCAGGTGACGCGTACCAGTATCGGCAACGTCGGCATAACCGCCATCACGCTCGAACGCGTTTCTGCCCCGCTGGATCCGACGCCGGGGGATGTGGCTGCGCTTGCTGTTGTCGGGGGAACGAACCTGATCCTGAGCTTTGAAACCACGGCGGGGTATCAGTACGGGGTTGAAGCAACGGACAATCTCGCGGTCGGAATCTGGAGCGACATGGCGATAGCGGTTGAGGGGACCGGCGGCGCGGTGCTGATCACGAATGCGCTTTCAGCTGATGATCCGCAGATGTTCTACCGCGCTTACCTTCAGGAATAAACTGCAGCAGCCCTCCCGGTCCGACCGGGAGCGCTTTGAGAAATATTTTTATTAAAAAAACCGTCCAAAGAGATGCATGTATCTCTGGACTGAGATAAGGGGTTAAAATGAAGACAAGGAAACAGGTTCTGGGGGCTGCCCTTATGGGCAGCCTGGTGTTTGCGGCGGTTGCTTCCGCTGATGTCGTGGTGACATCAGCAGAAATTGCATCGCCAACGATTGATCTGACGGCTGAGGGTTCCCTTGACTGGTACTCGCCGGGATATAATTCAGACACGGGTGTGTTCTCCACGAATCAAATGACGGGCGCTGATTATATTTCGGATATCACCGGGCGAACTGCTGGGTATGGAGGGAATGCTCATACGGAAATCTGGTCGAATGGAAGTCCTGTGGTAAGCACCAATGGTGTGATGGGACAATGGGAAGCTGCAGGAGGCTCTTCTTTGAACTTTTCCGTCGATGGTTTGGATGCCGGACAATATCAGTTGATGATTCACGGCACATTATATCGTGCGAGTGGAACCTTATCAGCTCAAGTTACTGGTGGAGAATTAGAATCTACAGGGATAGGTAGATATGATAATGCGGTTAGTGTCGTTTTCGATATTGAAAACAATGGCGATTCGCTTGCTGTCGGATTTACGTCAACGTCTACAGATACTGGTAGGAATGTTGGTATAGCGGCAGTTACCCTGCAGGCCGTTCCAGAGCCGGCCGCGCTGGGTTTGATTGCCGTGTTCGGAAGCGCAATACTCTTTATTCGCCGCCGCTTCATGCGTTGATCCCGAATGTTCAAATAAGTAGAGCCGTTTCACGCCGAGGCGGCGTCTTGTTGTATGGACCTGTTCCGTTCACCCGATTTGTAGCGATTACTGAACCAGGAGTGAGATGATTAAAGCAGCTGTTGATTTGAGCTTTACTGCCCTGTGCCTGGCGGCGGCAGGCACCGTTTATGCCGCCAATCCCATCCTGCGGGAAACCGATCCGGATTTCCTTTATGCGTGTGATCCTTCGGCCGAGGTTTTCGACGGCAAGGTCTATCTCTACTGTTCACACGACCAGCCCGACGCGGTTAATTATGAATCGATGAAGGATTATGCGATCCTGGAGTCGTCGGACCTGAAGACGTGGATCAGCCACGGC
>JBFHEM010000046.1:0-35461 GCA_041584215.1 Tichowtungia sp. | reverse complement strand
GGTCGGGCAGCGATTTGCGTTCGATGGCGAAATGGTCCTGGTCGCCTTCGATGGCATAATCGAAGGTGGAGATGGTTCCGCGGATCGACGCACAACGGTCGAATTCCAGTGGAGCCTGCTCGCGGGTGTCGATGCGGATCAGCATTGGGCACCGCCTTCGGCGCTGCCAGAGGTCGGAGGACAGAGGTCTGAGGACAGAAGCTCTGCGGGCTCATTATTTTTAACCGCGAAAGAGCGCGAGAGAGCGCGAAAAGAAGACGGTGCGGATGAGCAGACAGGAATGTCTGCTCCACAGGGGGGCGGTGCGGGTGCGGGAAAGTTTTCACCACCCGCTGCGCTAGAGGGACAGCCGAGGGATTCAGAGTAGAAATCGAATTGAAATTCGTGCCAGAGGTCGGCAATGGCGCAGTCATCACCCGCACGGGCGAGATCGAGAAGCTGAGTAAAACGGGGATCAACCACGGGACACCGCCTTTCCATTGGCGAGAGCGACGACGTCAGAGCGGCGCAGGCGGTACGAGCCGGGGAACAGTTCGATTTTTTCAAGACGGCCGGCACGGATCGTGCGCCACAATGTTGCGCGGCTCACATTGAGCAGCTCGGCGGCCTCGCCCATCCGCAACAAAAGCGGGTCGTTGTTTTCTACGGGAAGTTCTTTTCCCTCAAGGATTGCCAAAGCGCGGTGCTTGGCCTCAGCGGTTGCCGCGAAGACGGCTTGAATCAATTCGTCGTTTGTAACGTCCATTTGTCAGCTCCTTGTTCAGGGCTGACGGCATAAAAAAACCGCCAACCAGTTGTTCTGTACAACTGGGAGGCGGGAAAAAGGGCTTCACCGTTGAGAAGACAGGCTTCTCAACTACGACCAAATGATTTTATCTGAGGGAAAATAGGACAGCTTGAGCCCTTTGGAGAGATGTGCTGAAAGGTGACGGCCAAACGACTGGGCCGCTGGCTCTTCCATTTTTCGCAGTTTTTTTTCAACCGCACGGATAGCACTGCTAACATTCTGTCGGGCCTTTTGGCCGCTATCATTGAAAATAGCTTTGTCTTCGTTGTTTATGATTCGCACAAGTTTTTCTACCTGGTCCTCCAACTCCGCGGCCTCCATTTCCCGTCCTTCTTCACGCGCGGAAACGCTTTCAGCACGCAAACGACGGCATTCCTTGGCATAGTCCACCATCGCCTGAGCATCGTGCTTTTTGACAACGGTTTCTTTGGTTCGGATCGATTCCTTTGCCGGGTTAATTTCGACTTCCAACTCCAATGCAGGAACCGTTTCGCCAGGATGGCGTAAGAGATAGTTAATATAGCGCGGCCCCAAATTATCATTTATGGAAAATGGGGGAGCGCCATCAAAAATAACCTTCCAGTTTTCACCTTTTTTTTGGAATAAATAGCGCACTCCATCATCAGAATCAGAGCCAACCGCAGGGGCGACCAAACCGGACTTAAACGCATGAATTTTTGCAGATGCCGAATCAGTTACTCGAAAGCCTGTGTCAAGAAGCTCAAAATCATCATGCAAGGTGAGGAAACACGAACTCCTTTCGGCCAGAAAGTTTTCCAATTCGTGCGCGTATGAACCGCCAATGAAAACAAACGGCTTATCGGGGGGAAGAGAGCAAAGAAATGTTCGATAGTCGGGGGGCGTTTGGAAAAATGCGGCATAAACAGGGTAGCGCAAACCGCGCACGCAGATAGAACCAAGCCGCCATGCAGAATTCCAATCTTCCAAGGATTGGAAATCCAAATCGATTCCGAGGGCGGCCATACAGGAACGGTAAAAGGCAGCTGCGTTCAACGCTTTCAGAATACGGGCTTCGTCTTTAATGCCGGCGACTATTGGGCACGTCGCATCTTCGTCTTCCGGAAGTGCGGTAGATGTACCGTCCGGCGCTGGTTGCAACCTGAGTGAGCCGCCGCAGTGAGAGCAGTAATAGGTTTCGCTCAATGGGATATCAGGCATTGCGACCAAGAAGCGGGAAAGAGCGCGATAGGCCGGTCCCAGCCTACCGCGCCACTCCGCATCCACACAGGATGCTGTGCCGATCAGTTCGAGCACGTTATGCGGCATGCGCAACCTGTTGCATCAGGGTGATCATAATACCCGACTGCCGGAGCCAGTAGTCCAATGCAGAGGAATCCGCCTCCCGGCTGTAATTGGCCACATTTCCGGACATAACCTGCACAGATCGGGGCGACTTTGCCCCCTCAAACAGCACGTCAAACTTCGCATAGCGGATGGTGACGCCCGGCTGCACAAACGGTTTTCCCTTTTGCCTTTTGCTGCGCACCATATCGGGAGACCTATCCACGCGAATGATTCCAAATGCCCCAGGAAAAGTAAGGCCGACTTCCGTCCAACGAATGGCGTCGATCCCGGCAATGCCGGAGCAATCCAGAAAGGCCGGATCATTGTCGAACAGGACGTTGAGAGAATAGACATCCCGATCGGCAAAATAATCCTGCCGGCCGAAAAGGAACTGCCCGAACTCCTGCCGGTATTCCCCATGCAATGATTTATCGGAATTGATCCGAAGCTCTCCGTGAACCTTGTCGTAAACAATCACGTCATACTTCAAGGGGCGTACAAAAACAGCTTCTGGATTCCCAGACGCTCCCATAACGGGAACCCGCTCCAAAAAATCGGTGTGCCGAACCAGATACCACAGCTCATTGGAGTCGGGATCGTCATACTCGATCACTTTTACCATACCCGAATCGCATCCGGGAAGAACATCCGCCAGACCTTGTTCAAGCGAACTGACTGGACCGATCTCCGAACGCACAAGCGGATGAACCTCACCGCGAGTCGGCGGACAGGTGCAGAAAGAGCGCTTGCGCCACGTCAGCACGCGAGACTTGGCCGCTTCCAGCAGACCTGGGTGGCGCAACCACGTCATCAGAATGAAATCATGCACCGATATATCATCGGAATCATAACCCAGAATGATCTTGCGGGCTTTCGCCTCCTTGATGACCTTGGCCCGGCCTGACCGGGTTGCCATCTCTTCAATGAAGAATGCCGCTTCCAGCAATTCCTTGGGAGTGTCAGAATCGACCTGAGTGAACAGATGTATAATCTGTTCGTACTCAAAGGTCTCCTCAGACAGCTTAACCTTCCGAGCCTTAAGGTACGCCGTGAAGCGGTTCAAAAACTCGATGAGACACGGTACTGAAAAATTCTGCAGTACCCCAACGGAAGTGAATTTTGTCAATTTTGCCATAAATGCACCTCCCGGTTAGCCTTTGATGTTAAGTGGATCGTGGCCGGTATACGTGTTCCGCTCGCGGATCTGTCCGGCTCTATTGCACAGGAACGCCTCACCTCGGCTCTTGCAAGCCTGAGCTTTTGAGTGATTCCATGCTTCTGCTTGCGTGTCGAAGACACGAGACGCGCGGGACACACCCGTCGCCTTTGATGCCCATTTACCGTCGGGCTGACGCTTCGTGAAGTAATCCATGATTAGGACCTCCTTTATCTAGGGTGGTGAAAATTAATCCACCGTTTCTATTTGAAGAAAGGAGTTCCAATCGGCACAATCTTTGAACGTTTTACCTCGCCCCGACTGGACCTCCGCGTTTAGTTATCCGGGATTTGGCCGCGGCAACGGCCTCTTCCCGGAGGGCAACCTCACTTAGGACGTCGTGTCCCAGTTTTCTCCAATAAATCTCGCTTGTCGTACTCTTTTCATAATAACATCCATGCTTCTTTCTACAGGCGATACGCTCTGAACGTAGCTGATCGTGAATGAACGCTTTGTGGAAGTCAACCAAAACTAAATGGAAGTTAACGGTTTGACTTCCATTTGTTCAACGCTATACTGGGCGGCATGAAAACAACCAGCGATCAGTTTTGCTACACGCTTCCAGCCTTGAGAGGCATCCAGGCTAAAAAGGAATATTACGTCTCTATGTTCCCTCTGAAATATCTGACCGCTCTTTTTGAAAAGGCGGAAGGAGAACTTCCTCCGGAATTAAAAGCTCAGCGGACTCTAAACACTACCCGTATTCCGAAGATGGTCAAATACATTACCGAAAATGAAAATGACTATGTATTTTCTTCACTCACAGCATCAATCAGTCAGGATGTTGAGTTTATTCCCTCAGGTGCAGAGGGAACAAGCAAAGACATCGGTACGCTAAAAGTACCGTTTAATGCAAAAGTCTTAATCAACGACGGTCAGCATAGAAGAGCTGCTATTGAAGAAGCCCTTGAAGAATACCCCGAACTAGCTGAGGAGACCATCTCCATCGTATTTTTTATCGACCTAGACCTAAAGAAAAGCCAGCAGATGTTCGCGGATCTTAACCGTCACGCGGTTCGGCCCATGAAATCTTTGGGAATACTCTATGATCATCGCGATCCGATGGCACAACTTTGCGCAGACCTGATTACAAAAGTTCCTGTATTCATGGGCATGACAGAAAAAGAAAAAAGTGCGATTTCCAATCGTGAAAACAAACTTTTCACTTTGAGTGCAATCTACAAAGCAACAAGCACACTATTGGCGTACTCGGGAAAAGAGCAGATTACCAAAAAACAGGAACGGCTTGCTGTGCAATTCTGGAAAGAGGTTTCTGCGAATATCCCCGACTGGATGGCCGCAAAAAACCGCGAGGTTGCCCCTTATGTCCTCAGACAGGAATACATCCACACGCAAGGGCTGGCTCTACACTCTCTTGCGATTGCCGGTTGCGCACTTATTGAAGCCGATGAAGAAAACTGGAAAACCCGTCTTGAGAAAATAAAAACTATTGATTGGGCCAGAGATAATCACCAGCAATGGAATGGGCGGGCCATCGTTGCGGGACGCATCAACAAAGGGTCAAAGCATGTCACCCTAACTGCCAATGTAATAAAAAAGGTCTTAGGCTTGCCGCTAAGTGAAAAAGAGCAGGCGATTGAAGATGAATTTCTCAAGGAATACGACAGATGAGCACCCCCACAAAAAAAACCAAACTTACAAAAAAACGGCTAGATGAAACCGTTAAACACATCCAGGACGTTTATCTCTCTGATAGTCGCCCGTGGGTGATCGGCTATAGCGGGGGTAAAGATTCCTCCTGTGTTGTCCAACTGGTATGGAATGCCCTGTTGAAGTTGGAAAAAAAACAACGCAACAAGCCTGTGTACGTTATTACATCGGATACTCTAGTGGAAACTCCTGCTATCGAGCACCACTTGACCTCATCTATTAACCAAATCAAGAACGCTGCATTCGCACAGGATCTTCCTATCCAGGCTCATACCGTTACACCCAAGATCAACGACACCTTTTGGGTTAACTTGATTGGGCGCGGCTACCCCGCCCCTTATACAAATTTCAGATGGTGTACGGATCGATTAAAAATTCAACCGACTACCGTTTTCATCCAAAACACGGTTGCTAAATACGGGGAAGTGGTCATCCTTCTGGGCGCGCGCAAATCGGAAAGTAACACCCGAGCGCAAGTAATGGAAAACCGAACTCTCGTCGGCGAAGCATTAGCCCGACATAATGATCTTCCAAATGCTTTTGTCTTCACTCCTGTCGAAGACTGGGACACCGACGACGTCTGGACCTACCTGCTAAACTCAAAATCACCATGGGGCTTCAACAACCGCGAACTCGTCACAATGTACCGCAACGCCCAATCGGGGGAATGCCCCCTCGTAATCGACAAAAGCACCCCTTCTTGCGGCGGCGGTCGGTTTGGTTGCTGGACTTGCACCGTTGTGCAACGCGACCGTTCGATGGAAAACATGATCGATAATGGGGAAGAGTGGATGCGCCCCCTGCTAGAATTCCGTGATTTTCTTACCGCGACTCAAGAGCCTGATACCAAGGAAGAATATAGAGAGCACAGACGCCGATCCGGGCGCGTGGAATTTGTTGAAAAAGAGGGCAAAAAGAAGCTGATTTGGGGGCCCTACAAGATCAAATGGCGCTACGAATTCCTCCGGATGTTGTTACAGGCTCAGCAGGAAGTTCGCGAAAATGGGCCAAATCCTGAAGTGAATTTAATCCAACCGGAAGAGCTACATAAAATCCGGCAACTCTGGCTGCATGAAGAAGGCGCCTGGGATGACCCTCTGCCGCGAATCTACAAAGAGGTTACAGGACGCGTACTAGACTGGGCAGAAGATGACTTTTCAGGGATGGGTGGAGCAGAACAACAACTTATTCAAGAGATTTCCAGCGAATTCAACATTATGCCGAATCTTTTGACCGGGCTAATTGACATCGAGCGAAAACACGAAGGATCTGCCCGTAGATCCGGAATTTATCAAGAAATCGGGAAAGTACTGCGCAAAGATTGGCGAAGCAGAGAAGAGGTTCTCGCCGAACTTGCAGCGATGCAGGAAAACGAGAGCGAATAATGCTATTACGAACAGTCATTTTAGAGAATTACGGGCTCTACAAAGGGAAAAACACATTTGACCTAACCCCCAAGAAAAAAAGAGGAATAGATGAGGTTAAACCCATCATTTTGTTTGGCGGAAAAAACGGAGCCGGAAAGACCACTTTACTTGATGCCGTCAGGCTAACACTATATGGAAAACAATCTCTCGGGAGCGGGATCACCTCAAAAAAATATCTAGAACATCTGAGTTCCAAAATCCATCGCTCAAAGGACCCCAAACAACAACAGCCCTGGGCGCGAATTGCCGTCGAATTTGACTACGTTACACAAGGGAAACAAGACTGCTATTATGTCGAACGACGCTGGAGGCGTTCCGAAGACGGAGATATTTTAGAAAAACTAGACATTCGGCGAAATGACATCGTCATCGATGACATAGAGGCCAAACACTGGGATGCATTCGCAGCCTCCATTGTGCCCGAACGACTATCTCAACTATTCTTTTTCGATGGCGAAAAAATTAAAGCGATGGCTGAAGACATTACCGGAAGCGCCACAGTTAAAGAATCCATCAACTCTCTTTTGGGGCTAGACCTCGTCCACCGCCTGAAAACAGACCTCGATTTATACCAATCCAAAGAAGCGAAAAAGCATAGCTCCGCAGAAGATCAAAAGCAAATCAGACTCCTATCCAAAGAATGCGAAAAAATAGAAAATGTTATCGCTGATTTGCGCAACCAGTTCATCGACAAACAGGAGGACCTTGAGGGGCTAACTGAAACTGTCCAAGGCATTGAGAATGAGCTCCATGCCGCAGGATCAGCATATGCAGACCAAAGGGTTGCAGAGCAACAAACGCAACTAGATTCTGAAGCGGAGATCGAAATCGTAGCCAAACAGCTTCGGCTTGCATGCGAAAGCCCTTTCGCGCTCACACTATGCCCCACTATCGCAAGACAGCTGACTACTCAACTAAAGGCTGAAACCGTAATTAAAGAGCACGACATCGTCGCTTCTACTGCAGAAAAAATTAAGACAGATCTAGAAAAAGGTCTTAAAAAAACAAAAGCTGCTACCCAAGAGCAATCTGATGAACTGCGTATTCTAATCGAAACCGTAATCGAAAAGCACACTACTTTGCCAAAGAAGTACGGAGACATTTCTATTATTCACGACTTGTCTCCGCAAAGCTCTTTCCGGATACAAGAGTGGCTTCAATCAGCAAAAAAATCTGCCAGCTCCATCAGAAAACTTTCCACGCAACTTGAGCGGCTTCACCACCGTCAACAAAACGCATCAGAAATGATCTCACGTGCACCGGATGAAGAAGCGCTTCAGCCCATTGTTGAGCGCCTGAACGAAGTCACAGGTCTCGCTGGAAAAACAAGGGCCGAACAAGACGCAATAAACGAGGAAATTCATAAACACCAATTCCGCCTTGATGAACTAAAAAGAGAGCAAAAGAAGGTCGAAACTACAGTACTTGCACAGAAAAAATTCATTGCCCAAACTCAGCTTATCAAGCAAACCCAACAAGCCTTGACGGTCTATCAGACGCGCCTGACCAAAATGAAGATTGAGACCCTGCAACAAACGGTCACCGAATGCTTTAACCATCTAGTGCGAAAAGGCGACTTGCTGCATAAAATACGCATTGACTCCAAAAGTTTTGCAGTCACTCTGCATGATAGAAATGGGAACTCCATCCCTAAAGAAGATCTCTCTTCCGGAGAAAAACAAATTTATGCTATTTCTGTTCTCTGGGGGCTCGCAAAAACATCCGGCAGGCCGCTTCCTGTGATTATCGATACGCCTTTGGGCCGCCTCGACAGTGATCATCGCCTCAACTTAATTCAAAACTACTTCCCACAAGCCGGCCACCAGGTGATTCTTCTCTCAACGGATACAGAAGTTGACGAGGGCCTTTATTCTAAACTTCAACCTCACATATCACGGTGCTATCACCTCAAATACGATGACAAAAATCGTCTCACGACTTCAGAGGAAGAATACTTTTGGAAGGAAATAAAAAATGGCTGAAATGACGCTCCAGCGTGTCCAATTCTCCACCGACGCAGATAATAGAATGCGCGCTCTAAAAGGACGGACAGGTATTACACCAAACCTCTTGGGCCGCATCGGATTTTGCCTCTCTCTTGAGGAGCCCGGATCCCCTGCTCTGCTTACCAAGAAAACCGAAATCGGACGGGAAATTAACCGCTATACGATGCTCGGAGAATATGATGAAGCGTTCATTGCTCTACTTTTTACATGGATGCAGGAAAAAGGGCTCGATGTGTCGAATGCAGAAAATGTAAATGCCCAGTTTCTAGCCCACATGAACCGTGGAATTGAATTGATAACGGCCCGGCTAAAAACATTATCCGATCTCGAACGCCTCATTCCTAAAAAATAGGAGTCTACAATGGCTCAAGAACGCCCCGTCTATCTCGACAACCACGCGACTACACCTGTCGATCCTTTAGTACTAGAGGCCATGCTCCCCTATTTCACTGAGATCTACGGAAATGCCGCCTCCAAAAATCACGTATATGGGCGAGATGCCTCACGAGCCGTTGAAGAATCCCGCGAAACTATCGCAAAAGAAATCGGCGCAAAAAAACAGGAAATCATCTTCACCTCCGGCGCAACAGAAGCCATCAACCTGGCCATAAAAGGTGTTGCTCAGTCCTGCCCTGAAAACAAACGTCACTTCATCTCCGTAACCACGGAGCACAAGGCCGTTTTGGATTGTTTCCAATGGTTGGAAGAAAATGGATTTGAAACCACACTTCTTGGCGTAAATTCCGATGGAATAATCAATCTCGACGAACTGAAAGGCGCAATCCGGGAGGACACCGTCATGGTCTCTGTAATGGCGGCCAACAACGAAATTGGCACCCTGCAGCCCATCTCTGAGATCGGTAAACTTTGTCACGATGCCGGCTGCTATTTCATGACCGATGCGACGCAGGCTGTAGGAAAAATTTCTCTACATGTTGAAAAAATGGGCATTGATATTCTCGCATGTTCAGCCCACAAGATTTACGGCCCGAAGGGCGTTGGCGCCCTGTATGTAAGGCGCAGCAATCCGCACGTCAAGGTAGGCTGCCAAATGAGCGGCGGCGGTCATGAACGGGGCTTTCGTTCCGGCACTCTGAATGTTCCAGGCATTGTCGGTTTTGCAAAAGCAATCAAGCTCGCCTGTGCCAACATGAAAAGAGATCAGGATAACATTCGGATAATGAAAAACGCGCTACAAGACGCCCTGCTGGAGGCTATTCCTGACGCCAAAGTAAACGGCCACCTAACAGACCGGTTGGCCGGCAACCTGAACGTATGTTTCCCTGGCGTAGAAAGTGAAGCCCTTATTATCCGACTAAAAGACGTGGTCGCCTTCTCATCTGGATCAGCTTGCACGACGGCAACTATTTTGCCATCGCATGTACTCAAAGAACTGGGAATGACAGACGATACGATTTATTCATCCGTTCGGTTTGGACTGGGTCGATTTAACACACCGGAGGAAATAACCCAGCTTATTCCCGAAATCATTGGAGCGGTGCAAGAATTACGGGAACTCTCCTTTTAGCCCTCTACCTGAAGCTCTTGCATCCAACGCTCTATTTGAGCCCATCCCCGCGGAACCTCTTCAGAAATCCGTTTAATTTCCCGGAACCCGCCGCTGGCATAACCTTGAAGAATTTCAACCATTCGATCCGGCTGAGCTAAAACTTCATGGGTTTTATCTTCTGCCAAACAAATTGTTTGCAACAAAACAATGGAGTGCCCAAAAAATGCCGTTTTAATCGGCTCAATCTGGTCTGTCGAAGTCACATTTGCATCAAACTTCTTTTTTTCAAACCCGTAGGTAGCACCTAAGACAAATAATTGAGCGTAGGTAGATAGAAAAGCGCTCTCATCTGTGTTTCCGCCTCGTTTAACCAGAAAAAAAAGATCTTCTGCGGTATGAGGAAGCTTGAGTTGGTTAAACATCAGCAGACCTCCACTTTCTCAAGTTGTGAATATGCTAAATCATCCTCGATACGCTCAACTAGCTGAACCGTCTTACCCCACAAATCAACAGACTGCGGATCATCACCCTTAACCTTTGAGGTATAGTGAATCGCTCTGTACATATCCGTCACATGCCCTTTTAGTTTGCCCTGAACGGCCTCACTACAATTTTGCGGAGCAACAAGAACCAGAAGTTGCGTAACGAATGAGGGAAGAATTTCCGTCACACTCTTTTGATATTCAATATCCATATCAGAGTAAATAGAATCCATGAAGAAGCACTGCTCACCTGTAACTCGCAAATGTATGTGCTTTCTTAACTCGGCACAAATTTCCTTTCGAACGTTTGCCAGTCCTACCATGTATGCCATTGTCAGAACTTTCTTCTGTCCTCCGCCCTGATTTGTTTTTTGCCCCATGTTTCGGATATCCGGAAGAAGATTTTTTTGAATTACCGCATAAGAATTATCGGTACTGATTTTTTCGTATATTTCTTTTGTGTGCGTCTCTAGCCGCGAACGTATCTCATACTGTATTTCTTTTTTACTGCGTTCGATGATTTCTAGAACTCGCTGCAAAACAGCCAAGTTGTCTAGTATTTTTTGAGCTGGGCTTCCTTTCGGAACCTTTCTCTTTAATTCGGCATCCAATTTATCTTTTTCGGAAGAAACTCGGAGAATCCCTTGCTCAAACCGAGAGATTTTATCTGAGGCCTCTTCTTTTCGTTCAAAGGCTATTCGGCGTTGTGTAATACAATCTCTAATGGCCGTGTCATGCCCTTTTGCGATTTTTCTTTCCGCACGCCTGATTCTATCCTGACATTCAGCCAAAGCCGTCATTTTATCGCGGTAAAAAGACAGCTCCTCTGAAATAAAATCTTTGCTAGCCGATAATTTTGAGATGATGGTCTGGCTAGACCGTGAATCTTCAAGCAGAATGCTCCGAATTCCTTTTAAATCCTCGTCCATATTTTGTCGCAACGCCCGCTCACGATACGCCTGCAACCGGGCTAACTCCTTCGTTCCCTCTTCCAACCGCGATCCACAAACACATTCCTTCTGCTTGATCAGCTCACTGATAAGGTCTTCCGTTATATTTACGGGGAAAATATTGCGTTCGTGCAACGAGTCGATCACTTCTAAAGCAACACCAGACGCTCGCTCCATAAATGCATATGGCAAAGCATCTGAAAGCAATTCTTTTATTTTCAAGCCCACCCGTTTTATGTCTTCTTTAAGCGAGTCTTCTTCCCTGCGAGCTTCTTTCAACATTGCGGCGGCACTAGCGCTTTCGCTCTGAGCCAGCCCCAAATATTTTTCATCTAGATGCTGGTAATCAGCCTGGTATCTATCGAACTCCTTTTTTAATTCCTTCATTTGGCTCTGGAAACCCGCTAGCTCAACTGCCTTTTTATCACGGTCCTCCTGCACTTGCTCCATGGCCTTGCTTTGCTTAGCCAAACCTGCCAACTCGCGCTGCACTTTTTGTATGGATTTAGAACAAATATCTGCGGCTCTTTCGAAAACCGAGGAGTATAAAGAGTCATGTATGGCATTTAACATCTGCTTATCGAAAGCATCACCGCCAAGCCCAAGTTTATTTTTAAGATTCTCGCCATCTAAAAAGTAAAAAGGAAATAATTCTTTAGGGAGTTGTTCTTTAACCATAGAGGTCGCATCCGCCCCGTAATAATCTCGATTCCTCGATGGGGACTCACGTTTTGTAAGCGTCATTTGCCTATCTATTTCCCGCACTCGCAACCCTTCATCACCATCTTCAAGCCGTTTAGCCTCATACTTTCGCACCAAAGTAACCCATTCTGGGCCGGAGGGATGATCGAAGCGAACACGCGCACGAACAGCAATGGTAATTTTTCCTCCGACCCCAACTTCTGATAGGGCTTTATTATTCACGATCTGCATCTCATCAACTTCATTGTAGAAAAGAAACTTCAATGCTCGAATGATAGTTGTTTTGCCGCTGTTGTTTCGTGCGACAAAAAAGGTGAGGCTCCTTTTCTGAGGCTCTATATCGAAGCTCAGCCTCTGAGGGGGCTTCCCCGGCGAGGTGTAGTAGCATTCAAAGTTGTCTAATTCTATCCACTCGATCAGCATAACTACTCCTGACCTTCCAGCTTTATGTCTTTCACCTGATGCAACAGCTCTTGAACAAGATCGTTGTCATCCTTATCACTATCATCAAAACATGAGTTGATTAGTGTTTTAAAAACACCAACGGTCTCGTCATCGTGTTCTTTTAAGAATTCAAACATTGGTTCCTCCAAGAGCCTTTCTATAGGCCTCATCTAAAATTGTTTGGCTTTCCTTTGGGTTTAGAGATAGTGAGGAAAATTCTCTATAGCGCTTCATTTCTTTATCTAAAATTTTCTCTATCCGGCCAACGGGAAGATCTAGCCCAAAAGGAAGAAGCAACATGTCATATATAACAGCATACTTCTTTTCCGAATACTTTCTCAAAGCCCGGCCACGCCTCTGAATAAACTGTTTGCGGGAGTCATTACTATATAGCATGACCGCCACGCGAATAGATGGAACACTAAATCCTTCATCTAAACACCCAACCCCAAGTAAAACCTGATAATTCCCAGCCCTAAACCCCTCGAGAGGCTCCTCAGAGTTGGACGAATTCTCAGCCGTTATCGAAGTGAAATTAACATGCTTTCTAGAAAGGAAGTCTGCAATGTGCGCGATATAGCGATGTTCGGATGTGGGATCATGAAATCCAGGTGGGCAGAAAATAAGCATATCCGACAAAGGCTGGTTAGCGTCAATAATGGTCGAAAGGTCATCGAGATATAAATCGACGTTCCGAAGTATATTCGTTTTTTCATCTTGTAGTCGCTTATCATACTTTTCATTTAACGACTCTAAAACCTCTGCATAATGCCCCGCTCCGTTGGCCAAAAATACAGGGACCGGGTAGTATTTATATTTACAAAGCACTTCGTCATTAATGGCTTCTTGTAATCCATACTCGATAACGGGCGTGTGCCCATTAAAGAAATTTTTCATTAAAGTAGTAACTTCAGGCTCACGTTCACGCTCTGGTGTTGCGCTTAACGCGATTCGAAATGGGAAGGACGCACTATACTCCTCAAGTTGCCGCATACGCTTACGGTTACAATTATGCACTTCGTCTGCAATTAGCAGAGCATGCTTGAGAGTCTTATATTTCAACAGTTGCGAGAACTTGTCCCCATCCAGAAGAGCGTGGTAAGTACAAACAATAATCCCGCCCGGCCCTGAAAACAGAAGGTTGTTGAGCTGGGCTTCATAAACAGCAAAGCTATCGTATGCTGGCAAAACTCTTGAAAAATCGAATAGATCGAGCTCATCGACCCATTGGTCCACCAGAAGCTTTGACGGACAAGCGATAACGACAACAGAAACGTCGGCTTCTTTTTTCAGATAATTAATACCAGCGAGAGCAGTGATGGTCTTGCCCGCTCCAGTGCACATTTCAAATAGTCCTTGGAAGTTTTGGTTTTCCCATTCGAGAATTGCACGCCGTTGGTGCGTGTACAGCGTCACTCCCCGCAACAGAGAGTCAAAAACATCATCAGGCGCATCGGCATAATCTGTATTTACAGATGGGACAATGCCGTCGCTGGAATAATGCGAGCTCCTGATTTTCACCTTTCCTAAAATCGCCGGCGACAACTCGCGAACAACTAGCCCCGGCGCATCACCCGACCACGCCTCATCGAACTGCTTTTCTTTTATTTCAACCCGCTCCGCTTCGGCAGCAAGCCAGCTCCTGAAAACATCAACAGTTTCGTAGTTTAAAGAGTGTCCGGATTTAGATTCATTTGCAGACCCTGTAAATGCAATTTTCTCCCCAGACTCAAGCTTCACAACTCCTATTTTCTCATGAAACATTCCTGGAGAAGAGACATGAGAAGGAAACGCAAACTTGATTTCTAGTTTGCCGGTAGCGATCAACCACGAAAGTATTTTCTGGGCATCGTCTGCAGAAGATGGGGACTCATCTAAGCCTAAAGCCAAAGAGACAATCTCATCTGCCTTTGTAGAAAAAATATTCTGTTTTTGTTCCTCAGAGGTGCACTGTTCCAGTGCTTTAAAATCCTCTTCGCTCAAATTTGGGGAAACCAGTAAGCTGGTAAACAGTTGGTCGGATTCCACCATACGCACGATGGCACTCCCCCAGCTCAATAGAGCACTGCTTGAAAAAAATCCAACGGCCCTTTTGTAGCGGACGGCCTTAGATAAAACCGGCTCAAAGAAATCTTTTCTGAGGTCATCAGTCCCGGATCGATAGTATGGCCTAATCTCTGGAGAACTCATCAGGCGGACTCTCCCCGAAGTTTTTTTCGCCCAATCTTTAGACCGATGCGCTCTTTTGCTTCGATGATCTTCTTCTCCTGAATGCCGGAATCCTTACCGAATGGGCCATGCTCAAAGGCAATTTTATAGACGATCTGAATCGACTTTTCGGAACGCTCAAGGAGCTTGCTTAGCCAATAAATGTTCGCCTCAGTCGGAGCAAGGCTCAAAACAACCTCCAACTCCCCATCCTTATACGGCTTTCCTGTCCTCGCTGGCATGTCACCTCCCGGATTCTCCAAACATTGGAACGTTTCTACACCAAATTTCCAACCCTTGGAAAGTGAATCAGCATTTTTTTTTAGACCTTGGAAAGAAAAGCCCCGCGCTCATATTTCTGACTGCGGTTGACCCCGGTCCAAACTCAATGAAATATGCAGCATGAATCTCAAAAAACTTGAAGAAAAATGCGAAATAGACCACTGTTCGTTATGACGGAAGGGACCGGAGGCCAGAGATCAGAGGTCATACGTCGGAGATCAGTATGGGGTAGGAAGAGACCAAACTCTGCATGGACTCCCAGGGGGCAATCATTGCCCTGCTCAAAAAGGAGATCCCCGCCGGCGGAATCCTGGCGATCTGCAAACAGACCGGAAAAATTCTCTACGACGGCTCGGACGGAATGGAATGAGGCCCCCGCCCTCAAATGGGCCCGCAAAGTCGGCCGCTGAAAACTTGATCAACTTTTTTTTCGAACCCGGCCGAAAATCAAACGGGAGCGTTTGACCCGCCCCCGCTGATTGTGAACGATCGTTCACTTACGGTAAAATCAGGCCCCAAGGCCTTCGGCGGGGCAGGCCCCAAGGCCTTCGGCGGGGCAGGCCCCAAGGCTTCGGCGGGTCAGACCCCAAGGCCTTCGGCGGGTCAGGCCGCCAGCTCCGGTTCAATTTCGGCCAGTTTTTTCAGGATCGCGGCCTTGTCCAGCTCGTCGCCGTGCTCCAGCAGCCAGGCGATTTGGTCATGCGGCGTGTCCTTTTTCTCCTGCGGGCCGCCGGTGAGCACCTTCGGCAGGGCCGTGCCCAGCGCCGCCCGGAAGGCTTCGCGGCCGGGGCGGAAGTAGTGTTTCAGGACGACTTCGACCGTTGAATGACCGGTGACGCGGCGCACCAATTCCATCGGAACACCGGCGGAGAGCGCCATAGTGATCCATGTTGTCCGCAAGGAATGAAACCCTTTGATGGTGGCGTCCTGCAGCCGGTCTTCACACACCTGCTTGGTTTCGATCCCGGCATCTTTGAACACCTGCCGCAGGCGCCATGAGATGCCGAAGTTGCGTTTTTGATACAAAGCGGCGGCCTCCGGAAAGACATGCTGGCTGACCTGGGGCTGAGCTTCGATCTCGGC
The DNA here is from genome assembly GCA_041584215.1 of Tichowtungia sp. Taxonomy (GTDB): domain Bacteria; phylum Verrucomicrobiota; class Kiritimatiellia; order Kiritimatiellales; family Tichowtungiaceae; genus Tichowtungia. The sequence continues at coordinate 19,388 of JBFHEM010000046.1, read as the reverse complement.
TCGCAGTACCGGAAAGAGCGGAATTTCTGCGAACTCGCCCGTCTTTGACGTTTTGACCATCAAAAAACCCGCATCCAGATCGACCTCATCCCATTTCATCTGACAGCAGTCACCCAGCCGCATGCCGGTGCACATTCCGACCAGCAGGATGGAATGGATGGGGCCATCCGAGTGCTGTAAGATCGCATTCAGCTCATCCTGGGTGAACGGCTGATGATGAATTGTTTCACAATCCCTTGCCGGAATGCCGGCGAACGGATTTTTTATAACTCCTGCCTCGGGTCCCAGCTTGCCGAAAAAGCGCTTCAACAGCTTCATTTTGTCGTTGTAAGTTGCAGGCGCATACTTTTTATCATCCAGGCTTCTCAGCCATGACAGGACCATTTGAGGGGTAATCTGGGAAAGATATTGAACCGACGGATAGTTGTCCTGAATATGGCACCGAAATTTCCGCAGCGTCGCGCACTGGTTTTTCTCCCATAGCGCAGATCGTTTTCGCCGAACTGGAAGATTGAGCCAGGCCTGCTCCATTTCAGCCAGAGCGATCTGCCGAAGCGACTCCCCGGACTTGATTTCGTAGAGTTCCTCTAAATGGTGCGTAGCCGTTTTCTGGCTCTGCGCCTCAGCCACCAAATCCCGGAGCTTCGCTGTTGCCAATGTGCGCGAACACTCAAACGCCGTGTTCCCCCGCTCCCGCAGGTTTTTCGGAGCTTTTCCCTTCACCTCGACACCTAGATTTGTGAAGTGTCGTTTTCCGTTCACCATGAACCGTCCGTACCACCATTTGGAGCGAAGGTTATGATTTTTATCTCTTCTGAGTTCCAGTCCCATGATTCTTCTCCTTGTTAGTAACGCAATGCGTTGTTTTGCTACAAGGCGGGAAATCAAACGGGCCAAAGCCACACATTTGGCCACACTCCCCGCGAATCAGAGACATTCCTGAAAATAAAAAAACTCCAAGGCATTGAATGCCATGGAGTTAAATTGGTCGGGGCGACAGGATTCGAACCTGCGACTTCTACACCCCCAGCGTAGCGCTCTACCAGACTGAGCTACGCCCCGACATTCCTTGGAAGCCGAAGAAGCTATCACGCAGCCCCCGGCCGGTCAACGCGAGATTGCAAGAAAGAAGAGCAGGCGGATGGAAGGTTGGCTGGAGAAAACGGCGCGGAGCACCGTTCTACACAGCACGGCACTCCGCGCCGCTCGATGACAAAGTTTTCAAAGAGCGGTTCCTCCTGAACAGTTTACAGTCCCGACAAAACCGAAATATGGTAAATCCAACTCCGCCCCTCGCCAAAACAGCGATCCAATAACATTCTTTTCTCTCCAGCCGGTTGGAAATGATTTTGTTGTCCCGTCCACCCTTCCACCCTTCCAACGCCCTCATTCGTCCAAATACAGGCTTGAATTGGCCGCCAATCCCGACTTAACTGCTCATGTTATGCAAAACAATTCACCCAAACAAGTCGCACAGGCACTGGCCGGTCTCTATTCCACCGAGCACGCGGATCATCCGGAAAATGTGCTGTGGAACTATCCGGCGGCCGATCAGGTCGTCAAAGCGCTCAAAATCCTGATCCGGGTGATGTTTCCGGGTCTGGCACCGGCGATGAATGAGGAGCTGGAGCCGCATTTTGAAAGGCAGCTCGACGAAATCGCGGCGCTGCTGGGTCCGGAACTGGAGCGCGCCGTTCCGTTCCGCTGGCAGAGCGCCTCCGCCCGGGGAACGGGGGCCGAGCCGATTGAGGATGTAGCGGCGGAGGCGGACCGGATCCTGGATGCGTTCCTGGGCACCCTGCCCTCCATTCGCCGCATGCTGATCGACGATGTGAAGGCGGCCTATAACGGCGATCCGGCCGCACTGAGCTATGCGGAGGTAAAACTGGCCTATCCCGGCGTGCTGGCCATCACCTCCCACCGCATCGCCCACGAGCTGTACCGGCTGGACGTGCCGATTATCCCGCGCATTATGAATGAGTGGACCCACGCCAAGGCCGGCATCGATATTCACCCCGGCGCCACCATCGGCAGCGGGTTCTTTATCGACCACGGCACCGGCGTGGTCATCGGCGAGACGGCCCAAATCGGCCGGGGCGTCAAAATCTACCAGGGCGTGACGCTGGGCGCCAAAAGCTTTCCGCTCGATGAGCACGGCAATCCGATCAAGCATATCCAGCGCCACCCGACCGTGGAGGACCATGTCATCATCTATTCCAACACCACGGTGCTGGGCGGCGATACCGTTCTGGGCCATGACTCGGTCATCGGCGGCAATGTTTTCCTGATGGAGACCGTTCCCCCGCACAGTTTTGTCACCAAAACCGGCGAGGGAGTGGCCGTGCGGACCCAGGACTCCAGCGGCCTCCTGAACGGGCTGGGTATATAGGGGAGTGGAAGGACGGATGAGTGGAAGGGTGGAAGAGGGAACTTGTAAATTGTGAGATGTGGAATGTATCTCGAACCGAGACGAAGTCGAGTTGGGCACGGAGAATGCCGGGCAGCGAAGCGGCAAACCCGAAACTGGAAACACGAAACGTCCACCCCGAATCTGACGGCACGGAAGCCGGAAAAAACAGCGCATGGATAGCCCGAATGTAAAAACAGCGAAAAAGACTGGACTCGGTCGAGGCACGACCCTATATTTCTCCGCTTTTAAGACCCCTTTGAGGAGTGTACTATGCCGAAAATGAAAACCAAAAAGACTGCGGCCAAACGTTTCAAGAAAACGGCCACCGGGAAACTGAAGTTCTCCCACCTGGGTGGAAGCCACATTCTGACGAATAAAAACCGCAAGCAGAAGCGCCGCCTTGGCAGTCAGACAATCATCGACCCTGCCGACCAGAAGCGCATTGCGAAAACCATCCCCTACGCTTAAATCTGTTTAAGGAGTAAAAGACCATGCCAAGAGCAACCAATGCACCGGCGTCCAAACGGCGCCACAAAAGCCGCCTGAAACTCGCGAAGGGGTTTCGCGGCTCGCGCAGCAAGCTTTTCCGCCAGGCGACCGAAGCCGTGGACCGCGCGCAGTCGATGGCCTATGTCCATCGCAAGCAGAAAAAGCGCAACTACCGCCGCCTGTGGACGGTCCGCATCAATGCCGCCTGCCGGACCAACGGCATCAGCTACAGCCGCTTCATTGAAGGACTGACCAAAGCCAACGTCACCATCAACCGCAAAATGCTTTCTGAAATTGCGATCTTTGATGAGGCCGGCTTCACCAAGCTGGTGAAAACCGCACAGGCCGCGATTGCATAAATCCGCCGGCAGCGACTGTGCACAACCCCGACGCTCGCGCGCCGGGGTTTTTTTATGGCCCGGATCAGCCGCCACCCAAAACATGGAAAAGATATTCGCAGAATGACAAATCCGGAACAAAAAAAACGGCGTTTTTCCAAGGGCTGGAAAAACGCCGTTCTGTTTGTGCGGACGGATTCTACTCGACCAGATCGATCATCTGGCTGATTTCGTCCTGCTCCTGGTCGCGCGGCTCGCGCTCCGTTTTGGGCGGACGCTGTTTTTTGCGGTCCTGCCGCGGGCCGCGGTCACGACGGTTGTTGTTTTTGCGGTCGCGGTTTCCACCGTTTTTCTGGCCGCCGCCGACAATCGGCTCGCCGCCGTCATCGAGCATTTTGCGGAATGTGGAGATGCGCAGCGTGTCGAACCCTTTGCGCATGACCTTGGTTTCGAGTTCGACATCTTCGCTGACGAGCACCGCGCCGGACCCGGCCTGGTTGAGCGCCTTGCCGAGCTCCGAGCTGATCTGATCGTCCGCGTTGACATAGCGGACGCGCACATGGTCGAATTTTTTGTTGTGCGGCGCTTTGTTGAGCGGCTTGCCGACGATCACGGCCGTCACGTTGATGTTTTCGCGCTGCACCAGACGGGAGAGCGAGCGCAGGACCTGCAGTTGCTGGCGCGGCGCGGCGCTTCCGCGCAGGCCTTTGCTTTTTAGAACGGCATCCACGCTGAGCACCATCGTCCGTTTACTGTATCCGAAGAGCCCCATGGTTCTTCCTTTCTTTTCTATTTTCAGGGTTGCTGCGGCATCGTATCAATCAGACAACAGAATGGCTGATGCCGCGTTTTCGGTGAGCGGGGGAAAGTACCGAAGCTGCCGCCAGAGAGCAAGTTCCGAATCCATCCGGTTTTAAAAGGCCGCGATTGAAATGAACGAAGCGGTCCGTTAGTGTGTCGCACTATGAAACTACAGAACCGGACCTGGATTATGAAAACACGGATATTGCTTTTTCTTTTGATCTGCAGCGCCGCCGCCCTGCGCGCGGAGGATGCGGTCCTGACGATGGCGCAGCGCGACCTGCTGACGGCGGCCGCGGCGGTGTCGCCGAACCGCTATCCCGATGCCGACACGGTGCTGGTGGAAGACATTACGCTGCTGGAGTACAGCCCCGACGGCTCCCAGCACTACATCAGCGATGTCGCCTTTAAAATCCTGACCGAAAAAGGGCGGGAGGAAAAATCGACCGTCACCATCGGCTATGACGCGGCGTACGGGAAAACCGAGTTTACGCTGGCCGAGATCCTGAAGCCCGATGGACGGGTTGTTGCCATCGACCTGGAGACCCAGAGCCGTGAAACGATCGACTCCGGCCAGATGGACGCGAACATCTATGATCCCAACTACAAAACCATCCGCCTGAGCGTGCCGGACCTGCAAATCGGCGACATGCTGCACTATGCCTTTCGCGGGGAGCGGACCAAAGCCGTGGTGCCCGACACCTGGAGCGACCTGTTTCTGTTTGAGGACACCTCGCCAATCCTGCACGCAATCTGCCAGGTGGATGCGCCGGCCGACCGACCGCTGACCCGCATCGAACTCAAAGACCCGGTGGGCGACACGGTCAGCTATCGCAAGGAAAAGCGCAAGGGCGGCGGCATCCGGCACACCTGGGAAGCGCACAATGTGCCGCAGCTGTACGAGGAGCCCAAGATGCCCGAACCGTTCATGGTGTCCCAGCGCATCCTGCTCAGCACGGTGCCGGACTGGGAAAGCCTCTCCAAATGGTACTGGGAGCTGTCGAAGCCGCGCCTCGATGCCGTCAACGATGCCATGAAGGCCAAGGTGGCGGAACTGACCGACGGGCTGAGCGACCGGCAGGACAAGATCCAGGCGATTTTCCGGTTTGTCTCACAGGATATCCGCTACATGGGCATTACCCTTGAAGATGAAGCGCCCGGCTATGAACCGCACGATGTGTCGCTCACCTTCGACAACCGCTACGGGGTCTGCCGCGACAAAGCCGCGCTGCTGGCGTCGATGCTGCGGCTGGCCGGGCTGGACGCCTGCCCGGTCCTGATCTACGTCGGCCCCAAAAAAGATCCCGACGTGCCGCAGCCCTGGTTCAACCATGCCATCACCGCGGTGCGCAACGTGGACGGCAGCTGGCAGCTGATGGACTCGACCGATGAAAACACGCGCGACCTGCTGCCGGCCTACCTGTGCAACCGCAGCTATCTGGTGGCGACCCCCGAGGGCGAACCGCTGCGCACCTCGCCGGTCGTCCCGCCGGAAGACAACATGCTCACCATCGAAATCGATGCGGAGCTCGATGACAGCAACCGGATGACCGCCGCGGCGCATCTGTCGTTTGAAGGAATCAACGACACCGCCTACCGCGGACGGCTGGCCCGCCTCAAACTCGAAGAACGCATCCCCTACTTTGAGGAACGCCTCAAGGGCGCGCTGGGCGCCGCCACGCTGACGAGCCTCGAGATCGTTCCCGCCGACGTGCGCGACACCTCCATCCCCCTGTCGGTTGCACTCGAATTCGAACTGCAGAACGCCGTTGTGAGCGGCCCGAGCGATGCGCTGCTGAGCGTGCCGACGCTGATCAACCATTTCGGCCTGTTCGGGGCCCTGCTCGGCGGCGGAACCGGACTCGACAAGCGGGAGTTTCCGCTGCACACGCAGATCACATGCGGCGTGTCGGAAACCGTCCGGCTGAACCTGTCCGCCGGCAGCCTGCGCCCGACGGTGCTGCCGAGCTATGAAACCGTCGACACGCCGCAGCTGTACATCAGCCGCGCGATGACGGAAACCAACGGCCTGGTGGTATCCAGTGCGGACCTGCGGCTGCGCACGGTTGAATTCAGCCCGGAGGAATACCTGCAGCTCAAGGCGGACCTGAAGACGGCCGAGCGCAATGCGCGCAAACGCGTCCTGCTCGGCCCCGGCGGATTCCCCCGCGAGGCCGATTTCGCCACGCTCGACGAGCATATATATTACGCCCTGTACGACATCCACAACGTCGCCAAGCTCCACACCGTCAAACAGAAGGTGCTGACCTATGCCGGGAAGAAGACGCTCTCCGACATCAAGATCCGCTACAACTCGGGCTATGAAGAGGTCATCCTCAAGTTCGCGCGGGTCACCTCGCCCGACGGAACGGTGCGGGAAATCGACCCCGAAAAAGAAGTCAATGTGATGGATGCCAAGTGGTCCGGAAGCGCGCCGCGCTATCCGGCGGATAAAATCATGGTGGCCAACCTGCCCGGCGTTGAAATCGGCAGCGTGATCGAATACCAGACGCTCACGACCCGGAAAGACATACCGTTTTTCTCGGTCATGGAGACATTCGACAGCTTCAACCCGATCGTCCGCAAGACCGTTCAGGTTGAGATGTCGCATAAGACGAAGCTTCAGATCGGCAACCTGGCCCAGGGCGTGATCCGGCGGCGCACCTATCACAACGGCGCCAACACCGTGCATGAATGGTTTGCCGAAAACCGCCCGATGATCCGCATGGAAGACCACCCCGCGCCGGCGTGGATCCTGAAACCAACCCTGCTGCTCTCGTGCGGCGAGGCGGCCGATTATGCAAAAACCGTCCGCAGCGAGCTGATGAAAGCCGCGAAGAAAACCAGATCGATCAAGGCCAAAGCCAAGGAGCTGACCGGGCCGGTCAAGGGGCGCCACGCCAAAATGGACACCCTGCGCAAATTTGTCGACCGGGAGATCCGGATGGCGGGCCCCGGCCTGTCGACGCTGCCTCTGTCGGCGATCACCCCGGCCGAGCAGACGCTGGCCGAGGGGTACGGCAACAGCACCGACCGGGCGGTGCTGCTCTACGCGCTGCTCGATGCCGCCAAACTGAAACCCCGCTTTGTATTGTCATCCAACCTGCCGCGCATCCCGGACATGAGCCTGTCGCTGCGCGCGATCTTCCAGCGCCAGCGGTTCAACACCCTGCTCGTGGCGGTTGAAGCCGACGACAGGATGTATTACCTGGGTGACAGCAGCCGCTATGCGGGCGCGGGCACCCTGGCCCACGCCGATCAGCCCGCACTGGACCTCGACTCCGGAGAATTCGAGTTTCCCGCGGCAGTCACCGCCAACAAAACGGAGACGGGATTTGCCATGGCGATCCGCGAAAGCGGGGATGTTTCGCTGGTGAGAAAGCAGCTGTTTTACGGAACCGACTTTGCCGCCTTCCACAAGCGCTACAGGGAATTCACACCGGAGGAACTCCGGCGCGAGCAGCAGGCCCTGCTGAGCGGGCTGTCACAATCCGCGGAATCGGCGGAGCCGCTCATCACCTCGTTCAAAGAGCCCGGCATGCTGCAGTTTTCGGCCACGCTCAAGAACTATGCGGTGCGCGACGGAGACAACCTCTACCTGACCCTGCCGGAAACGCTGGGCAACCTGCTCGACATCCGGGCGGAACAGCGCCACCGCGGCTTCTACATCAACCGGCCGCTGGAACACACGGTGGCCTATGAGCTCGCCCTGCCCGACGGCTGGCGGGCGGCCATTCTGCCGGAACCGTTCGTCACCGAGCTGCCGGCGGGCGCCGGAACCGTTGAGTGCCGCCTGGATGTGTTTCAGGACAAGCTGCGGATTGCGCAGATCGCCCGCCTGAAGCCGGCGCTGCTCCCGGTGGAGGACTACGATGATCTGCTCGACCTCAATGACAAACTGACCCGCCCGGCCGCACGCACCATCCTGCTGAAAAAGCGGTAGGCCTCCGGCGGGGCCGGCGGCCGGAATGCCCGGCGATCACGGCTGGAGCAGTTCACGATTGACCGCGAAACACGCGAAATTACGCGAAAAAATCCCGGGGAGCCTGGCGAAGATCCTGCCCCGGTTTTTCGCGTGCACCGCAGGCGCTTTCGCGTGTTTCGCGGGCGAAAAGGATCTCCGCAACATATCGCGTGAATAATTCAGGCTATTCCGTGATCTGCCCGGCTTCAAATTTTTCTTTCAATTCGGCGATGCGCTCCATGATCAGCTCGCCGATCAGCGGATAGGCCTGGCGCCCGCTGCCCAGCCCGAGGATTTCCTCCCGCGTAATGAGCTGACCGAAAATGACGGTAACGGGTTTACGTTTCAGCCCGCCGCTGTGCTTGGACCAGGCCTCATAGGAGCCGTGGACATAGACCGGAACAACCGGCGCCTCCCCTTTGGCGACCAGGAAGCCGACGCCCGGCTTGGGCTTCTGGAACGCGCCGTCTTCCGAACGGGTTCCTTCCGGGAACAGCGCCACGCAGGCCCCGTCTTTGAGCAGCTGAATGGCCGTCTTCATGGCCTTCAGGTCGCCGCCGCGCTCGCGGTCGAGCGGAATCACGCCGACCTGACGGAGCCACCAGCCCATCAGCGGATTGCGAAACAGCGTGTCGCGCGCCATGAAATGGGTCATGCGCATGCGGCGGCTGCTCGCGCCGACCGCCGGCGGATCGAGATAGCTGGCGTGGTTGGACGCGACAATCACCCCGCCGGTTTTGGGCACGTTCTGAATGCCGTAGACCTTGTACTGATTCAGCACCTTGAGGCACATCCCGAACACCTTGCAGGTGATGCGGTACCAGATGGGGTTGATCATCTTGTCCGAGCGCGGTTTTTCGAGCTCCGCAATGCGGCCGAGAAGCACGCGGGCGACGCCTTCCACATCATACTCAGAGGTATCAATCACATACGCTCCGTCCGCCACTTTCAGCGGCGCGGTCTTGCGGGCGGAATCCTTCTCATCGCGCCGTTTAAGCGATTCGAGCACCTCCTGCGCCTTTTCGGTCTCACCGCGGGCGACCAGCTCAGCATGACGCCGCTCGGCCCGCTTTTCCGGATCGGCGTCCAGATAGAATTTATAAGGCGTTTTCGGAAAGACGACCGAGCCGATATCGCGGCCCTCCATGGCCAGCGAACCGAGTTTTTTGAGCTTGCGGAGGTTGGCCACCACAAACGCCCGCACCCCGGGCATCGCGGCCACATCCGACACCGCCTCGCGCACATCCTTGTCGCGCAGCGCTTCGCCCGGCTCCACCCCGTCGATCGAAAAAACGACCGCGCGGTCGCGCACATCAAATTTCCATTTCGACTTCAGCAGCACCGGCAGAACCGCCAGCGGGTTTTTGGTGTTCACGCCTTCCTGCAGCATTTTCCAGGTCACCCCGCGGTAAAACGCCCCGGAATCGACATACACACAGTTCAACCGCTTCGACGCCTCGCGCGCCACCGTCGATTTTCCGGAAGCCGCCGGGCCGTCAATTGCAATAATCCGTTGTTTACTCATAGTCACTCGCAGTCGCTCATTCGTTAAAATCGTCACACGTTCAAATCGGTCAAGTCGACGTCCACCCTGCGGGCTTAACCGACACATCCCCCCAGCTGCTCCAAATGGTTCCAAAAGGCCGGATAGGACGTGTCCACGCAGGCTGTGTCTTCAATCGTCACCGGCCCGTCCGAAAAGGTCGCCAGCACCGCGACCGACATGGCGATCCGGTGGTCGCCGTCACTCGCCAGCGGCTCGCCGGGAGAGTGCAGCGCCGCCGGGCCGGTCACGGTCATGCCGTCGGGCTGCTCGGTCACGTCCACGCCGAACGCGCGCAGGTGCGCCGCCATCACGGCGATGCGGTCCGACTCCTTGACGCGCAGCTCGGCCGCGTCCCGGATCACCGTTGATCCCTCCGCCAGTGCGGCCACCGCGCTGATCACAGGCAGTTCATCAATCAGGTTGGGAATCTCGTCGCCGCCGATCTCCGTCCCGTGCAGGCGCGCGCCGCGCACGGACACATTGCCGATCGGATCGCCGTCGCGCTGAGTCAGTTCAGTTTGAATCTGCGCGCCCATGCGCTTGAGCACATCGAGCAGCGCGGTGCGGCGCGGATTGAGCCCGACCCCGCACACCGTCAGTTCCGCGCCGGGACGCGCGGCGACCGCGGCAATCCAGAAGGCGGCCGAGGAAAAGTCGCCGGGCACCGTCAGGTCGCAGGCCTTGAACTGCGGTCCGGCGGGGCCGAAGCCCTGCACGCGAATCTCCAGCCCGTCCACCTCGACCGGAATGCCCAGGGACAGGAAAAGCTTTTCGGTGTGGTCGCGCGTCGGGCGCGGCTCAACCACCGAGGTTTGTCCTTCCGCGAACAGCCCGGCCAGCAGCACACAGGATTTCACCTGCGCGGAGGCCATGGGAAGTTCGTAGCGGATGCCGCGCAGGCCGGCACCGCGGATTGTCAGCGGCAGGGTCCCCTTCTCCCCGGTCAGCTCGATGTGCGCGCCCATGAGTTCGAGCGGAGCGGCAATGCGCCCCATCGGACGGCGCGAAAGCGAGGCGTCGCCGATCATCGTCACCGTCATCCCCCGCCCGGCCAGCAGGCCGGCCAGCAGCCGGGTTCCGGTGCCCGAGTTGCCCATATCGAGCGGGTTGGCCGGCTCGATGAATTTCCCGGCCGTTCCGGTAATCTTCAGCAGGTCGCCGTCAAAGCGGTACGAAGCGCCCAGCGCGCACACGGCCTTCAGGGTGCTCATGGCATCCTCACCGGTCAGGAAGCCTTTGACGGCGGTGGTTCCTTGAGCCAGTGCGGCCAGCATGGCAATACGCTGCGAAACACTCTTGTCGCCGGGGACCGAAAGCGTGCCGTTCAAGGTTGAAGGGGAAACGGTTTTTCTGCTCATGATTTTAAAAAACGGTTATGGTTCAGAACCTGATTGCGTGACGCTGCGGCCTCTTCGAGCCAGCGGCGGATGTCCGCCTGATTGCCGCCGCGCAGGATGGCGATCAGGCCCTGCAGCTCGTCGTGAAAACGGTCGAGCGCCGCCTCGAGCGGCGCCCGGTTGGTGTCGATGATGTCGACCCACATATTGGCCGATCCGGACGCGACCCGGGTGGTGTCCTTGAATCCGGTTCCGCAGAAATCGGCCTTTTCGACACCGACCGAGCGCGCCAGCGCCGCCGCGACCATGTGCGGCAGGTGGCTGGTTGAGGCCAGCATGGCATCGTGCTGCGCAGCCGACATCTCGATCACCTCCGCCCCCACGCTTTTCCAAAGGCGGGAAACCTCTTCTTTGGCGAAGGCCGGGGTTTCATCCGACGGGCAGACCACGGCCAAACGGCCTTCATACAAATCGGGGTTGCCGGCGTCGACGCCGGTTCTTTCAGACCCGGCAATCGGGTGCGAACCGACGAAGCAGGCCTCGCTGTCAGAAAAAAGCGTGTCCATCCGTTCGACCAGTCTTTGCTTGGTGCTGCCGACATCGGTCACCACCGCGCCGGTCTTCAGCACCGGAACAATCTTTTCGGCCAGCGCGGCGATGGACCAGATCGGCACGCAGATCACCACCAAATCGGCCTCGGAAACCGCGGCGAGCGGATCCGTGCAGGCCTCATCCACTGCGCCCGCATTCAGCCCGGCATCGCAGGTTTCCGGACGGCGGGCGTAGCCCTGAATCGACACCGAAGACCCGCGCTTTTTCAGCGCGAGCCCCAGCGAGGAGCCCATCAGCCCCAATCCCAAAATCGCAATCGTTTTCATTCGTCAACCGTTTCAGCCTTTGGAAGCAAGCTGGGCCTGCTCCCGGAATTTTTCCAACCAATGGATGACCTCCGGCATTGAATTTCCAAAGGCTGGACGTTTCTAACAGAAAACGACCCGTGAGTGGAAACCAAAGCGCGTTTTTTTCCGGCGCGGGCTTCTGCCGGCCGGAAATACACGGTTGACGCCGGAGCCAATTAATCACACCTTTAAAGGTGTGATTATCGGGAGGGCTTATTATGTATGCCTATCAGACAGCGTTCAGCCAGACATGCCGCGTCATTGCCAGCGAAACCCGGCTCAAACTGCTGGATCTCATTCTGGAGAACAGCGGCCATTGCGTCGAGGAACTGGCCCAGCTTGCCGGGATGAGCGCACCAAACGCGAGCAACCAGCTGTCTTTACTGGCAGGCTGCGGCTTAATCGACTCAGTCCGCAAGCAGCAAAAAGTGATCTACCGGCCTGCAGAAAACCCGAACAGCCTTCTGATGCCCCTGCGACAGTGCGCAATAAACGGCACCGCGCACCGTCTGATTATTCAGCATGCGACCGCATTCACCCACGAACGAAGAATCCAGATTGCAAGGTGCCTGGCAGGCGGCGGGAAGTCGTTTGACTCTCTGCTGAAAAAAACAGGCATGACCGTTCCGGCACAAACCCGCCATCTGAAAAAGCTGCTGAAGAGGAACGTTCTTGCGAAAAGCAATGAGATGTACCGCTTAAACACACCGCCGGACGATCTGTCAAAAGCCCTGCTGGCGTTGGCGATCCGGTGACCCGGCCCGAACGGATAATCACACCTTTAAAGGTGTGATTATCCGGGCGGCCGTCCGGGAGGCAAACAGCAGACCGTTTACTGGACAAACATCAGCTTGTCTTTTCCGGCCCGCACGCTGACGGGGTTGCCCGGCAGGATTTCGCCGCGCAAAATGGCCTCGGCCATCGGATCCTCCAGATGGCGTTCCACCGCACGGCGCAGCTGACGCGCGCCGTAGGCCTTGTCGAAGCCCTTCTTGATGAGGAATTCCTTGGCTTTCGGAGCGATGGTCAGCTTGATCCTGCGCGCCTCGACCCGCTCCTGAACCCGGTTGATTTCGAGATCGAGGATGACTTCGATTTCTTTAACGGTCAGCTGGCGGAAGACAATGATGTCGTCGAGCCGGTTGACGAGTTCGGGCTTAAAGGTGTCTTTGCAGGCGTCCATCATCACTTTTTTCAGCTTGTCGTAGCCGTCCTCCGCGCTGTCGGGTGCAAACCCGAGCCCGCCTTTGGACACGTGGGTGGCACCGACGTTGGAGGTCATGATGACAATGGTATTGCGGAAATCGACACTGCGGCCGAGGCTGTCGGTCAGCCGGCCCTCTTCGAGGATTTGAAGCATCATGTGCATGACGTCCGGATGCGCTTTTTCGATTTCATCGAACAAAACGACCGAGTAGGGACGGCGGCGCACCCGCTCGGTGAGCTGCCCGCCCTCTTCGTGGCCGACATAACCGGGCGGCGAGCCGACCAGGCGCGAGGCCGAGAATTTTTCCATGTACTCGGACATGTCGATCTGAATCAGCGCATCGGGGTCGTCGAACATGAAGCGCGCCAGTTCCTTGGCGAGCATGGTTTTTCCGACACCGGTCGGGCCGAGGAACGCGAAGGAGCCGATCGGGCGGCGCGGGTCTTTGAGCTCGGCGCGCGACCGGCGCAGCGCCCGGCTGATGGCGGAGACCGCCTCATTCTGGCCGATGACGATCTTTTCGATCGCCTCTTCCATCTTGAGCAGCTTCACCAGGGCCTGTTCGCCCATTTTGTCGACCGGCACGCCGGTCCACTTGGAAACGACCACCCGGATATCCTCTTCGTCGACGACGGACACGTTTTCCTGCTGCTCGGACTCCCATTTCTTTTTGGCGGCGTCCAGCTCCTCTTTGGCTTTTCGTTCGGCATCGCGATGAGCGGCGGCGTCCTCGAACTTCTGCTCGCGGATGGCGATGTCCTTCTGCTCCTGCGCCGTCTTGAGGCGGGCGCGGATTTCCTGGAACTCCGGCGGCTTGACCATGTTGTCAATATGGCTGCGTGCGCCGGCCTCATCAATCAGGTCGATGGCTTTGTCGGGCAGGAAGCGGTCGGGCAGATAGCGCGCGGCCAGTTTGGTGGCGGCTTCGAGAGCCGCATCCGTAATCCTGGCGTGGTGATGCTCTTCGTATTTAATGCGCAGGCCCTGGAGAATCTGGATTGTTTCCTCAATGGTCGGCTCTTTGACCATCACCGTCTGGAAGCGGCGTTCCAGGGCGGCATCCTTTTCAATCGATTTGCGGTATTCGTTGAGCGTGGTGGCGCCGATGCACTGCAGTTCGCCGCGCGACAGGGCCGGCTTGATGATGTTGGCGGCATCCATGGTGCCCTCGGCGGAGCCCGCCCCGACAATGGTGTGCAGCTCGTCAAGGAACAGCAGCACATTGCCGCTTTTTTTGATTTCATCCATCACGGCCTTGATGCGCTCCTCAAACTGCCCGCGGTACTTGGTGCCGGCGACCATCAGGGCGAGGTCGAGCGTGATCACTTTTTTATCAGCCAGGATCTGAGGGACGGTTCCGTCGGAAATGGACTGGGCAAGACCTTCGGCGATCGCGGTTTTGCCGACGCCGGCCTCGCCGAGCAGGACGGGGTTGTTTTTGGTGCGGCGGCACAGAATCTGAATCACGCGTTCAATTTCGTTGTGACGGCCGATCACCGGGTCGAGCCCGCCTTTGCGGGCCAGCTCGGTCAAATCGCGGCCAAAGGCGTTGAGAGCCGGGGTTTTGGTTTCTTTTCCTTCCGCGGCGGCATGGTGCGCTCCGTAGGGCGGGGCCTCTTCGTCGTTGGCCTCCATGGTTCCGTCGTAGTCGGGATCGAGCATGGCCATGATTTCTTCGCGGGCCTCGTCGAGGTCGACCCCCATGTTTTCGAGCACGCGGGCGGCGATCCCCTCGCCTTCGCGAAGCAGGCCGAGCAGGATGTGCTCGGTGCCGACATAGCTGTGGCTGAGCGAACGGGCCTCGCTGGTGGCGAGGGCCAGCACTTTTTTGGCGCGCGGTGTAAACGGGATATTGCCGGTCATTTTGGTGCCGCCGCCGACGCCGACGGCCTTTTCGACTTCGAGCCGGAGGCCCTGCAGGTCGATGCCCAGCGACTGCAGGGCGCTGACGGCCACGCCGCTGCCCAGGGCCACCAGCCCGAGCAGGATATGCTCGGTGCCGACATAGTTATGACTGAACTGCTCGGCCTCTTTGCGGGCCAGATGCAGAACGCGCTGCGCTCTCGGTGTAAAATTTTCCATGGCGATTCCTTATTAAAATTCCGGGGGATTATCCCAGAAGCTAGGCTGAATTCAAGCGTTACGCACCATTGTCTGCATCGACCGCAATCTTACCGATTGCGGAAAAAGCGAAACACGAATTACCAAGTTCGAAACAGGCCCCGATTCTGAAACCTTAAAAACGACCTTTGCCAGCACCCGCTGCAGGATTTACGGAGCGTTCCGGCATTCAGATCAATGGTGTTCAGACAGCGGAATCCCTTTACTGCGCACTGCTTTCCCGGGCGGCATCGAGAGCGGCGTGTTCGGCTTCGTCCACGGCGAGGAAGCGGCGGCCGGCCCAGGAGGTGGCCACGGCGCCGAGCGGGGCGGTAAACAGGATGCTGAGCACCGCGACGGCCAGAATGAGGTTTCCGGGCGCGGGATCGCGGCCGAGCTGCATCATCAGGCCCAGCGGAACGGCGCCGATCGCGGCCTGCACGGTGGCTTTGGGCCAGTAAGCCACCACCATAAAGAGACGCTCCCTTTTGGTGAAAGAGCTTCCGGCCAGACACAGCAGCACGCCGGCGCTGCGCACAGCCAGCCCGCAGACAATCAGGGCCAGGCCGGCGACTCCGGCGTCGAGCGCCACGGACACATCAACCTGCGCGCCGACCAGCGTGAACAGCAGGATCGACGCGAACACCCAGATTTTACCGAGCTTGGAGGAGAGTTCATGCGCCATGTGCTCCCGCTTCTCAAGGATCAGGAACCCCAGCGCCATCACCGCCAGCAGCGCGGCGAAGGGCACAAGCCCGTCAAGCAGCTGCTGCAGGCGCACCAGCAGAATCGAAACGCCGACCACGATGAGCGCCCGTTTGGTGGCGCGCGGGTTGAAGCGTTCAAAGAGCTTCAGCAGAATCCAGCCGGCCAGCAGGCCGGCGCCGATGCCGAGCAGGATGGAAACGGGAATTCCGGCCAGGGCGCTGCCGACGCGGACCGCCCCGCCCCCGTAAAGGCCGAGCAGCACCGTGAAAATGGTGATGGCAAACACATCGTCGAGCGACGCGGCGGCCAGCACCATGGTTGGAATCGCCTTGGCCGCGCCGCGCTTTTCCTCGATGAAGCGAATCATCAGCGGCACGACGACGGCGGGCGAAACCGCGGCGAGGATGAAGCCGAGCAGAGCGGCCTCCATCGGGGTCAAGGGCAGGAAATGCGGGCCGAGCAGCGCGATGGCGCTGCCTTCCAGGATGCCGGGCACGCAGGCCAGGGCGAGGGTCCGCCAGCCGGCGGTGGCCAGCGCGTCGCGGCTGAGCTCGAAGCCGGCGCGCAGCAGAATCACAATCAGGGCGATCAGGCGCAGATCCTGAGAGGCCGCCAGGAAGCCGGGCGACAGGAACGGCCCGGCAACGATGCCGAGCAGCAGCATGCCGACCAGGCCGGGCAGTCGGCACGACCGGAAAACCCAGTCCACCAGAAGCCCCAAAAGAATGAGTTCCGCCAAATTAACAGCCATGGTTCAGGTTCCAGACCTTGGAAAAAATGAAGGCTGATTTTCCAGACATTGGAAACGGCACGCGAGCCGGCCGGCAACGGCATCCGGACCCTGGAAACATGCCGTGTTGATTTTCCAAGGGTTGGAAACCCTACCAGGCCGAGGTGATCATGCTGACAATCTGGCGGGCCAGATCGTCGGCGGTGTCGGGCAGCACGCCGAGCTTGGCGGTGGTGAGGTCGGCCGCATACGGGAACTCTTCCCTGCCCTGCAGCGAGGGACTCTGGATAATGAGGTTGTCCTTATCCTCAGCATCAGTGCCTTTGTAGAGGACAAAGGAGGCGTTGATGACCATGCGGTATTCGCGGGCGAGTTCGCCGCGGCTGGAGTCGAACGCCAGCGCGTTGAGATAGAAATTGTTCAGGCTGACCAACAGGGTGGCATCGGCGCCGGCTTCATCCGCCAGGCTCAGACTGCCGTCCATCTGAATCTCGGAGCGAATGGCCTTCATGACCTCCACTTCAATCGAGGGTTCGTCGGTTTTGTTCTCGATTTTAATAAAGACCGATTCGACACCTTCCGGCAGGGTGCTGCCGAGCTGGTATCCGGTACATCCGGTCAGAATCAGGGACAGGGCGAAAAGCGGTAAAAATATTTTCATGGCGACACCTTAGAAGAGCACCGTGTTCACGGTCAAGCTTAAGCTATAGCACATGCGTGTTGGCATATTCGAACCCTCTTGCGGGTAGATGCCGATCCTGCCTGCCGGCGTTTCCACATATTTTCCAAGCTGCGTGCTTGGAAAATATCTGTTTTGGTTTTCCAATGGTTGGAAAATCGGAGACTCATTTTTCCAACGTTTGGAAGCTCTCATTTTTGCTTGAAGACGAATTAGGCGGCCTGACCCTTTCGGTAGGGATTTTCGGGAGACGCTTTCATTACTTTTCATACTAGATGTTGGGGGTACTTGAGTCAATCAGCCACCCACTATGTCTAATGTCAAGACCTGACTCTTCCTCCCTACGATTTAGGCGGCCTGACCCTTTCGGTTGACCCTTTCGGTTGACCCTTTCGGCCTTTCGGCGGCAACTGCGCCTCGAAAACTACTTTGCTCGCAACGTTTTAATATCTAATGGAACTGGCTGAGGGCTGTCTTTCAAATCTCTAAGATATCTAACCGGCGTTACAATCACCTTATCTTCATTCATATTGTAAGGAAGTCCTCCTTGAGTAATGATTTTGGTTCTCTGAAATAAACCATGCTTGTAAATGAATTCAACATAGCACCGTTTATCTCCGACATTCCTGACGAAACAAACAAGATAAATAATATTCTTTCCTGTATGAATATTTTTGTCTTCGGGGGGCAGATCATCCCACTCACAAAGGTGCGCACGATATTGAACGAACTCTTGGTAATCCGAGGCTTCAAAAACCAACTTATCTTTCATAAATTTACCTCCTAAAGCTGTCAACCCCATCAAAAAAAGTATTGAGAAAATTGTTAAGCGCATGTCTGCTTCCTTTCTTGACTGTTACTGGGAATCTTTCAGTGAGTTTACCCACGCCTCAACATTTGCTGGATCTGAGATCAATCCAAAACTGGGGCGCTCGATTCCTGCTGCATCTAAAGCAGCTTCCAAGGTATCAACACAGTTATCTGCCAAGGGATTGAACCCATCATCCCGCATAGTTTCAATGGCAGCATGAGCTTGTTCGCGGGTAACTTCGAATGTATGTGAGAAGTCAGATTTCCTTCCGCTATCATCCTGCATCCCGCCCATATCTTTCGGATAATTTCCGCGGTTCGTGCTTGCGCCATTGCGATGGTTTTTAACTTCAACCCAAGCATGGCCTGCATTTGCCGCCGAACTTGAATCAGCCGACTTACGACCCGACACTCTGGCACTACCGCCATTTGAGCCAACCTTTGCCTTATTACTGGTTCGCGAATTCCCAAAGACGGTCAATGTGTAACGAGCAGCTTCAGTGTCAGAACCGTTGGAATTCTTCTTGTTGCCATCCCCAGTGCCTCCATTTGCGGCATCAGAAGACGGTTCGGGGGCTTTATCGGCACCTTTGACCGAATCACCGGTTTTAGTGCCTTTCCCGAGTTCGGTTTCGGATGCATTAACACCGACCGCAAGTGGTTTTTCGGCGGAGGTGCTGGTCTGGCCGCCACCGGTTCCGAGACCGTTAACGGCGATGTCGCTGTTTTTCGATTGGCCGGAACCTCCGGCAGAGTAGCTCGAACCTCCACTGCCGCCACTGACATAACTGGCGATAGATTGCGTGTCAGTCCAGCTGTCGTAAAATACGTTGCCGAACTCGTCCATCCATTCGTAATCCGTATATGTCGTGATCGAATCGAGGACCCACTCACCTGCGTCATTTTGCGTAAAACTCAGCGCATATTGAGTCGCAGAAAACTCTACCGTTACCGGTTCGCAATAGTTCTCATAACCTCCACCGTCATCAATGCCGCCACCTCCGCCGCCGGCACTGCGGGCGGAACCAAGGACCGTATCCAGACCGGAAGTAATGAACCCGGATGGATCATTATACGAAAGCGGATTATTAAATACATAAGAGTAGCGATTAAAGCTCTGTAAATTATTTGGACTTTGAATAATCGGATCCGGACTGATCATTCGCCCGATGACGGGATCATAAATGCGACCGTTCATGTGGATGAGATCGAGGTGATCGAGCATTTCGTGGCCGGTATAACCTCGATCCGTTGAAAGCGTTGAAGCGTTAAACGTTGAAGTCGAAGACCAGTCGTCAGGATCGCGGCGATTGCCCCATGCATCATACGAATAGTAAGTGATGTTGGCGGAACTGTCGCTGGTTGCAATG
>JBFHEM010000045.1:0-36125 GCA_041584215.1 Tichowtungia sp. | reverse complement strand
TTGAGAATGTTTTCGCAGATGACAATCCCCATATCGACAATGGTGCCGATGGCAATCACGATGCCGGACAGGGCCACAATATTGGCCTGCACCTTGAAGAGCTTCATGCCGACAAAGCACAGCAGCACGGCCAGCGGAAGCATCGAGCTGATGACCAGCCCACTGCGCAGGTGCATGACCATGATCAGCACGACGATGATGGTGATCAGGATTTCCTGGCCGATGGCTTCGTTGAGCGTGCCGAGGGTTTCATAAATCAGCCCGGTTCGGTCATAGAACGGCACCACATTGAGTTTGCTGAGCGTGACCCATTCGGGCCAGTTTTCCGGTGCGGTGGTTCGGAGATAGTTTTTCCAGTTTTCCTGATGAATAATGCCGTCGGCATAGGCATCGAACCCTTCGTTCAACGCGAAGGTGCTGACGGCTTCCGGTGTGGTTGTGTTGAAATTAATCATGACTTTCGCAGGCAGCGCATCCTGAGTCTCGGCAATCCTGGCTTTGACGTTGGAGATGACGCGCAGCGGGTTGTCGCCGTAGCGGGCGACGACCACGCCGCCGACGGCCGGGGCGCCGCCTTTGTCGAGCGCGCCGCGGCGCGTGGCCGGGCCGAGGGTGACGCCGGCAACATGCTTGACCAGCACCGGCACGTTGCCGGGGCCGGTTTTGATGACGCTGTTTTCGATGTCTTTAATGGATTTGATAAAGCCGATGCCGCGGATGAAATATTCCACCCGGTTGACTTCAATGCTCTTGGCGCCAACATCGATATTGGCGCCTTTGACCGCGCCGTAGACCTCGTCGATGCTCACGCCAAAAGCGCGCATGGCGTCGGGATCGACATCGATCTGGTATTCGCGGACATAGCCGCCGATGGAGGCGACCTCCGCCACGCCGTCGGCGGAGAGCAGCCAGTAGCGGGCATACCAGTCCTGAACGGTGCGCAGCTCTTCGCCGTCCCATCCTCCGGTCGGATGACCGTCGGGATCGAGCCCTTCGAGTGTGTACCAGTAGACCTGGCCGAGCGCGGTGGCGTCGGGCCCGAGCGTGGGTTGTACGCCCTCGGGCAGAGTGCCGGCGGACAGGCTGTTGAGTTTTTCGAGTACACGGGTGCGCGACCAGTAGAAATCCACACCCTCCTTGAAAATAATGTAGATCGAGGAAAAGCCGAACATCGAGTAGGAGCGGATGGTTTTGACGCCGGGGATGCCGAGCAGCTGCACAGTGAGCGGATAGCCGATCTGGTCTTCGACATCCTGCGGCGAGCGCCCCATCCATTCGGTGAACACAATCTGCTGGTTTTCTCCAATGTCCGGAATGGCATCAACGGATACGGGGTAGCGCTGGAGCTCGCCGACCTTCCAGTCGAACGGGGCGACAAGCACACCGGCAAAGATGACGGCCATGGTGAACAGCACAACGACGAGCCGGTTTTCGAGACAAAAGCGGATGAGGCGCCCGACCGGTGAACGCTGTTCGTGTGTTTGTTCTGAGTTCATTTCGAGGCTCCGATGGTTTTCTGGATTTCACCGCAATGGAGCATCATGCCGCCAAAATAGGGATTGAGGACTTCGTTGCCGGCCTGCAGCCAGGTGGCTCCGGCGTTATCAAAGGCCATCGGACAAAACGCCTGATAAACCGTCTGTTGAACAGGGAATGCCTTCAGCGTTTGGGCGAGCTGGCGGGAGAGCATGAAGAAAAATTCCCGCTGTTTTTCAATCTGATCTTCTTTGGCCAGCCTGGCGAGCGGGCCGTTCAGATTTTTGAGATGATCCATCCAGATCCTGTGTTCATCGCCGGCGAGCAGGCTCATGTCCACCTGCCCGAGTTGGTCCTTCATGGAGACGGCGGCGGTTTTTGCTTTGGCAGGCGAATCTTCTGCCAGACTCTGCTGGACTTCAAAGTAGGCATCCACCACAGCTCCCAACTGCATGCTGAAAGCGTCGGGAACCCCCAGAGGGGAGAGATCCACCAGCATGGCGCTGTGATCCATGCCGGCCATTGATGCGGGGTTGCCCGGCGCACTCATCATGCTGGGTTTGGCGTGGATCTGCAGTTCGGCATCGAGCTTGAAGGCACCGCGGGTGACGACGCGCTCGCCTTCTTCAAGCCCGCTTTCGACCACATAGAAATCACCGAGGCGCGCGCCGAGCTGAACTTCGCGGCCTTCATAGGCCGGTTTTTCCCTGTCGGGAATCTCAACGTAAACCACGGCGCGCTTGCCGGTTTTCAGCGCAGCAGTTGCAGGGATGACCAGCGGCGCATTTTCGGCGGAATCACTGACATAGCCCAGCGACTCGGCGGTGACCAGCGGCATGCCGCACACATCGCAACTGCCGGGGGCGTCTTTGATGATTTCCGGATGCATCGGACTGATCCATTTTCCCGCGAGCCCGGCATCCATCACCCGACCACCTTCCGCAATTTTCGGACGGGCAACCGCACGGACAAACATGCCCGGCTTTAATTCCAGTGTCGGGTTTTCGACAATCACGCGCACTTTGGCGGTGCGGGTGGCGGGGTTGATGATTGGATCGATGAAGGAGATTGTTCCCGTGAAGGTTTTTCCAGGAAAGGCTTCGGTGGTGAAATCAACATTCCCGTTATAGCGAAGCCAGTTGAGATCAGATTCATAGGCTTCGAGCTGTATCCATACCGTGGAAAGGTCAGCAACGGTATAGATCCGGTCGCCGGTGTTCACATAGCTTCCCTCCTGTGCGTTTTTATGAATAACGATGCCGGCGACCGGCGAATAGAGCGTCAAATGATCCGTCAGCGCAGCGCGCGTTTCAATCTCCTGAATCTGCTTGGCGGTCAGTCCCCACAGACGGAGTTTTTCGCGGGATGCATCGACCGTGGATTGTGAGACATTGCGCATCAGAGCGCTTTGACTGTTTGTCAGGGCCTCAACCGAGTTGATTGCCTGAAGAAGTTCCTGCTGGGCGCTGAGCAGTTCGGGGCTGTAGATTGAGGCCAGATGGTCGCCTTTTTTGACCTGCACGCCGGTATAGTCCACAAACAGACGGTCGAGCCGCCCCGGCATCCGGGCGGTGATAAAGGCGGTGCGCGTTTCATCAAAATCCACCTTGCCGACCATGCGAACCTCAGCTCGAATAAATTTGCGCTCAACCGCAGAGGTTTCAATCTGCATCAGCCTGGCCGTATAGTCGCTGATGCTGATTTCGCGCTCACCGCCTTCGTCTCCGCTGGAAGTCAGCGGGATCAGGTCCATGAAGCAGATCGGGCATTTCCCGGGCTTCGGCAGTTTTATCTGCGGGTGCATCGAACAGGTCCAGATTTCTGCCTTTTCAGCAACGGGGCTTCCGTGAGCCTCATGACCCGTTTGACTGCGGCCTCCGCCGCTGAGACGACCCAAAATAAATACGGCGAACAAAACGCACAGCGCAATAAATACCGTTTTTTTTCCAATGGTTGGAAGATTTGGTTTGTTCATGGTTTGTTCCTTTTCTAATGCCCAATCCACACGGTTAACAGGTGGAGTGTGGCTGTAATAATGGTTGCGGCCGCTACGGTTTGATGAATGCGCAGAAAGCGCCGCTTCAGCTTGCGGCGGAAGAGGCCGGCGCAGGCGGTCAGGATGAGCAGCGAAAACGTGGCGATGCCCAGCGGTGCGGTAAAGCGGTAGAGTTGAAGTCCGGCGGAGGCGTCGTGTTCGTGCTCATCGGCCTCTGCGAATTGCGGCAGCTTGCTCAGATACTTATCCGGATTCTTTTTAAATTCCTCGACGCAGAAGTTGCAGCAAAAGTAGACGCGCTCGCCCTGGTAATCGACATGGAGATTGGGATCGATCGGATTTTCCTCCATGACGGGGCAGGTGGTTTGCTGAACAGCTTCCGTCTGGTGAGGCAGGGTTGTATCCGCCAGCGCGGCCCCCGCGATCAGAAAAGCCAGTGCGAAGATTCTCCGCTTATTCATGCTGTCCTCCTTGTCCCGGGGCTTGAACGCTGAATTCTTTCCCCGTCAGCCATTCAATTTTTGCCAATTGGGTTTCGCGGTTTCCGAGCGCCTGATCGGCGGCGAGCTGAAATTCGAGCAGCAGGCGTTCGGCATCGACCAGCGCAATGAAACTGATTTGTCCATCCTCGAACCCCTGCTGCGCCACGTTCATCGACTGCTCGGCTTTGGGAACCAGTGTGTCGCGGTAGAGGTTGATTTTGCGCTCGGCATCGCGAAAGTGGTAGAGAGTCAGTTGAAGCGTTGTTTCGAGGCTGTTTTCGCGGTCGGCCCGTTCATTCTCCGCCGCCGTGCGGCGATAGACGGCTTCCTGTTCCGCCGCTTTCAGCTTGCCGAACCAGATGGGCAGGTTGATTGAAACCATCGCCATGATCGGATCTTTTCCACTATCCGGTGTAGACATGAGCGCCTCATCTGTTTGGATGGTTTCCAGCCCGACGGTCAGGTCGGGATATCTGTTTTTACGAGCCAGTTTTTCCGCCGACTGCTCTTTGCGAATCAGCGCATCCAGCCGTTTGAGAGCGGGGCTTCCGATTGGAAGCTGCCGAGTGATTTCTTCGTCCGTAAATTCAACGGGCAGGGGGGTGATCTCGTCGGGGAGCGGAAGCTCCGTGTCGATGGGGCGATTTAATGCGGCATTCAGTTTTGCGGCTACGGGTCCGCGCAAAGCTTCCAGGGTTTGGAGACGATCTTCGAGTTTGCCGAGTTCAACCTGGGCCTGAATGAGCGCGCTTTGCGGGGCGGAGCCCGCTTTAAAGCGGGTGCGGGCTACCTGTTCAATATTCTGCAACAGAATCAGATGCTGGCGGGTGATGTCGATGGAACGGCCCAGCACGTAGGTTTCAAAATAGGCGGCTTTGACCTGATAGAAAAGTTCCAGTCGATCCTGTTCATATGCTTGCCGGGCAGCTTCCGCCGATTCCATGGCAGAGGCACCTTTCAGTTTCAACTTTCCAAACCATGGAAAGGTTTGGGCAATGCCGAACTTCTGACGCTGCGGGCCGACACGGGTTTCGACCTCCTGAATAAAATAGGTGTAGTTAAAGCGGGGATCCGGTAGCGCCTTTACCTGAGGAATCTTCTCCAGCGCCGCTTTCCAGCGGTTGAACGAGGCTTCGAGTCCCGGATTGTTGAGCGCTGCCTCCGCCAGATAATCCTGCAGCTCATCCGCCTGCACCACGAGCCCTGCTGCGAAAACCAGAAGTGGCAATAAGAAGTGTCGGAGTTTCTTGTCAGGTTTCATCGTGCTTCCGATCTGTTCTGAATGTTGCCCGGGAAGAACCGCCCGGGCTTCGGGTGCACTCTACTCCTCAATGGGCCGGATGGTCATGCACTTTTTTGGATGCAGCAGCGCCTTTGATTTCCGGTACTTTTTCAAGCTCCACGCCTTTGGCTTTCAACTGCTTGATGTATTTCGCGGGATCGGCTTTGACTTTGCCGATGCAGCCGCCGCAACAAACGTAGATGCGAAAACCCTCCGCATCCACATACAGCGACCTGTTGATTTTTCCGCCCATCACCGGACAGGTCGTCTGCGGTGCGGCGAATACGGTTGCTGCCATTCCCAGCAGTAGTGCAATGATCATTCTTTTCTTCATGCCTTCTCCTTTGTTGCGGGCGACCACTAAAGTGAGCCCTTCTGTTAATACTTCCTTTTCATTACTTTGAGCAGTTCTTCCATTTTTTGTTCGGCATTCTCTTTGTCGCCGGACAGGAAAGCATCCCTGATGCAGTGGGACATATGCTTTTCGAGTATTTTCAGTTCGAGTGAGTGCATGGCCGCGCAAGAAGCCTGAATCTGCGTGACGATATCGATGCAATATTTCTCATCTTCGATCATCCTCTTAATGCCATTGACCTGCCCGGAGATCCGGGCGAGACGGTTGAGGACTTCCTTATGTGTGGTAACGCTTCCGTTCATACTTCCTCCAATGTTCGTGAGGGTTTATACCCCACTCGGGTATATCGGTCAAACTAAAAGGGAGTGTTTCGATCGGATTATCATGGTATAGCCGCTGGGAATTAGCAGCTCTGTCCGGAATGGTACATTTCAGAACAGAAAAACAGCATCAAACTAAACGACAGTGCGGATCAGCACTTATGCGTTGCCTTAATGTACACAGGTTAAAGCAATCTGAATCAGATTGCAACAATCACTGCTCATTTCCACAAGAACAGAACAAGGGGAACCGTCTTTGCCTGCTCCTTTGAGATTGCCCCTGCCTTCGCCGTTAAAAAGTGTGGCAAAAGTGTGGCTCCGGACCGTCTAAAAGCAGGTTTTTTCAACCTTTTTCATTGAGCTTGACTTAGATTTCAAAATAGTGCAACGTACAGACAGTCAGAGACTTACTGAAACAGAATGACCCTGGCTGAAGACCCTGGAGACTGATTCGCAACGTGGAGGTCGGGAGTTCGATCCTCCTCCGCTCCACCACCCTTCGCTCCCCGAATGCCGGCTCTTCCCCAAAGACGGGGGCAAGGGGGCTCTTCCCCAAAGACGGGGCAAGGGCGAATTTTTATTAACCACACATCACAAATCTCCCCCCGCATCTCCCGCCCGGCAGTTCTGACTTGCGCACCGGCTGATGGCCGCTGAAAAATTGGGTTGTCGAAACGAGTCCAGTGTTTCAAACTGGCTTTCTTTCAGCAAAGGAGTTTTCGGATGAATAAGAAGGTTTTGGTCACCGGCGGCAGCGGATTTCTGGGAATTAATCTGATTCGCTATCTGCGCCATCAGGGAATCACCGATATCACGGTGCTCGACCTGGTGGAGTTTGACTATCCGGAACGCGGAGAGGTCAATGCCATCGTCGGCGATATCCGCAAGATCGAGGATGTTCAGAAAGCGATGCATGGGGTCGACTGGGTGGTTCACACCGCGGCCGCCCTGCCCCTTTACACCAAAGAGGAGATCTTTTCGACCGACATCGAGGGCACCCGACTGCTGCTGCAGGAGGCGCAGCACCAGATGGTTGAACGGTTCGTTCATATTTCTTCGACCGCGGTGTACGGCATTCCCGACCACCACCCGCTGGTGGAAGACGACCCGCTGATCGGCGTCGGCCCGTACGGTCACGCCAAAATCGAGGCGGAAAAAGTCTGCCTCGAGTACCGCGCCAAGGGAATGTGTGTGCCGATCATCCGTCCGAAATCGTTTATCGGCCCGGAGCGGCTCGGCGTGTTTGCGCTGTTCTACGACTGGGCCAAGGACGGCAAGAATTTCCCGATGATTGGAAACGGCAAGAACCGCTATCAGCTGCTGGATGTCGAGGATCTGTGCGAAGCGATCTACCGCTGCCTGATCAGGGACGAAGAGATCGTCAACGACGTCTTCAATGTCGGAGCGACCGACTTCACCACCATGGGCGAAGACTACCAGGCGGTTCTCGACCAGGCGGGCTTCGGCAGGAAAGTGATCAAAACCTGGGCGCGGCCGCTGATCTGGGCGCTGCGGATTCTCGAATTCTTCAAACTGTCGCCGCTGTACAAATGGGTCTATGAGACCGCCTGCGAGGACTCGTTTGTCTCGACCGCGAAAATCGAAGAGAAGCTGAAGTTTTTCCCGAAGTTCTCCAACAAGCAGGCGCTGATCCGCAACTACAAGTGGTACCTGGCCAACCTGCACACCTTCGAAGGCAAAGAAGGCGGGGTTTCCCACCGCGTTCCCTGGGGACAGGGCATTCTCCGGTTCTTCAAACTGTTTTTCTGATGATGAAATCCCTGCCGATACTCATCCTGTGCGCGGCACTGTTCGCCGGCTGCGGCGAGACGCCAAGCGATGCGGCGGACGAGAAAAATGCGCTGGTCGGCAAGGGGCTTGCGCAGGTGCAGCTCAAGCAGTGGGATGAGGCCATCCGCCAGTTCGAAGCCGCGCTGGCCGGAGATGCGCAGCTGGCCCGTCCGGATCTCGAACTGGCGCTGATATATCACCAGCAGAAGAAAAACTATATCCGGGCCGCGTACCACTATGAACGCTACCTCGAAAAACGCCCCGACAGCGAGAAGCGGGAGCTCATACAAGGCTGGATCCGGCAGGCGAAGATCTCGCTCGCCGCGGAAGTCGAACCGAGCGAGGGAGGCATTTCCGAAGAAATCGTGCGGCTGACCCGCGAAAACAACCTGCTGCGCCGGCAGCTCGCCCGGGGCGACGGCTCCGCGCCGGCGGTGGCGAATGTCAAAACGATTCTGTCCGAGCCGCCGCCGAAACGGCAGGCCGAGCCGCCGCCGCAAGCGGCGCTTGAACCGGCCCCGAGCTCCACCCCAATGAGTGCGGACCCGATCCCGCGCATTCAAACGCCGGCACCCGTTCCGAAAACCTACAAGGTTCTGCCGGGCGACACCCTGTCCAGGATTGCCCGCACCGTCTATGGCGACAGCGCAAAATGGAAAGAGATCTACAGCGCCAACATGGATCAGATGATGAACGAAAACGACCTGAAAGCCGGGCAGGTCATCACCATCCCCTAGCGCCGCACGCCGTACAATGAGATTGCGGGGGGCGGCAATGGATGGTAACAATCGGCTCCGACGGGCCGCTGATCCGCCTGCGGAAACGAAAAAAGTCGCAGCAAAGCAGCGCGGCAGGTGTGCTGCCGCGCTTTGATCAGGCGCCCGGAACTGGTGAACCTCGCGGGAAGTTACGGAGCACGGAAAGGCAGCCTATGGAGCCCTCAATGCACATCACGGTACTGCTGGCCGAAGACCACGCGGTGGTCCGGGAGGGATTTCGAATGCTGCTGAACAGCGAAAGCGACATCGAAGTGGTCGGCGAGGCGTCCACCGGCCGCGAGGCGGCGGCCATGACCGGGCAGCTCCGCCCCGCGGTGGTCCTGATGGACATCGCCATGCCGCAACTCAACGGCATCGAAGCCGCGCGGCACATTCTCAGGGATTTTCCGCAAACCAAAGTTCTCTTTCTATCGGCTCACCGCAGTGATGCCTACATCGAAGAAGCCATCGCGATGGGGGCGGCGGGATTCCTGACCAAGCAGGCCTCCCCGCAGATGCTGCTCAGCGCCATCCGGCAAATCAAAACCGGGAGCCCTTTTTTAAGCCCCTGCGCCGCGGGCGAGCCGGACGATCCGCAATCCGCGCCGTCCGGCAAATCCGAACACGCAAAGCTGACACCGCGCGAGGCGGAAGTGCTCCAGCTGATCGCCGAAGGCGCGGCCAACAAGCAGATTGCGGCGGAGCTCGGCATCAGCATCAAGACCGTTGAAAAGCACCGCGACCACCTCATGCACAAGCTCGACATTCACGAAACAGCGGGGCTGACCCGCTACGCGATCCATGCAGGCGTCATCGAATGCAGCGCGCCGATGGATACCGCTTAGCCGGACCGGCGCGGCCCGCCTCGTTTCCAAGAGCGCGCACGCCGCCTGTTTTGCCGCCGCCGGAGGTAGGGTTATACCCCATAGCCGAAATTCGCCGAATCTTGTTATGTTCCGCCCGTGAGCGACAGATTCAGCAAGGCTTATGGCCGACCATTCATCGTTTAAACCACTGTGTTTGTATTTGCAGAAAACAAAATAACCGGCCGGCACCCCGTCGGCCGGATGCTTCGAAATATCGGGGTGCCTGTTTTCCGCGAACGCGCACAGGGAAAAAGGAGGAGAAGCATGAAAGTCATCACCAGAACGATCATCGGGGTCAGTATGCTGTGGCTGCTGGCGGCGGGAACCGTCGCCGCCGCACAGGATGCCGCGCCTGCGGCGCAAACGGCAGATCAGTCCGGATTCATTTCCAAAGCCATTCAGGCGGGACAGGGGGAAGTCGCCCGGGCGGGCGAGGCCTTCGCCCAGACCGCCGGACCGCTGCAAAAGATGCTGGATCGGCTGATCGGTGTCCTGCCCAGCCTGATCAAGGCCGCCGTCATCCTGCTGGCGTACTGGCTGGTCGCCTGTATCGTGCGGCTCCTGCTGACGAAAGGACTGGGCGCAATCGGCTTTGACAACCGGATGAAAAAGGTCTGTCCGCCGCGCGAAGTCGACGAGAAGACGGTCGGTGCGAGCTCGATGGTGGGCCGGCTGGCGTTTTACGTGATTCTCCTGTTCGGCATCACGCCGTTTCTGGATGCGCTGGGCCAGCGGGCGCTGGTGCAGCCGCTGCAGGCGATGATCACCAAGGTGCTGGAATTCATTCCCAACGTGGTCGCCGCCGTCATCATCTTCCTGATCGGCAAACTGATCGCCACGCTCGTTCGCGAAATCGTCACCAATCTCCTCAATGCGGCGGGCGTTGATGCCGGCGCGCAAAAACTCGGCCTCAAGAAGGCGCTCGGCCAAAAGAAGGTTTCGGAGATCTGCGGACTGATCGTCTATCTGTTCATCTTCATCCCGATCATCATCTCGGCCATCGACAGCCTGGAGATCAAAGCCCTCTCCGAGCCGCTGACCGGTCTGCTCCAGCAGATACTGGGCGCGGTTCCGGCGCTGCTCATCGCGGCGATCACGCTGGGAATCGGCTATGCGATTGCCCGTCTTGTGAAGGGAATCGTGCAGAGCTTCCTGAGCGGGGTCGGCTTCGACCGGCTCCCTGAAAAACTGGGACTGAACTTTCTCAAGCCCAAAGAGGGCCAGGCCTCGCCGTCCGCCATCGGCGGAACCGTGGTGATGGCCATCATCCTGCTGCTCACCGCGCAGCAGGTGCTCTCATCGCTCGGGCTCGACTCGCTGGCGGCCGTTGCCGCCGGAGCCCTGCGCTACCTGCCGCGCCTGGCGGCCGGCCTGGTGATTCTGCTGGCGGCGCTCAGCCTCGGGCGCTTCGCGGGCAAAATGGCCGGCGATGCGACCCAAAGCAGCGGATTCGGCGCGCTGATCGGCGGGGTCGCGAACTGCGCGATTGTCTTCCTGGGTGCAAGCATGGCGCTCAATCAGCTCGGGGTCAGCGAAGAGATTGTAACCACGACGGTCTCGATGGTGCTGGGGGCGGCCGCCCTCGCTCTTGGCCTGTCCTTCGGACTGGGGGGCCGGGACCGGGCAAAAGAACTGGTCGACCGCTTCGGCAAAAAAGAATAACAAGCCGCGCATCCAGCGGGAACCGGGCCGGACCGCAGGATCCGGCCCGGTTTTTTATGAACCGGCGGCGCGCTCCACACGGCGTCCCGCCGCGGCTCGCCACGTAAAATCAGGGATGGGTTGCACTTTTTCACCGGGCCGCACGTTGTGGATAATACAATCGCCACGAAGGGAGAGCGCAATCTATAATTGCCGCGACCCAAAGAGACCGGCACGACCGGCCGGAAACCGGGCCGAAAAACAGTAAAGGAGCTTGTTATGAATGCATATCGTTCGCTTTTTTCCATGGGAAGCATCGCCCTGCTCTGCGCAACCGCCCTGCCGGCAGGGGCGCAGGACGATTTCGGCGCACCGCCGGCGGAGCCGGCGGAGGAACAGCCGGTGGTGCTGAGCCGCGGCCCGGTTCATGAAGCGTTTGCCGAACCGGTGCCCACGGAGGTTGAAACGGGGCTGATTGCGCCGCAGCAGCCGCCGCCGAACATCAGCGAAGTCCCGCCGGCGGAGCGCCCCAAGGGACAGCAGTATGTCTGGATTCCCGGCTACTGGGCCTGGGATGCCGAGCGGGCGGACTTCATCTGGGTCAGCGCCTGCTGGCGGGCGGCGCCGCCGGACATGTCCTGGGTGCCCGGATACTGGGCGGAGGTTGCCGGCGGCTGGGAATGGGTCTCCGGCTTCTGGACGCGGAGTCAGGTTCAGAACATCGTGTACCTGCCGGAACCGCCGCAGATCAGCAGCCTGGATCCGGTCGGCATTCAACCCTCTGCGGATGCAATCTGGGTGCCTCCGTGCATGTACTGGGCGGGCGACCGCTACACCCGCCGCGACGGCTACTGGCTGACCGCAATGCCGAACTGGATCTGGATTCCGTCCCACTATGCCATGACCCCGCGCGGGTATGTTTTTGTGGCCGGACACTGGGATTACCCGCTGGAGCGCCGGGGGGTGCTGTTCGCGCCGGTCTATTTCCCGGCCCCTGCCTGCCGAACCGCAGCGTTCACATTCTCCCCCGGCATCGTCATCGATCTGGGCCTGCTGCAGGTCAACCTGTTCACCTACCCGCGCTACCGCCACTATTATTTCGGTGACTACTACGACCGCACCTACCTGAGCATCGGGATCTATCCGTGGTTTGACAGCCGCCGGCACCCTTCCCGGCGCGACCCGCTCTACGAGCACAACCGCTGGCTGCACCACCGCTCCGATCCGAAATGGGAACAGCATATGCGCGACGAATACCGCCGCCGCAGCGACAACAAAACCCTCCGGCCCGCACACACGTTCCGCGAGCAGGAATCCCGGCGATCCGGGGCGCCCGATCCGCTGCGACGCGGCGTTCCGATTGCCCGCCCCTTGAACGACGCAGTATCGGGCGGAAAGTCCCCGATGAAATTTGAACGGATCAGCACGGACACCCGTCAGCAACTGTCCAGACAGTCGGATCACATGCGCAAGTATCTCGACGACCGCACGCGCTGGGAATCGCCTGCAGCGGGCTCAGCGCCGAGCCGGTCGCGCGACCCCCGCCCCGCGGCGGCAACCCCGTCCACCCGGCAGAGCGACCCCCGCCCCACGGCTCCCGCCCCGTCCACCCGGTCGCGCACAGAGCCGCCGAAGTCATCCGGAACCCCATCGGTCAACACTCAAAAAGAGAGCCCCCGCCCGTCCGGAATGCGCAATCCGGCGGAGAAGTCGCCGGCCGGAAACCCGGCGGCACAACCGATCCAGAAAGGCCGTCCGGCGACGCAGTCCGATGCGCAGCAGAGGTCCGCACCGGCTCCGTCCCGACAGACACCGGATCAGCCGCAGCGCATCCGGATTCCGGAGTCGCCGGTTTCCGGCACCGCAGGCAGACAGGGATTTTCCCGCAAAAGCCCGCCGAAGCAGCCCTCGGCCGAAATCCAGAAAAAATGGATCCAGCCCTCCCCTGAAAACTAAAGACGGTCCGGTTCCACAGGGTGTAATACAAATAAACCTGACTGATATTCAATCTATTAAAGGGGGACAGGAATGTCCCCCCTCCGGAGCGGCGACATTCCTGTCGCCGATACTTGAATCAATATCAGTCAGGCTAATTTCGTATAACCCGCCTTCATGCGACCTCTTCAGGGAACCGTGCGGCAGGGTTATACCCCATATACTTCCACACCCCGCAACGGCATACTTCACCCAGAAAAAGGAAGGGGTGCGTCATGAAAAAAGTGCAAATCATTGCTGTTGGCTTGCTGTTCGGATGTCTGAGCGGATGCGAAACGTGGGACAGCATGGGTAAAACGGAAAAAGGCGCAATCATCGGCGCGGGGAGCGGGGCCCTGATCGGAACCGCGGTCACCGGTGATGCCAAGGGAGCGCTGATCGGCGGTGCCGCAGGCGGCGTCGGCGGCGGCGTGATCGGCCATCAGATGGATAAATAGCCGGCAGGAAAATGCAAAAATAGTGCCGGGCTCTTCGATAAAGATCCGGTTGGTCTATCCCGAACTTCCAAACACCTTCTGGAGTTTCAAATATGCGCTCCCGTTTGTGGGCAAGAACTCCTCAATGCCGCCGCCGGGGCTGCTGACCGGCGCGGCCATGCTGCCGCCGGAGTGGCCGGTGCGCCTGGTCGATACGAATGTGCGCAATCTGACGGATCAGGATCTGGCGTGGGCGGATTGCGCGTTCATCAGCGCCATGGTGATTCAGCGCGAACCGGCGCGGCAGATTGCCGCGCGATGCAAGGCGGCCGGGGTCGGGGTCAGTCCTTGAATTCTGATATCTTAATCTTCAATTCAAGAGCACATCCAGCCCCGCAAGAATCATTACTTTACAAGCAACGTGAATACAGCATCATTCTTTAAGAATAAGAGCCAATCTCTCTGGATCGCATTTTCCAAGCATTGGAAAAATGCGGGCCGAAAGTTCCAAACCTTGGAAATGCTGCCCTCCCCGTCTTCCAAGGTTCGGAAGACGGTGCGGTGTGCGGCTCCCCCGGAGGTGTCGCCCTACCTGAATTTTCCATCACCCGTTCGCCACCTCACTTCCGCCGTCGCTCGCTGAGCTATGGCGGACATGGGGAGAGAGCAGCCGAGCTAATAATGAAAACTCATCCATGAACTCTGACTTACTCCAGCGAGTGCAATGAGCGGGTGGTAAAAAACGGTATCCGCACAGATTAGTGTTCAATTAGTGATAATTAGTGGGCCGCTTCGCACCAACGCCGGGAAACGAGCGGGACGCTCGTTCTTCTTTCCAACCATTGAAAAATGCGGTGAAGACACCGCGTCTACATTTTGCGGATTCTGCGATTTTTTGCGGCAAAAAAAATTCCCAACGAAATTCTGAAAACATTGCCGGCGCACCGGACGGTTCGGCGAACCGTCCCTGCCCTTTTCGTGTCTTTTGTGTTTTTCGTGATTAAACAGCTGATCCGCACGGCCCGGCGCGACCGCCGGTTTTTCCGCAGCCGGTTATTATTTGTGTCAATTCGTGATTAATAACGCGCCGCGCCCCTGTATACTCCGGTGCCATGAAGACGGTTGAATTCAAAACGACCTGGGGGCCGATCATGCTAACGCTGGATGATGGCGGACGCGTTATTGCACTAGATCTGCCACACCTCAAAAATACGCCGCACAAACCGTTTGCAGCTGAGGTTTCCAACCATTGGAAAGATGCCTCCGAGTTTTTTCAAACCCTGGAAAAAAAGTTTCCAAACATTGGAAAACCGGAGGGCACTGAATTTCAGCAGGCGGTCTGGGCCGAGCTCGGAAAGATACCGCGCGGACAGACGCGCACCTACGGCGAAATCGCCGCGGCGATCGGCCGGCCGAACGCCGTGCGCGCGGTCGGTTCGGCCTGCGGCGCCAATCCGCTCCCGCTGTTTATTCCCTGCCACCGGGTGGTTGCCAAAAACGGGCCGGGCGGCTACGGATCCGGCCTGCCGTGGAAAAAACTTCTGCTGGAAATGGAAGGATGGACGGCTGGAAGGGGGGGAAGGATGATTTAATATCAGCTAACCTTCCATACCTCCATTCTTCCAATCTTCCATTCTCCCAATCTTCCATTTCTACGATCCTTCGCTTACTTTCAAACAAGGAACATACCCATGAAAACACAACCCTCCCCCTACCTCTGCCACATTTTCGTCTGCTCCAACGTACGGGATAATCCGGACAAACCCGGCTGCGGAGCGAAAGGCGGCGCGGCACTCAAAGACCAGCTGAAAAAAGCGGTCAACGAGCGCGGCTGGAAGGGGCGCGTGCGCGTCTCCACCACCGGCTGCCTGGGGCTGTGCGGCAGCGGGCCGAACATTCTGCTCCACCCGCAGGGAATTCACTGCTCCGCCGTCACCGAGAACGATCTGGAAGCCATTCTGGAAACGGTTTCCGGGCTTATTGCTTCCGCTTGAGCAGCAGCGCGCCCAGCGGCGGAAGGTCGAGCTGCAGAGAGAATTTCTTGCCGTGCCACGGCAGGTGGTGGGCATCATAGCGGGCCCCTGCGGCGGGACCGGCCCCGGAGCCTCCGTAGGTTTTGGAATCGGTGTTCAGAATCACGTCCCAGTCGCCGTCCTGCGGCAGACCGATGCGGTAGCCGGGGCGCGGCGTCGGAGTCAGGTTCAGCACCACGGCGATCACTTCGTCGGGCGTCTCCCCTTTGCGCAGATACGAAACGACCGAACTTTCGGAATCCTGGAAGTCGATCCAGTCGAATCCTTCCCACGAGGCTTCAATGCCGTAGAGCGCGGGCTCGGACCGGTAGAAGCCGTTGAGGGCTTTGACGAGGGCCTGCAGCTTGCGGTGCGGTTCGTAGTCGAGCAGATTCCAGTCGAGGCTGTTTTCGGCGTCCCACTCTTTCCACTGGCCGATCTCGCAGCCCATAAACAGCAGTTTTTTGCCGGGATGGGTGAACATGTAGCTGTAGAGCAGGCGGATGTTGGCGAATTTCTGCCACAGGTCGCCGGGCATCTTGTCGAGCATGGAGGCCTTGCCGTGCACCACTTCGTCGTGCGAGAAGGGCAGGATGAAGTTTTCGGTGAAGGCATAGATCATTGAAAAGGTCAAATCGCCCTGATGGTATTTGCGGTGGACGGGATCCTTGCTGAAATAGTCGAGCGTGTCGTTCATCCAGCCCATGTTCCACTTGAAGTCAAAGCCCAGACCGCCCTGATTGAGCGGATGGGAGACCTGCGGGAAGGCGGTGGACTCCTCGGCGAAGGTCAGGAAGCCGGGGTACTGCTCGTGCATGAGGCTGTTGAAGTGCTTGAGGAACTCGATGGCCTCGAGGTTTTCGCGGCCTCCGTACTGATTGGGAATCCACTGCCCTTCTTCGCGGGAGTAGTCGAGATAAAGCATGGAGGCGACGGCGTCGACGCGCAGGCCGTCGAGGTGGTACTCCTCGGCCCAGAAGACGGCGGACGAGAGCAGGAAGCCGCTGACTTCATTGCGGCCGTAGTTGGGAATGAGCGTTCCCCAGTCCATGTGTTCGCCTTGGCGCGGGTCGGAGTGTTCGTACAGGTGCGTGCCGTCGAAATAGCCGAGCCCGTGCGCATCTTTGGGGAAGTGGGCGGGAACCCAGTCCAGAACGACGCCGAGCCCGGCCTGGTGGCATCGGTCGACGAAGTAGCGGAAATCTTCGGGCGAGCCGAAGCGCGAGGTGGGCGCGTAGTAGCCGGTGGCCTGATAGCCCCACGAGCCGTCGAACGGATGCTCGGTGATGGGCAGCAGCTCGATGTGCGTGTGGCCCATGTCCCTGACGTAATCAACCAGCTGATCGGCCATTTCGCGATAGGTCAGCCAGCGGTTGCCCTCTTCGGGAATACGCTTCCACGAGCCGGGATGCAGCTCGTAGATGCTGACGGGGCTCTTGTGCCAGTTGGTGGATCTGCGTTTTGCGAGCCATTCGGCATCGTTCCATTCATAGCCGGAAAGATCGCACACCACCGACGCGGTTTTCGGCCGCAGTTCCGTCTCGAACGCGTACGGGTCGGCCTTCTGAGCCCAGAACCCGGCAGGTCCTTTGATTTCAAACTTGTACTGGTCGCCGGCCTTGACGCCGGGGATGAAGCGCTCCCAGATGCCGCTGTTCCCGATCGGCTTCATCTCATGGATCCACGCCTCCCAGTTGTTGAACGAGCCGATGACACTGACCTGCTCGGCATTGGGCGCCCAGACGGAAAAATAGACACCCTGCTCGCCGTTCTCCTCCAGCGGATGCGCGCCGAGCTTTTCGTATGCGCGATAATGAGTCCCCTGTCCGTACAGAAACAGGTCGAAGTCCGTCAGCTTGGGTCTGGTTTTCATAAGCTACACCTTTCAATGGGAAACAAATTCATCTTTGATGGGAATAATACCCGCCTGTCTGGCAAGCTCAACTGGAACCAACCTGAAAAAACAAATCGTCTGTTGAGCGCCATCTTTTTCACAAAGGCCCGCACCACAAAAACGCTCATTCCGCGTCAACTGGAACATAAAGTCATCGGGGAACCGGTCTGGATTACGTTTAACCGCCTGATTCAAAACACGGGGTTTCACACCGCAGGCTGCGGCCAGGCCTGCGTCGAGGATCACCTTTTTGCGGCGCAGGGTCAGAATTAGGGGCTCAATGGGTTTCAGCTCGCTCATTGCTTCTCACAGGTTCCAAACATTGGAACGTTTTTATCGGTTTTTTCCAACCATTGGAAGCCTATTGCACAGGCGCACAAAGTTTTATCCGATGACTGGAAAAGCGGCCGGCCCAGCAATCCATCGTTCCCGCATTCCATCCCTCCAGTTTCTCAATAGGCCCG
The DNA here is from genome assembly GCA_041584215.1 of Tichowtungia sp. GTDB lineage: Bacteria > Verrucomicrobiota > Kiritimatiellia > Kiritimatiellales > Tichowtungiaceae > Tichowtungia. The sequence continues at coordinate 18,377 of JBFHEM010000045.1, read as the reverse complement.
GGCTTCGCTTTTTTCCATAAAGTTGATGAAGGAGCGGTTGACGACGCGGTTGCCGCCGGGGGTGGGATAGTTGCCGGTGAAATACCAGTCGCCCTGGTGGTTCGGACAGGCCGCGTGCAGGCCTTCGATGCTCTGGTAAATCACTTCAAACTCGGCGTTCAGGTCGGCCGGCCGCAGAATTTCCGCGATTTTCGCTTCGACTTCGCGCGGCTTGAAGAGCTTGAAGAGCGGTTTCACTTCGTTGACGGCCTCCTCGCGCGGCCGATCCATCGAGGCTTTGCACCGTTCGTAGATTTGGTCCAGCAGGGACTCCCGTCCGGTTTCCCGCACCAGCGCAACCGCCGCCTGAAAAGCCACAAAATCCTTGAGTTTGGACATGTCGATGCCGTAGCAGTCCGGATAGCGGATCTCCGGCGCGGAGGAGACGACGACAATTTTGCGGGGCCGCAGGCGGTCGAGGATGCGCAGGATGCTTTGGCGCAGGGTGGTGCCGCGCACAATGGAGTCGTCGAGTACCACCAGCGTGTCGTCGGGTTTCACAATTCCGTAGGTGGTGTCATAGACCATCGAAACCAGCTCGGTGCGGTCGGCATCCGCGGTGATGAAGGTGCGCAGCTTGGCATCCTTGGTCATGATTTTTTCCATGCGCGGCTGGTAGTTGACCAGTTCAACAATCCGCTCGGGCGACAGATTGCGCTCCGACATAATATGATGCTGCGCGCGCTCAGCCACATAGGCCTTGGTGCCCTCCATCAGCCCGTAAAACGCGGCATCGGCGGTGTTGGGAATGTAGGAAAAAACGGTGTGGTCGAGATCGAAGTCGATGGCCTTGAGCACGCGGGCGGTCAGCTGCCGGCCGAGCTGCTTGCGCTCGTTGTAAATATCCCGGTCGGTTCCGCGGGAAAAATAGATGCGCTCGAACGAGCACGGCGTCACCTGATCGACCTCGGAAATCTGCTCGTGGATGACCTCGCCGTTTTTGCGGACAATCAGCGCGTGGCCGGGCTTGATTTCCTGCACAGAATCGATCGGCACATTGAACGCCGTCTGAATGGCGGGCCGCTCGGAGGCCACGACCACAAACTCCTCGTCCCGGTAAAAGAATCCGGGGCGGATTCCGCAGGCATCGCGCATCACGAACATATCGCCGTTGCCGATCAGGCCGGCCATCGTATAGCCGCCGTCAAAGTTTTTGACGGAGCGCTTCAACACGGTCAGCAGGTCGAGGTTTTCGGCGATTTTCCCCGAGATCTCGGGCCGGGACAGCCCCTCTTTGCGGTATGTGCGGAAGAGGCGGTCGTTTTCCTCGTCGAGGAAGTGGCCGATTTTCTCCAGCACCATCACGGTGTCTTTTTCGCTGCGCGGCTGCTGGCCGAGCTCCACGAGTGTCTCAAACAGCTGGTCGTTGTTGGTCAGATTGAAATTCCCGGCCAGCACGAGGTTGCGGCTGAGCCAGTTGCTCTGGCGCAGGAAGGGGTGGCAGTAGGAAAGGCCGCCCTGCCCGCGGGTGCCGTAGCGCAGATGGCCGAGCAGCAGCTCGCCGGCGAACTTGGCATGCTGTTTGATCCATGCCGGATCGTTCACCCCGTCCGGATTTTCGTCAAAGGCCTCGTTCAGCGACCTCAGCATGTGCTGATGCACCTGCTGGATCGGGTTTTTGTCCGCCGAAAGGGCGCGGAAAATAAACGGCCGGCCCGGCTCGACATCGGTTTTAATAACGACGGCACCGCAGCCGTCCTGCCCCCGGTTGTGCTGCTTTTCCATCAGCAGATAGAGGCGGTTGATTGCAAAATACGGAGACCCGTATTTCTCGACGTAATACTCAAACGGTTTTAACAGACGAATCGCGGCAATGCCGCATTCATGGCCGATCCAGTCACTCATATCCCATACACTCCCTGGTTCCGGATAAAGTAAAAAAGCAATGGTTGCATCCCGTTCCGAAATGGTCAAACGGATTATGCGCACTCCTTTCGCCGCGATGAAAAAAGCCCGCAAATCCGTTGGAGGAACTGCGTCTCAATTTTTCCGGAGTCTGAAAAAACATTTCAAAGCCCGGGCAGACGCCTTATAGTTTGATGTTCATTTCAATAACCAATAGGAGAAAATCACTATGGAACTCAAAGGAAGCCACACTGAAACCAATCTGATGTGCGCATTTGCCGGCGAATCGCAGGCCCGCAACCGCTACACCTATTACGCGTCCGTCGCCAAAAAAGAAGGCTACGTTCAGATCGCCGACATTTTCACCGAAACCGCCGACCAGGAAAAAGAGCACGCCAAACGACTGTTCAAGCTGATGGAAGGCGGCGAGATTGAGATCCCCGCCAGCACCTTCCCGGCCGGACCGGTCGGCGGCACCCGCGACAACCTGCTGGCCGCCGCCGCGGGCGAAGAGCACGAGTGGACCGAAATGTACCCCGACTTTGCCAGCACGGCCATGGAAGAGGGCTTCACGAAGATTTCCGCCGTCTTCACCGCCATCGCCGTGGCAGAGAAACAGCACGACAAACGCTACAAGGAACTGGCCGCCAACATCGACAGCGGCAAGGTCTTCGAGCGCGAAGAAAAAGTCGTCTGGCGCTGCCGCAACTGCGGCTACCTCCACGAAGGCACCAAAGCTCCGGCCAAATGCATGGCCTGCGACCACGTCCAGGCGCATTTCGAGCTGCTCGGCGAAAACTGGTAAGCCGCCCGGCCGCCGGTTCGATGCCCGTGCGCTCCGTCCTCCGGAGAGCACGGGTTTTCTTTTTCCCGCGGCGGTTTCTCCGGGCAAATTAAATTCTTGTGCGCTCCGGCACGACCCGCAACAATCGGCGGCATGAAAAAAATCGGTGTCATTACCAATTCCCGGCGTCCACATGCGGCGGACGTCTTTGAACGGCTGATTCAAAAAGCGGATCAGCTGCAGTGGAAGCTGTACACCGATCAGGCCTCCGCCAAACACCTTCCCTCGGCCGAGGTGATCGAGTTTGACCGCTTCGCCACGACGGTCGATGCGCTGCTGGCCATGGGCGGCGACGGCACCGTTCTCTTCTGCGCCAAACTGCTCAACGGCGCCCGGGTTCCCATCCTGGGAATCAACCTCGGCAGTCTCGGTTTTCTGACGAGCGTCAGTGAAACCAGCCTCGAAACCGCCCTCGATGCGCTGGAGGCGGGCACCTGCACCACCGAAGCCCGCACCGTGGCGGAATGCTCCACCCCGTCCGGAAAAACGTTCCGCGTTCTCAACGATGTGGTCATCGGCTTCGGCGGCTCCTCGCGCATTGTGACACTCGACCTGTCGATCAACGGGGAGCCGGCCAGCTCCTACTCCTGCGACGGGCTGATTGTCTGCACGCCGACGGGCAGCACCGGCCACTCCCTCTCCACCGGCGGCCCCATCCTGCAACCCGGCTGCGGCGCCTTCGGCATCAGCGTCATCTGCCCGCACACCCTCAGCAACCGCCCGCTGGTTCTTCCCGATTCGGCCGTCATCGACGTGACCGTCCAAAACACAAAAAAAACCCTCCTGCTCTCGATCGACGGACAGGACTCCGAGGAGCTGTCCGTCGGCAAAACCATCCGCATCACCCGCAGTGCGCACCCGGTGCATTTTCTATACCCCCCCGGATACAGCTACTTTTCCGTGCTGCGCCAGAAGCTGCACTGGCGCGGATCCAACCTGTGAAAAATGGAATGACGGAACAAAGGAGCAATGGAATCATGGGGTTGCAAATGAAACAAAAACCGGCGGACTCCCTTCTCGCGGTTCCAGTCTTCCATCCTTCCGACATTCCAGCTTCCCGCTAATCCAAGGTTCCCCATGGCCCTGCTTCAATGCTCTTTTTTCTCTGAAAGCCTCCGAATCAGCTCGACGATGAACGTCATCCTGCCGCAGGCGTGCCGGGGACAGATCGGACTGAACAGCAGCCTGTCCGCCGAGCCGCCGGGCGTGCTCTACCTGCTGCACGGGCTCTCCGACGACCACTCCACCTGGCTGCGGCGCACCGCCATCGAGCGCTATGTCTCCGGCCTGCCGCTGGCGGTCGTGATGCCCGCGGTCAACCGCAGTTTCTACACCGACATCGGCGACAACGCCTACTGGACGTTCATCAGCGAAGAACTGCCGCAGATTGTTCACTCCTTTTTCAAGCTGTCCAATGATCGGGACAAAACCTTTGCCGCCGGGCTCTCCATGGGCGGGTACGGCGCCTTCAAACTGGGGCTCACCCACCCTGAAAGCTATGCCGCGGTGGCCAGTCTCTCCGGAGCGCTCGACCTCACAGCCTCAAGCGAAAAACGGGACAAGCTGTGCAACTTCGACGCAATTTTCGGCCCGGCCGATCAGCTCGCCGGAAGCCCCCACGACCCGCTGGCGCTGGCCGATCAGTTTCCAGGGTCTGGAAAAACCAGGTTCTACCAGTGCTGCGGCACCGCCGATTTCCTCTATCAGGACAACCTGACCTTCAAGACCCGCGCCGAACAAGCAGGCCTCGACCTGACCTACGAAGAACACGCGGACGAAACCCACAACTGGGCCTACTGGGACCGGCAGATCCGGCGCGTGCTCGAGTGGCTTCCGGGAGATTGGAACGATGGAAAACCGACTTAAAAAACGCATCGAATCAATTCAGCAAAAACAAGCCGGCAGGGAACAGGACAGCTCCTGCATCGTCAAAGAATCCAACGAAATCCACACAACAAGAAACGGACATCAACCTCCCTCCTTTTCCATCGTTCCAATATTCCAATATTCCTCTACCCCCCTCACTCCATGACTCCCATACTCCGCAACTCCCTGACTCCACTGCTCGCCTACTGGACGCACGACCTGGATCCGGTCATCTTCCACATCTGGGGACCGATGGCGCTGCGCTGGTACGGACTGGCCTACCTGCTGGGCTTTCTCGCCGCCTACCTCATTCTGCGCTGCCTCTCCAAACGCGGCGAGCTCGCCCTGCCGCCGGAAGAAATCAGCAACTTCATTGTTCAGATCGCCATTTTCGGGGTCTTTCTCGGCGGGCGGCTCGGCTACGTCCTGCTGTATGCTCCGGGCGAATTCCTGAGAGACCCCCTTTTTCTGTTCCGCGTCTGGGAGGGCGGCATGGCCAGCCACGGCGGCATGATCGGCGTCATCGCGGTGATCCTGTGGACCGCATGGAAAAAGAAAGTCTCCTTCTGGAACCTGACGGACAGCATGGCGCTGGTCGCGCCGGCCGGCCTGTTCTTCGGACGCGTCGCCAACTTCATCAACGGCGAACTGTGGGGCCGCCCGACACAGGCTGCCTGGGCGGTCATCTTTCCCCAGGTCGACATGCAACCGCGCCATCCGTCGCAGCTCTATGAGGCCTTCGGCGAAGGCCTGCTGCTGTTCGCCGCCCTGTGGGCGGTCCGCCGAACCGCCTGGGGAAAACGCGAAGGCAGCCTCAGCGCGCTCTTTCTGCTGCTGTATGCCGTCGCCCGCATCGCCTCCGAATTTTTCCGCACCCCCGACGAGGGCTATGCGCTCTACCTCGGCTGGATCACCAAAGGCCAGCTCTTTTCCGGCTTCATGGTCGCGGGAGCCGCCGCGATCCTCGTCGCGAAAAAGCTCGTTCGTGTGCACAGAACGAACAGCGGAAACAAGGGATGACGGGCCCGCCCCGTTCCGGCGGCGCGAGCCGACAGCACTTTCGCTTCGCTCCCGCGCAGCCATTCGGCTAAGCTGTGCAGCATGAAGATTTTATTTACAGGCGATATGGTCGGCAGTGCGGGCCGGCAGGTTTTCCAGCGGGTAACCCAGCGGCTGCGGGCGGAGGGACGGATCGATCTGGTGATCGCCAACGCCGAAAACGGCGCGGGCGGCCGCGGCCCGTCGCCCGAAATCGCCGAGGCCCTGCTGAGCGCAGGAGCCGCCGCCCTGACACTCGGGGACCACACCTTTGATGACAAAACCCTGATTCCGATGCTCGAAACCGAATCGCGCATTGTGCGGCCGGCCAACCTGCCGCCGGCCGCCGCCGGCCGCGGCATGACCACCATCGAAACCGATGAAGGCCCTGTCGGCATCATCTCGCTGATCGGACGCGTCTTCATGGATCCGGCCGACTGCCCGTTCCGCACCGCCGACAAACTGCTCAGCCTTTGCCGAACCAAAACCGTCTTCGTCGACTTCCACGCCGAAGCGACCTCCGAAAAAATCGCCATGGGCCGCCACCTCGACGGGCGCGTCACCGGGATGTTCGGCACCCACACCCACGTGCAGACCTCCGATGAAACCCTCCTGCCCAACGGCACCGCCTACATCACCGACCTCGGCATGACCGGCCCCAAAGACTCGGTCATCGGCCGCGACGTCGAGCCGGTCATCCGGAAATTCATCACCGGCATGCCGCAGAAATTCGATGTCTCAAAAAAAGATCCGGCCCTGGAGGGGGTCATTGTCGATGTCGACATATCAACCGGCAAAGCCCGCTCGATTGAACGCATCCGCGAACGCTGCTGACAAAATCGATTGGAAATCGCTTTTCAGGCGATTGGGGCACTCGCCCCAGGATGCCGTTCCGGAGAGCGGTTTCATGGCTTGAGGAGCAGTGTGAAGCGCGGGTTTTGTCAAGGTTGGGCACCCACCGTGGTGCCGAGGTGTTGACAGTCCCACATAGAAGGACTGACGCCGCTCTCCAAAAATCAGCCCGGTTATTAAAAGAATAATTTTTACAGAACGATCCGCATCACCAGCCGCCGATTATTCTGTGCTCATCATTCTGTTCTTTTTCTTCCAACCCCTGGAAAATAATTATATGGGGCGGACATTCCTGCCTGCCCATGTTTCCAAGGTTTGGAAAAGGCTGCAGGCCGCGTGCCCCGCGCGGCGTGATCCGCACCGAGCAGCCGTACCGTAGCCCCACCGCAAGCGCCCGGCGGGGCACCGGGCCTAAAGCGCCGCCCCTTCAGGCGAGCGTGGCTTCCAGACCCTGGAGAAATTAACCCACCCGCTCGCAGGCTCGCTGGAGTGAACAAGAAGACCCGAGAGAACCATTCATACGAAAAGCTCGGCTGTTCTCTCGGAGCCCTCTCCAGTGAATGCAATGAACGGGTGGTAAAAATTTTCCATGGGGCAGATTCGCAAGCGTGGAAGCAGTCCCAAACTGATTCCGTGGAACAACGCACTGATCAATGGACTGTCCCTGAAGACTAAAGAGCAAACGATCGACAGAAGCCGACTTTGTCTTACAATCCGGCACCCATGTGGTTGCACTCGAAATTAAAAGCAGTCGCCGAAGCAAAGTTTCCGGATTGCAGGCCTTCAACGATGAATATATAAAATCACGAGCAATGATTATTGGCGGCAACGGCATCCCGCTTGAGCGGGTTCTTCACCACATCGCCGGAAAAGCTGTTTTTTCAGGAGAAATATCATGGACACATTGTTAAACCCCGTTGAAGCCCGGGTGCTCGGCGCGTTGATTGAAAAAGAGATCACCACGCCCAACAACTACCCGCTGACGCTGACATCGCTCACGACCGCCTGCAACCAGAAGAGCAACCGCTGCCCGGTCACCGACCTGACCGAACAGGAGGTCGCCCGGGCGCTATACAGTCTGCGCGAGCGGAATATCGCCTGGGAAAAGGCGCCGGCCGGATCGCGCGTGATGAAATACAGCCATGATATCTCGAAGATGCTGTCCCTCACGGATCAGCAGCTGGCCGTCGTCTGCGAACTGATGCTGCGCGGGCCGCAGACAATCGGTGAACTGCGCACACACTGCGAGCGCATGCACCCGCTCGGCGACCTCTCGCAGGCCGCCGAAACGGTTCAGTCGCTGGTCGACTGGCCGGACGGGCCGCTGGCGGTCAAGCTGCCCAGGGAGCCCGGCCGGCGCGAAAACCGCTACGCGCACCTGCTGTGCGGCGAGCCCGACATATCCGACGAGCCGGTCGAGGTGGCAGAGTCGCCCGCCGTCGCGGCAGTCCGCGCCGAAAACGAGCGCATCGCCGAGCTCGAAAACCAGGTGCAAGAGCTCTGGGCCGCCATGGCGGATCTCAACCGCCAGTTCGCTGAATTCAAAGAGCAGTTTGACTAAAGACGTGCTCAACGGAGCGACGATCCCTCCGGGATTTCGCAGCGCCGTCCGCCGCGAACACCTGTTCGGGACGCGGGGGTCTTCCCGTCGCAAAAATTATCTGCACCCGCCGCAGTCAAAAAACTGGCATCCACGCCACAGGTTCCGTATCTTGTTCGGCTTTTATGCACCAGGTCATCGACAATCCCGTAGAAAGTCCGGTCGCCCTCGACGAAACCCGCGCGTTTTCATCGAAGGCGATCCGATCGCTCATGTCAAAGATCGGCGACGGACTGCTGTCCGTTGCCGGCTATGAACTGGTGGATGTCGAAGTGGAACCGGTCGACGATCCGCAGGATCTGGCCACCCAGCGGCTCGACGAGGCCCGCGAGGCGCAACTGGAAGCCTGGCGCAACGAGGCGCTGCAGTCCGCCAGTGCCCGCAAAACCCTGCAGACCCGCTTCCAGCAAGAGCGCGAAAAAATCATTGCTCAAACGCGCGAACAGGCCGCCGGTCTGCGCAAACAGCTCGAACAGGCCGCCGCGGAAGTCGCGCCGATCGACGCCGTCTCCACCGCCGCACCCATCGAGATTGAAGCGGCCGCTCCCCCGGAACTGCCTCCCCCGCCGGCTGAAGACGAACCGGACTACGGGACCGACCTGGTCGATCAACGGGAGTACATCCTGCCCTCGACCGGTCTGTTTGATGATTCACAGGACGAGCAGATCCTCTTTATTGATCCCGATGAACTCGAACGGCAGAAGCGGATTGTCCAGGATACCCTGGATGACTTTGCCGTCGACGCCATCGTCTGGGATGCCATTGTCGGGCCGCGCGTCACGCAGCTGCGCGTGAAGCCCGGCTACGGCGTGCGCGTCGATTCCATCAAGGCGCTCACGAACGATCTGGCCCGGACCCTGGCCGCCGAAAGCATCCGGATTCAGTCGCCCATTCCCGGCAAGCCCTACGTGGGGATCGAAATCCCCAACGGCAACACCGCTCCGCTCAACATGGGCATCACCCTGCGTTCCAAGGACTGGAAAACCACCGGCGCAGCCATTCCGCTTCTGCTGGGGATGGAGCTGGGCGGTGCCCTCTGCATTGCGGACCTCGCCGCCGCCCCCCACCTGCTGATTGCCGGGGCGACCGGCAGCGGAAAATCCGTCTGCATGAACACCATTATCATCAGCCTCATCTCGCGCTTCACCCCCGACGAACTCGAGCTGATACTGATCGATCCCAAGCGGGTGGAATTCAGCGCCTACGAAAGCCTGCCGCACCTCGTTCGCCCGGTCATCACCGAAGCCACACTGGTTGTCCCGGCCCTGCAATGGGTCGTGCGCGAAATGGAAAAACGCTATAAAACCATGGCCCCGGCGCGCGTGCGCAATATTGCCGGCTACAACGAGAAGATGGAGGAGCAGGGTAAAAAGAAAATGCCCTATCTGGTGGTGATCATCGACGAGCTGGCCGACATCATGCTCACCTCCGGGGCCGATGCGGAACTCGCGCTCGCGCGCATTGCCCAGCTCTCGCGCGCCGTCGGCATCCACACCATCATTGCCACCCAGCGCCCCAGCGTAAACGTCATCACCGGCATGATCAAAGCCAACTTCCCCACCCGCATCGCGTTTAAAGTCGCCTCTCAAATCGACTCGCGCACCATCATCGACGGGCGCGGGGCCGAAGTCCTGCGCGGACAGGGCGACATGCTGTTCTGCCCGCCCGGAATCGGCCTGCAGCAGCGCGTCCAGGGCGCGTGGGTCAACGATGCCGAGATCGCCCGCGTGGTTGCGCACTGCGCAACGCAGCGCGAACAGCACTTTAAAACCTCCATCACCGACCTCGCCCCGTGCAAGGCCGACGAAAACCCCGCCCTGCGCGCCGCCAACGATGCCGACCCGCTCTTCGATGACGCCATCGACATCATCCTGCGCGACCAGCGGGCCTCCACCTCCTATCTGCAGCGCTGCCTGCGCATCGGCTACAACCGCGCCGCCAACCTGATCGAGCAGATGGAAGACAAAGGCATCCTCGGCCCGCAGATCGGCAGCAGCCCGCGCGAAATTTTAATTGAGCACCGTTAACCATGCCCGCCGACGTACAACTCGAAGAACTGCTGGAAGCCATTCGCGAACAGGGCCCCGAAAAGGTCGTCCAGCAGTACAGGCACAACCTGCTGCCCAGCCGCATGCTCATCGACCTCTACAGCGATTATCCAGAGCTCGATGTTCTGCGCTTCCTCGCGCTCTACCCCACCGTCCCCAGCCAGGTGCTCGAAGACCTGACCGACTCCTGCCTGGACCCCGCCGTGCAGGCCGCCGTCGCAACCAACCCGCGCTGCAGCCAGCTGATGCTCGTGCGCATGGCGCAGCGCGGCGGACCCGCCGTCCGCAAGGCGCTCGCCGCCAACCGCTTTCTTTCCCCGAAACTCACCGGGGACCTGCTGCGCGACCCCGACCTGCACGTCCGCACCGCTCTCGCAAAAAACGGGACCATTCAAAGCAGCGGCCAGATGATGCTGCTCGTTGACGAAGCCCCCGCCGTGCGCGCCGCCCTCGCCACCGTCGCAAAACTTCCCGAGGAAATCCTGCACACGCTCTCCGCGGACGACAGTGCCGTGGTCCGCGCCGTCCTGTTTGCCCAGAGTAAAGCCTCCGCGGACATGCTCACCGGGTGGGCACAGACCGAATCGGTCGAAACCCAGCGCCTGCTGCTGACCCGTAAAAACCTGCCGCCTGCCGCCCTTAAAATCCTGAGCTTCAGCAACGACCCGGTCGTTCAGGAAGCCGTCGACCCGTTCGTCGAACTCTCTCCGCACACCCTGCTCTCCCGGGCCGAATCCGAGCAGGAAGCCATTCGCCTGCGCACCGCAAAACGCGAGGACCTGCCGGAGGAAGTCCAGCACGTTCTCGCCAGCGACCCGCTGCAGGAAGTTCGCGTGGCGCTGGCGTCCAACCCGTCCATCACGCCGGACATCGCCCTGCGCATTGCCACCTCGCACGACCGGCCCGCCTGCCTCGCACTCGCAGAAAACCCGGCCCTCCCCGACGAGGCGGCCCTGGAGCTCTGCCACCACGAGCTCGACGACGTGCGCCTGCGCATGGCCTACCGCAACGACCTGACGGCTCAGCGCGTCGATATTCTCGTCAACCGGCACGACGACATCCGCCTGGTCGGGCACCTCGCATTGCGCGGCATCATCTATACCGGCACCCTCAGCGAGCGCGCCGAACAGCTTCTCAAACAGAAGGCCCCCACCTTCCGCCGGTTTGCCGCGCACTCCGTGAATCTGACCCCCGCGCAAAAACGCGCCCTGATCTCCGACCCGGCTGCGGAGGTGCGCCTGGCGCTGTGCAGCAACAGCACCCTGACTCAAAAAGAACTGACCGCCCTCAGCGCCAGCTGGAATCCCGAAGTGGCCGCGGCGGCAAAAACCCGTTTAGAACACTGGACCGGGCGCGATGAAGACGCGCCCGCCCGGAAGAATGAACCCAACGAAGAAGAAAGCGCCGGACTCGTCTCCCAGCTCGTCCGGTTCTTTAAAGACGAAAAGAAAGATCAGAACCATGGCTAAAAAACTGATTCAACTCTCCGCAATCGACATCATCCTGCAGGCGGATGCCGAAACCATCCGCGAGGCGTACGAAAGCCGGCTGAAAATTGACGAGCTGCTCGTAAAACGCGAGGAAGCCTACCGGCAGATCGAAGAAATCGAGCAGCAGATTGAAACCCTCGTCGGCGAGGAAGGGGCCTTTGTCTATCCCGCGCCGCCGCTGCCCGTCGCCGGATTCAGCAAGCCGACTCCGGCCGCGCGCCCAGCCAGCCCCAAACCGAAACCCGAACCAAAACCGACTGAAAAAGGCGCAAAAGAGGCGGATAAACAGTCAAAAGAAGCCGTTGAGGCGGACGAAGAACCGGCCGCCAAAGAGAAAAAATAAGATCTCCTGAATGGAAAAAACCATCCAGATCAACCAGCTGCTGCTGGAGCGTGAAACCTGCCTGAGCGAAGTCTACGACCTCGAGCAGCAGATTTCCATCGTGCTCGGGCAGCGCTATCCGCTGGACGCCCCGCCGGGCCTGCCCTCCCTGCAGAAGCGGAAAAAACCGCGCGCCAAAAAGAAAGAAACCGTGTCCCCGATCCGGCTGCGCGAACTCGATTTAGCCCGCGAGTACGCCTACCGGATTGTCTACACCGACCAGGATGTGCGGCACGAAGAGCTTCACGTGGACCCGCGCGCGCTCGCCCTGCTGCTCAACACCGACCTGCCGCACATCCGTGTCCAACGAATCGACACCGTCGCCCGCGACAAAGAAAATCAGGCGTTCAGTTCCGTCGAGACGCTCTACGCCGGCACGGCGTCCGCCGACCGCTGACCCGCGGCCCCCTCGGCTGCGCAAGCAACTCGCAAAAATCCAGGAACGAAGTTCCGGAAGCTCTTCTGCTTGAAGTTCGCACGTTTGACAGGACCCTCGCGCCTTGTGCATGGATGTGCCGGTGGCACAACACAACGCAGCCTTGGGCAACGCCCAAGGCTGGCTGGAAGGAAGAATGGCTTGTCCTGCAGGGACAACACAATGGCAGCTGCTTGTGTTGTCCCTGCAGGACAATCGGAAGAAGGGGCGCGGGGGACATGGGGCTCTCCGCCCCATGCTGAGTTATGTAGTGCCTTTGGCACATTTCTGGCCACCCAGACGCTCTTGCGAGAAGAACCGGAAATTCAAAGAAAACAACAATGGTTCGACTGTGATTGAACAGGATCCCCCTGATTAGCATCCAGTAAATCCAGTTGATCCTGTCAAAATTTTTTACCCATTTTGCGGGTTGCAGCCCGGCCGAGGGGATCTCCATTCGAGCTGATTACCAACAAAAAGCCCCTCCGCGAGCGGAAGGGCTTTTCGGTTCACCGGAGTGAAGCTTAGTCCGTGGCGATGTCTTCGCCGTGGGCTTCAGCATCTTTCTCCGCCATGGCCGCTTTGCGGCTGAGGCGGATTTTGCCGTCGCGATCGACGTCGAGCACTTTGACCCACATGGTGTCGCCCTCTTTGCAGATGTCTTCGACTTTGCCGACGCGGAAGTCGGCGAGTTCGGAGATGTGCACCAGGCCGTCCTTGCCGGGCAGGATTTCAACAAAGGCGCCGAAGTCGCGGATGGTGCGGACGGTTCCTTCGTAGAGCGCGCCGATTTCGGCTTCGGCACAGATCCCGTTGACCTCTTTGAGAGCGCCTTTCATGGCGTTGCCGTCGGAGCTGAAAATGCTGACCGTTCCGTCTTCTTCGACGTCGATCTGCACGCCGTAGGTTTCGGTGATGCCGCGGATGACCTTCCCGCCGGGGCCGATCAGCGCGCCGATCTTTTCCGGATCGATTTTGACAACTTCAACGCGCGGGGCGTATTCGCTCATTTCGGTGCGCGGCGCTTCAATGACGGTCTGCATGAAGTCGAGGATCTGGAGACGGCCTTTGAGCGCCATATCGAAAGCGCCGGTCACCTGATCCCAGTTGAGGCCGGGAATTTTCAGGTCGACCTGGAAGGAGGTGATTCCTTTGCGGGTTCCGACGACTTTGAAGTCCATGTCGCCGCAGTGGTCTTCGGTTCCGAGGATGTCGATCACGAGGTCGGACTGTTCGCCTTTGGTGAACAGACCCACGGAGATTCCGGCAACCGGCGCTTTGATCGGAACCCCGGCGTCCATGAGAGCGAGCGTACCGACACAGGCGGAGGCCATGGACGACGAGCCGTTTGAGCCCATGATTTCGGAGACGACGCGCACCGAGTACGGGTAGTCTTTCGGCAGGATCGGAACCAGACTGCGCTCCGCCAGGTTTCCGTGGCCGATTTCCCGGCGTCCGGTCATTCCGAGGCGTCCGCACTCACCCACGCTGTAGGGCGGAAAGTTGTAATGCAGCATGAAGTTCTTCTCTCTCGGACCACCGGTCACGGCGTCCATCGACTGAGATTCTTTCTTCGGGCCCAGTGTGACAACGGCGAGAGACTGCGTTTCGCCGCGGTTGAAGACGGCTGAACCGTGCACGCGCGGCAGGATGCCGACCTGGGCTTTCAGTTCGCGTATTTCGTCGAAGCCGCGCCCGCCGATCCGGAACTTTTTCTCGAGAACATTTTTACGGAGGGTCTCGATTTCGAGCTCATGGAAAGCGTGGAAATACTGGTCTTCGGTCATTTCCGGGAACAGTTCAACCATCTGCGCCTTGATCTCTTCCTTCAGTGCGTTCACCGCTTCCTGACGTTTGAGCTTGGCACCTTCTTCGAGAACCACGCTCAGTTTGTCCCCGCCGATTTCGCGCGCTTTATCGAGCAGCGTAGTGTCTTTTTCAGCGATTTCGACTTTCCATTCCGGCAGGCCGAGCTGCTTGCGCAGTTCGAACTGAGCGGCGATGATCGGCTGAATGGCTTCGTGAGCGAACTTCATCGCTGCAATAAAGTCGGCTTCGCTGATTTCGTCGGCCGAGCCTTCAATCATCATGGTTTTGTCGGCTGTACCGACATAGGTGAGATCGAGATCGCTTTTCAGCATGTCATCGTGGGTCGGATGGAGGAGGAACTCGCCGTTGACACGGGCCACGCGGACGCCGCCGATCGGGCCGCCGAACGGCAGGTCGGTAAGCATGAGCGCGGCGCTCGATGCGTTGATGCTGAGGAAGTCGCAGGCACGGGTGCAGTCGGAAGCCAGCAGCATGTTGTTGATCTGGACTTCATTGTAGAAGCCTTCCGGGAACAGGGTGCGGATCGGGCGGTCCGTCACTCGCATGGTGAGGATTTCCGATTCGGAAGGACGAGCCTCACGCTTGAAATATCCACCGGGGAAACGCCCCGCTGCATAAAATTTTTCACGATATTCAACCTGTAACGGGAAGAAGTCGCACCCTTCGCGCGGACTGCTCGTCGTGACGGCCGAGAAGACGACATTGTCGCCGAAGTTGCACGAAACGGCACCGGCTGCCTGCTGGGCGAGCAGACCGGACTCAAAGCTCATCGGCATCCCGCCGACTTCGAACTCTACTTTTACTGTATCTTTCATTTCTTTTTACCTTCTGCATCCATTGCTTCCGGGAGCCTGTGGGACCGGATGCGTGAGTCCCTGCAAGTGGAATGAAACTCCGCAACAGGCGGAATTTCAGATTTTTGTTACCGGCTATCTGTCATCGGGCAAACGGAACGGATTCATCAGAACCGGTCCCCAATCCGATGGAACGGATAACCGCCGCGGGAACCGCGGCCGTAAACAAGACAGCCCCGCAAATGTGCGGGGCTGTCGTGGCGAGTACTTAGCGACGAAGGCCAAGGCGCTTGATCAGTTCCTGATAGCGCGTGACGTCTTCCTTCGTCAGATAACTAAGTAATTTGCGGCGTTTGTTGACCATGGTAATCAGTCCACGGCGTGAGCTGTGGTCTTTTTTGTGCACTTTGAGGTGCTCGGTCAACTCGGCGATGCGGCTGGTCAGCAGTGCAACCTGCACTTCCACCGAGCCGGTGTCGCGATCGTTTTTTTGATACTCTTTTTTGATTTCCGCTGTTGCTGCCTGATCCACTGTAGGCTCCTTCTATAAAACTCGTATTTTTCGTTTGTCTCTATTTGAGCGCCGCAATATACAGAGCGCCTCTGCCCTTGTAAACCGCAATATTAAGGAAAATTCAACGGAATACAGAACCGCAAATGGCCGCCAATTCATGCGAGCACAACCGAATTCTCCAAACATTGGAAATCCAGCAGGTATTTTTCCATACATTGGAAACTGTAAAAATCTACGGCTTGCGACCCTTCACTCGATAATAACTGCGCTCGCCGTCATATCGATCTAAGACCGAAACCACCGAACCCGACCCCGGAATTTCAAATGGATACGATTCCCAAGAGCTCTGCCCCGGCGCGTCACAATACTCGAAGGTGCAGAATCTGCCGTCCACTCCATACCAAGAAACGACACGCGCACCATTCGACCGCATCTGGCAATCCACCGCCAACACACTGATGAACCAGTCATGGACGTTCCGGCAATCCACTCGTCTTCCGGCGGTCCATGATTTTTCCAAGGTTTGGAAAACGGTTTCGCCCTGTCGGCTACCAAAGTAGCTTCAAGCCACAAGATGAGTACAGAGCAAACTGCCGATCAGCCGACACCAGGCAAAATCCACCTTGGATTGCCTGATGCATCAGCATTCGATCAAAAGGATCCCCATGCAGCCGCGGAATGCGCCCCATAGCAGAAGCCACTTCGGGAGACAGATCCAGAAGGTGAAGCCCCATTTGATATTTTGCAGCATCAAGCAGATCAGACGGCACCTTATCAGCCAAGTCCAGCTTCCCGGCCGAATGCTTCAGGGAAATCTCCCAAAAGGATACAGCACTGACATAGACTTGATTGTTCGAAGATGTTAACGCGTCAACCACATCCGGGCTGAGCTTCCGAGAATCCATTAGCATCCAAAGAAACGCATGCGTATCGAGCAGGATTTTCACAACTGCAGAAATTCTTCTTCGGTCACTTTAAAATCATCATTTATACGATATGCCACCTGATTGTCCCAGACTCCAAGCTTTACGGGTTTCCGGTCATACTTTTCATAGGGAATAACGACCGCAACCTTCTCTCTCTTGCGTCCGTAGCACACCACAAACTCCTCGCCGCGCCGCACATCATCCAATACTTCCGAAAAATGCGTCTTAAACTCACCAACTGCTAGCGCTTTCATTTACTCGCCTCCTAAACAAAGCCTACTCCACACCACAAACATGTCAAGTTGACAACTTCAATGCGGACACAAAAAAAACCGGACAGCGAACCCGCCATCCGGCTTTCCAATGTAAGGCAAGCGTCTCGCTTGCTTAAACGAGCGAGACGCTCGTACCACGTTATCGCGCAAGCGCCTTCATCGCGCCCATGGAGGCGCGCAGCTCTTCGCCGACGATCTCAACCAGATGGTTGCGGATTTCGGCATTCACTTCGACCAGCAGCTTGTTGTCGACCGACAGGTCGGCCAGCACCAGGCCCTTGCCGATCACGTCCGTGCCCACGGTTGTCATGAACTCGTTGAGCATCGGCACAGCGGCGTGCGCGAAGAGATAGCAGCCGTACTCGGCGGTGTCGGAGATGATGCGGTTCATTTCGAACAGCTTCTTGCGGGCGATGGTGTTGGCGATGAGCGGCGTTTCATGCAGGGATTCGTAATAGGCCGATTCCGGCTGAATGCCCGCTTCGACCATTGCGTCAAAGGCCAGCTCCACCCCGGCCTTGACCATGGCAACCATCAGAATGGCTTTGTCGAAATACTCCTGCTCGGTGATCTCACCGGCGGCTTCGATTTTTTCGAACTCGGTTTCGCCGGTGGCTTTGCGCCAGCCCAGCAGGTTGGCGTCGTCGTTGGCCCAGTCTTCCATCATGACCCGGGAGAACTCGCCGGAGATGATATCGTCCATGTGCTTTTCGAACAGCGGGCGCAGAATCAGCTTGAGCTCTTCCGACAGCTCGAAGGCTTTCAGTTTGGCCGGGTTGGTCAGGCGATCCATCATATTGGTGATGCCGCCCTGCTTGAGCGCTTCGGTGATGGTCTCCCAGCCGTACTGAATCAGCTTCACAGCCCATGCTTTATCGATGCCGCTGGCGGTCATTTTGTCGTAGCAGAGCAGCGCACCCGCCTGCAGCATGCCGCACAGAATGGTCTGCTCGCCCATCAGGTCGGACTTCACTTCGGCCACAAAGGAGGATTCCAGCACGCCGGCGCGGTCGCCGCCCTGCGCAACGCACAGCGCTTTGGCGATTTCGAGGCCGTTGCCGTTCGGGTCGTTTTCGCCGTGGCAGGCAATCAGGGTGGGAACGCCGAATCCGCGCTTGTACTCCTCGCGGACTTCCGAGCCCGGGGACTTCGGGGCCACCATGATGACCGTCAGGTCCTTGCGGATGACGGTGCCTTCTTCAACAATATTGAATCCGTGGGCGTAGCAGAAGGTGGCCCCCTGCTTCATCAGCGGCACAACGGTTTCCACCACATTGGTGTGCTGTTTGTCGGGCGCGAGGTTCATGACGATGTCGGCACCCGGCAGCATGTCGGCGTAGGTGCCGACTGCAAATCCGTTTTCCGAAGCGTTTTTCCACGACTGGCGCTTTTCAGCAATGGCGGCATCGCGCAGCGTGTAGGAAACGTCCAGGCCGCTGTCGCGCATGTTCAGGCCCTGATTGAGCCCCTGCGCGCCGCAGCCGACGATGACAATCTTCTTGCCCTGGGCGGCGGCGGTGCCGGCGGCAAATTCGGAAGCGTCCATAAAACGGCAGGTGCCCAGCTCCTGGAGCTGACGGCGCAGCGGAAGTGTATTGAAATAGTTCTGTCCCATGAGA
>JBFHEM010000044.1:0-36493 GCA_041584215.1 Tichowtungia sp. | reverse complement strand
CGGCCGGTGACGGCATCCCGAATCTGCTGAAGTATGCGCAGGGACTCGACCCCATGACGGCCTGCGACTCATCGGATGTGTTCCGCGTTGTGTCGAACCGTCCGGATCGGATTGTCATTACCTTCCGGCGCTCCAAAACAGCGCAGAATGTCAGCCTGTATCCGGTCTGGGCGGAGTCGCTGACGGACCCGGCATGGACGGCTGGCGGGTTTGAACTGAGCCTGCTTTCTGAAAACAGCACCCAGGAGGTCTGGGAGGCCGGCTTCCCCGTAAGTGTCGGGAGTGGTTACATCCGCCTGAATGCCGCAGTCGGCGAATGAGGCTAACGCGTTTGTTCCAGGGTTGTAAGAGGGGGATGAAAATAGGGGTTTAAGCTTGCGTGATTTATTGATGATGGGTGATGATATTTAAGTGTTTATATTGAATATCAACAGAATGCGTTAATAGAGAACCCGGAGTGTAAGTATGAAGGTGAAGAAGATAAGTTTGTGCCTGGTGGGGGCCGCTGTTTTAACGGGATATTCGGCGGAGCCGATTTTGAAGTCGCGCACGGTGATTGAGACGTACGAGCAAGACCAGGACTCACCGCAAGCTCCGGCTACCCGCAAGGTGGCGATTTTCAGTGCCAACCGCGCGGAGGCGGAGCTCAACGACCAGATGCCGGTCTTTGAGGATATGATTACCTCCCAGGTGACTGACCTCGGGTTTGAGGTCATCAGCCGCGAAATCGTGGTGGGTGCCACCGGCGACCTGCTGAAGCGGGAAAAGAAGAACAGCCTGGATGCTCTGCTCGACGATCAGACTTCGTCGCTGCGCCTGGCGCAGAATCTCGGCGCGGATTATCTGTTGTTTGCCACTTTTCTGGGGCTGGATAGCGAGGTTCGGTCGGTGAATGCCTATGGTGTCAAATACGACAATCAGGTCTTCACGCTGCGCGGATCGTATCGGATTCTGGATGGAAATACCGGCGGGTCATTGACCGCCGGCATGGTCGAGCCGAGCCGCACGATCCAGCAGACGGAACATTCCCAGACCGCCACCACCGGCCTGATGCGCGAGCTGCTGGCAAAAGCAAGTAAAGAGATGGCCGCCGGCTTGAAACAGAAGACCGCGCAGATTCGCGAGGTGCAGGTGGCTAAGGAGCAGGTTCAGTTTCAGATCGGCATCAGCCTCAATGACATTAATTTCCCGCAGGCGGAAATTGATGCAGATGGAAATGTGACGATTATCGCTAATCAGGCAACGGTTGAGCCGCTGGCGGTGACCGTTGAGCTCGACGGGTTTGCGATCGGAACCACGGGTCGGGATTATCTGAACGGATTCCAGGCCGCGCCGGGCCTGCATCGCATCCGCCTGGTTCGGGATGATCTGGTTCCCTATGAACGGATGATCAATATTCATGACGGCATGCAGTTGAATATTGCTATGCAGCTCAATCCGGAAGGACTCCGCCGCTGGCGGGAAAAAACAGTGGTATATAATCAGCTGTTGCAGCAGACCAAGCTCAATGATGCGGAGGTCGAGCGGCTGCGCGGTGAAGCCCAGATGCTGCGTCAGTCCGGTTACAAAGTGGATATCAAAATGGATTCCAAAGAGGACATTAAGGTTGATACCAAAGAGGGTGTCGAAATTAAGAAGATTCAGAGCACGTTTAATCAAGACTGAGAGGGGAAGTTAGAATGAATACGATGAAATTTTTTGTTTGCGTTGCTCTTGTTTGTGCAATGGGGGGGGCGGCATCGGCTCAGCGTAAAGTTGTAGCGGTTGCCAATGTGAAGGTTGCTTCATCGATCGAAGCCGCAGCCAAAGCCGATGGGTCTCTTCTTTCCCTGCAGCGGGTTACGGATGCGATTGACGGACAGACCATTGACTCTCTGAACGGAACGCGCAAATTTGAAGTGGTTGCCCGCAGCGACATGGACGCCCTGCTCGAAGAGGGCGGCCTGACCGGCCAGAACGTTGCCCCCGGCGAAGCGGACTACCTGATTGTGCCGTCCGTGGATGATTTTCAGGATTTTGTTGAAACCGCGACCTTCGGCGGCATCGGCAAGGTGGCCCAGAAGCGCCGGATCCGCCTGGGGATGGTCGCCCGGATTTACGACCTCAAAAACGGGAGCAAACTGGTCGAGTCGGCCAACTTTCAGCTGGATAACAAAAATATCGAAGAGCTGATGAGTCAGTCGGTCCGCTCCGGTTCTTTTTCCGACGAGCTGCTGCGCAAGATTGCCCAGGAGATGGGCTCCCAGGTCGCCAACCGGGTGGTGGATGTGATCTATCCGGCCAAGGTGATCGCCCTGACCGGGCCGCAGGCCACCATTAACCGCGGAGACGGAACCGGAATCGCGGCCGGCCAGATCTGGGACGTGTTTGCGCTGGGCGAGGAGATGATTGACCCGGATACCGGGGAGTCGCTCGGCGGCAGTGAGGTGAAGGTCGGCACCCTGCGCATTGAGCGGGTCACCCCGAAGTTTTCCAGCGGAACCCTGACCGAGAACTTTGGTGTCATTAAAGGCAGTGTCGTGCGCCCGTCGAACTGACGGGTTCCAGTGTATGAGGGAACGTTATGAAGATTAACTGTTTAAGGGTCGTTCCTTTGCTTGGGCTGGCTGTGCTTTCCGGGTGCACCACGTATAAGCAGCAGAGCAAAAAGATGATGGAGGCCTGGCAGGCCGGGGATTCGGCTGTTGCGGTGCTGGAGGTCACCGCCAAGGCCGATGCGTCTGCGGGCTCAAAAGACGAAATTCTGTGGCGTCTGGAGCAGGGGACGGTTCTTTCGGCGGCCGGCGATGTCTCCGGCGGGCTGCGGGCGTTCGATCAGGCGGAAGAGCTTGTCAACCGATATGAGGAATCGGCCCGGGTGCACGTGGCGTCCGAGGCGGTTGCCCTGCTGAGCAATCAGGCGCACCTGCCCTACCGCGGACGGGCGTACGACAAGGTGATGATGAATACCTATAAGGCCCTGAACTATCTGCTGTTGTCAGAAAGCGAAAAGGCCCGGATTGAGCTGAACCGGGCGCTGCAGCGGCAGCGCGATGCCGTCGCCGAGAATCAGAAACAGCTTGAGCAGGCGACGGCGTCAGCGGAGCAGTCCCGGCAGGGCGCTCTTCGGCAGGCGGATGGAACGGCTTCTCCGGCATATGATGTGAACCGGGCTCAGCAGGATGCCGCGTTTTCATCGGCGGTCAATCAGCAGGTGTCTGCGGTGGACCAGCGACTGCTGCCATATGCGGATTACGTCAACCCGTTTTCTGTTTTTGTGGACGGCTTGTTTTTCAGCCACATGGGGCTGGATCAATCCGACATGGAACGCGCCCTCAAGTCATTCGAGCGAGTGAAAGGAATGTCTCCCGGGAGCTATATCTCTGCAGATGTTGCGATGGCGGAAGCCATGGCCAACGGGGCCGCGGCAGAGCCGGTCACGTATATCATTTATTCTGCCGGCTCCGCCCCGACGCGCAGCTCCATTCGAATCGATATTCCGTTGTTTCTTCTGACGGATGAGATTTCCTATGTCGGGGCATCCTTCCCCCGTCTTGCATTTCATGATAATTATATACCCGGTTTCACCGCCCGTGCGGGTAACAGTTCTGTCCTGAGCGGTGAGCGGCTTTGCAGCATGGATGCGGTCATCAGTCGCGATTTCAAGAATGAATGGCCGGTCATGATGACGAAAGCGCTGCTGACAACAGCCACCAAGGCGCTGGCCGGCTACGCGGCGGAGGAAGCCGCGAAGAAGAACGGGAACGAGTGGGCGCAGCTGGCGACCAGGATCGCCAGTGCCGGCTATCAGGCCGCAACCAACATTGCCGACCTGCGGACCTGGAGCACGCTGCCCAAAGAGATTTCGTATATCCGGATGCCGACCCCGGCCGACGGACGGTTGACGGTTCAGGTGGGCGGCTGTGCCAGGGCCGTAACGGTGACTCCCGGGCAGACTCATCTTGTGATGATTCGCTGTGTGAACAACCTGTCACAGCCGATCGTTTCTCAGTTTACACTCAACCAGGAGGGATTATGATCAAGGCATTGCTGATGATGATTGCGGCGGGAGCCGTTCTGTGCGGCGGGTGTACCCGCATTTCTGTTGCCACCGTCGAGAGCGCTCAGCCGGTCGGAACGCCGAATCTTGTTCCGGACAAACGGGTGATGCTCGACCTGACCCTGCGGCGGAAGATCCATGTTGTTCAGGTGAACGAAGGCGTGGTCAGCGGCGATTTGAAACAGGTGCAGGTCGTCCTCGCCAGCAATATGACCAAGCCGGTGAGTATCAATTATGCCATCGAATGGTTTGATGAGAACGGAATGCAGGTCAACTCCTCCTCGACCGCATGGAAATCGCTGCGGTTTCTCGGAATGGAGAAAAAAACAGTTTCCGCCATTGCCCCCCGGCCCAATGCGGTCGATTTTGTGTTGAAGCTTCAGGAGTCTCTGGCGCGACGATCCATTTTTAATTAAGAAAGCTAAAGGACAAACCCCATGATGAAAATAATATCTTTCGGAGCCGGCCTGCTCACACTCGCTTTCCTGACCGGATGCGCAACCCCGGGAGCGCGCTATATTAACCCGCAGGGCAACGAAACCATTGTCTCGCTCAATCAGATCAATATTCAGGACTGGAATAATGCAGCCGACCGTCTGGTCTCTTCGCTGCTGGAATCGGGAGCACTCGAACGCGCGCCCAAACAGCCGGCGGTTCTTGCAATCAGCCGCATCATCAACAACACCCAGCAGCACGTCGATACCGATTCGCTGACCAAGAAAATCCGGGTTGCGCTCAACCGGACCGGAAAGGTGGTCACCACCACGACCATGGGGCTCGGAGGACGGGCCGAAGACCCGCTGGCGAAAAGTGCATCGGAGTATGCTGCGTTTATGAACGATGAGCCCGCTTCCGCCACCACACATCTGCCTGACTACAGCCTGTCCGGCAAGTTGCTCGAAGACCGTGTCAGCGTCGGTAAAGACCGTCAGACAACCTATTCCTTCCAGCTTTCGCTGACCGAAGTCGGTTCCGGGCTGGCGGTCTGGGAGGACGAAACGCAGATCACCAAAGCCGGTCGCCGGTCGACCGTCGGGTGGTAAATCGTCTTGGCAGGAATATATATTGATTAAGGCGGCGGGCTCTATCCTGTCGCCTTATTTTTAGGATAGGTGTTGGTATGAACAGGGTCTTGGGGTTCCGCTTGACCGTTTTAAGGCTGCAAAATCATGGCGCAGGGCTGCAGTGAAGGGGCATGCTCAGGCCCTGTGGCGGCTTTCTGTGTGCTTTACAGATGGGAAATGGGTTAAGCCCGACCCTGAGAAGGCCGCAAGGTGGTCCATGCTGGCTATGCAAAGCGGTTATACAGAGTATTTAAAACAGGCATCCCGCAATGATGCTGATCGAGATGGATCTTCGCGGCAGAAGAACGAAACCCCTTTGTTTTCTCGAAGCTCACTTGGATATTCAAAGTTGCCCATCAAGACTTAACCGGGAGGTTCCAAGTACCCTGTCACGCCGAAGCTCGGCGAAGGCGGATTGGAACTCCCGGTATCTTTTTTGCTGCGGGTTTGAAAAGTTCAGTTTTTTTTGAATAGATCTGACTTCGGTGCGTCAAACGGTAAAGAGAAAAGGATTTGCGGGAATGGGAAACCGGCGTAAAATAGCGCCATAAACAGGAGGTACACGATGAAAACAGCAGTACGGATTATTTCACTTTTAGCAGCAGGCGCAGTGCTGGCGGGCTGTGCCAGCCAGTCGGGTCAGGTGTATTCGCGTGCGCAGGCCCAGCGGGCCCAGACGGTGCAGATGGGCACGGTTGAGTTTGTCAAGCCGGTGAAGGTTCAGGGGACCAAGTCCGGTGTCGGAGCGGTCGTCGGGGCCGTGGCCGGCGGCGTGGTCGGCAGCACGATCGGCGGCGGCGACGGACGCAAACTGGCGACCGTCGGCGGTGCACTTGCCGGCGCGGGTGCCGGGCATCTGGCGGAAGACAAGATCGGTTCCTATAACGGCCTGGAGATCACCGTGCTGCTCGACAGCGGCAGCTCGATGGCGGTGGTCCAGAAAAACGATGTCCAGTTTTTTGTCGGCGAGCGCGTTCGCGTGCTGACCGGCGGCGACGGCACGATGCGTGTCGAAAAAATGTAGACCGCGCGCGGTGCGCCGGTGAAAGGGAGTGATGGATGGTTGCATCCTCACTCCCTTTTCTGTACTCCATTGCGGATATGAAATCCCTGCATACCTATGATCTGGACGTGCTCGGCTGCAAGGTCAACCAGTACGATGCCCGGCAGATTGCCCGCCTGCTCGAAGGCTTCGGCCTGAGCAGGGCGAACGATAAGCCTGCCGATCTGGTTGTGGTGCATACCTGCGGGGTGACGGCGACCGCGGTGCAAAAGTCGCGTCAGTCCGTGCGCCGTCTTGTCCGCAAAAACCCCGGCGCCGCAGTGTTCCTGACCGGCTGCGCCGCCGCTGCGGACGTTACCGATGGCGTTGACGGAATTGACGTGCGGATTGCGGCCGGCGCGGGCTGGATTCAGATGATTGCCGATGAGCTGCAGAGCTTTTCGCTGCCCAATCCGGATTTCCATTTGCCGGACAACGCCGATGAGCTGGCCGTGGATGATTTCGGCGGACAGACCCGCGCTTTCCTGAAGATCCAGGACGGATGCGATGCGGGCTGCGCCTACTGCATTGTGCCGCAGCTGCGCAAGACGCCGCGCGACAAATCGGTCGAGGCGGCCGTCGCCGAAGCCGAAGAGCTGGTGAAGCGCGGCTATAAGGAAATTGTCATTGCCGGCGTTCATGTCGGCCTGTACGGGCGCGACAGCGCGGACCGATCACTTCGTGATGTTTTGGGAAAGATTGCGGCCGTTCCGAACATTGGAAGAATCCGCATGTCGAGCCTGCATCCGGCAGAGCTGACCGACGGACTGCTGGCGGTCTGGGCCGCATCTGAGCACATCATGCCGCATTTGCACCTGTCGCTGCAGTCCGGTTCCAACGGAGTGCTCGCACGCATGGGCCGGGGCTACTCTGCGGCCGAGTACGCAGCCGCCGTCGGGCGCGCCCGCGCCGCGCTCGGCCACCCGGCCATCACCACCGATGTGATCGTCGGATTCCCCGGCGAGACCGATGCGGAGTTCGAGGAAACCTTTGCGTTTTGCAGACAAACCGGCTTTGCGGGCATGCACATTTTCAACTATTCACCGCGGCCGGGAACCCGTGCGGCCGAGATGCCCGGACAGGTTGATCCGCAGATTGTGCAGGTCCGCCATCAGCGGCTGGCTGAGCTGGCCGCTGAAATGGCTCTTGTTTTCAACCGGAGTTTTGTCGGAAAAACCGTCGAAGTGCTTGTCGAGGGCTGCCGGGACGGCATCTGTTCCGGCGGTTCCCGGCATTATGTCCCGACCCGTTTCCCGGGGTCGGAAGAGCTGCTCAGAACGGTGGTGCCGGTTCAGGTTGAATCGGCGAGAGGAGACGGGCTGTGCGGCGAGGCGGTGACCTAGGCGCCGGGCCGGTCTTTCAGAGAGCGGTGTGCATGTATTTCTCACAAACACCTTCGGCTCGCAGTCGTTTCAGTCCGTCAAATCCGCCCGGATGATCTGGTTCATCCGCTGCTGGCTCTGCTGCCCAATCTTGCCGTGCGGGTTTGTTTTCCACGCCTGCTGGAAATGGGGCATGGCTTCTTTGGTTCTGCCCTGTTTGGCCAGAATGAGGCCAAGGTTGTAGTGTGCGCCGGCAGAGTCCGGTTTGATTTTTAAAGCCAGTTGCAGATGTTCTATGGCGTCGGAGATGTTCCCCTGTCTTGCTGCTGCAAGGCCCAGATTGATGCGGGCTTCCAGATAATCAGGGTTGCGTTCCAGAGCCTGCCGGTAGTGCCCGATGGCTGTGTTGATGTCGCCCTGTTTTGCAAGGACGATGCCTAAATCGGTATGGGCTTCAGCTGAATCGGGGTTGATTTCCAGCGCGCGCTCAAAGAGATTGCGGGCGGCTTCAAGCTGGTTGCCGGCCGCCAGAATGCATCCCAGATTAATTAGAGCGCCTGTGTCCTGCGGCCAGACCCGCAGCGCGCGCTGATACTGCTCGATGGCCGCTTCGGTTTTTCCGCTTTTTTCCAGCGATCGCGCCAGGTTGTAGTTTGCGATTTTGTTGTCGTCCGTAAGCGACAGAGTGTGAATCCAGATCGCTTCTCCATCGCGCCAATATGATGTTTGAAGCCAGGCCTTCGCGCCCAGTCCGCCCAGGACAATCAGCGCCCCGGTTCCAAGTATCAAACGGCGGTGCCGCCAGTTGGAAGAGAGTTCCGCGATGCCCCAGCTCAGCAGAATATACAGGCCGATCTGCGGCAGATAGGTGTAGCGATCCGCATGCGCGTGTATTCCGATCTGCTTGATGCCGCTGACCGGAACCAGCAGCCCCAGATACCAGAGCCAGCCGGTGAACAGGTACGGTCTTTTTTTCAGCATGAACAGGGCGGTCAGCGAGATGGATGTCAGCAGAAAAATGGATGCCAAGATTTGCCAGAGAGGCAGGGAGGTGCCCGGATGGGGGTAAAACATAGCGAGCCCGAACGGGAAAAACATTTGCTTGATGTAGACCGCGCAGGATACGGCGGCGTTCCCGATGCGCCAGAGCAGGGTGACATCCGCACCGACCGTGACGGTATTTCTTTGCGTCCAGACCGAGATCCCGCAAAAAACAGCGGAGAGCAGAAAGAACGGGATCTTTTCGAATATCAGTTTTTTTGCTCCGGTCGTTTCGAACCGGTTCAGCGGCCAGTAGTCAATCAGCAGCATAACAAAAGGCAGTGTAACCAGCATGGGTTTGCACATCAGTCCTGTGATGAACAGCAGCAGGACCAGTGAATAACGGCCGGCTCTTTCCAGACCTTTGCTGTCGGCGGTTCGTGCGCACCGAACATAGGCGCTCAGGGTCAGCATGAAAACGAGGCCGCTCAGCACATCCTTGCGTTCCGAGATCCAGGCGACGGATTCCGCCCGCAGCGGGTGAATGGCGAACAGCGCGGCAACCCATGCGCTGCGCCACCGTGAACCGGTTAATGAGCGGAGCAGCAGGAACAGGGCGATGACCGCTGCGGTATGGATCAGGACATTGGTTCGGTGAAATGCTCCGGGGTCCATGCCGGCGAGTTCGTAGTCGAGCTGGTAGGACAGCATGGTGAACGGAAGCCAGATGCCGACATAACGGCCGGTAAAAGCCCGGGCGACGCCGGCCCGGCTCAGTCCCAGTTCGACAGCCGGGTTTTCATAGACGTACAGGTTGTCGTCGAAGTTGACAAACTCATGCCGCAGCGTCTGCCCGAAAACACCCCACACCATGACCGCCAGCGCGGCGCTGATCAGAAGAGCGGCCCGTTCACCTTTGATTTTATCAGTAAGGGCGCTCATGGTTCCGGCAGGGAGTGTCAGGACGAGGGGAGGTCGGAACGGGTGTAGCCGTTGGCGCGCAGGACTTCTTCGGTGGTTTTGAAGTGGAGTTTGCAGGTTTTGGGCAGGATGCCGGGGCCTTTGTCGGCAACAAGCCGGGTGGCGATCTGTTTGACCTGGGCGGAACAGCCTTTGGGGACGGTTTCAATGCCGAATGTTTTTTCGATGCCGCGCAGGGCGTTGAGGAAGCCGGCGCGCGCGAGGATCGAGGCGGCGGCGACGGCCGGGTCGGATTCCGCTTTGGTGCGCTGGTCCATCTTTATTTTTTTCCCGTTTTTCATCAGCGCGCTCTCGATGCGGTGGGTGGGGCCGAATTTATCGGAGAGGGCGCGCGGGCAGTCGGGGACTTTTTCGAGCAGGTTTTCGATGGCTCGGGCGTGGCCCCAGGCGAGGACGCGGTTGACGTTTTTCATGCCGGCGTACATGCGGTTGTAGGCTTCGGGGCCGAGGGTGACGATGGTGTATTTGCCGTCGAGCTGCTTGCGGATGGCGGAGGCGAGCTGCAGGGCGACGCGGTCGCTGGAGATTTTCTTGCTGTCTTTGGCACCGATCTCATTGAGGATGTCGACGGTTTTGGCGTCGGTGTAGACGGCGGCGATCACGAGCGGGCCGAACAGGTCTCCCTTGCCGCTTTCGTCGATCCCCATGTGCGGCTGCACGCTTTCGGGGTCGTGGACGGCTTCGTAGCCGAGGCGGGCTTCACCGGTGATTTCCGGTTCGAGCACAAAGGTGATCCAGTCTTCGGCGCCTTTGCCCTGGACGAGGCATTTGCCGGAGTTGTAGAGATTGATGCGGCAGCTGTCGGTTGCCACGGCAATCTGCGTGTGGGGGACCTCTGTCGGCGTGTATTTCGGGTGGCGGAGCGCGGCGAGCAGTTTGGTTTGCTGTTCAGCCGTCAGTTTGATGGTGTGCGAATTTTGTTTCATAGCTGCCTATTGTTATCAGATCAGCGGCACCGTGAAAGCAAAAGGTGTCTGCTGGTTTTTATCGGGGCGCATGTCTGTTTTATAGAATCAGTGTGAGGGTGCGGTCGGCGATGAGCTCGCCGTCGAGCCAGCTGCGGATGCGCCACGGACCCGCCTTGTCCTCAATCGGCTCCCAGGTGGTGTCGCCGAGAAAAAATTTCCAGTCATTGGAACGGACGTATTCCTCGCCGGTGAAGGGCGGATCGATTGCGCCGTCGCGGAAGAAGGGCGGGTGATCGATCTGGAAGGTGAGCTTTCGGCCGCGCCCTTTGCGGACGTGCAGGATATAGCCGAATTCCACGCCGGGTTGGCAGGGGATTTCGTCGGTGAAGCGGATCAGTTTCGGCAGCGCCTTGCCCTCTTTTTCGAGCGGCGTGTACAGCCCGCAGCTTTCGATTTTGACGTCCGGTTTTTGCTTAGCCATCAGCAGGCCTCCGTTGCGAATGGACAATTCCGGCGATGATCAGCCCCATTCCCGCCAGGGTCGGCAGGTCGGGGTGTTCGCCGGGGATGAGAATCCAGCTGAGGGTTGCGCCGGCAAGCGGAATCAGGAATTTCCAGATGTTGAGCGTCGAAACCTTTTCTCGGCTGAGCAGGTGAAACCAGATGCCGAAGCCGGCCGCGGAGACGAGGGCCAGCCAGAGCAGCGCGCCGTAGAACTCGATCGGCAGGTTCAGGTCCGGCGCGCCGTCGACGGGCAGCGCGATCAAAAACAGCGCCGCGCCGCCGACCAGCATCTGGATGCTGTTGAGTTCCACGGCCGGCAGGCGGCCGCGCCGTTTTGCGACAACAATATTGCCCGCGGCGGAGACCACCGATCCGGTCAGCAGGATGCCGATGCCGAGCAGCTCTTTGAGCCCGACCGGCTCCCACGGCTTGGTGGCCAGGCTGACGATGATGATGCCGCTGATGCCGAAGGCGATGCTCTGAAGGGTGCGGCGGCTTAACCGGTCGTCGTGCATGGTGCAGTGCGCGGCAATGGCGGCGATGAGCGGGCCGGAGCCGATCACGATGGCGGCCTGCGCGCCGCGCACCAGGGTCAGGGCATAGAAAAAGCCCGCGTAAAGCAGGATGGTCTGGAACAGCGACACCAGAATGACCGTCCGTGTTTCTGTTCGCAGCAGCCGGAACGGCGACTGTCTGCAAAAGGGAAGCTGGATCAGCCCCGCCAGCAGGAAGCGCAGTCCGGCAACCGTTAACGGCGGCAGGTGCTCCAGTGTGATCTTGACGAACACAAACGGCGTGGCCCACAGCAGGCAGGCCGTCGCCGCCAGCAGGTTGTTTCGAATGGAAGGCTTCATAAATTCAGATGCTGAGCGAGTTGCCGCACGCGTTGATGTCCTGTGAACCGCAAACTCGGAAGGTGAACAACTGCAGGACCCGTGAGCAGAAACGGTACTCGTTGCCGTTAAGCTTGGCAACAGCATTGAAAAAAACGCCCGTGAAGTTTCCTCTGTCCGGAGAAAACATCTGCGCCGATGTTAGCGGCGGAACAAAATGACGCTGTTCGAATGGAATTCGACACGCAGGCCGCAGGCTTTTTCCAATGTTTGGAAACTCTGTTTGGAGAAAAAACAGACGTGGGTGTCGTCGTCCTTGTAGTGCCAGTGCTCGAACGGGACCACTGAGCTGTCGTGCAGCTGGGTCATGATGCCGATCCATCCGCCGGGCTTTACCAGCTCTACGAACCGCTCGAACTCTTCGCGCGGACGGTACATGTGCTCCATGGTTTCCGAGCAGGTGAGAAAGTCGTACTGCTTTGCCAGAACAGACGGATCATTGGCGTAGTGCAGGTCGTAGACCGCGCACGCATGGCCGGCCTCTTCAAACATGAGTGACAGGGTGGGGCCGGGACCGCACCCGAAGTCCAGCCCGCTTGAGCCGGACGGGAGCTTGGTTTCCAGTGGGTCGAACAGCCGGCCTAAAAATTTCCGGTATTTGGAATCGGCCGGATCATTCTGATGGAAGTCGTAGCGCGTTTTTTCTTCTTTCATCGACAGATGAAGTTCGGGGGGAACAAAGATGAGATCGCACTGCGGACAGCGCAGGTAGTCGCGAGTGCGGTCACTGCAGAAGTGCTCCGGCCGGTGGCCGCACAGCGGACAGTTCGTGTTGTTTTCCTGTTTCGTCATGAGTAGCGGAGTTTAGCATATTTTTCCCTGAAGAAAGCAGTTTTTGATATTTACGGACTGGTTGTGCCCGTTCCGGTGCCGGTTGCCGGGTGCGCAACCTGCCGGTGAACGGTGCGGCCGGCGTGTTCTTGCCGCTTACGGCTGCTCCGGTCGGATGAAAACCGGCGCGGCTTCTGTCGAGAGCTCTGCGGAGTATGCGTAGCCGCCGCGGTCAAAGCCGGTCAGCCCTTCGGCATCGGCAATCCGGTTTTCGATGAGGAAGCGCGCCATGGCGCCGCGGGCGCGTTTCGCATAAAAGCTGATGATTTTATAGGTGCCGTTTTTCCCGTCCCTGAACACCGGACTGACAACCTGTTTGTTGAGCGATTTTTTGTCGATCGCTTTGAAATACTCCTGCGAGGCCAGGTTGACCAGCAGGTTCCCGGGCAGCCGGTTGAGTTCTGCGGTGAGCGTGTGCCGCCAGAACTCGTACAGATTTTTTGCATCGCCGGTCCGGAGCGGCCGGCCCATTTCCAGGCGGTAGGGCTGAATCAGGTCGAGCGGACGCAGCAGCCCGTAGAGCCCGGAGAGAATGCGCAGATGGGTCTGAGCAAACTGCCGGTCGGAAGCGGTGAGGGACCGGGCTGCGAGCCCGTCGTAGACATCGCCGGTGAAGGCGAAGAGGGCCGGTTTGGCGTTGTCGGGTGTAAAGGGCAGGTGCCAGTGTTGAATACGCTCCGCAGTCTGGGCCGCCAGCTTTTCGCTGATGTCCATGAAGTCGACCAGTTCCTTTATGGAAAAGCCGCGCAGGGTTTCGATCAGCAGTTCGGCCTGTCTTAAGAAGTCGGGGCGGGTGACGTTTGCGGAGGGGGCTTGCGTCAGCTCCATGCTTTTGGATGGGGACAACAGGATAATCATATTTTCCTCAACGGGTTTTTAGGCACGTCTGTGCTCACGATCGTGAGCACAGACGTATGTATTACAGTTTTTCAATGGTTTGATGAATCAGGTTCCTGTGGCAGTCGGCGACCTGCAGTCCGAGGTAGCCGGGAGGATTCAGTTCCCTGGGCAGGAGGGGGTCGAGGGACAGGGCTTGCGCGTAGGCATGATTTTCTGCCCGCAATAGGGTGACGAGGTCGCTGGATTGAGCAGGTCCATTTTTCAGGCGAAGAAGGTTTTCTTGAGCAACCTGAAGGTAATGCTCCTGAAGCTGGTGGATGAGCTGAAAGTTCCAGGCCTCGCGCACAACGGATTGCGGGCCGAATCCCAGAACGGTTCGCGCTTCGAACAGGAAGGCAACCGTATCGACGGCGGCGGCTTTGTTCAGATCGTCGTAGTCCGGGCGTACGTCGCGAGGTGTGACCCAGACGCTTCGTTGCAGGCATCCGAAGCGGTTTTGCTTTAGAAATGCGCGGAGATGGTCGCGGTACGGGCGATTTTTTTCGGGTACATCGAACATCAGGATGTACCAGCGCCTGTTCCATTTCTGGTTCCAGGCTTTGTGAGGCGTGTAGTACAGGGGAAGGCTGGCGTCGGCCGCGGGCGTTAATTTCAAAGAGGGCAGCTCTCCTTTGCGGCTTTCTGTTGTGATCAGGCCGCGTTTCCGCAATCGGGTGACGGCGGAACGGTATGCGTTGCGGTTGGGGTAGCAGCCGCAGTAGAGGCTGCTCAGCCCTCGAGACAGCAGGAGTTCCGCTGTGCCGGCTAAAAGCGTAATCAGTTCTTCACCTGCCCGGCGCCGAATCACCGGTGCCGAGAGGTCGGGATGATGGAATGATTTCCACTGCATGGCCCAATGATACTCAGCAAATTTGATGGCGCACGTCTAAACTTACGATCGTGAAGACAGACGTGCGTGCGTGAGGGGGCCCGGGACAGGTTAAGCTTGTTTCCGGGGCGGGAACCGTTACATTTGCGCGCCTTATGGCATTACTCAGCTTACAGAATTTACAGATCGCGTTCGGCGGACCCAAACTGCTCGACGGGGTGACGCTCCAGATTGAGCCGGGCGAACGGATCTGTCTGATCGGCCGCAACGGGGAGGGCAAGTCGACCCTGCTGAAGCTGGTCGACGGATCGCTGGAGCCGGATGACGGCACGGTTATCCGTCAGAGCGGCGTCAAGGTCGCCCGCCTGCAGCAAACGGTCCCGCAGGATATTGAGGGGTCGGTGTTCGATCTGGTTTCCAGGGACTGGAATCATGAACATGCGCTCGATCATCCGGTCGAGAGGGTGATCTCGCTGATGAATCTGGATCCCGACCAGCCGTTTGCGGATCTGTCCGGCGGGATGCGCCGCCGCGCGCTGCTGGCTAAAACGCTCGTCAATGAGCCCGATGTGCTGATCCTCGATGAGCCGACCAACCATCTCGACATTGACTCTATCCAGTGGCTGGAAAACTTTCTGCTGCGCTGGCGAGGCACGGTGCTGTTTGTGACCCATGATCGCGTTTTTCTGCAGAAGCTGGCCACCCGGATTGTGGAGCTGGACCGCGGGCAGCTGACCAGCTGGGAGTGTGATTACCCCACCTATCTGAAGCGCAGGCAGGCGCTGCTCGATGCCGAAGAGGGGCAGCGGGCGGAGTTTGACCGCAAGCTCGCGCAGGAGGAAGTCTGGATCCGCAAGGGGATCAAGGCCCGCCGCACCCGCAATGAAGGCCGTGTGCGCGAGCTCGAAAAAATGCGCAGCGAGCGGTCGCAGCGCCGCGAGCGGTCGGGAACCGTCAAGCTGCAGCTGCACGAGGCGGGACAGTCCGGCCGCAAGGTCATCACCGCGAAGAAAATTTCCTGCGCCTACGACGGCGTGGAGATTATTCATCAGTTTTCGACCGGGATTCTGCGCGGCGACCGCATCGGGATCATCGGTCCCAACGGGTGCGGCAAGTCGACGCTGATCAATGCGCTGCTCGGAACCCTGGAGCCGGTGAGCGGTGAGGTGATCCACGGCACGCGTCTGGAGATCGCCTACTTTGACCAGCACCGTCAAAAGCTCGATGAATCGAAAACGGTAAAATGGAACCTGTGCGGTGATAATGAGTATGTGCAGACCCCGAGCGGACGCCAGCATGTGATGGGCTATCTGCGCAACTTTCTGTTTTCTCCGGCGGATGCCGACCAGCCGGTCGGATCGCTTTCCGGCGGCGAGCGCAACCGCCTGATGCTTGCGAAGCTGTTCGCGCAGCCGTCGAATGTGCTGGTGCTCGACGAGCCGACCAACGATCTCGATGTGGAAACACTCGACATGCTCGAGGAAATGCTCACGGACTATCAGGGAACGGTGCTGCTGGTCAGCCATGACCGCGCCTTCCTGAACAACGTGGTTACGTCCACGATTGTCTTTGAAGAGGGGGGCATCGGCGAATACGCCGGCGGCTACGACGACTGGGTCGAGCAGTCTTCCCGCCGGCAGAAGGCGGCGGCGGAGGCTCAGAAAACCGTTGAGCCGCAAAAAGAGCGGACGCGCAAGCTGACCAATAAGGAGCGCAATGAGCTCAACGGGCTTCCGAAGCAGATCGAGCGGCTTGAGGCAGAGCTTGAGACGCTGACCGCCACGCTGAACGACCCGGAGTTTTACCGCCGCGACGCGGAGGAAATCCGCAGTGTCACGGAACGCGCCGAGGCCGTTCCGCTTGCGCTGGAGGCCGCCTACGAGCGGTGGGCGGAGCTCGACGGCCTGACGTCCTGATTTGATTTGCGCCGCCGGACCGGGCCCTCTATGATTTTTTCATGGTTGTGCGGAGTGATATGACAGATAAAAAGCAGCTTTGGGAGCCGATTGAGATCGGGGTGGATTGCACGCTGAATCTGCGCCTGGGTCCGCTGAATCTTTTGATTCACCGCGGAGAGCAGGAGTGGCATATGGCGTATGAAAACGACCTGCCGGATGAAAGCCGCTTCGATCTGTCGGTGTCGCCCGGTTCATTTCCGCAGAGCCGGAACTGGACCCGCTGGATGGTGCCCGAATCGATCGACCGCATCCAGCTGGCTCCGCGTCTTCCGGACCGCCCGGTGATTGTCCGTCCGGAAATGCCGATGTGCCTGATGCCGCGGCAGTCCGCTTTGTTTTTTGTCGGGATTCCGGTCTGGCTGTCGGTTTCGTTTGGAACGGAGCTGTCTGATGCCGGGGAGGTGCCGGCGATGAAGCTTTCGAATTCCTGGTTCGGTTCGGTCACGGGAGGGGAGCTTTGTTATGCGCTGAAAACGACGGCAAAGCTGCGGCAGAGCGATCTGCTGTTTCATCCGCACCGCACGGTGTTTCCTCTGGAAATCCGCAATGCATCGGACGAAAAACTCAACTTTGAACGGCTCTGCCTGCGGGTGCAGTACTTGAACATTTATCAGGGGGCAACCCGGATGTGGACCGGGCGCGGGCGGGTCAGTTATCGCGGCGAGGAAATCTGGAGCCGCATTGTGTATGCGCAGAAAGCGCCTGAGTTTGATGAAGCCGGGCATCTGCTGGGCGGGGCCCGCGAACCGGCCCGGCGGGGCGTTCTGCTCAAAACATTCGACAACCTCAAGCACCTGGCGGATTTCTAATGACCGATTCCTTCTTTGTCTGGCTGGATCGTTACGGGCCGGTGGTCATCCGCTGCGCTCTGCTGGCGGGGATCGGCCTGCCGCTGCTTCGTTTTTTCGGCTATCTTCTGCGCAAAGGATTCCGCAACCGGCTCAGTGAACAGGCCATTATGCTGTGGAGCAAGGGGGTTCTTTACGTCGGCACGATGATCATTGTGCTGACGATCCTTCAGCAGGCGGGGATTCATCTGGGAGCCCTGCTGGGCGCGGCCGGAATTGCCGGAGTGGCCATCGGCTTTGCCGCGCAGACGAGTCTGGCGAATCTGATCAGCGGACTGTTTCTGGTCTGGGAGCGTCCCTATAAAGTCGGCGATGTCCTGCAGGTCGGCAGCGACCATGGCGTCGTCCACTCCATTGATCTTCTATCGGTTCAGCTGCGCACTTTCAACAACCAGCTGATCCGCATTCCCAATACGACGCTGATCACAGGCTCCTTCACCAATGTCACCCGCTTTCCGATTCGCCGGATGGATATTCCGATCGGTGTGGCTTACAAGGAGGATGTGGCTCGTGTCATGGACATTCTCAAAGAGGTGGCGGACCTCAATCCGTACTGTCTGGACGAGCCGGCCCCGGTGATTATCTTCAAAGGATTCGGTGATTCCGCCCTTGAATTCATGTTCGGCCCCTGGTTTGCCAAGGCCGATTATGTGGCCCTGCGCAACAGCCTGCTGGTGGAAGTGAAAAAGCGCTTTGATGAAGAGGGGATCGAAATTCCGTTTCCGCATCGAACACTCTACGCCGGGGCGGCCTCCGCGCCGTTTCAGGTGCAGGTGGTTCCGGCCGGCGATCCGCCCGCCGCGTCCGGCACAACCTGAAATTCCTGTTTACCCAAGAGTCTTATATGTGGATCCTTCTCGGCCTGATTTCATCCCTGTTTCTCGGACTGTACGACGTGTGCAAAAAGCATGCGCTGAATCAAAACGCGGTGCTGCCGGTCCTTTTTTTTGCCACGCTGTTTTCGTTTCTGCCGATGATCGCGGTGTACGGCGGAATGCACTGGGTGCCGGACATGATGAGGCAAACCTGCTTTTATCTGCCGGAGGCGACTCCGGGGCAGCACCTGCATCTGCTTGTAAAATCGCTGATCATCTTCGTGTCGTGGACGCTGGCCTATTTCGCGATGAAGCACCTGCCGATATCGATTGTCTCGCCGGTGCGCGCCTCCGGTCCGGTCTGGACGCTGATCGGTGCGCTGCTGATTTTTCATGAACGCCCCGAGCCGATGCAGTGGGCCGGGATGGCCGTGGTGTTCCTGTCCTATTTTGCGTTTTCGCTGATCGGGCGCAAAGAGGGCGTGCACTTTCATCGCAGCCGCTGGATTCTGTACATCTTTCTGGCCACGCTGGTCGGCACGTTCAGCGCCCTGTACGACAAATACCTGATTCAGCAGCTGGGGTATGCCCCGATGCTGGTGCAGTTCTGGTTCGCGTTTTACAACCTGATCCTGTTCGGGGGGACGGTTCTGCTTTTCTGGCTTCCGAATCGCCGGCGAACCACCTCGTTTCGGTGGCGGTGGAGCATTCCGCTGATCGGGCTGCTGCTGACCGCCGCCGACCTGATCTATTTCCACGCCGTGCGCAACCCCGATGCGCTGATTGTCGTTCTCTCGATCCTGCGAAGAAGCAGCGTGGTGATCTCCTTCACGATCGGTTCGCTGCTGTTTGGCGATGTCAACCGCCGGGTGAAAGCCTGGGCGCTGGCCGGTGTGCTGGTCGGTGTGATCCTGATCGTTCTCTCCTGATCGACTGCTTGCATTTCTTTTCATCCGGCGTAAAATCCGCTGGCAAACAGCAACAGGAGGCAGATTATGGGAAGTCGCGGAATTGAAATCGTCGGCATGGATGTCAATGAACTGCTGACACTTCTGAATAAATCTCTGGCTGACGAATGGCTGGCTCACTACCAGTACTGGGTCGGCACCAAGGTCGTCGCCGGGCCGATGAAAGACGCGGTGATTGCCGAGCTCCTTCAGCACGCCGCCGAAGAAATGGCTCATGCGGAGCTCCTGACGGGCCGCATCGTGCAGCTCGGCGGCACCCCGGTGCTCACGCCGGCCGACTGGTTTAAGCTCACCAACTGCGAATATGAACCGCCGACCGACCCGTTTGTTCAGGCCGTGCTCGAGCAGAACATCCGCGGCGAGCAGTGCGCCATCAGCGTCTACAATGAACTGATGAAAAAGACGCGCGACACCGACCAGATCACCTACAACATCGCGCTGCAGATCATCGAACAGGAGATCGAGCACGAACAGGACCTGCAGGACCTGCTCGAAGACCTCAGCCTGATGGTCTCCCACTACGGCATGAAAAAATAAGCAGATGATCCACCCGGCGCGCATTCATCAACTCAACGACAAACCCGCCGATCCATCCGGCGGGTTTGTGCTCTACTGGATGCAGCAGAGCCAGCGCGCCGAATGGAATCACGCGCTCGAATATGCCATTGAGCGCGCCAACGGTCTCGGCCTGCCGGTCGCCGTCGTCTTCGGCCTGATGGATGACTATCCCGAAGCCAACGAGCGCCATGTTGCCTTTATGCTTCAGGGGCTCGAAGAGGTTTTCCAAACTCTGGAAAAACGCGGCCTCGGCGCATTCATCGGCCGCGGGCACCCGGCGCAGGTTGCCGTCGAGGCGGGGCGGGGCGCTGCGCTGATTGTCTGCGACATGGGCTACCTGCGCCATCAGGCCGAATGGCGCGCACGCGTTGCCGACGAGGCGGACTGCGAAGTGGTCGAAATCGAAAGCGATGTCGTCGTTCCGGTCGAAACCGCATCGGACCACCCCGAGTATATGGCGCGCACCCTGCGGCCCAGGCTGCATAAAAACCTCGATGAATTTTTAAAGCCCGTGCGCAAAACCGGCGTTTCCAACCCCTGGAAACCGGCGTGCCGTTTTTTCCAGGGATTGGAAAAAAAGGTTCCAAAGGTTGGAAGCCTTCAGCTGGACCGCTCGGTCGGCGCGGTTGAGCAATTCCGCGGCGGCGCGGCGGAGGCAAAGCGGCGGCTCAAAAAATTCATTGGGGAGAGCCTGGTGGTCTACAGCGCTCACAGCAACCAGCCGCAGACCGATGATGTGTCCGCGATGAGTCTTTATCTGCATTTCGGGCAGATTTCGCCGCTGTTCATTGCATTGGCCGTGCAGAAAGCGGATGCGGCTCAGGAGGCGAAGGACGCATTCCTCGAGCAGCTGATTGTGCGCCGCGAGCTGGCGGTGAATTTTGTCTGGTTCACGCCGGACTACGACCGCATTTCCTGCCTGCCCGACTGGGCCCGGCAGACGCTCAAAAACCATGCGGGGGATGCGCGCGAATACCTGTACTCCTGCGAGCAGTTCGAGCTGTCGCGGACGCACGACCCCTACTGGAACGCGGCCATGACCGAAATGCGCGTCAGCGGCTTCATGCACAACTATATGCGCATGTACTGGGGCAAAAAAGTGCTCGAGTGGAGTCCGTCACCCGAAGAGGCCTTTCAAACACTGCTCGCGATCAACAACAAGTATTTCATCGACGGGCGCGATCCCAATTCGTACGCAGGCGTAGCCTGGGTCTTCGGCAAGCACGACACCGCCTGGCAGGAGCGGCCCGTCTTTGGCAAAACCCGCTACATGAACGCCGCCGGCCTCAAACGCAAGTGCGATATCGATGCCTATGTGGCGAAGGTGCGGAGCCTGGCATGACGCCGTTTGCGTACGCCGTCTGGCTGATGCCGTGCGCGGTGCAGCGCGATGCGCTGCAGAAGACGATTGATTCGCTGGCGGCGCGCTTCGGCACTCCGCCGTTTGCGCCGCACGCCACGCTTTGTTCCGGAGCCTGGAACCGTCCGGAAACGGAGTTGATCCG
This sequence comes from Tichowtungia sp., assembly GCA_041584215.1. GTDB lineage: Bacteria > Verrucomicrobiota > Kiritimatiellia > Kiritimatiellales > Tichowtungiaceae > Tichowtungia. The sequence continues at coordinate 15,568 of JBFHEM010000044.1, read as the reverse complement.
GCGGGTTGACCGGTTGTCGGCCGGGCTTCCCGTCGAATTGTCTTTGACAGATTGGCACTTGTGCGCCCTTAAACCGGCCGCTGGCAGGATGTTGAGTCGTGGGAAATCTGCTGCACGTCCGGATGATGTGCTCTTGCCGCCCGGCAGGGATCAGCGCTCAGTGCGATATGCATGAGCCGCTCTGCGGCATTTGATGTCCAGTTCGATCCCCCCGGCCGCAATGATTTCTTCGGAACTGTCTGCTTTGTCGCAAACAACGGAAACCGGGATAAACTGACCCTGATGGACAAACCCGAACTCAATGACGCAGGCCGTCATTTTTGGTTTCTTCATCTCTCCGAATGGGATGCGGAATTCCCACGTTGTATAGTTGATATACCTGTCGACATCCACGATGGGGCCGGGCGATTCGAACGCTTCGGCGTATCCTGTTATTCCGGTTTTTCTATCTGTCAGCTGAACCGTGACGTGCATTTCATACTTCAGGTCGTTGTCCCGTATGTCCTGGCGGGACTCAAATTTTAAAACGAAGAACTGCTTGCCGCTGCTGGTTTCGTAGTCATCTTCTGTTACGGCCCAGACTTTCATGTGTCCTTTGTACTTGTCCTGCAGTTTTTCAATTTCTTCCGAGAGTTCAGCCGCCGCGGAATAAAAACCAACCGTCACAAGAATTAGTATGAACCGTATACAGTGCATGAGAAATCCTTTGCTTTGAGATCAGAAATCTGAAGCATGGTAATTTAATCAAGCATGGTTTTCAAGTGATCAGCGTGTGTGTCAGTCCGCAGTGAAATTGCCGCCCGTTTCGCGCCGTCTGCTTCTGCACAGCCCGCCGGACCCAGATTTTTGCTGCCGGATGTGTTCCGCGCTTGCACAATTTTTCGGGCGGTGTAGGCTGTTCGATTATGGCCTCTAAAAAAGATTCTAAAGATAGTGGAGTCAGTCTGGACGCAGTTCTGGCTGATATTAAGAAACAATACGGTGATGGAGCGATTGTCCGGCTGGGCGATCAGGGAATCCCGAAAACCATTGCTCATATTCCCACCGGCGCGCTCACGCTCGACCTGGCTCTGGGAATCGGCGGCGTGCCCAAAGGGCGTGTGATTGAGATTTTCGGACCGGAATCCTCCGGGAAGACCACGCTGGTGTCCCATATCATTGCCAATGTTCAGAAAGAAGGCGGCACTGCCGCGTTCATCGACACGGAGCATGCGCTCGACCCGTCCTATGCGAAAAAGATCGGGGTGGACATCGATAACCTGCTGGTTTCGCAGCCCGATTCCGGCGAAGAAGCCCTCAATATCTGTGAAACGCTCGTCAAGAGCGGTTCGGTGGATATCGTGGTGATCGACTCGGTGGCCGCGCTCGCCCCGCAGGCGGAGCTCGACGGGGTAATGGGCCAGTCGCACGTCGGCCTGCAGGCCCGGCTGATGAGCCAGGCGCTGCGCAAGCTCACCTCCGCCATCAACCGCACCCAGTGCTGCTGCATCTTCACCAATCAGATCCGTGAAAAAGTCGGCGTGATGTTCGGCAGCCCTGAAACTACGCCCGGCGGCCGCGCGCTCAAGTTTTACTCCTCCGTCCGGCTGGATATCCGCCGCATCGGTCAGCTCAAAAACACGGACGGATCGGTCTTCGGCAATCGCACCAAAGTCAAGGTGGTCAAAAACAAAGTGGCGCCCCCGTTCACGCTGGCGGAGTTCGATATTCTGTACGCCGAGGGAATTTCCTGGACCGGTTCCATCGTCGATGCCGGCATTGAGGCGGGGCTGATCGATAAAAAAGGCTCGTGGCTCTCCTGCGACGGCCAGCAGCTCGGGCAGGGGCGCGAAGGCGCGCGCAAGGCCCTGCTCGAAGATCCGAAGCTCTGCAAGGATCTTGTTGAAAAAATCACCGCAGCCGCTCATGCTAAAAAAGCGTAATGAAAGTGCGTAATTAAAAAGAAAGGTGATGAGATGAAACGAGTGATCTGTCTGTTGTTTGCAGGATGCCTGTGCCTGAGTGTTTTTGCCAGGGATGACGAGCCGGAAGGCAAGATTAATTCCGTCAACACCATGTCGAGCGAAAACAAGAAGGGTGAAGACATTGAGATTCTGAAGATCAACTCGATTCAAAGCGGCGGTGTGTTTGAGGGGGTCATGCGAATCGCCATGCAGCTGGAAGGCAAGAACGGCAAGGTGGCCTGGGGCAAGGTGGACGCAAACCAGCCGGTCGGCAAGGTGAGATCGGGAGAGTACGAAGGGTTGAAGGCGACCGGCGCGGTTACCTGGACGTGTGAAGCCGGCAATAACACGATGAAACGCCCGAAGCTGACGGCTTATGCCGTGGAGTACGGATATATGAAGGGCGGCGAATTTGTTGTGCTGGATTCCGAGTACAAAAAAACCGACAGCTTCGAGGAGTTTGAAGCTGAGAATAAAGAATCGATTCCCCTGAAACTACGAGTCAAAACCCTGTCTACAGTAGATGACTAGGCTGCTGAGATTCAAAAAAAGCATAGGCCGTTCCAGGCATTGGAAATCCGGACTGGTTGTTTTCCAATGTCTGGAACTTCTGTTGCTGGCCGGTTGCGGCAAAGCGGCCTCCTCCGGCTTTGACGGCGCAAAGGCGTTTGCTGAAACCGAAGCACTGGTGGCGATCCGTCCGCGGGATGCCGGCACCGGCGGCGCGCGCCGAGCGGCCGTTCATCTCGAAAAACGGCTGAAGGAGTTCGGGTATAAAACCAAGATCGATACGTTTTCCGAGGAAACCCCGGACGGGAAGAAGTTTTTCAACAATACGCTGGGGCGCCTGCCGGGCAAAACCAAACGCCTGATTGTGCTCGGCTCCCATTTCGACACCAAGTCGGGGATTTCCCCCGATTTCCAGGGGGCGAATGATTCCGGATCCAGCACCGGTGTGCTGCTGGAGCTGGCGAGGATCCTGTCCGAAAGAGCACCGCTGGAGACAGAGTTCCTGATTGCCTTTTTTGACGGCGAGGAATGCGTGCGCGAATACTCCGAAAATGACGGGCTGCACGGCAGCCGCCGTTTGGCGCGGCAGATTGCCGAGGCCGGCGGCGCACCGCACGTCGAGGCGGTGATTATTCTCGATATGGTCGGCGACCGGGATCTGAACGTCACCGTGCCGCGCAACGGGTCCAAGAAATTGATCAAGGAGCTGTTTTTTGCGGCGCATGAGGTCGGCAGGCGCCCGGTATTCAGTCTCGGCAAAGGATCCATCCTCGACGACCACGTTCCGTTTGTGCTGGCGGGCATGCCCGCCATTGATGTGATCGACTTCGAGTTCGGTTCCGCCCCGGGACTCAACGACTATTGGCATACTCCGGAAGATTCCATGGACAAGCTTTCGGTGGAAAGCCTGCAGGCGGTCGGGGACACGGTGCTGCGCATGATCGCCAATCTGCAGTGATTTACTGGGGAGGCAGCACGCCTTCGGACACCAGCTGGGCATCCATTTCCGGGGTCAGTTGCATGGGCAGCGGCGGTTTTCCCGTACGAATGGCATCCATCTGGACTTCCTGCAGATGTTTCTGCAGCGCCTCTCCGGTCAACGGCGGCTCTTTCGGCTCTTCCGCCTTTTTGCGCTCCTCGACTTTCTGAAGAAGCGCTTTGCGCCGTTCCGCATAGGAAGTGGCTCGCGGCTCCGGCTTTTTGGCGACCATCTTGGGCTGCTCACCGGCCTTGAGGTTGAACAGCACGACCTCGTTTCCCTTTTTCAGCGTCGCTTCGGAGTTGGCGATATTGGCTTCGATCAGCTCAATGCCGTTCGCGGTTTCCCCGACCTTCAGCGTGTAGCTTTTCTTTGTCGAGTTGTCGACGATCCCGGCGCGGATGTCCCCGCTGGGCCCTTCGTAAATCATGGAGAGGCGCAGGTCCTTGGCAAAGGACTGGTTGACCGGAACCTGCACGATATCCGCATCCGGCGGCTCTTCGCCGAACGGGTGTTTATCAATGATCGGCTGGTAGCGCGCGAACCCTTCGCTGACCGCCCGGCTGAGCAGGGCGCTGCCAAACAGAACTAAGATGACAAAGTTTATTTTCACGCTCCGAGTATCCGTTCTTGTCTGCCTTTCGTCAAGGGGGTAGCCTGACTTCATGAAAGTTGAATATCGAATGATGGACAGGGAACCTCGAATGAACCGGATGCCGATCCTTCGGAGTTCGATATTCCTTATTATGTGTTCTGCGGTTTGGCTGCCGGCCTCGCGGGCGAACGCCCAGATGCCGCACCGGGTTGCGGTTCTGGTCAACGAAAATTCGCAGGCATCCATGAAGGCCGCCAATGTGTTTGCGGCCCTGCACGGTGTTCCGGGCGCAAACCTGGTCTATCTCGACCTGCCGGAGCCGATGTATTCCGGCCGGTTTGAATGTTCGCCGGATGAATTCAGAACGCAGATTTACGACCCGGCGCAGAGCGTCATCCGCGAGCGCGGCCTGGCGGAGCAGATTACCGCGTGGGTCTATTCGGTCGATTTCCCCATCCGGATCGTGACCGACAGCAGTGACCGCCGGCAGATGTCGATAATGGGGCTGACCTTCCTGCGCGGTGACGTGCCGGATCTCGAGCAGATGGAGAAGGGCCAGCTGATCTCCCCGCTGTTTGCCGGGCCGGTGAAGGAGGGCGGGCCGAAACTGCCGCCGCGCGCATTGGATGTCTGGGCTGCGGGGCTGAAGGATAAGATGCCGCTGCCGTCCATGATGCTCGGCTACATCGGTGAAAACGGAAACCGCATGGAAACGGTTCTGCGCTGCATCGAGGACGGAGCCCGCGCCCGGCAGAGCCAGTCCGGCCCGCGGGTGCTGCTGGTGAAAACCCCGGACACGGCCCGTTCCGCGCCGCGCGAGTGGCAGTTTGAGGAGGTCCAGACCGAGATGGCCGTGCGCGGCGGGTCGGCGGTGATCACCACCAACCTGACCCTGATGCAGGCCGATCTGACCGGCGTGATGACCGGACTGGAGAATGTGAAGCCTGCGGATTTCGGCACCTTCGCCCCCGGCGCGATGGCGGAGCACCTCACCAGCTGGTCGGCGGAGTTCCAGAAGCGGCAGAGCAAATGCACGGAGTGGCTCAAGGCGGGCGCAACCGTCACCGCCGGCATGGTCACCGAGCCCTACAACAACTGGGCGAAATTTCCGCACGCCCGTTTTTTTGCTCACTACGGGGCCGGTTGTACGGCCATGGAAAGTTTCTACCAGTCCATCGCCAGTCCGTTTCAGGTGCTCCTTCTCGGCGACCCGCTGTCGCAGATTGTCGCATTGCCGGTGCAGATCAAGCCCATTGGCTTGAGCAAGGAAATCACCGGATCGATCGATGCCGCATTTGTGCTCGACGCCAAGCTGCCCATTAAAGCGCAGCCGGTATACAGCGCACTGCTGAACGGAAAGCAGATCAAGCCGGGCGAGGGGAACTCGCTGATCGAGCTGCCGTTCAAGGAAATGGGCGACGGCTGGCACGAGGTGCGTCTGATTGTACAGGCCGCAATGCCGACCCTGCCGGGCGGGTTCGCGGACATCCCGGTGTTCATCAACAAAAAAGGGCGATCGGTCGACGTGACCGGCATGATCGACCGCGAGCCGGATCAGATCGTTATGACCGCACAGGCCAATGGGGACGAGGCCCCGAAAGAGATGTATCTGCTTTGGAACGGCCGGGAACTGACCCGCGCCGCCGCCGGCGCCGAGCTGGTGTTCGATGAACGAATCATCGGCGAGGGGCCGCACCGCATACAGGCCGTTGCGGTCTACGATGACGGCATGGAAGTGCGCAGCGAGCCGCAGGCTTTTGCCATTGATTTTAATCCGGCGGCGGAATAAACCCCTCACTACTTCATCGGTTTCAACGACTTCAACGGTTTTAACGACTTCAACGGTTTCAACGACTTCAACGGTTTCAACGATGAGCACTTGGACCTCCAGCAGCCCCTCCAATACCTGGAAAATTGCGGCCGAATTTTTCCGAACCCTGGAACTGCCTGCGGTGATTGCACTGCACGGCAACCTCGGCGCGGGCAAAACCTGCTTCACGCAGGGCCTCGCGCAGGCTGCCGGCGTCAAGGAGCCCGTCTGCAGCCCCACGTACACGCTGATCAGCGAATATCAGGGAACTGTCCCGTTTCACCACATTGACCTCTACCGCCTCGGCGGCCCCGAAGAGGCCTACGACCTCGGGCTCGACGAATATCTTGAAACCGACGGCATCACCGTCATCGAATGGGCCGAGCGCGCCGCCGAGCTCATTCCTCCTGATGCCGTGCATATTCGCCTGCAACGCGGCGACGATGAGCACCTTCGGATGATCGAAATCATCGATAATCCCCTGTAGCCGGCGGTTCGCCTTGCCCGCTGAATTATCAGAGTAAAAATTGTTTAATTCATTCATGTAAAACTGTTTGTAAAAATGAGATCCCCATACCTGTAAAGGTATTGGGCCCCGGCTAAAAATATTCTGAATCGTGTTACCCAGCTTGCGAATCTCTGCTAATTTTCAAAAGCGCTTAATGGAAAGGCTGACAGAACGACATGATAACCCTTGGTATTGAATGTTCCTCGCGGCAGGGCAGTGTGGCTCTGCTGAACGACGGCCGGCTGCTGGCCGAAAAAAGCTGGATTGCCGAGCGCGTCCGCCACAACACCATTTTCCAAACCCTGGAAACTCTCATTGAAGAAGCCGGTATTTCGTACAGCGACATCTCCCTGTTTGCGGTCGGGCGCGGGCCGGGCTCGTTTTCCGGCATGCGCATGAGCTTCGCGATTGCTCAGGCGCTTGCTCTGCCGGATAAAAAAGAGGTGCGCGCCGTCAGCAGCGGCGCGGCGCTCGCACTTCGCGTGGCGCGGACACTCCTGTCTGCGCATGATCAGGATGGGCAGACAGGAGTGTCTGCCCCACAGGAGATCGCTGTTGTCGGCGATGCCCGCCGCGGGCAGGTCTGGATCGGGGTTTTCCAATGTTTGGAAGCCGGCGGCATTCAAGTTTCCAGGGATTGGAAACTGTTGCCCTACGACGAGGTTTCTGTACCGGAAGCAACGGTGGTGGTCAGCCCCGAAGCCGAGCGGCTGACAAACATTTTTCCAACCATTGGAAAACCGCTCTTCCCGCATGCCGCGGAGGTCGCCGAACTGGCACGGCTCCAGACGGAACCCGAGCCCCTCGATCCGCTCTACATGCATCCGCCCGTCTTCATTGAGCCGAAGTTTGCTTGAGAGCTGATGCCATTTCCGGCATTATAGACAGCTATGAAAACCTTTCTGAAGTTTGGGCTTCTGGTTCTCGCTCTGGCTGGCATTTCCCTGTCGGCTTCGGCGATTATTTTCTACTCCACCGGTGAGGTCTCATACAACACGGCCGCGCCCGATGGCGCGCTGGACGGGAGTGGCTGGCAATTTCAGGGACGGTTTAACAGCTATTTGGGCACTCCTGTCGGTCCACATCATTTTCTCGCTGCAAAACATATTGGGGGGAGCGTTGGTAATAAGTTTTATTATGGCAGCGAGGTTTTTACGACGGTTGGAAAAGTGGAGGATGCCGGTAGCGATTTGATAATATGGGAGGTTTCTGAACGTTTTACAAGTTACGCTCCTTTGTATTCCAGTACTGATGAGGCCGGAAAAGGGCTGGTTGTTTTTGGCCGCGGGGTCGATCGCGGAGCTGCTGTTACAAATACAATCACCTCCGGGTTTGGTCCGTGGAGGACTACAGAAGTCATGACCAATGGATGGAAATGGGGGGCTTATAATTATACGCAACGATGGGGTGAGAATGCCGTGAGTGGAACTGCCACCATTAATGGATACCCCGTGTTGAAAGCAGATTGGGACCCAGATGCCGGAACTAATGAATGTATGTTGGCCGATAAAGACTCTAGTGGCGGCGTATTTATTCAGGAGGCTGGCGTGTGGAAACTGGCAGGAATTAATTATTCCGTGGGGCCGGCCGCGACATACAGCTTTAACTCAGACGGGTCTGATTCGTTTAAAGCGGCCATACTGGATTTCAGCGGGGACGATTCGCTTTATTACGATAACGGGGTCGGCTGGGTTCCTCTGCTGTCTACGCAGAAAAGTTCATTTTACGCATCCAGGATATCTTCGAGGTACAGCTGGATTACTAATAATGTGTCCGATTTCGATCAGGATGTCGATTTGATGCCCGACTGGTGGGAGAGCGAGTATGGCGACAGTGCGACCGAAATGGTGGCGGCTGTTGACGGTGACGGGGATGGTTTTACCAATCTCGAAGAATGGATTGCCGATACGGACCCGACGGACAGCAATTCGTTCTGGCAGGTGGAGGGGATGATTACCTCATCGGACCAGACGTTTTCTTTTGACGGGAGCACGGCGCGGCAGTATCAGCTTCTTTACACGACCAGTGGTCTGGCTGATCCCGGCCTGACGTGGATCACCAATGGCACGCCGATCTGGGGTGCGGGTGAGGGCACCGAAATCGCGGTCACGAACACCGAAGAGATGGTGTTTTATCGTGTGCAGGCAATTCTGCCATAGGTGGCGGCGCGAAGGCCGCCGACCGTTCGCGCCCTGCAACGGGAACACATATTTTGCAGGGCGGGAATGGTTGAAAACCTTCCCGCCTTTGAGTAGCGTCCACAGTCTATGACACACGACGTAACAGTAGATCTTGGTGACCGCTCGTACCCCATCCGCATCGGATCGGGGATTGTCGAAACGCTTGGCGAGGCCTGCCGGGCCGCCGGACTGACCGGCCGCTGCCTGGTTGTCTCCGACGAAAACGTCGCGCCGCTCTACGCCGACACGGTTTTCCAATCCCTGGAAAAAGCCGGATTCAGCCCCGTTCTAGAGGTGCTGCCTGCGGGCGAGCCGACCAAATGCCATGAACAGCTTCTCAACCTCTACGCCAGGGCGGCCGAGACCCGTCTCGACCGCAAATGCTTTCTGGTCGCGCTCGGCGGCGGGGTGGTCGGCGACCTGACCGGCTTCGCCGCCGCCAGCTGGCTGCGCGGCATCCAGTTTGTGCAGGTGCCGACGTCGCTGCTGGCGATGGTCGACAGCTCCGTCGGCGGCAAAACCGGCATCAACATTCCGGCGGGCAAAAACCTCGTCGGCGCCTTCCATCAGCCGGAGCTGGTGCTGGTCGACCTCGACACGCTCCAGACCCTGCCGGAGCGCGAATTCGCCGCCGGCATGAGCGAAGTCGCAAAATACGGCGTCATTTGGGACGAAGAGCTTTTCCAATCCTTGGAAGTCGGCAGCGCCGGCGGGCACAGTTTTTTCCAGGCATTGGAAAAAATGGGGGCGATCATTTCCCGTTGCTGCGAGATCAAGGCCGAGGTGGTTCGTCAGGACGAACGCGAGGGCGGCCTGCGCGGCATTCTGAATTTTGGCCATACGCTGGGCCACGCCATCGAAAACGCGGCGGGCTACGGGCAGTTTCTCCACGGCGAGGCAGTCGCCATCGGCATGGTGTATGCGGCACGCCTCTCGGTGGCGCTTCAAGGGCTTTCGGCTGAGGAATCGGAGCGCGTCGAAAAGCTGATGGTTGCGCTGAAGCTGCCGGCTGCCGCGCCGGGCCTGGTGTGGAGCAATCTGCGCGCGGCCATGGCGGTCGACAAGAAGACAGTCGGCGGCCTGCCGAAGTTTATTCTTTGCGATCGTATCGGGCATGTCGATTTCGGCTGCGAAGTCCCCGAGGCGCTGATGGAAGAGGTTTGGCGGGCCATGGATTGATGCGGAACCGGTATTGACGGCCCGGGGTTTTCGAGTAGTCTTACTTTTGTCTTACCGGGAGGGTGACAGATGGCAACAACCGTTTTGTCCAGCAAAGGACAGGTGATTATTCCCAAACCGATTCGCACGGCGCACCACTGGAATGCCGGGGACCGGCTGGTGGTCGAGGATACTGCGGACGGGGTTTTGCTGCGCCCGGCTGCTCTTTTTAAACGAACCACACTGGATGAGGTGGCCGGATGCCTGAAGTGGAACGGTCCGGCGAAAACGCTGGAGGAAATGGAAGAGGGCATCGCAGAGGGCGCGAAAAAGGTGATGGATGACTGCGGTTGATACAAATGTTCTGATCCGTTTGCTCACAGGGGATGATCCAGCCCAGTGTGCGAAAGCAAAAAAGCGGATCAAACACAGCCCCGTGTTCATTCCTGAAACTGTTCTTCAGGAATGCGAGTGGGTCCTTCGTTGCACATACAGGTTTTCCAGAATACAGATTTTTGACGGACTTTCCGCCGTCCTTGGGCTGGACAATGTGACGGTGGCCCGGCCTGTGGTAGTGCATGACGCATTGAGCTGGTTTCGGGACGGAGTGGATTTCGCCGATGCTCTTCATTTGGCGGGGTGCAGCCATTACGAAAAGCTGGTGACATTTGATCGGGCTTTTATCCGGTCAGCCAAGGGAAAATCACCTTGTGCTGTAACCCAACCTTAGGATGTTCTAATGACAGACCGCGAGGCGTATATTGCTCTGAACATGATGGAAGGGCTCGGGCCGATCAAGGTCCGGGCCCTGATCGATTTTCTGGGCTCCCCTCAGGCGGTCTTTGAAACGGATGGAGATGAATTGCAGCGCGTGCGCGGCATCGGCGACCGGCTGAGCCGGGGCATACTGTCGCAGCGCGGGCAGGTCGATCCGGCGGCGGAGATTGCCCGGGCGGAGGCGCTGGGGCTGCGGATTGTGACGCCGCTCGATGCGGAGTATCCTGCGGCGCTCAAGGCGATTTACGACCCGCCGCTCGCGCTTTACGTGCGCGGGTCGTTCCTGCCGGCCGATGATCACGCGCTGGGGATTGTCGGCTCGCGCAAGGCGACCCATTACGGGCTGAATGTCGCCGATCGCATGGCCTATCAGCTGGCACAGACCGGCTTTACGATTGTCAGCGGGCTGGCGCGCGGAATCGACACTGCCGCCCATCGGGGGGCCCTGAAGGCCAAAGGGCGCACGATTGCCGTGCTCGGCGCGGCGATCGACCAGCTCTATCCGCCGGAAAATGCGGAGCTGTCCGATGCCATTGCCCGGCAGGGTGCGGTGATCAGCGAATACCCGATCGGCCGCCAGGCCGACCGCCAGACCTTTCCCTATCGCAACCGGATTATCAGCGGGCTGTCGCAGGGCATTCTGGTGGTTGAAGCCGGCTTTAAAAGCGGATCGCTGCACACCGCGGATGCCGCGCTGGAGCAGGGCCGCAGTGTCTTCGCCATTCCGGGCCGAATTGACCATCCGGCGGCCAGGGGAACCAACCAGCTGATAAAAAACGGTGCGAAATTGGTGGACAATGTCGGCGATATAATAGAAGAGTTCGAGCTTTTAATTCCTCCGGAGGAAATGGGGAAGCCCGAAAAACGGCCTGCGGCCAGGCCGGAAATTCCACTTTCCGAGCAGGAACGGAACGTTGTGGAAATCCTCTGGAAGGGTCCGCTGGATGTGGACTCGCTGGCCCGCGAAACCAGGATGGTGAGTGCGGAGCTCAGCGGGATTTTATTGGGGCTGGAGATGAAGCGTGTCATAAGCATGCTGCCCGGCCGTGTGGTCGAACTGGCTGACGATTTAAGAGGGATTTAGAGTTAACACAAAGGCTCGAAGGACTCGAAGCAATGAAGTATGACCCTTTGCCAGAAGAGTTGGAACGGATCGGGAAAGAGATCGTCGACTCTGCGTATCGGGTTCATAAGGAATTGGGCCCGGGGTTGCTGGAATCAGTATATGAAGAATGGCATTCGGCGATTTGTTATTTAACTTCGCGTCCTTCGTGCCTTCGTGTTTAAACAATATCAGGAGTAGGAATGAAAAAATTGGTGATTGTGGAGTCCCCTGCAAAGGCGAAGACCATTAATAAATATCTGGGCGATGATTATATTGTCAAAGCCTCCATGGGGCATGTGCGCGACCTGCCGCCGAAGAAGCTCGGGGTCGATATCGAGCATGACTTCGCTCCGGAGTATGTGAACACCACCGGCCGCGCCAAGGTGATCACCGAGCTGAAGGCCGCCGCCAAAAAATGTGATCACGTCTTTCTGGCCCCCGACCCGGACCGCGAAGGGGAGGCCATCGCCTGGCATCTGTTTGAGCTGCTGAAAGATATCGTGCCGCCGGAACAGTTCAGCCGGGTCACCTACAATGAGATTACCAAATCGGCCATTACAGAGGCGTTTGCCCATCCCGGTGAGATGGACATCAACCGCGTCAACTCGCAGCAGGCGCGCCGTGTGCTCGACCGCCTGGTCGGCTTCAAGGTCAGCCCGCTGCTGTGGAAGCAGATCAAGGGCGGCGTCAGCGCCGGCCGGGTGCAGTCGGTGGCTCTTCGCCTTGTCTGCGAGCGCGAAAAGGAAATTCAGGAGTTCACGCCGGAAGAGTACTGGGTGCTGGGTGCCAATGTTCGCAAGCAGATTGAACCGCTCGACCCGTTTACCGTCAAGCTGGCGAGGATTAACGGCGAGAAGGCCGAGGTCAAAGGCGGGGAGCAGGCCGAAACCATCCGTGCCGAGCTCGATGCGAGCAAGCTGCATGTCGCCCGGGTGATTGAAAAGACTGTCCAGCGCAAGGCGCATGCTCCGTTCATCACCAGCACGATCCAGCAGGCCGCTTCCAGCGTCTGCGGGTTTGCTCCGGCCCGCACGATGCGCATTGCGCAGAGCCTCTACGAAAACGGGCTGATCACCTACATGCGAACCGACTCGTTCAACATTGCCAAAAGCGCGCAGGCGGAGTGCGCCGCATTTGTCACGGCCGAATATGGCGCGGAGTATATTCCGTCCAAGCCCAACTTCTACAAAAGCAAAGGCGGCGCGCAGGAGGCTCATGAAGCCATCCGCCCGACCGAAGTCGCCAATACTCCGCGGTCGGTCAGCGGTCTCGAAAAAGATGAAGCCAAACTCTACAAGCTGATCTGGGAGCGCTTTGTCGCCAGTCAGATGGTTCCGGCCAAAATTGCCCGCCGCACCGCCGAGGTCGAAACCGACGGCGAGAACACCTATCTCTTCCGCGCCACCGCCTCTGAAGTGATCTTTCCCGGGTACATGCGCGCCAGCGGCATCGAGGCCGCCGCCGATAAGAAGAAAGACGGCGAGGAGGAAGACGAAACGAAGCTCCCGCCGCTGAGCGAAGGCGAAAACCTCGACTGCATCGAATGGACCGGCGAGCAGAAATTCACGAAGCCGCCCGCGCGTTACTCCGAGCCGTCGCTGATCCGGGCGCTCGAAGAAAACGGTGTCGGCCGGCCGTCCACCTACGCGCAGACTCTCTCCACCATTGAGAAGCGCGAGTATGTGAACAAAGAAAAGCGCCAGCTTGTTCCGACCGAGTCCGGTATCCGTGTGAACGACTTTCTTGTCAAATCGCTCGACCCGCTGTTCAACGTCAAATTCACGGCTGAGATGGAGGAAAAGCTCGATCAAATTGAAGAGGGCAAAGTCGAATGGCATGAGATGATGGCCGAGTTTTACTCTCAGTTTGTCGACTGGCTCGAAGAGGCCAAGGATATGGCAGAGCCCGAAGAGACCGAACATGTGCTCAAGGCGCTGGAGCAGGTCAGCGCGTGGGCCGAGCCGGTCAAGCGCGGCCGCCGCACCTACGACGACGCCGAAATCGTCAAATCCGTCCGTGAAAAATTCCAGGAAGCCGGAAAAATCACCGCGCGGCAGCAGCAGATGATCTACCGCATGGCCTGCAAATACATGGAGCAGATTCCCGAGGCGACGGTGACGGAGCTCAAGCTCGAAAAACCGGAGGCGCCCCGCACGGAGACCGGCCGCAAAATCGCGCTGCTCGAAGGGCTCGATTTCGAAGAGCCGCGCAAGGTCGGCAAGCGCACCTATGATGACGGGAAATTCATCGAATCGCTCAAGCAGCAGGTGCAGAGCGGCAAACGCCTGTCCGACCGCCAGCTCGCCGCGCTCGATACGCTGCTGGTCAAATACGCCAAGCAGATCGAAAATTTTGAGCAGGTCAAAAAAGATCTGGGCCTCAAGGTGAAAGACAATTCGGAAGCCGCCGGTGAAATCACCAAACTTCTCGACCTGTGCAGGACGATTGAAACCTGGAATCCGCCGGTCAAGCGCGGCAAGCGCGAGTTCAACGACAGCGACTTTTTTCAATCGCTCTCCACACAGTTCGGCGGCAAAGGCACGCTGTCCGACCGCCAGGTCGCCGCGCTCAAGAAAATGATCGGCCGCTATGCCGATCAGATTCCAGCCTACGAGGCCGTCCGTGAAGAGCTCGGCCTGCCGGCTCCCAAAGCCAAGTCATAGCCGGGCGGCATCAATAGACCATCGAACGGAGGGCGCGCGGAGCGGATTTCCGGATTCACTCCCGTCAGTTTGATTTGCCGATTCAGCACATAAACTCACGATCGTGAGTTTCTGTGAGGATCGGGTTGACTTGCGAGATTCCAGAGTGCCTGAACGGCGGGGCGGGTCAGGGCGCGCCGGGCGGCGCACAGGCCGACGGAGTAGGGGGCGAGCCGCGGGGCGTGTTTCAGCACTTGCACTTCGTCGCGGAAGGGGCTGCGCTCCAGCACGAGCTGCGGGACGATGCCGACGCCGCACCCGAGCCGCACCATGGCAATCAGCGCCTCGTTGCCGGAAACCTCGGAACGCACGTCCGGAAGAATCCGGTGATCCTTCATCCAGTGGTCGAGCCGGGTGCGTGAGAGTCCGCTGCGCGGCAGGACGAGCGGGGCTTTTGCCAGGTCGAGCCGGCCGCGGCGGCGCGGCGGGTCGGCAAACTCTCCGCTGACCGGTGCAATGAAAACCAGCGGAATTTCGGCCAGCGGCAGGAATTCGATGCGCGCGGCGGGCCGGTCGGGCAGGGCGGCGACCGCCAGATCGATTTCGCCCGCGAGCACCTGGCCGACCGCCTGTTCGGCGGCCCCGGTGTTCAGCTCGAGCTGAACCTGAGGGTGCGCGGCGCGGTAGCGTTCAAGCAGGCCGGGCAGCAGGCTGTAGACGGCGGTGATCGACGCATAAATCGACAAGGTGCCCGAAACAGCCGGTTCGTCCTTCAAATCCTCCCGCAGGGAGTTCCAGTCGGTGCGTGCGCGCAGCGCGTAGGTCTTGAAGCGCTCGCCGGCCGGGGTGAGGGCAACGTTGCGGTTGTCGCGCGCAAACAGGGGACGGCCGACTTCCTCTTCCAGCCGCTGGATGGAGCGGGTCAGCGCCGACGGGCTCAGGTTGCACGCCCGGCTCGCCTGCCCGAAATGCAGGGTTTCGGCCAGCGTCAGGAAATTATTCAGTTCGTGGACATTCATAGAATCGTGTTAACCACGAAATACACCAAAAACACGAAAGTCGTGCCGGGATATAATTTTCGTGTGGTTCGTGTATTTCGTGGTTTTTATTACAGTTGTTATTTGTTGCTAAATTCACAATGTAGTATTCACATCAAATCAATTTACGCAACAAGCATCTTCGGGTACCCTGCGGGCCGTTTTTAATTCAACAAGGAGAACTCTCATGGGACAGAACTATTTCAATACACTTCCGCTGCGCCGTCAGCTCCAGGAGCTGGGCACCTGCCGTTTTATGGACGCTTCCGAATTTGCCGCCGGCACCGCCGCCGCCCAGGGCAAGAAGATTGTCATCGTCGGCTG
>JBFHEM010000043.1:0-36703 GCA_041584215.1 Tichowtungia sp. | reverse complement strand
GCCGCACAACGTGGAGCGTCCGAAAATGCAGCTCAAGAAGCTGCGGGTGAAGGTGAAGCAGACCGTGAAGCCCCGCAAATCCAGTGAACGCATCACCTCCACGCGCCGCTCCAACACCATGCCGGATATCCAGCTGCCGAAGATGGGCAGCATGGGAACCGGGCTCGATGAGGGGATCGGCGGCTTCCAGATGGTGGCCGATCTCTCGCAGATGAGTCTGATGGGAACCGGCCGGTCCGTCGGCAACGATTTCGAAGGCACCTACTACTACCTGATGCTGAAGCGCAACGGCACCCCGTATCCGAAAATGAGAAACGAAGACGGGGCCAGTGATCCGTATCACGGACTGATGTCCGTCGTGATTTCCGAGTTTCTGAACAGCGGTTGGGATACCCGGGTGTTCGATCCGTTCTGGCGTTCGCCCCAGAAACTGTATGCCACACAGTTTTTTGTTCCGCCGGTCCGCTCTCCGCTGGCGCCGGAAAAATTCGGGGATACGAGTCGTGACCATGAGGCCGCCTTCTGGGTGGCGCACTACAAGGGCGAAATCGGCCATAAAACCGGCGGGCGCTTCCGGTTCTGGGGGGTCGGCGATGATATTCTGTTTGTGCGCTTGAATGGAGAAGTCATTCTGGACGGATGCTACGCCAACACCTATGAGGCCAACTGGTCCGGCTGGCGCAGCAGTGCGGATGAGAACCGGAAATATAAGATGGCGTACAGCCGCTATCGGGTCGGCGACTGGTTTGAACTCAAGCCGGGAGAGCCGGTCGAAATGGAAGTGCTGCTCGGAGAACTTCCCGGCGGGGCTTTTTATTCCATGCTGATGGTTGAGGAAGAAGGCGTGGAGTATCCGGAACGTGAGATTGCCACCGGCGGGCCGCTGCTGCCGGTGTTTAAAACCCTCGAAACGCCCGAACATCTGCTCGATGAGATGGGGTATACCTTGCCCGAGGGACATGTGGACTTTTACGGCGGACCGCTTTTCAGCGCCTATTGATTGGCAGGGGTTGCATCATGAGAAAAAAAAATCTGATTTTATTTATTGTGTGCGCGTGTGTGCTGGCCGGCCGGGCCTATGAGCTGCGCGAATGGGAAGACGCGAACGGCAACCGGTTTCAGGGCCGTTTCATCCGGGAGCTGTTCGGAAAGCTGACCATCGAGGATAATGACGGCAATCAGAATACGCTGGCCATCGAGGACTTGTCCGATGTGGATAAAAAATATATCCGGGTGATGATCCCTCCGAAAATCGAGGTGGCGATCCGCACCAAATCCCGGCGCCTGAAAAAGAGGCCGGCGACCAATATTCAGGATGATATTGAAGAAGTTCATTCCATCGTCGCTCAGATCAACAAAAAAAGCCAGCGGCCGTTCACCAGCCGCCTGAATATCGAGGCGTTTATTATCGCGGAAGAGGTCGAGGGCGACAACTACATCCTGCTGGGCCGCTTCGAGGACAGCTTTTTGCTGCTCGAGGAAAAAGACTATCAGTACACATTCGAAAGCAAGCCGGTTTTGACCACTCAGTTCACCGATATCTGTTCCGAGTCCCGCAAAGGCGAGCTGTACGAAGGGCACGTGTTAATCATTACCTCGAAGGAGGGGGAGCTGATCCTGCTCGATTCCAACCTGCCGACATGGATGCAGCAGCCCGAACTGCTTGATAAACTCAGGACACTTTCCGTCCGCGGCGCCCCGTCGCTCCGCAGCCGGCATTTCAATAAGAGCGGTGAAAAAGTTCCGCCGCCTCGTCCGCGGATCTGCCCCGAACGAACCACTTGAAATCCCGGCGAAAACCCCCGGTCCGCAGCCTGAGATCGACTCCATCCTCCGCGGTTGCCGGAAGGCGCTCAATCCATGGCAGTTTCCGGTTTGTTTGTCCGTTTGTTTTCGTATAATCAGGCCTTGTTTTTTTGGATAGGAAAGGACCCCTGAATGAAGCTTTTGATCAAACCGCACAATGCGATTGCCCGTGAACTCTATGCCGATCACGGCCATTTTCACGACGGCGACGCCGGGCTCGACCTGTATGTCCTGGAAGACATCACCTTTGAGCCGGGCGAAACCAAACTCATCAAACTCGGCATCTCCTGCGAGCCGGACGACGGGCGGGCCTACTATCTGTTCCCGCGCTCCAGCATCTCCAAAACCCCGCTGCGCATGTCCAACTCCATCGGCCTGATCGACGGCGGCTACCGCGGCGAAATCATGGCCTCGTGCGACAACATCAAGGATTTCACCTTCACCGCCGAAAAGGGACAGCGCCTCTTCCAGCTCGTCGCCACCGACAGCTCGCCCATTCACTACGAGCTCGTCGATGATCTTTCCAACACCACCCGCGGAGCCGGCGGCTTCGGCAGCACCGGGGCGTAATCAAATGAAAAAAACACGACTCGACAAAAAATTCGACGCACTCCAAAAAGAGGGAAAAAAAGCCTTCATCGCCTACATCGGCGCGGGCGATCCCACTCTTGATGACACCGTGGACATCGTGCTGAAGCTCGAAGCGGCCGGCGTCGACATCATTGAGCTGGGCCTCCCGTTTTCCGACCCGCTGGCCGACGGCCGCGTCAATCAGGATGCCGCCGTTCGCGCGCTCCAGGCCGGGGCCACCTTCGACGGCGTCATGGACATGGTTCGCAAAATCCGTGAACGCTCCCGGATCCCGATGATTTTCTATGCCTATCTGAACACGCTGTTTGCCCGCGGGTTCGAAAAAGCGATGGCGGACGCCGCGGATGCAGGCATCGACGGCTTTCTGGTTCTCGACATGCCGCGCGAAGAGTCCGGTCCCTACAAGGGCGCCATCAAAGCCGCCGGCCTCAACAACATTGTGCTGATCACGCCGACCACGCCCGAAGAACGCATGGAGAAAATCGTTAAAAACGCCAACGGGTTCGTCTATTGCGTGTCGCGCGAAGGCGTCACCGGCGTGCGCGACGACGGCCTGGCGCAGGGCGCCGGGGCGCTGGTTTGTGCAATTAAAAAGCACACGAAGCTTCCCGTTGCGCTCGGCTTCGGGATCGGAACACCCGAGGCGGCCGCCGATGCCGCGCGCGTCGCCGATGCCGTGGTGGTCGGCAGCGCCATTGTCAACAAATTCAACCACAACCCGCACACCGAAGAGGGCCGTGCCGATGCCGCCGCGTTCGTCGCCGAAATGGTGAAGGCTGTGAAGGCGGTGTAATTTTCCAACCCTTGGAAAAACTGAACGCTTCGCGGCAATAGAGTTTCCAGGGATTGGAAAAATCCTGTAGACAGTTTTCCAGGGGTTGGAAAAAAGGAGATCATTATGGCAGGACGGTATGCAGTGATTATGGCGGGCGGCAAGGGCGAGCGGTTCTGGCCGCTGAGCACCTCAAAGCATCCGAAGCAGCTCTTGGCGCTCGTCGGCGACAAGCCGCTGATTGCCCAGGCGGTCGAACGGCTCGACGGAATCATTCCGCCGGACCATGTGTTTGTGGTGACCAACGCGGATCTGGTGGCGGCCACGCAGCAGGCCGCCCCCATGCTGCCGGCGGAAAACATCGTCGGCGAACCGATCGGCCGCGATACCGCCGCGGCGGTCGCCTGCGGCGCGGCGCTCGTCGCCGCGAAGGATCCGGACGGCGTGTTCGCCGTGCTCACCGCCGATCAGGTGATGGGCGATCTCGATGTGTTCCAGGCCACGCTGCGCGGCGGAATGGACCTGGCCGAAACCAATGAGATTCTGGTCACCATCGGCATCCGTCCGACGTTCCCCAGCACCGGCTTCGGGTACATCGAGTCCGGCAGCGATTTCGGAAGCGCCCGGAACGTGCAGTTCAAAAAAGCGGTTCGGTTCGTCGAAAAACCGGACGCCCGGACCGCGCAGCGCTATCTCGACACCGGAAAGTTTTTCTGGAATTCCGGCATGTTCATCTGGTCGGTTCCGACCCTTGGGAAAGCCTTCGGGGCCCACTGCCCGGAAATGAAAAAGCTGATGGACGAGCTGACGGCGTTCGCCATGCGCGGCGAAATTTTCCAGGGTCTGGAAAAAACCTATCCAGCCCTTGGAAAAATCTCCATCGACTATGCGCTGATGGAGAAGGCGGACAATATTGTGATGGCCTGCGGGACGTTTCTGTGGGACGACGTCGGTTCCTGGCCGGCCCTGGAGGGCCATTTCCCGAAAGATGAGGCGGGCAACACGCTGATCGGCGATTGTCAGACCCTCAACGCGTCCGGCAACATCATCTATTCCAAAGACCGGTTGACCGCCGTGATCGGCGCGGATGATCTGGTTGTGGTGCAGGCCGAAGGGGTGACCCTGGTCTGTCCCAAAGAAAAAGCACAGGACATCAAACAAATGGTATCAAACCTGCTTAAGATCGGGACCTATCATGAGCTTCTGTAGGAGGATGGCATGGACAGGTTGCTGTCAGAGTTGAAAGAGATTGGGTTTGAGCAGTTCGGGCGGCAGTCGGCAGGCGAGATGTGGGCGCTGGTTGCCGTCTGCATCTTCGTGGTGTTTTTCATTTACGGGAAATTGGCCGCCGGCTTTACGGGAAGAGGGCAGCATTCGTTTCTGGTCCTGATTCCGGGCGTGCTGCTGATGGCCGCGGCCGTGGCGGCCCTCCGCATGTTCTGGAGCTCAGAGTGGGGCTGGCAGCTGGCGGCCGCGCTGGCGGTTCTGCTGGTCGCGGTGCTTCCGTTGACTGCCAGGGTCGAAAAAACCTCCTATCTGAGCGCGGGGGTGGTGTGGATGACCTGCCTGCTGGCGCTGGCGGCTGTTCTCATCGCGGAGCGCCCGCTGGTTGATTCATTCCGCCGCGGCGTCAACAAGGGGTCTCTGATCCGGGAGCAGAGAAATTTTTACGAGGAGCTGAATAAAAAGTAATGGGACGCATCCTCGGCATAGATCACGGTGATGTGCGCATCGGCATCGCCATGAGCGACGAAACCGCCTTCCTGGCTTCACCGCTGACCACCGTCCGCAACGGCAAAGCCGCCGTGGATGAAATCGTCGCTCTGGTCGAAGAGCACGGCGTTGAAACCATTGTGATCGGACTGCCGCTGAACATGGACGGGTCCTGCGGACCTGCCACAGAGAAAGTCCGTAAATTTTCGGCCCGGCTGGCCCGGCGCACCGACGTGCCGATCATTGAAAGTGATGAGCGGCTGACGACGGTCACCGCGCATCACAACCTGCGCGAGGCCGGGCTGGACGGAAAAAAACGCAAAGGCGTGGTCGATATGGCCGCCGCGCAGGTCATTCTTCAGGATTGGCTGGATTCTCAGTTCTAAAGTGTTGACAAACCGGTCGTTTCCACCGATAGTGCTTCTTCAATTCCGACGCGTCTGCTTTTTTTCCTTTTTGCACGTAACTTTTTTATATTGCCTCTGCTGCGTCGATCTCCATTTATGACATCTCACCAACCGATCATTCTTGCCCTGACCGGCGGCATTGCCTGCGGGAAATCGGAAGCCGGTCGAATCCTGGCCCACGAGGGATTCGCCGTGCTGGATACCGATCTTCTTGCGCATGAGCTGATGGCACCCGGCACGCCGGTTTTTCAGAAGGTGGTGGGCCGGTTCGGACAGGGAGTGGTCGGCGCAGAGGGAAATCTGGATCGCGCGCTGCTCGGAAAAATTGTTTTTGACGACCCGGTCGCGCGGCAGGATCTCAACGGCCTGGTTCATCCGGCGGTGATTCAGGCCGCCGAACGCTGGAAGACGGGATTGGCCGGCGATGCCGCAGTGCTGGTTCCGCTGCTGTTTGAGACCGGCTGGGTGAGCGGATGGGATGCGATTATCTGTGTGAGCGCAGACCCGTCCGTTGTTTTCCAAAGGCTGGAAAAACGCGGATTGAATGAGGATGAGGCGCGCAAGCGGCTGGCCGCACAGATGCCGCTGAGTGAAAAAGAGAAACAAGCTGATTTTATCATAAAAAATAATGAAACGCTGGATGCGCTCCGCAGTGAAACCCTGAGGGTTCTGGAGCGAGTCCGGCGCAGAGGAAACGACCATGAGTGAAGAAACTGTAATTCCCGAAGAAAAGCCCGTCCCGTCTGAGCTGGAGCCGAGGGAGCGCCCGCAGCGCAACCCGAAAGGCGGCGGCAACAACAGCGGCGGCAACCGCCGGCAGAATAACAAGCGAAGCAGCAACCGTCGCAACAGCGGGGCAGGCGGCAACAGCGGCGGGAATAATGAGCCCGAAGATTTTGAGCCGGATCCCGATGCAAAGAAAATGCCGGCGCTCAAGCTGTATGAACTCCAGAAAACAGAAATTCCTGCGCTCAAGAAGCTGGCCGAGCAGTATCTGATCGAGGACCCGGCCGCGCTCGGCAAACACGATTTGATTTTCGAAATCCTCAAAAAGCAGATCCGCTGGGGCAACGAGGCCTTCACCCGCGGCGTGCTCGAAACGCTGCCCGACAAATTCGGATTCCTCCGCTCGTCCGAAAACAGCTACATGCCCAACCCCGAAGACATCTATGTGTCGCCTCCGCAAATCCGCCGGTACGGCCTGCGCACCGGCGACCTGGTCGAGGGGCCGATCCGCACGCCCAAAAAGAAAGAGCGCTTTTTCGCCCTGATGTCCGTCGACAAGGTCAACAACGACTCGCCGGAAAAAAACCGCAACCGCGTTCCCTTCGAAAACCTGACGCCGCTCTTCCCGGATGAGCGCCTTCCGCTGGAGACCGATGCCAGCGGCATCTCGATGCGCGTGATGGACCTGGCCACGCCGGTCGGCAAAGGCCAGCGCGGACTGATTGTCGCCCCGCCGCGCACGGGTAAAACCGTGCTGCTGCAGCAGATTGCCAACAGCATTTCGCAGAACAACCCGGACTGCAAACTCATCATCCTGCTGATCGACGAGCGCCCCGAAGAGGTGACGGATATGCAGCGCAACACCCAGGGGGAGGTGCTGGCCTCGACCTTTGATGAGCAGCCCGAACGCCATGCTCAGGTCGCCGAGATGGTGATCGAAATGGCCAAGCGCCGCGTGGAAAACGGCGAGGATGTCATCATCCTGCTCGACTCCATCACCCGCCTGGCGCGCGCCTACAACACGATTCAGCCGCACAGCGGAAAGATTCTGTCCGGTGGAGTGGATGCCAAGGCCCTGCACAAGCCGAAACGCTTTTTCGGTGCCGCCCGCAACATCGAGGGCGGCGGCAGCCTGACGATCATCTCCACCGCGCTGGTCGACACCGGCTCCCGCATGGACGAGGTGATCTTCGAGGAATTTAAGGGAACCGGCAATATGGAGCTTGCGCTCGACCGCGATCTGGTCGGCAAGCGCATCTTTCCGGCCATCAACATCGAGAAGAGCGGAACCCGCAAGGAGGAACTGCTGCTCCATAAAGATGAACTGGCCAAAATCTGGACGCTGCGCAAGGCGCTCAAGGATGTGCCGGCCATCGAAGCGATGGAGCTGCTCATCAACCGTCTCAAAAAGACCAAGAGCAATGCGGAGTTCCTGATGACCCTTCAGGGATAAGTTTTCGCAGCGCGAAAGCTTATGACGACCGGTTTTCCAATGGTTGGAAAGCCGGTTTTTTTTATCTGTGTATTATCACGGAAAAAATTGTAAGATTCATCGGTTTGAGGACAATATTTTCTGCCCATGTCCGTTTTATAATTTGGGTGTTTTGATGAAACGATTTTTATCAGTCCTGTTTGGTTCCGTTCTGCTGGCTCCGCTCTTTGCGAGCGGGGCGGGTATGACTCCGAACAACCGGATCGATGAATTGGTGTTTGCCAAACAGGCGGAGACGGGCTTCCCGCCGTCCGAGCGCTGCTCCGACGAGGTGTTCCTGCGCCGGGTGTACGTGGATGTGATCGGAACGATCCCGACGGTCGGGGAGGCGCGGGCGTTTCTTGATTCGCCGGAAGGGGCCGACCGGGCGCGATTGATCGACAGGCTGCTGGCTCGGGATGAGTTTGCCGTGTATCTCGGCCTGAAATGGTGCGATCTGTTCCGCGTGAAAGCGGAGTTTCCCAGCAACCTGTGGCCCAACGCGGTTCAGGCCTATCATCACTGGGTCGTGGATGCCTTCCGCAGGAACATGCCCTACGATCAGTTTGCCAGGGCATTGCTGACCACCAGCGGCAGCAATTTCCGCGATGCGCCCGTCAACTTTTACCGTCCCTTCCAGCACCGCACTCCCCGCAATATTCTGGAGACGGCCGCCCTGGTTTTTATGGGCGTTCGCCTCGAAAATTCCGGCTGGACCGAGGAGGAGCTGCTCGGGATGGACGCTTTTTTCGGCAAGGTGGCGTATAAAAAAACATCGGAGTGGAAAGAGGAAATCGTCTATTTTGACCCGACCGCCGAGTTCCTGCATCCGCAAACCGCTCAGCCGGTCGTGCCGAAACCGGTCAACGGCCCTGCGCTGAGCCTCGGCCCCTTCGATGACCCGCGGGTGGCATTCGCCGACTGGCTGACGGCGCCGGACAACCCGTGGTTTGCAAAGGCCGTTGTCAACCGCATCTGGTACCAGCTGATGGGCCGGGGGATTATCCACGAAGTGGACGATATCCGGCCGGATAATCCGGCCTGGAGCCCCGAGCTTCTGGCCTTCCTGGAGCGGGAGCTGGTCGGGAGTCAGTATGACCTCCGCCACATCTACCGCCTGATCCTCAACTCCGCCACCTATCAGCTTTCGGCGGTGTCCACCTATGAAAACCAGCAGGATGAAAAGGGCTTTTCGCATTACCGCGTCCGGCGGATGGATGCGGAGGTGCTGATTGATGCCGTCTGCCAGATCACCGGAACCTTTGAGGAATATTCCAGCGCCATTCCCGAGCCGTTCACCTATATCCCGAAGGAGCAGCGCTCCATCATGCTGGCCGACGGCAGCATCAAATCCTCCTTCCTGGAGATGTTCGGGCGGCCCGGACGGGACACCTCCTACGAATCGGAGCGCAGCAACGACCCGACGGTATTCCAGTCCATGCACATGCTCAACTCCTCGCACTTTCAGGATAAAATCATGCAGAGCCCCGTCATCCGGCAGCTGCTGCAAAAGGTGCGGCGTCCCGCTCAGCGGGTCGTGGAAATCTACCTGCACATCCTGTCCCGCTACCCCACCGACGAAGAGATGGAGATCCTGTTCGATTACCAGCTCTCCAGTGAAACCGGCGCCGATGAGGTCGCCTATGACCTGGTCTGGTGCCTGATTAACAGCAATGAATTCATATTGCGGCATTGAGCCGCGGAGGGAGGACCATGAAAAAGCAATTCGATGCTCAACCCGGTTTGATGCGCCGCGATGCGCTCAAGCTCGGCATGCTCGGCGCGGCGGCCGCGGGGCTGTCCGGCGGACTCTCCCAGGTATTGGGTGCGGTGAATCCCCTGAAGGCGAAAGCCAAGTCGGTGATTCAAATCTGGCTGTGGGGCGGGCCGTCGCATCTGGACACCTTTGACCCCAAGCCGGATGCCGGCACCGACTATTGCGGGAAATACAATAAAGCCATTGCGACCAATGTGGATGGAATCCAGCTGTGCCAGGCTCTGC
Source organism: Tichowtungia sp. (assembly GCA_041584215.1). Lineage (GTDB taxonomy): Bacteria > Verrucomicrobiota > Kiritimatiellia > Kiritimatiellales > Tichowtungiaceae > Tichowtungia. Next base: position 27,215 of record JBFHEM010000043.1, on the reverse strand, counting down.
CCGAACTGGCGAAAATTGCCGATAAATACTCCCTGCTGCGCGGAATGACCCATGGCAACAACGGGCATGAAACCGCGTCGTACATGGTCATGAGCGGCACCAAACCGGTTGACGGCGTGGTGAATCCATCGGTGGGCGCGGTGGTCTCCCTCAAAAAGGGATACGATGCCGGCTATACCGGCCTGATTCCGCCTTACGTCACCCTGGTCCAGCCGCAGGGCCGCTTTTCCGAAGCCGGGTTCCTCGGCGGGCGCTACAAGCCGTTTTCCACCGGCGGAGACCCCACCAAGACTCCCTTTGCCGTCGAGGGCATTGTGGCCAGAGGGATTTCCGAGGAGCGTCAGCGCCGGCGCCGCGAACTGCTGATCGACCTGGACACGTTCGGGCACACGATGGCTTCCGATCCGATGGTGCTGAAAATGGATCAAAACCGCGAGGATGCCTATTCGCTCATTCTGGGCGAGGCCAAAAAGACCTTCGATCTGGCCGGCGAGCCGGACAAGGTGCGCGACGCCTACAACCGCAACAGTTTTCTGGGCATGTCCTGCCTGCAGGCCCGCAAGCTGGTTGAAGCCGGCGTGCCGTTTATCACCATCAACTCTCCCAAATGGGACACCCATAAGAAACATTTCGAGGCCATGCAGCGCATGCTGCCGGATCTCGACCGGGCGCTGTCGACGCTGCTCAACGAGCTGGATGAACGCGGGCTGCTCGAAACCACCATCGTCTGGGTCGGCGGTGAATTCGGCCGCGGCCCGAAGATCCAGTGGGAAGCCCCCTGGAACGGCGGACGCAGCCACTACGGCAAGGCGTTTTCCCACCTGGTGGCGGGCGGCGGCTTCAAGGGCGGGCAGGTCGTCGGCAAGACCGACGCGCGCGGCGAAAATGTGATCGAACGGAAGATCTACCCGTGGGATCTGACGGCCAGTATCTATGAATTGATGGGAATCGATCCGTTCGGAACGCTGCCTCATCCGGAAGGCAAGCTGGCCTTTATATCGCCGCTGGCGGCCGGCGACATTGAAACCGGCGGCATCCTGAGGGAGGTCATGTCATGAAACTCCGTCTTTTTTCGGTTTGGTTCGCGGCGGCCGCTGTTTTCGGAGCGGACCTGCCGCACATCGGGTACGTCTATCCGGCCGGCGGCACGCCCGGCAGCACATTCAGAGCCGTCGTCGGGGGGCAGTTCCTGAAAGATACCCGGTCGCTGCATGTCTCCGGCGGCGGGGTGTCCGCCGAAGTTCTCGACTACACCTACGAGCTCGATTCCCAGGCGCGCAACCGCCTCAGAAATGAGATGGAAAAAATGGAGGCGGCGCTTGAATCGGAAACCGATTCGGGGGTCCAGGCGCAGATCCGCTATCAGATGGAGCAGGCCGAAGAGATGATGGCCATGATCCGCATGGAGGCGATGGAGAAGCGCAAAGACCCGGAGATGTACGCCAAAAAGCAGTTTAATCCGCAGCTGGCGGATACCGTGACGCTGAAGATCTCGATCGATCCCGGTGTGAAACCCGGAATGCATGAGCTGCGGCTGATCACTGCCAACGGACTGTCCAATCATCTGATGTTTCAGGTTTCCGAGCTCAAGGAGGTCTCGGAGCTCGAGCCGAACAACTCGGTTGCCGAGACGAAAGGCGCCGCTGCGGAGCTTCCGCTGGTGCTGAACGGGCAGGTGATGCCCGGGGATGTCGACTGTTTCCGCTTTTACGCAAAACGCGGCCAGGATCTGGTTTTCCGGGTGCAGGCGCGTTCCCTCGTCCCTTATCTGGCGGATGCGGTCCCCGGCTGGTTTCAGGCCGTGCTGACCCTCAGCACGGCGGATGGAAAGGAACTCGCTTATGTCGATGACTTCCGCTTCGACCCCGATCCGGTTCTGGTTTGCCAGGTGCCGGAGGACGGAGAGTATGTGCTGCAGATCCGCGACTCGATCTACCGTGGACGGCGCGATTTTGTCTACCGCATCGAGATGGGCCGCCTGCCTTTCATCGACCATATTTTCCCGCTGGGCGGAGAGGAAAACCGCATCGTGCCGGTCCAGCTCTACGGGGTAAATCTCCCGCAGACGCAGATGGCGGTCGAAACCTACGGCAATGCCCCCGATATCCGCCACCTCACGGTCTCTCTCGACCGCTTCCGTTCCAATCCCCGGCCCTTCGCCGTGGATACCGTTTCTTCACTCCTCGAGGCCGAACCGAATGACCTGGCCGCTCAGGCTCAGATGCTGCCGGGCAGTGTGGTCATTGACGGACGGATTGACCGCCCCGGCGATGCCGACTGCTTCCGCTTCAAGGGACGGGAGCGCGAAACCGTCTCCCTCGAGGTGCTGGCCCGGCGGCTCGACTCGCCGCTCGATGCGCGCCTCGTGCTGCTCGATCCACAGGAGCATATCCTGGCGGTCAGCGATGATGAAGTGGATCGCGGGGCCGGCCTGGTGACCCATCATGCCGACTCGCTGCTTTGCTATAGGCTGCCGTCAAGCGGTCTGTACACCGTCCGCCTCGACAACCTGCAGGGCAAGGGCGGCCCCGAATACGCCTACCGCCTGCGGGTCGGCAGCGAGCAGCCGGACTACAGCCTGCGCATGGTTCCGTCGAGTCTCACCATCCCTCAGGACGGCAACGCGGTCATCACGGTTCATGCGCTGCGCAAAGGCGGGTTCGACGGTGAAATTGAATTGAGCATTGATGACGGGCCCGACGGGCTGGAGCTCGGACGCGCGGTCATTCCGGCCGGATGCGATCAGGTGCAGCTGACGCTGTCCGCCACGGACCGGGAAAAAGACGAGCTGATGGTTCTGAAGATTGAAGGGAAGGCCCGGGTCAACACGCGAACCGTCCGCCGGCCCGCGGTTCCGGCCGAAGACATGATGCAGGCGTTCCTGTGGCGGCATCTGGTTCCCGCTGAAGAACTGCTGGTGCGTGTGACCGACCCCGGGCCCGTTTCCGTTAAAATGAAAGTGCCGTCCGGCGGGCTGCTCCGGATCCGGCCCGGCCGCACCTTCGACATTCCCGTGGAGGTGGTTTCCAAAGAAATCAAAAAAGGGTATGCGACTGTCACCCTGTCCAGCCCGCCGGAATGGATTACCCAGAAAACCAAGGGGGTCAGCCTGGAGGCGACCTGGGAGCAGAATATTCAGTTTGAAGTCAGCGACGACGCCCCGCCCGGCGCGTTCGAGAGTCTTGTTTTAAACGGAACCGTCTCGGTGATGAAGTCAGACGACGACCCGACGTACAATCCGCTGAGCAAATGGAAAAACCGTGTCACTTATGAGTTTACCATTGGTGCCGTTCCGGTGCAGATTAACAAATAACCCTGAAAGGAAGCTGAGTGAAAGCCGAGATTCTTAAAACCCACTGTGAAACCGAAACCGCCACGCTGCACCTGCCGTCGCACGCCGAGCACTGCATCACCGTCCAATCATCCGAAACCTGCAAAATGAACCGCTGCCTGCGCCGGGCCGCCCGGGATTGCGGGGCGACCCTTCTGAGTCAGTTTGTGTTCGCCGGAACCGAGCATTATGACGAGTTCGTCAGCCAGTGTGAACCCGCCGACTGGCCGGTGGTCTGGCTGCAGGGCGACGCCTGCAAGGACGGCGACATCTATTCCATGCAGGGCGTTGCGCTCTCCGGGCTCAGTCCAAAGCCGATCCACTTCAACGGCCGCGATATGGGCTTCACCTACGAAGATGACAACGCCAAATACTGCCGGCTGCGCGGCGTGATTCCCCAGGACCTGACCGCCTCCCGCATGGAGCAGACCCGTTCGGCGTTTGAGACCATGGATGCCGCCCTCAAGCTCAACGGCTTCAGGTTCACCGACACCATCCGCACCTGGATTTATCTCGATAACCTGCTGGAGTGGTACGACGAATTCAACGTGGTCCGTACGCAGTATTTCAACGAAACCGGCATCTTCAATCACATGGTCCCGGCCAGCACCGGCATCGGGGCCGGCAACCAGTTTGGCGCCGCCATCATGATGGACGTGCTCGCGGTCAAGCCGAAATCCGGCCAGCTGACCATTCAGGAGGTTCCGTCTCCGCTGCAGAATCCGGCTCTGGACTACAAAAGCTCGTTTGCCCGTGCGGTGGAAATGAGTTATCCCACCCATAAGAATGTTCTGATTTCCGGAACCGCCAGCATCGATCCCGACGGCGCAACCGTTCATCTCGATGACCCCGAAAAACAGATCCGCCTGACCCTGGAAGTGGTGCATGCCATCCTCACGTCGCGCGGTATGGACTGGAACGATCTCTTCCGCGGCATCGCCTACTTCAAGAGCATGGACTACCTGCCGATCTATGAGCAGGTTGCCTCGGAACTCGGCATTCCGCGCTTCCCGCTGGCCATCTCGCACGCCGATGTCTGCCGCCACGACCTCCTCTTCGAAATCGAAGTCGACGCCGTCAAAGTGCTTTAGCTGCGGGGAGCATGTACCGCAGGCGTCCCGCCTGCCTCCCGCACCGTGGCCGCCGTCCGGAACACGTACCGCAGGCGTCCCGCCTGCTTCGCGCACCGGGGCCGCCGTCCGGAACACGTACCGCAGGCGTCCCGCCTGCTTCGCGCACCGGGGCCGCCGTCCGGCAAATGTACCGCAGGCGTCCCGCCTGCCTCCCGCACCGTGGGCAGGCGTCCCGCCTGCGGTACAGGGTGGAGAATTCCGGCGGGTTACAGCGAGGTGCTGTCTGCCGCTTGATGGTTTTTTCGGCGCATCAGGGGGTAGAACAGAACCCGCGGCAGGATAAACAGCACCAGCGTGGCCAGGATAATGTTCACCATCGGCTTGGGTTCGGCCAGCGCCTGCGGCCAGACGGCAAAGGCCGCCATGGAAACGGCCAGCCCCAGGATCATCCACCCGTCGAGCAGCCAGTTCATGCGCGGGCCGGCCCATTTGGCGAACTTCTGCGGCCGGTTGAAAAACTGGTCGAACACCCAGTGCTCAAACAGCGCGCCGTGCTCGCCGAACACCGGAATGATGTGCACCATGCCGGTCGCCCAGCGGCTCGCCATAAAGCGGGCCAGATGCGGGTAGGTGGTGGTCATCTGCAGCGGGAAGGCGAGGTAGCCGACATATTTCAGGAACGAAACCGGCGCGGCAATGACGTAGTCGCGCACGTTGCGCTCCCGGATCATCAGGTAGACCACAAACAGCCCGCGGCAGATCGAGCCCGGGGAGATCGGAATCACCTGGAACAGGGCGACGGTGCCGGCGAAGGCGCCGATGGCATGTTCCCACGGGTGTCCTTTGGCCAGCAGCCAGCCGGCCCAGATCGTCCCGGCGAGCACGCTGACAATCTGGGTGATCGGAACCGTGGCAAAATGCACCCCGAGGCATTTGAGATAGCGCACAATAAACGGGTCCTTCACGACGCCTTCGAGCCGTTCGCGCTCCTCCCGGGTCAGCATGCCGTCTTTTTCGCCGAGTGCGATTTCGTTCAGGAACCACTGCTCGCGGAACTCGGCACTGACGATAAAGCTTTTCAGGAAACGGTACCCGTCGCGAATGCGCAGGCCGATCCGCTGCGGGCGCAGAATCACGCGGTGCAGGACAACCGGCAGCAGGCCGATCGACAGCCGTTCGGCCAGAAATGTCCAGGGGCGCCCGGCAAGAAATTCGGCATGGCGCTCATCCACCCGCCCCGCGCGGTGCCAGCCGATCAGCCCGTTGGCGGCGCAGGCTCGCAGGGCGATGCCGCGGTACGCCGGCTTTGTCAGTATGCCGAACACATGCTGGCGGTAGGCTTTGTTCCCCCAGCGCTGGCGGATCATTTTTCCAAGGATTGGAAAAACACCCAGCAGGTAGAACAGGCCGAAGCGCAGTCCGCCTTGCTGAAGTTTCTGAGCAAAGGCGTCGTCAACGAGATCTGCCGCGCGGTATCCCTCGATCAGGCCGGCGCGGATATCTTTTTTCAGCTCGCGGTCGAAACAGAGGCGCAGCCCGTGGTGCGTGATGTCCGGCAGGGAGCGGCGGTAAACCCGGTCCTGCTCAAAGAATTCTTCAATTGCCGGGGCCATGTCGGCAAACAGCTCGCGATGCTCTTCGAAGAAGGCGCGCATTTTGCCGGTGTCGCAGCGGTCGAACTGAACGAGCGTTCTGCGCTTGAACAGGCCGTCGAGAATCAGCTTGATGTCGCCGGGGCTCATTGGCAGCCACGGCAGCAGGGCGAGCCCGGCGCGGAAGTCGATCGCGCACAGGCCGTCGCCCGGGCCGTCGCAATCCGGCAGATCGGTGCGCTTCATCGAATTGGGCTGGCTTTTCATCGTCCACCACTCGTACTGCCGCGCAAACTCCGGGGCACCCATTTCGTGCATCAGTGCGACCATGCCGGCCATGAAGCGGCGTTTGGCGATGTATTCCGGGCTGCCGGTTTCGTCCAGTGCGACCGTTTTCCAGTCCTTGCGCCCCTTGAGCTCGGCATCGGCCTCCATGTGCCACATGCGCCCTTCAATCCACTCGGTGATTTCTCCGTAGGCGTTGAGGTTGCTGTCCCAGAAGGAGGCGTAGGCGTCCTTGATGGCCGTTTCGCGCCCAAACTGTTTTTTTGCGGCCCGGCGCACCAGTTTCTGCAGAATCAAACCGGAGCGGCAGGCCCCGTAGTTGACCTGCGAGCTGAACGGGCCCTGGAACGCCAGCCAGTAAATGGTGTTGCGGAACCAGTGCGAAAAGCTGCTGGGAGGAATGATGATTTTAACTGCGTACAGTTTGCCCGTCTCCAGCCCCTCAATCCCTGCGCCGGCGGGCAGGGCCAGCCGGCTGAGCCGGCAGCGGTACACCTGTCCGGCGAAGCCGCCGCCCAGGAACTTATCGATCACCAGGGTGCCGCTTCCCTCGACCGCCGGATGCACGCCGCGCAGATCGATCTTCAGCTCGTCGCCGGTTTCATACCGCACCAGCCGCCGCCTGAATTTGAGATCCGGATTTTGTGCTGTCTTCAGCAGTGTTTTGCAGAGGTCTTTTGAGTATTCAATTTTTGCCATAAATGTTCCCGAAAAAATGAAGCCGAAATATTACACAGTTTCCAGGCATTGGAAACGCCCGCGTTGAACTTTCAGCGCGGACCGGCAATAGGCAACCGTTTCAGTCGCATTTCCTGATCGTCAACATCACACCATTTGCTAAAATAACTGCGATGACAAAAAACCAAACGTTCCTCGCTTTGGCTGCGGTTGCGCTGGTTGTGCTGATGAGTTGGATCAGTCTTGACCGCTGGGGCGGTCTGCCTTCAGCAGAGATTCCGGAGGCTTTGCCGCTGCAGGCGGTTAAAATGCCGCCGGCCGCGGATCATCCTGCAGTGTCGGCTCTGCCTGCAGTTCGGAGCGCCGCGCCGCGGTCATCGCATTCGCTGTTCAAAGGCGGCCGGAGCACTCTGTTCGAATGGATTCGAACCACGCCGGCCGCCCGGCGAATCCGCGAAGTTTTTCCGGATCCGGATCTGATGTCTCCGGTTCCGGTTTTGCAGCAAGGAGAACTCCTTGAGCTGGCTCTTTTTGAAGATGCCGTTTTTTCAGCAGTCATCAGCCGGGTGACCCGTTACCCGAACGGGGCTGTCGGCATCACCGCGCATCTTGAGGGGGGCGGCACCGCGTTTCTTTCCTACTGCGGCGGCGAGCTGCGGGGCTCCATCACAGTTCCCGGATCAGCTGACTGGTATGTCCGTTACGACACGGAAACCGACGCTCACTACGCCGTCGAGGTCGATCGCGAAAACAGCGACTGTCTGGAAGGTGCGGAGCCGAAAATTCCGCCGGCAAACCATGCCGCTGAAACCGACGGCCCTGCGCTGCCGGCTGCGGTCAAACCCGCCGGGCCGGTTGAGCTCGGTGATATTCCCGCCGGCTATCCGGCCGATGCCGTGCAGGTTGATGTGATGATTGTCTACACCCCGGCCGCCCTCACCGATCAGGGCGGCACCAACGGCATGAACAACAATATTGCCCTGACCATGGAAAAAGCCAACGAGGCACACGCCAACTCTGATACGAGGGTTTATCTCAATCTGGTTCACAGCACAGGCGTCACCTATACCGAGGCGGCCGGTTCCGGTGCGGATCTGGATGCGCTGACTGACTTCGACGGTGTGATCGATGAGGTTCACACCGTGCGCGACACCTATAGTGCCGACATGGTCTGTATGTTCGTGGATCGCGATGACACGGGCGGACTCGGCTGGCTTCTAAACGATGAAGACGGACAGCCTGCCAATGCGTTCTGCATCGCCCGTGTTCAGCAAACGGATTGGACTTATACGGTTGTCCATGAGTGGGGCCACAACATGGGATGCTCCCATTCCAAAACCCAAGCGGTTCAGCCGTGGACCGGAAATTTGTTTTCCTATTCAGCCGGCTGGCAGTGGGCCGACACCAAGTCGTCCACTGCGATTGGCTATTGCTCCGTCATGACTTATGAAAATTTTGACGGCAGTTCAGGGGATGAATACGAGCGGGTCGGACATTTTTCCAATCCAGCCATCAGTTATATCGGGGTCAGCACCAGTCCAACCGGCGATGCGGCAGACGGCGACAACGCCCGCACGATCCGCGAGGTTCGGTATGCTGTGTCAGACTACCGCATTCCGATGTCTTTGGTCAGTCAGTTCCCGAGCAGCAGCAGTTTCGAAAATACATTTTCTCCCTGGCGGTATTATGAAGGGGATACAACGTGGGATCGTGACCGTGACGGAACGACCTCGTCGGGCACCGGCCCGTCTGTCGGTGCGGACGGAGATTACTATATCTACATCGAAGCCAGCGGGTTCAGTTATGATACTGCGCTGCTTCAGGCCGCTTTTGATTTCAGCGGGGTTTCTTCCCCGCACATTGCGTTCTCATATCATCTGTATGGCGCGGACATGGGCTCGCTCTATTTGGAAGCTTCGACCAATGCCGGCGGGAGCTGGGCGGCACTCTGGTCTGAATCCGGCAATCAGGGTGATCAGTGGTTCTCAACCAATGTCAGTTTGTCGGCCTTTACGGGACGCACCAATGTACAGCTGCGCTTTCGCGGGGTGATCGGAAGCGGCTTCCGCAGCGACATGGCGCTGGATGCCGTTACAGTCAACGCCGCAGACCTTCCGGTTGATGATATTGACGATGACGGTCTGCCCGACGACTGGGAGACGCTCTATTTCGGCGGGGCCACCAACGCCAATCCGGAGGCGCTGTGCTCCAATGGAATCAACACCGTTTTGCAGGCCTACATTGCCGGGTTCGACCCGACCGATCCGGCCGCCGGTTTCGGAATGACCGGCCTTGATGCGCAGGACCGGGTCGTGCAGTGGAGCGCTGTGAGCGGGCGCTGGTATTCCGTGTTCTGGACCGATGATTTGGGCAGCGGATTCCCGCCGGTCCCGTTGATGAGCAACCTCACCTCCGGGGCCTTCACCGATTCCGTTCATGCGGCCGAAGACGCAGGATTCTATCGCATTGAGGTGGAGCTGGCTCCCTGATTATTTGCGCATCAGCAGCCAGATGAAGAACGGGCCGCCGAGCAGGGCGGTGATCAGGCCCGCCGGCATCTCCACCGGCGCGAGCAGTCCGCGCGCGATCCCGTCGCACAAAACCATAAACGCGCCGCCGGACAGCACAACCGCCGGCAGCAGCACGCGGTGGTCCGCTCCGAAGATTCTGCGGCAGATGTGCGGCACCATCAGCCCCACAAACCCCACCGGCCCGCAGAACGCCACCGCCGCACCGGTCATCAGCGACGCGGAGAAAAACAGCAGCTGGCGGGTGCGCTTTACATTCACCCCGCGCGCTCCCGCCAGCTCGTCGCCGGTCAGAAGCAGGTTCATCTCGCGCGTCTGCCACACGCAGACAATCAGGCCGGCGGCGGTGAACAGGCTCAGGTTGGCCGGCGTCGAAAAGCCGATCACCGAAAAACCGCCCATCAGCCAGCGGATCATGCGGAAGGTTTCGCCCGCATCGCTGAAATACTGGATCAGCAGGATCAGGCTGGAAAAGAAAAAGTTCACCGCCACGCCCGCCAGCAGCAGCGTATCGGTCGCAAAGCCGCCCTTGGCGCGCGCCAGTCCGTACACCAGCAGCACGGCCAGCAGCGCCCCGCCGAACCCCGCCAGCGAGGTGCCGGCCACGCCGCCCGCCAGCAGCACTGTGCCGAAGCGCATCCACAGCGCCGCGCCCAGCGCCGCGCCGCCGGAGACCCCCAGCGTAAACGGGGTGGCCAGCGGATTGCGGAACAGCGCCTGGAAAATCATGCCGCTGGTCGCCAGCGCTGTGCCCGCCAGAAAGGCGGTCAGGATCCGCGGGATGCGCAGCGCCAATAGAATTTCTGCTCCCGCCGGGTCGTGCAGCACATCCGTGCTTCCGATCAGTGGAAACACCAGCAGCGCCGACAGGCTCAAAACAATCAGAATGGAGAATTTCAGCTTCATACAGTCAGAATAATTAAGGTCAGAATGATTCAGTTCGAGAGCGTTTTGAATTCGATGTTGTGGCTGTTCATGTTGATCCAGTGCAGATGTTTCAGGTCAGTGTGTCGGAGAAAGCGTTGCAGGTGCGTTTGGTAGGTTGAAATGCCGTTCCGGACGGATGACATACAAAAGCTTTCTTCATGGGACAGCAGGGGAATGTTTTGTGTTCCCAACGTGGAGGTGCCGCTTTGTATTTCAATTTGCACCTCAGAATCAACTGTAATCTCGTTTTTCTGACAAAGTTCAATGAGTTTGTTTTGATAGATTTTTTCATTATAAAATCGGCCCAATCCATTGTGTGTTTCAAAAGCCAATTTCATAATCTGGTAATCCAAATCATGAAATTCCTGTTCTGATAGAATGTTGATTGGCTGGCTGATTGAGATTGGCATGAATTATTCTGACCTTAATTATTCTGACTGATTTAATCCTGCTCAGTAACGGGGGCGAGGGTGGTTTTTTGGACGAAGGTGGTTTCGAACAGCTGTTTGAGCGGTGCCGGTTGGATGAGCTCGGACGGAGGACCTTCGAAGAGAACCGAGCCGTCTTTGATGGCGATGATACGGTCGGACCAGTGCGCGGCGCTGTTGAGGTCGTGGTTGACGGCGATGATCGTCGCCCCGCACTCGGTGTTGATTCGTTTGAGCAGCTGCATGATTTCCGCCTGGTGCTTCCAGTCGAGAAAGGTGGCCGGTTCGTCGAGCAGCATGATGGGCGTTTCCTGGGCCAGCGCGGCGGCAATGTAAACCTTCTGCCGCTCCCCGCCGGACAGGGTTCGCAGCAGCCGGTCGCGCAGCGGCGCGATGCCGGTTGTTTCCAGCGCCCGCTCGACGGCTTCTATGTCTTTTGCCTGCGCGGGCGCCAGGGGCGAAAGATACGGATAGCGGCCCATCATCACAAAGTCGGAGACGGGCAGGGGGAATTCAATGTCGTGGGTCTGCGGGACATAGCTGACCGTCCTTGCCAGCTGCCTGGGGTCGGTCCGGCGGCACTCCCGGCCGTTAATCTGCACGCTCCCCTCGTACGCGTACATTCCGAGCAGGCATCGTATCAGCGTGGTTTTCCCCGCGCCGTTCGGCCCGATGATGGAAACATATTCGCCCGGCTCAATATCCACCGATACCGAGTTCAGAATTTTTGTCCCGTTCAGTTCGACAGATAAATTTTTGGTTTGGATAATCAGATTCATTTATTCTGACTGATGGCTTTCGATAGATCTTCCAGCAGGTGTATGAAACGGGGGCCGGGGATAAAGGAATAGTCGTTGGTCATGATGACGGCCCGGTACGGTTTCCAGACCCTGGAATAATCTGCCGGAATTTTTTCAATGGGCGGAACGATGTCGATGACCATATCGGGGTCCAGTATGTGCAGTCCTTCCGGAGAGATTTCAGGATATTTAACCGCTGTCTGTTCGCAGGCGTTGATGCCGCCGGCCAGATTGATCAGATCGTCATAGAACGTGTTTTTCGCGGCGATGTACATCCGGGTCCGCTGCTCGTCGTGCCCGATGCAGACCAGTACCCGCGGCTTTTCTTTTTTCCAAACCCTGGAAAACTGGGATCGTTTTTTTTCCAGACCCTGGAAAAGCTGCTGTGCTCTCTCTTCTGCTCCGCAGGCTTCGCCGATGATCAGAATCGACTGAAGAATCTCGTCAATGCGTTCATGGGGCACACCGAGAAAATCGATGCCGAGCTGCTTGAGCTGCGCGGCGATTTCCTCCTGCGAGTCGAGACCGACCACCAGGTCGGGCTGCAGGGAGATGATCTGTTCCCAGTTCGGGTCGTAGGTGCCGCCGACCTTCGGCTTCTCGGCGGCCCCGGGCGGATATTCACTGTAGCGGCTGACACCCGCCACTTCGTTGCTGAGCCCCAGCGCATACAGGATTTCGGTCACATTCGGCGCCAGCGAGACGATCCGGAAAGGTTCACACTCACGCACGTGTGAACCTTTTTGCGGCCGTTCGCCGCAACCCGCCAGAAGGAGACAGGCTGCTGTGATGACAAGTTTTCTGATCATTCGGAGACCTCCTCAAAAAGAAGCCGGTAGAACGTCCGGTTTTCTTCAGCGGGCATCTGAACGGTCAGGACGGTGGCGGCCTGCCCGTTGGTGCTGACGGATTCGGAGGCGACGATTTCAGGAACGGCATTGATCCAGGCCTGAGTCAGGCTGTCGGCGGCTTGAAACTGCGTGCGGCCCGGTGCCTGCCGGTTGACAGAGAAGGTGAACTTCATCTGCGATTTGCCGTATGGATTGGTGGAAGCGCGTATGACCAGTAGGGGAACCTCATGGGGATTCTGCGGGTCGGAGGCGGCCATGAATTCCTGCAGGTTGCTCGCTCCGTCGCCGTCGGTATCAAGCTGTGCGTCGGCGCTCAGCCCCAGCCCCGCGCTCCACTCCGCGAAGGTTTGCGGCGCTGCCGAGTCGCCGGCGCTGACAATGTCGAACTGCATAATCAGATCTTCGGCCGGGGCGTACGTGTCGTCGCCGGACTGCGCGGCGCGAATGCAGACAGACCCGGTATCGTCTCCAACGCTTAAGAGGAGTGTGTTGGTGTCGATCAGTGTGTTGGTGGGTCCGCCGGTGATTTCGGCGTAAACCGGCAGTCCGCTGCTGGCGGCGGCCTGTATCTGCCAGCTGGCGGCTCCGGCAACCTGGTTGGGAATCGGTTCGACCCAGATGTGCTGAAGTTTTTCGGCCACATGAAAGCCCTGCCAGACGGGTACAGCCGGGGCATAGGTCGCGTCGCCGTCCTGCGCCGCTTCCACAACAACCCGTCCGCTGTTGGTGAAGGTCAGGATGCCGGCCGCGAGAGTTGCCGGCCCTTCAATCAGCGAGAAGCTGACCGGCAGCCCGCTGTCGGACGATGCCGTGAGCTCAATGAATCCGGTCGACAGTTTCTGGTTCGGAATGTCGGGGAAGGTGATGGTTTGAGCTGCTCCGTCAACGCCCTGCTGGTTGAGCACGGCAATGGCATCCAGGTCAAAGCCGGCGGAGCCGGCGGTCGGGTAGGGGTCGTAGATCGTGCGGCCATAGGCATCTTTGGCGGTTCCGTCACCGACGATGTCGATAATGCGGATGTATTGGATGTTGTTCAGCTCAAGGTAGGGGAAATTGCTGACGAGTTGAGAGCGGAACGCTGAGCTGAAAGCGAAAAACGATCGATTGTCGTAAAAAACCTGGAGCTGGTTGAGGTCAAACTGGGTTCCCAGCCCCTGCATGTATTTGGATGCAAGACCGGTGATTCCATTTGGGTCAACCTCTCCAAAGCTTCCGACAGGCTCTTCGGTGAGGCTGGAGTTTGGGAAGCGCACAAAGTGGGTTCCGTCGGACGAAACCTCCACCCAGCCCAGCTCCAGAAATGTGGAGGAAACTCCGTTTTCAAACACGGCGAAGTCGTTGCCGGATCCGTTCTGAACCGGCGGCGAAAATGTCATGGTAATCTGTCCGCCCCGTCCCAGGCAGACGATATCATCGGCGGTTCCCTCGGCCGGGCCCAGCGCCTGTTCCGGGGTTTTCCAGTTTTCGCTGATATAGCTTCCCGGCTGGTAATTGACATAGCCGGTCGCCCAGCCTGCAATGGAGGCGTCGTCCTTGCTGAGCGGGACGTCGGCGGCCTGTGTTCCCCAGGTCAGCGCGGCGGAAATCACAAAAAAATGACGGATGATTTTCATTGTGAAGTTTCAGTCTAAAATTCGATGGAAAGGCCGGTCTGGAACGTGAGGCCGGCTCCGGGATAGTACGCGCCGCGGTAGGCGGTGGAGGCATACACCTCGTCCAGAATGTTGTCGGCTTTGAAGAATACCCGAACGTTGTCGAGCGGGGTCAGGTCGATTCGTGCACCGATCAGGCCGTAATCATCCAGTTGCTGCATTTCGTTCAGATAGTCGTTCCCCTGAAAGCGGTGGCCGACATAGGTGTAGTAGAGTGTGCAGCGCAGCGGTTTGACCGGCTCGATCCATCCGGAGACCGTGCCGTGCGCCCAGGGGACGAGCGGAACGGTTTTCCCCTGCCGGGAGCCGTCGGCGAAGCGGGCCTTGACCAGCTCGCAGCGGGCCGAGATCCCCGCGCGTTCAAAGGTCAGTCCGGCTTCCGCCTCCGCGCCGGTTCGCTGGGTCGGGCCCATGTTCACATTCAGGCTGAGTTCATCGTCAAAAATGATTTCATTGTCCAGTGCGAGGTGAAAGCCGGTCAGCGAGACCAGCACGGTTCCGTCGTCGTATTTGATGCCGGCCTCATAATTGTTTCCGGTTTCCGGGTCGAGCTCGTCGTTAAACGGGACGTTGAGTGTGTAGCCCTGATAGGCGGCGGTTTCATCCAGAACCGGATAGCGGTAGACCCGGTCCCATCCGACCCACAGGCTGAGATCGTCGAGCGGCTCCCATATCAGCGAGGCCTCCGCGGCCCAGCCCTCTTTGGTGACGCCGCCCCGATAGGAATCGTCTTCGTTTTCGACACGGGTTACCTGGTCGGGATCATAATCCGGGTTTGGGTATGGAAACCCCTGAAAGTAGAGGTAGGGTTCGGAGGTGTGGACAAAGTCGTAGGCGGTTTGGCGGGCCTGGGTTTTGGCGCGCTCATAGCGTGCGCCGCCGCTGAGGGTGAAGGTGTCGGTGAGTTCTTTCTGAGCAAACGCGTACGGGGAGAGGGTGAAGCGGTCGAGTTCGGCAAAGGCTTTCAGGTCGCCGTTGGTGGGGGCGGTGTACTGGTCGTGCAGAATGCGGTCGTAGAAAAAGTCCGACCCCAGAATCAGGTGGGTGTCGTCGGGGCCGAACTGAACGCGCGGTGCAAGCGATGCCCCCTGATGCTGATTGCGCGCGTAGATGCCGCTGAGCGACCAGCGCGAGTCTCGGAAGCTGTATCCCGCACCGAGTTCGGTTTTCCCCCAGTCATGATCGCCTTCCCACTGCAGGGTGAACAGCCCGTTGGTGGACCGGGAGTACTCGGCGCCGAGGTTGGATGACTGGGTCGGGTCCTCTTCCATCTGTTCCAGAGTCAGCGGGCCCGGGACTTCAAGATAGGTCTCTCCCAGCGCCGCGCGGAAGGTGAGCGAGCCGCCGTCGCCCACAAACCGCCCCAAACTGGCATGAGCCGTTTCGGACCAGGAAAGGGCATTGGTGCGGAAGCCGGGCTCGCGGAGGTAGTCCACGCCGATATCGCCGTACCAGCTGCCCGCGCCGCCCGAGGCCAGGACGGAATACTGCTCAAACCCGTCGCTGCCGCCGACCGCACGCAGGTTCAGCTTCGGTTCGCCGCCTTTTTTGGTGGTGATTTTCACCACGCCGGCCAGCGCCTGGTCGCCGTACAGCACATTCTGTCCTCCCCGCAGCACTTCAATGCTCTGCACATCGCCGATCGGAATCTGGTTCCAGTTCATGCCGCCCATATCGGGACGGTTAAACTTGTGCCCGTCCACTTCCACCCGCACGCGCAGCCCGCTGTTTTCTCCGAAACCGCGCATGGCGATTTCGCCGGAAGAACTTCCTCCGGTCGTGTTTCGAAAAAAAATGTTGGCTTCTTTGGCCAGCAGCTCCGGCACGGAGGCCGCCTGCGAGCGCTCGATCTGTTCGCTGGAGATAAACGTGCTGTCGGCCGCGGCCTTAGTGACAAGCCGTTTGGGCCGGTCGGCGGTCACCCGCACGGTCGGCAGCGAATTGGTTTCGGCACCGGCCGCATGGGTGCAGACCAAACCGCAGCAGAGGGCGAACAGCGCTGTTAAAGGAGTGTTCATAACCGGGCGGCGGGCCGCAAGGCCCGCCGTTTCCAGGCTCTGGGAAATCAGAGGCCGAGCTGTTTTTTATAGCGGCGGAAGCCGAAGATGCCGCCCGAGCCGAGCAGGAGCAGCAGCACACTGGACGGTTCCGGAACCGCTTTGATCTCGTAAATGTTGCTGGAGAAAGGCCAGTCGCCGTAATCTGTTCCGGCTGTGTACAGGTTTTCCCCGATCGCAACCAGGTGCCCGCCGCCGCCGTTGGCGATGATGCTGACATTGCCGTTGGTGCTGATGGAGACCAGTTCGGTGTTCCAGAATGCATCCAGCCGTGTGGCGTACAGGTTGTCATGTTCATCCAGCGCCAGATAGCTGGAGGATGTGGCGGCCTTAACGGTTCCGTCCGACAGGCTCAGGACCGGCCCGCCGCTTGCTGCACTCAGGATGTCGGCCGCGTTGAACGAGTAGACCGCCGAGTCTTCGCCGTAGAACAGATTGTCGGTGCTGTCAAACGCCAGCCCGCCGGAATTGCCTCCGGTTTCGGCAATGCGGGTCAGGGAATGGTCGGTCTGGTTGTAGTAATAAACCGCCGTATCATTGGTTCCGTCTCCGGTGTAATCCTCGTGGGCCGCACTGATGTACAGCCGCCCGCTTGAGTCAAACGCAGCGTCGTAGGCCCCGTTGATCGTGTTGTTTGCGGTGAAGCTGCCGCCGGAAAAACTTCCGAACTGATACGGATAGGGGCTGGAGTAGGATCCCGCGGCGGCATAAACCGTCCCGTTCTGCGGATTCACAGCAACGATCGAGTTGTCATCGGATGCCGGCAGACTGCCGACACTTTGAACATTTCCACCGCCGGTGTTCATGGAATAAACGGACAGGCTGTCTCCAAAATAGATGGAGGTTCCATCGGTTCCCAGGCCGCCTATGGCGGATCCGGAATAGAGGGTGGTTGCCGTGTATCCGGACTGGGTCGTGAGAGCCGCCGGAAGCTGGCTTGCCGTGAGGGAAAACAGCGCAAACAGCGCCGTGAGCTTTTTCATCTTGTTCCTTTCTGTCCCTTGCGCGGGGACGGGGTTCAGGTCTGTGCAGAAAGGACGGTGCTCCGGCTTTAACGGTTGCGCGACAGCGGCTGATTCTCACAGCACTTTCCCGGACTTTCTGCGTTAACGGCCTGCAACCTAGGTGGAAACAGGGGGCGCATCAAGTAGAAATTTTGGCAAAATCATGGAGCACAGCCGTTTAACCGAAATCCTGCAAGTCTGCACTGCTATCCGTCATTTTCTTGTTTTTTGTGCACGTTTTTTACTCAATTCACTCTGCAACATTTTGATGACCAGCGAATTGATAAAATCTAAGAATGAACATCTTTTAGGAGCTCCCTATTCGTAGATTTTATTCATTCGCTGGTAACACATCTTTGGTTGCGGCGGAGCTGCGCTGCGTAATCTGTGGATGAAAAAACGCTCAGCCTTCGGTTTTGTGCGAAAGGTAGAGCTTGCGGTAGCGCGCCGGCGTGATGCCCATCCATTTGCGGAACTGCTTGATGAAATAGCTCTGGTCGCCGAAGCCGGTTTCGTAGGCGATGTCCGTGCAGCTCATGTCGCTTTGCTCCAGCAGCCGCTGCGCCTCCTTCACGCGCAGCTGGTGGATGTGCTGAAGCACCGTTTTGCCGGTCTGCTCCTTCACCAGGTGCGATATGCGGAACGTGCTCAGACCCGCCTCGGCGGACAGCATTTCGAGGGTGACCGGCTCGTGAAAATTCTCCCCCAGATAATCGAGAATCCGTGCCACCGTTTCGTTGGTGCGGTTCTGCCCGTGCAGAAAAATATTGCGCATAAAGTCGTCGAGCGAGTCCGCCACCACATTGGACAGCGCTTCAAAATCGCGTGCATCAATCACCGCGGTCATCCAGTCATGATTCTTTTCGATCAGCGAGCTCATGTTGGGGCTGTCTTCGATAGCGTTGCGCACGAGGTAGCCCATCATTTCGATCACATGCGCCTTGAGCAGCCGGATATCGGCTGTATGGGAGAAGAGAGCGCCCAGCGTCTTGTTCAGCTCGCGCCGCGCGCCCTTCTGGTCGCCCGCCTTCATCAGCGAGAGCAGGGTGCGCTCGTCATCCAGCAGCGTGCGGTCGCCCCGTCCCTGCTTGCGGCGGTGGATCTCTTCGGCGATCTGCTGCTGGCGCATCGCTTTTTTGCGGTTTTCACTCAGCAGCGAGATATCCCAGTTCAGCGTGCAGCAGGTCAGCGCGAACAGAAACTCCGCCGCCTTCTGCGACTGCGCGTGCTCCCACACCGGCAGGCTGCCGACATACTGTTCAGCGGCCGGACGCGGGGCGCCGGCCGCCGCCAGGTGGTTGACCGTTTCAAGCTGATCGCAGGGGTCGGGATCGCTCAGTACCTCGCCGCCGATCAGCCCGCCGCGCACCTCGCCGGCGCAGACCAGCGGAACCACCCAGCTGATCACATTCGGCATCAGAAAAAAGGTGTAGGCCTCCCCCCAGCGCACGCTTTCGCCCAGCGCATGGGCGCGCGCGTTGACCAGCGGCGGCAGATTGCTCACCGGTCCCGGGACGCCGCACAGCCCCTCCGGCGTAATGCGGTACAGCGCGATATGATGCGAGCGCTGGTAGCTCGCTCGGATCTTTTCAAAGTCGGATTTGGACAAGATTGCCATATTTTTGGTCCGCCTGGGGGGTGTCTGCCTTTTTTATCCTGCTGTCCGCCGGGCTGTCAGCAAGAATGTCATATAATATTTTTTAAATCTCTATTTTCAATATGCATTTATCTCTACACTGCTGCCCATTATTTCAACCTGAGGAGATCGAAGTCATGGCGAGAAACGAAGAGCTGTTTAATGCAATTATCAAAGGCAAACGCAAGGACGTGACCGCGCTGGTGCAGGCGGATGTCGATGGCGGCGCCAATGTGGAAGAAATTCTGATGGAGTCGATGATTCCCGCGATGCGCGAAATCGGCGACCGCTTTACCCGCAACGAAGTGTACGTTCCGGAAATGCTGATTGCCGCGCGCGCCATGCAGTCCGACCTCGACATCATCGAACCGCTGCTGGCCAACACCGGCCACAAGCCGCTCGGCAAAGTCGCCATTGGAACCGTCAAGGGCGACCTGCACGACATCGGCAAAAACCTCGTCGCCATGATGGTCAAAGGGGCCGGCTACGAAGTGGTTGACTGCGGTGTCGACTGCGACATCGCCAAATTCGAACAAGCGGTCGACGGCGGCGCGCAGGTCATCATGCTCAGTGCGCTGCTCACCACCACCATGCCCTACATGAAAGAAGTGGTTGCTCACTTCAAAGCCAAAGGCTCCCCCGTGAAAATCCTGATCGGCGGCGCGCCCATCACGCAGGAATACGCCGACGAAATCGGCGCCGACGGCTACTCCTCCGACGCCAACGAAGCGGTCGGGTCGGTTGAGCGGGCACTGGCCTGAGCCCCGGTTGCCTTGTGCCGCAAACGCCCCGCAAGCTCCGGGGCGTTTTTTGTGTTTCCATGCATTCAAAATGTAGCGTCGGCTCTGCGAGCCGATCCCTTGAAAATTTTGCAATTATCCTGCTGCGGTTCTGCCGCGGCGGGTTTCCGCCCCCTTGGCGTCTTTGTTTCTTTGCGGTCAAAAACACAGCCGCCGGACAGCCGCCGCGGACCGCACCAGAAGAATGCCGGCAAAATCATGAACCACCAATCGCGGCCGAATCGGCATTTGTCGGTCTTGACGGCAAGATCGTTATTAAACAGATCGAAATTTTCTATCTGCTGTGCGCCGCTTTCGCTACCTTTAGCGCCTATGAGTCTGGTTTTTTATTCCAATGGGCAGCGCGCGGCGGTTGAAAACCGCCGCGGTGCAGCGCTGGCCGAGCTGGCCGCCGAGGCCGGGTTTCCCCTGAACATGCAGTGCGGCGGAAAGGGGGCCTGCAAAGGGTGCCTCGTCCGGCTCGGCGCCGGCACCTACCGCATCGGCGAAACCAAAACGGTGGTCACCGACCCCCTCGAAGCGCGCGCATGCAAAACCTTTGCGCTGTCCGATGAGGCCGCCGTTGAAATTCCCGCCCGCTCGCTGCTGAAAATCGGCACCTGTTCCTGCGCCGACTTCTACGCCACCCGCAAAAACCTTTTCCAGGGGCTGAAAAACCGCGCCGGTGAGCTGGGCATTGCGGTCGATCTCGGCACCACCACCGTCGCCGCGCTGCTGGTCGATCTTGCCACCGGCAGCATTCTGGCGCGCGAATCCGCCTGCAACCGCCAGATCGAACTGGCCGACAACATCGCCGCGCGCATCGCCCTGTGCTGCGAGGCCGAAAACGTCGCAAGGCTCCGCGATCTGATGATTCGGGATACGCTGCTTCCAATGTTTGGAAACCTTGCCGGGCAGCGTTTCCAGGCATTGGAAAGCAACTGTGTTGCGGCACAGTGCTTCGCAGACCAAGGGCAGGGCGCCTCTCCGGTTTTGGAGCGCGTCACGAAAATTGTTTTCTCGGGGAATACGGTGATGAGCCATCTGGCGCTGGGGCTGTCGCCGTTGTGCATCGGCACCATTCCGTTTGAGCCGCTCACCAAAATCTACCGCGAGCACTCCGCGCCGGAGCTGGGTCTGACGGCCTGCCCGAACGCCCGGGTGCGCACCGTACCGTCCATCGCGGGCTATGTCGGCGGCGACATCGTGTCCGACCTCTATATTTCCGAGCTGACCGAAGACGGCCTCGAGCTGCTGGTCGATATCGGCACCAACGGCGAAATTGTCGTCAGCGACCGCGGCGCGCTGACCGCCACCGCCACCGCCGCCGGCCCCGCCTTCGAGGGCGCCGGGCTCCTGCACGGCGCGCGCGCCGCAGACGGGGTCATCGAAACCATCATCTGCAATCCGGATGACTCGATCACGGCTCTCACCATCGGCGGCTCGCCGGCCGTCGGCATCTGCGGCAGCGCGGCGGTCGATTTCATCGCCTCGGCGCTGCGGTCCGGCCTGCTCAGCCCGATGGGCCGCTTCGACCTCGACCGCCTGAAGCCCGCCGGGCGCTTTGTCGATCTCGACTGCCACGGCATCCGCGTGATCGCCTGCATGATTGTTCCGCGGGAGGAGTCGGGGCTGGACGAAGCGGTTTTGATTACGGAGTTTGATATCTCGCAGATAATGAAAGCCAAGGCCGCGGTCTACGCCGGAATCCGCACGCTGCTGGAGCAGGCCGGGCATGTGCCGCGCGACCTCGACCGGCTGGTGCTCGCCGGCGGGTTTGCCGCCCACCTCAAGATCGAAAACGCCATCACCATCGGCCTGCTGCCGGAGCTGCCGCTCACCGTCTACGATGTGGCCGGCAACGGATCGCTGGCCGGCGCCTACGCCGCGCTCGGCTCGTCCGATGTCTGGACTGCCCTGCAGACCCTTTCCGAAGCGCCGCGGGCCTGCCACCTGGCCGAGACCGCTGAATTCGGCGACCGGTTTGTCGATGCGCTGGCGCTGCCCAACCTCGACCCGGATGAATTTCCTAAAACAATGGAGTTGCTATGAAAATTACTGAAGCTGTGAAGAGCGGTCGCATTCTGATTTCGGACGGGGCGTGGGGGACCTTTCTGCAGCAGAAGGGGCTGCGGCCCGGCGAGTGTCCCGAACTGTGGAACCTGGAGCGCCCGGATGACGTGCGCTCCATCGCGCAGAGCTATTTTGACGCCGGGGCGGACATGGTCGAAACCAACACATTCGGCGGCAGCCGGTTTAAGCTGGCGCACTACGGGCTGGCGGAACGCGCCGCGGAAATCAACGAAGCCGGCGCCCGGCTTTCCCGGTCGGCCGCGCAGGACGGGCAGTGGGTCATCGCCTCCATGGGGCCGACCGGCGAAATCCTGATCATGGAGGAGGTCACCGAAGAGGAAATGGCGGATGCGTTCAGGGAGCAGGCGGTCGCGCTCGAAAAGGGCGGGGCGCACGCCCTGTGCATCGAAACGATGAGCGCGCTCGATGAGGCCGCGCTCGCGGTCCGGGCCGCCAGGCAGAACACGCAGTGCGAAGTGATCTGCACCTTCACCTTCGAGCGCACGGTCAACGGCGACTACCGCACCATGATGGGCGTTTCGCCGCAGCAGTTTGCCGAAGAGATGCTCGCCGCCGGCGCCGATATCATCGGGGCCAACTGCGGCAACGGCATGGAGCGGATGATCGACATCGTCCAGCAGCTGCGCGCCGCCGCGCCGCACACGCCGATCCTGGTGCATGCCAACGCGGGGCTGCCCAAAAACGTCGCCGGGGTGGATGTGTTTCCGGAAACGCCGGATGAGATGGCGGCCCGGGTGCCGGCGCTGATCGAGGCCGGTGCCGACATCATCGGCGGCTGCTGCGGCACGACTCCCGCTCACATTCAGGCGATGAAGGCCGCGGCCGGCGCCTGAGATCGTCATCGGATCTATTCATAATTCTACTTAAAACGCTCTAACGGGCAGATTCTCTCTCGGGCAGTCGGCTCTGAGAATTTTTATCCACCCGCTGTCGCTCGATGCCGCAGATTAAGAGGATTTATTTGCATCTGTGAAAATCTGCGCAATCTGTGGATGAAAACTCTCCCGCCCGGGGCCGGCGAACAGTTGCTGAGAATTTTTATCCACCCGCTGCCGCTCGATGCCGCAGATTAAGAGGATTAAGCATCTGTGAAAATCTGCGCAATCTGTGGATAAAAACTCTCCCTCTCGGGCCCGTTGAACAGGTGCTGGGATTTTTATCCACCCGCTGTCGCTCGATGCCGCAGATTAAGAGGATTAAGCATCTGTGAAAATCTGAGCAATCTGTGGATGAAAACTCTCCCTTTCGGGCCGGCGAACAGGTGCTGAGAATTTTTATCCACCCGCTTTCGCTCGATGCCGCAGATTAAGAGGATTTATTTAGCATCTGTGAAAATCCGAGCAATCCGTGGATAAAAACTCTCCCTTTCGGGCCGTTGAACAGGTGCTGGGATTTTTATCCACCCGCTTTCGCTCGATGCCGCAGATTCAGAGGATTAAGCATCTGTGAAAATCTGCGCAATCTGTGGATGAAAACACTGCGCCCTGCGCTGGCTCAAGACCGCCGGCGGGACCGACCAGCTCGCTTGTGTCCCCTGGTGATGAAAAAGTAAGACAAAATGCAAATGTAAGATAAAGAGTTGTTGACGGATAATAAATTTGTGGTAGGTTATTGTGTATCAAGGGAGGCCGTTATGGAAGCTGCAGTCGTTACAACGAAAGGGCAGGTGGTGATACCTGCGAGGCTGAGACGAAAGCTGGGCATCAAGCCGGGAACCCGTCTAATGTTTGATGAAAAGAACAGCCTGCTGATCGTTCGCCCGGTTACCGAAGCCTATATCGGATCATTGCAGGGAGTGCTTGCCGGGGGGGATGATGAAAGCTGGACCGGCGAGCTGGCCCGGGAGCACGCCGAGGAAGCGGACAAGGAGGGCTGAAATGAAAAATGCTGTGCTGGACAGTTTTGCCGTGCTCTCCTTTCTTCGCAACGAAGCGGGAGCGGATACCGTTAGAGATTATTTTGAAAAGTCGCTTACCGACAAGAAGCGGCTTTTTATTTGCTCCGTCAACTGGGCCGAGGTCGGCTACATGGTCATTCGCAAGAGGGGACTTGCCGCCTGGAAGCAGGTGCAGGGCAGCCTGAACGATTTCCCGATCGAGATTGTGGAAACGGATCCGGTTCTCACCGAACAGGCCGCCGAATTGAAGGCGGCGCACCAAATGTCGCTGGCCGATGCCTATGCGGCCGCGCTGACAAAAATAAAAAGAGCCGAGTTGTTGACCGGCGATCCGGAATTCAAGCCGCTTGAAGGAGCGCTGAAAACGATCGTTTGGCTGAAGCAATAGGGAAGTAATGTGCAGGCCCGGTTCGACAATAAAGGCCGGTCGGACAAAGAGGGATTTAAGTTTAAAGTTTAAGGGGTGAAAATGTATGTTTTTAGCCGAACCCTCTTGAACTCAGCGGCTTAGGTTTTGGAGCCGCTTCCGGGCGCAGGCGGGAGCCGGGATCTCATCCGACCTCTGGTCGCTGACCTACGGTTCCTTCCGACATCAGGATCGGTGGACTTTTCCCGCATTTCTCTGCCGGTTTTTAGTGATTCATGCGGGCATTTTTTTGCACCGGGATCGGGCAGCGATCAATCGCAACGGAATCATGAGCGGGCGGCTTTTCTTTCCAACCCTTGGAAAAACTGGATGAATCATTTTCCAATGTTTGGAAAATGGGTGTAAAAACGTTCCAATGTATGGAAGTTGTGTATGAATAGATATATTGATCACATGAATGCGATGCGGATGAACCCCAATCCGGTCAGCGGAAAAAAAAGCCCCCATAAGGCGGTGATGATGCTGGCAGTCATTGATCTGATTGCCTCCGGCGATGCGGAGGGAAACCGAATTGTGTATGGCCCGGAACTGCTGGAGCACTTCCGCCGCTATTTTGATGTGGTTAAAACAGATGCCGATTCTTTCACTCCGATTCTCCCATTCTTCCACCTGCGAAGTTCTCCGTTTTGGCATCACCGCGCCGTGCCGGGAAAAGAGGCGGTTTGCGAGGCGTTGAGCGGCCCGGGCGGGCAAAAGAAGCTGGCGGGGATTGTTGACTCCGCTTTTTTGGATGACGATTTGTTTAGCAGCCTTCAGCACGCATCCTTGCGGCAGGAAATTCGGGAGGCTTTGATCTGCCGTTATTTCCCTGAGAAACACGATGAACTGATGCGACTGGCCGATCAGGAAGAAGGTGTCGGAATTTATGCTCAGGTTTTGCGCGGGAAAATTAAAAAGCCGGACTGCGTGAAAGAAGAGGATTCGGCCGTTCGCGATCTGGCGTTTGCACGAGTCGTTAAACGTGCCTATCACTATCAGTGCGCGGCCTGCGGGTTGCGCATTTTGTTTGACGGAGTGTCGCTGGTAGACGCGGCACACATTATACCGTTTACCGTTTCCCATGATGACGACCCGTGCAACGGCATGGCGCTATGCAAAAACCATCACTGGGCGATGGATCAGGAATTGATCTTCCCGTGTTCGGACAACCTGTGGCACGTCCGCAAAGATATAGATGACCGCATTGATTCCCAACGCTCCCTGATCGACCTCCACGGCAAAAGCATCCTCTTCCCTGAACAGAAGCAATTCGCCCCCAAACAACAGGCACTCGCGTGGCGCGAACAACGATTGAGGGCAGGGTAACGCTTTGCTGAAAAACGAAGTCGAACCAAGCCGGATGAGTCCTATGAAATGATGTTTTGTGCAAATGGCGACAGTAGATAAAATTTTAAAACGAAGCCTGCTTCTGGATCTGGAAACGGCTCCGGATGGGACGATCCTGAAGGTCGGGGCGGTTTGCGCCGAGCAGGAACGTTTTTTGAAGGGGCGTTTTTCGAAGTCCGAACTTCCTAAGATGCTGGATGAGCTGTCGCACACAGCGGATTTTGTACTTGGTCATAATCTGTTACGCCACGATCTTCCTATTTTAAAAGAACAGTTTCCCGATTTGCGCCTTAACCGACTGCCGGTAATTGACACCCTGTTTCTGTCACCCCTCGCGTTCCCGGAAAACCCGTATCATCATTTAGTCAAGGATTACAAACTGATGAGCACCGGGCTGAATGATCCGGTGCTGGATGCCCGCAATGCCGCTACCCTGTTCTGCGATCAGGTTGCGGTGTTTGAAAAGTTGAAATCTGCAAATCTTCCATTGCTTCGGTTCTACGGCTGGGCGCTGCCGGAGTCGATGGAGGTTTTTTTCCAAAGATTGGAAACGGAACCGTTACCCAGCCTTGTCGCGAGATATTCGGCGCAATATCGAGCAACTGCGTGTCGGCGACCCCGTCCAACTGGAACAGGATGAATCCCGCCTGTTTCTACGAACCCTTGGCGGGAAAAAAATCGGAGCGCTGTCCAGCGCTGCCGGCAAGCAGTGGGGGCCGCGCCTCAACAAAATCAAAACCATTCGCATTCATGCCGTTGTCCAGTGGCGCAAAGAATATATGGATGAACAGCCGGTCAACTGCCCCGACCAATAGGAAATCCCTGTCCCGGAAATAAGTTGGACAGAATAGATTCCGAAGCGATCATACTTTCCCTTAACGGGCGATCAATCGATTTGAGAGTGGATTGGATGGCTCGGCTGAGGCAGAAGGTTGCGAGATAGGCGTTCTCAGCGCGAAATAAACTCTTGTAATGAAGGCTCAGTCCGGTGGGCTGACATGGAAAAAGGATTCCAGTCATAACCTGCAACAGGCAATGGTCCATGCGATTATATCTCCGTTTGGCATATGGAATTGCATGATTTTTAGTTCAGATCTGAAAGAGTTTTACAGCAACGAGGCGTTTAAAACACAGTTCCTCACCTTTGAGGGAAAGCCGATCACCAGGCCCAAACGCTTTTGTCCCGATCAGGCGTTTTTGGAAAAGCATCGCCAAAAACTGGTCGCCTGATCTTTTTGCGATCTGTGCGTTCCTTCGCGGTTAATCATTTCCCATTCGTGCAACTCCGCGGTCAAATGCTTTCTCCAGCCGGGTAGATCGGTTCTGAGAAGCAGGCGGGATGCCTGCGGTACATGGGAAGACATTCCTGTCTGCCTGTTGTCCGGTCCCGGCAGAGAAGCAGGCGGGACGCCTGCGGTACATGGGCAGACATTCCTGTCTGCCTGTTGTTCCGCCCCGGCAGAGAAGCAGGCGGAGCGGAATGGCACTATGTTAAAGCAGTCTGGCTGGAAAATGAGCAGATTATTGACAGAAGGAAACGAAGGCAACAAAGGGCCTTGCGGCCTGTCATGATTAATCATCGTTCCTGTTTCGCTTCGTTCTCTTGCTTTTCTCTGTGTGAAATATGCGGTTGAAACGAGCTTAACTTAGTGCCATCCCGTTCTGACCCTCCCCCGTAGAACGGTGCTCCGCGCCGTTTTCCAACCGCATCAGACCGCGAAACCTGAAACGCAGAAGATTTCCCGGCCTTTCCATAAAAATCGACGCAGAGCCCCGTAATCGTAAGTGCCGCGGATTATTTTGCCCTCAATTATTTTGCAAAAAACAGCTCATTCCCCTGCTAAGTTAAG
>JBFHEM010000042.1:0-41005 GCA_041584215.1 Tichowtungia sp. | reverse complement strand
GTCCGCGGTTAATGTTTTTGTTTCGCTGGTCATGCAGGTGGCGAACAGTCCATTGGCACCGGTTTTAATATAGAATTCGATTAATTCGTCGTAGGCATTCCAGTCAATATCTCCGCTTGCAGTGAAGGGGGTAAGCATGACCGGCCAGACTCCGGAGGGTAGCGGATTTTGATTCATGAGAAAGTTCCTATTTGGTTTATGGTTTTTTTAAATGGGCAGGGATCTGGATGAGCTGTGAGCCCTCTTCGAACAGGGAGCGGTTGAAGCAGTGGACAATCCCGATTTCGCTTCCGACAAACAGGTCTTCATGACCATCGTTGTCATAGTCGTAGGTCGAGGGCGCGCAGGAGTGGGTGCCGAAGGGCAGGTCGCTTCCGTCCGCAAGCAGAAGCATTTCGGGTTGTCCGAAGACGGGACGGGAGTCGGATCCTTCATTCAGCATTAGAATAACCGTTGCGCTTTCGGTTCGCGGAAGGTCAAACCGTCTGTCTGCAGGGATGCCCCCGCGTTTTGCCTGGCCGATTAGAAGATCTGTTTTCCCGTCTGAATTCCAGTCGGTGGCGAAAAACTTATTGCGTCCGTTGTATCCGGACGGGCCGTCGATTTTGATGTCATCTCCATTTTGGAAGGTGAGTCGTTCGCCGGCAGTCAAGGCTGACGGGCCTTGAATCCAGTCCCGTTTGTACATCGCCAAAAACCCATCGGGGTCGGAGGTGATGAGGAATGGAGAGTCGTTTTCATCCCGGAAGATAGCGGGGCGCGTGCGCCAGCGCACTTTCAGCGGCCAGCCGTCGATTTCGAGCGGGACGGGTTTTCCCAGCTCGATTCCGCCCGTTGTTTTTGCATGGTTGGCAAGCCAGTATACACAGCCGGTGACATCGCTGGTGACGATGTCGTTGTCGCCATCGCCGTCCCAGTCGCACACGGACGGAGCAAGGTATCCCCAGCGGGCCTCTTCCGGCCCCTGAATGGATCCACTGTAGCCTGCGAGAGCCTGGAAGACCTGTTCGCCGCTTTTCAGGAGTTCCCGCCGGGAAAAAAGCGGGGAGAGGGTCGTGCCGCTGTTGGGGTAAAAATTGAGGTATCCTGACGAGTCGCCGGCGATGATATCCCAACGGCCATCGTGATTCATATCCGTGACGGTTGCCGTCGCAAGGGTTTCGGCCCAGACATTCGCTCCGTAACACTGCACAACTTCATCTTCTACGAGTTTTCCGTCAACAATTTCGCATTTCACAACCAATCCGGGATTCGAACAGACCAGAATTTCGTCTTCGCCGTCGTTATCCCAGTCCGTCAGTTCGAAGCGGCTGTCGAAATAGAAGCGGTTGGATTTTTCTGTTTCGAGGAGCGCATTAACGGGTTGTTTGAACTGGTATTCCCCGGGCGTTCGGGACGTGTTGTAAAATGCCAGCACATTGTCCACGCCGGTTGCCAGCAGCAGGTCCAGTGTTCCGTCCTTGTTCAGGTCAACCAGGCAGGGAGAGAGTTGGTTGGTGGGCATTTTGATCGGTTTGCCTGCAGCCGTCATGATGCGGGCTTTTTCAAATTCGGGCTTTTGATTGCTGCCGTTGTTTTTTGCAAGGTAGAGCGTGCCGGTTGGGGCCGCGCCCAGCCAGTGGTTTTGTTCATCATATCCTTTTCCGTAGCCGATGTAGGGGCTTCCGGCGCCTCTGTTCCACGGATCGATTCCTTTCGGCCACCACCAGGTTCCTTCCAGAACGCCGACCAGCAAATCTTTTACGCCGTCTCCGTCAGCATCTTGAAGCACGACATCGAACAGGCGGCAGTTTTCAGGAAGTCCGGCGACGGGGATCGTTTCGATTTTTTCAATCCTGTCGCCGCGATCGGTTTGCATTCGCCGCCATAGATCCAGCCATTTGGTTTTCTCGTAATGACCTTCCCAGGCGATGCCTGCATTTTTATTGTTTGCGGAGTAGGCAAACAGGCTGCCGTCTTCTTCCTGATGGATGTCAAAGTTGAGCATCGACTGCCCTTGAAAGATCATTTTAGGAGCGCCCAGGTGCGGAGTGCCGCTGCCGCTTTGGTTTTCATAGAGAAACATGCGGCGCGGAAAAACAAAGCTGACAATCAGGTCTTTGTCTCCGTCGCCGTCAAAGTCGACAACGGCCGGGTATCCCGCGCAGCCCTGCGCGGCATCCATGCCCGTGTCTCTGCGTCCGACCGAGATCGGTTCGCCTGCTCCGATCAGCGGAATTTCGTTTTCCGGCGCGGGTTTGTTTTTTGAAAACCCGATGGCGTAGTCGCGGATGCCGGGTATGCGCTTAAACCCGACCGTGGCGGTCTTCGTGAGAAGATCAGAGGTGATGCGGAATTTCACCGGTGATGGTGCCGGTCTTTTTTTAGCTTTGTCCCATGTGCATACGTAAAGATCATCGACATGGAGGGTGGCGCTGCCGTCGAGGCAGGCTTGCATAAACTGAAGGTTTAATGCAACCCGGGCCGGGGCGTCGGGGAAAGCCTCGCTTGGAGCGGAGAGTTCGAGCGGATAGTACAATCCGCCGTTCGCTGTTACCGGATCTGCGCCGGTTGAGGGGAATTTCGCGTACTTCCGGGCGATTTTTTCGCTGGTCAGGGCGGTGTATTCCAGGGAGACGTTGTCGATTGTCCCATTGAAATAGCGCTCTTCTTTTCGGAGATCCTGCTCACTGCACAGATAGAACACATCGGCCGGCTCGATGGATCCGGGCAGTTTCCTTGTATTGTTCAGTGCGCCGTTCATATACAGATACAGCCCGTCCTTTTGGCGCACTGCGGTTACATGGGTCCATTGGTTTAGCGGCAAGGGGGTTGTTGCGGTTACGCCGTAATACTGGAGGGTTCCATCGTCACATCGGTTTAGAATTGCGAATCGGAGTCGATCATTTTGCATGTGAAGGGAGTACAGCATTTTCTCCGGCGAGGCTGAGTTGCAGGCTGTCAGGATGGCGTTTCCAAATTTCCCGGCGGGGTAGGCGGTTGGGTGGATTAGAGCCGAAAGGGTGACGGTTTTTGCGTCAGATGTCGCGGCGAGTTCTGTTTTGCAGAATTCAGGGGCCTGAAGGCTCAGTCCGTTTTGGTGAAACCCGCTCGCCGGCTTTCCTGCATGGGTTGTAAATGAGGATATGATGAGTTCGCTTGCCTTGGGTTTTTGGTCAAAAGACCAGCTCAATGACTGGCTGAGTCCCGTTGAGCCTGCCAGCAGCGAGAGCGCAGTTTGAAATAGTATCTTTTTCATGGTCAACGTCCTGGTTGTGAGATTGCAAAATGTTGGTTCGCACTGCTGGGTGCATCGGCTGATTAAATGCATGAATATGCTGAAATGATGTAGAAATAATTGCAAGAAAAATTTCACGGAGGGTTTGCTCGGTGATTTTTTCGGGGCGGCTATGTTTGCGTGCCAAGGCTCTTGATGTCTCGGGAGATGGTGCCGGGTAGAGTGCATTTTTTTGCGCGGCGTTTGCGGCGGTTATTGAGTTTTGTCTTGAAATTATTTCGGTGAGGGATGTAAATGAAATCCATATGCAGAATATCGAAATTGCGAAAAGGGCCGGGGTCTCGCCGGCAACCGTTTCCAGGGTGCTTAGAAACAGTCCTGGTGTTTCTCAGAAGGCGATCGATAAGGTTCGGAACGTCCTTGAGAAGCAAGGCTATCGGCTTGATGTGAGACGCAAACGAGGCGGCGGGGCTTTTAAAAACAGGAGCGTTGCTTTCCTTGTGCTGAATAAGGATGTCCTTCAGCCGTATTCCGCTGTTTTTGCGCAAACAGTTGACGGGGTTGAAAGCGCTTTGGCGGAGCTGGGGGTATCGTTGATTTATGCAAAGTCCTATAGCGCTCAAACATTGCCGCATCAGGTTCGGGATGGGGCGGTGGATGGATTGATTCTGACGGGTTTGAATCCTCGGGAGGATGTTGTCGCTCGACTGAGCGGAGTTCCAAGCGTCTGGCTTTGTTCGCATCATGAGCAGGGACAGGCTGTGGTGCTGGGCGGAAACCAGGCGATTGGCCGGGTTGCCGCGCACCATCTCATTGAGCGGGGGCATAAGCATCTCGCCGTTCTTAATGCGCTCCCCGGATACCCTGCTTTAAATGTTCGGTGTGAGTTTTTTGAATACTATGCAAGGCAGAGTGGCTGCTTATCGGTTCAGTCGTTTATCCAGGATAAACAGAAAAATTTGAGTCATGGATCTCTTGATGAGTTAATCGGTGGTGTGGGCGAGATGATCGACCGAATGCTTGAAAGCAACCCTCGTCCAACCGGGCTGTTCATTCCGATCGATTCGCAGGTTGCTATGGCTTACGAGCATTTGAGATCCCACAAAATTGACGTGGGTCACGAGATGGAGTTGATCGGGTGTGACAATGATAAGATGGCTTTGATGGGGCTTTATCCGAAGCCCGCAACAATTGAAATCGATGCTGTCGCGATTGGGCGCCGAGCTGTTCAGGAGCTCGTGTGGAGAATTGAAAACCCACAGGAGAAGAGTCAGTCTGTCAGTGTTTCTGTTGAACCCACGCTGATCGTTGCGTCCGATTAAAATCTGGTTCTTTTGACTCTGTTTCGAGATCGTTCCCGTATTCATTTCATAAGACGGTGTCCGTCTGTCTGGAGCTATTCTTGTGCTTGGATTCACTTTTTTGCGGTATATTTGTGCAAATACCTAGAGCGCTTCGGGGGAGTTGTACATTTCACAGGTTGATAATTATGGTCCCCGGTAATTTTGTGGAATTTGAATTGAAATAATTTCAGCAATTGTTTATACAGGTATTCGATTTTAGCGGGGTGAGTACGGTTTTTACCCTGATTGGTTCCTGCGATTAACGTGTGAAAATGAATATTAAAGGAGAAAAGAGATGACAAAGAAAAGTCTATTGTTGGCGTTATCGGTTTTAGGTATTGCTGTTTCTTCAGAATCTGCGCTGATTGCATATGAGGGGTTTGATTATCCTGTGGGTTCTCTGGATAAAAAGGGCATCACGGGGGATGGCTGGGTCGCCGGGTGGAGTTCCGGATCCAATTATGATGTGATCTCCGACAGCTTGAGTATGCCCAATCTGCCCTTTGAATCAACGGGAGGTTCTATCATTGGTCAGAATACTGCCAACCGAAATTTTGACGGAATTGATTTTTCTGCGGAAGGGGTTTACTACGTCAGTTTTATTGTAAAAAGAACCGGGTGGGGAGGCGCGGATGGAAGCGGGGAGAATATTGACCTTCATCTGCGATCTGGTTATACGCAGGTAGCTGCTGTGGGGATCACAAGTGGTGAAGCTTTTCATACATACAACATTGGAACAGATAAATCCGCCGGAGACGCGGCAACATCCAATTCGTACTTTCTTGTCACTAAAATCGTGACCCATGCCACTGCGAACGATGAGATTTATCTGAAAGCCTATTCAATAGCCGACACCGTTGAGGTTTCAGAAACAATTAGCTGGACGATTGTTGGAGACACGGAAGATGAGAGTCTGACGGTTGATAAAATCACGCTCTGGGCCGGTGCAGATAATGATGGTGATGGCCTTTTTCAGGCTGCAATCGATGAAATCCGCGTTGGCACAACCTGGGCTGATGTGGTTCCCGTTCAGAATCTAGCGGATTTGATCGCTTATGAGGGGTTTGATTATTCGGCCGGATCGTTGAATGGTCAGGGGGCAGCTACGGATGGGTGGCTCGGATCCTGGTCTTCCGGGGCCAATTATGATGTTATTGAAGACAGCTTATCGATGCCGAATCTTCCTTTTGCCACAACCGGCGGCTCTGTTGTCGGTCAAAGCACGGCCAATCGATATTTTTCCGGGATTGATCTTTCCCGAGATGGAGTTTATTACGCCAGTTTTATCATGCAGAAAACCGGCTTTGGTGCGCCGGAAACGGGCGAGTTCTTTTATTTCCACTTCAGAACCACGGGCTTCGCCAGAGCGGCGAATGCAGGTATCGGAAGTAAAGAAGAATTTACGTCGCTGATAGAAGGGGGATCTCAGGCCGGTTTTGTCGACGGCGCGACTTCAGATCCATACTTCCTGGTCACCAAGGTTGTTGCTCATTCAGATGGAGCTGATGAAATTTATCTGAAAGCCTATTCAATCAACGACACCATTAGCTTGGTGGAGGAAACCAGCTGGACGGTGAGCGGCACTGGAACCAACAGTCTGCTGGCGAATATGATTACACTCTGGGCGGGATCGAACGAAGGATTTCAGGCTGCCATGGATGAAATCCGTGTGGGGAGAACATGGGCTTCTGTCGTTCCCTCAAACATTACTGTGCCGGCTAAAATAGTTAGTGTGTCTTCGTTCGGAGACAACGCGTTGGAGTTGGTTGTTTCGACGGCACAGCCTGAGCTGTCATATCCGCAATGCATCAGCAACCTTGTCGGTGGAGTATGGGCTGATATTGAGCATTCAGTTGATGGAAATGAACCCTTCATGTTGACAAACCTGAGCTATTCCACGTCGCTCGGTTCGGATAAAGTGATTTATGTAAAATCAGACGAGGCGGCACGGTTCTTTCGGGTAAATACGGATGGGGAATAAGGCGGTCGGGACCTCAACTGGATTCGGTGTTCGCATCATGGATGCCGGTATTCCCCCGCAGATCAATTGACAGTGCCGGAAGTGCGGAACTTAAACGCTGGTCTTCCTCGGTGGCGGGCACTGTGACGCTACATTTTACCGCACGCGGACGCAGGCGGTTGCCCGCAGCCAGGCTTCGGAGTCGTCGGGCAGGCGGGCGAGTACCCAGCCGTCCTGTTCCTGCAGCCATTGGAACTCGGTGGCGTCGTGCAGAATGGTTTCATAGGCCGGTTCATAGGCGTAGCCGGGCCCGAGGCGCGCATCGGTCGATTGAATGACGACCCCCCGCGCCGGCTGGAAAAAACTCCAGGCCAGCGAGAGCGCCAGCACCGCGGCCGCACTTCCGCCGGTAAACCACACCTTGAAAGGTGTGGTTTTGCCGAGCATGCGGGCCGTGAACCAGACGGCCCAGGCGGCGAGGTACATCAGGGTCAGCGCGCCGAAGCGCAGCGCGCGGCTGCGCGTGCAGAATTTTTTCCAAGCCCTGGAAATATAGTGAGAGGAAGCACGGCTGTTTTCCAGACCCTGGAAACTGTCGGTGCGCTGCGCGAGGATGAACTCGATGCTTTCGCGGATCCGGCGGTTGTAGGGCCGGCGGCTTTCGGCGGAGCGGTAGTTGGCGAGCGCACGCCCGTCTTCTCCGGCAAAAAACCAACTGTTGCCGGCGTTGAAGAAGCGCTGTTCGGCTTCGAACTCCAGCGCGGCCTCGGTGAACAGCGGCGCGGCTTCGTCGGGGCGTTCGGCGCGGATTTCCATGGCGCGCGCGAACAGGTCGTCGGCCGCCGCCGCATCGCCTGAACTCGGCAGAAGGGCGATGAGCAGCAGCACAAGCGGAATGGCTTTCTCCAGCTTGTTCACCAGTTTTCTGGCCTCGGCGACGCGCTGCGCCGGGGTTCCGGGCGGGGCGTAGTGTGCGGTGTCTTCGCCGTCGAAACGCTCGCGCACGGCCTGCACAAGGTCGGGGTCTGCAGGCTGCAGGTGCGGTTTGACGGCTTGAAAGGTGACGGCCTGGGCGGCGAGGTCGAAGCGGTCGGCCAGGTAGGCTTTCCAGGCGGCTTCTTCGTCGCGGCGCACGCTGCGTCGGAAACGGCGAAGCGCCCGGACGGCGCGGGCGTAGGCGGGGTCGATCCGGCAGCGGTCGCGGCGGCGCAGCCACGGGCGCAGGGCGAGCCAGAGCAGCGGCGGGGCCGCCCAGAAGAACCATCCGTTGGCCGTGAGAAATTCAAGGATTGCGTACATGGCGGGTTCGCTCTCTTTCCGGTTGTTGCGGATCCCGGTCAGAGGGATCAGCGGCTCCGTTTTTTTGGACGGGGTGTAGATGGTTTGTTCGCCGTCGGGCTCGATGGTGATGGGCAGCGGCGCGGTGCGCACGGTGCGGTAGGTCTGCCGGTCGGGATCGAACAGGTCGAGCGCGAGCGCGGGCAGGACGGTGAGGCCGCTGCGCAGCGGGCGCACGATGTAGGTGAAGGCCCGCGAGCTCGCGGTCGTTTCGATGTGCATGGGTTCGCGCGTGATCAGAAATTCGGGGCCGAGTCCGTCGAGGGTGGCTTCGGGCAGGTTTTGAATGTGTTTGCCAAAGGCCAGATCGCTCAGGGAAACCGTCAGCAGCATGGGCTGGCCGACCGTGGTGGCCGGCGGCTCGATTTTTGCGCTCGCGCTTCCGGTGCCGACGATTCCGCTGTAGCGGACGGTGCGGCCCTGTTCCGGCAGCGCCTGCACGGTCAGGGCCGGGCCGGCCGCCTTCAGATAGATCCGTTCAAAGCGTTCCTTTTTATCCGGAATATTGAAGAAGTGGTTGTCGAAATAGCTGGGATACTGGCTGGAGGCGCGGCGCGCGTCCAGCAGTGCGCAGCTCAGGCGCGCTTCGAGCGGAAAGACTCCTTCGCGGCGGGGGATCAGGCTGTATGAAAAACTCAGCTCACAGCCGGCTTCTGTCTGCGCGTTGCGCGCAATCATGCGCTGCGCATTGACCGGCAGGCCGATGCGCTCCTTTTCGGGTACAGCCGGGTCGAGCGGGTAGATCTCCCAGGCCGGGCTGCGCAGCAGCGGCAGGCCGAACAGCAGTTCCTGGCAGCGGGTGAACGGCACCGCGCTTGTCCAGGTGACGGTCAGCGTGACCGGCTGGTCAACCACCAGGTTGGTGGCGCTCAGCGCCAGGCCGACCGACATCTCGTTCGCCGGGCGCGGCGCGGAAACCGGCAGGCGCAGCAGGGCGGTCTCGACGGTTTCTTCGCCCGCGTGAACCGCGATTGGCGGGATGGTCAGCGTGCCGGCTTCCTCGGCGATGAGCTCGATGTGAAAACGGCCGGAGTCCGGCTCCTGATAAACGCCGGTAACGCGGTAGCCGCTGCCGGACGGCACGTCGGGCAGGTCGGCCTCCGCCGGGGCTTGCAGCAGCAGCGTGAACGGTTCATAGACAAAACGGCTCGCCTCGACCGGCTCCAGTGTCGCTTGCAGCCCGGCCTGAACAGCGACTGCCAGCAGGATGAATCCGCAAAGCAGGCTCCGGTTTCTGACCGCGGACCTCTGACCTCTCATTCTCACCAGTTCTTCTCCACTTTGGCGCCGGCCCGGCCGGACTGCTGCTGCGCGCGCTGTTCCATGTTGGCGGCTTCCTCCATCAGAATCTCTTCGGCCGTATAGTTCGGCGTCGGCAGCGACCGGCTTTCCAGTGCGGTTTTAAAGCTTCCGGACTCCATCGGCATGGACATGTCGCTCGGTATGTCCGATTCCGACCACTCCATGTCTTCGTCAAATTCCCAGTCCATGTCCTCGTCGTCGGACATCTCGGAGGATTGTTCCGAGTCCTGTCCCTGATTCTGGTCGGAGAGCAGCCGCAGTGCATCCTGCATCTGCCGTGTCGCGCCGTGGAAGGCGGAGTTGGCCTGCGGCCACTGCAGCGCGTCGGGGCTCAGGTGCTGCAGCGCCTCGTCCTGAGCGGTGCGGGCCTGCGCCAGCTTGTCCGCTGCCTCGTCGAATTCGGTCGGCGGCGCGGCTTCGCCGTCGCTGAATGCCGCGGAGAGCATTTTGCGGATGACCGTTTGAACCTCGGTGACGGTTTCGAGAACCGCGCCGGTTCCGTCGCCGACGACGGCCTGCTCGCTGCGCGCCGGCTCGGCGGCGGCGGACTTTTCTTCGGCGGAAGCGGGCGGGCGCTTGCGCAGCAGCTGCTGGCTGGCCTGAGCCAGCGCATTTTCCCGCTGAACCAGAAGCTGCAGCTGTTCGATGGCCTCTTTCAGCTTCTGCTGCAGGTCCTTTTCGGCTTCGGCCTGCTCTTTCAGCGCCTGTTCGACCGCACGGATCTGCGCGCTGAGCCCGGCGATCTGCTCGGCAATCGGCTGGTCGCCGGGCTGCTGCATGGCGGCCTGCAGAAATTCGTCACGCGCCTGCGTCAGGGTGAACAGCGCCGCCTGCGGATTGGATTCCACCGTTTCCTGTGCTTCGGCCCACAGCGTCAGTCCGGTCTGCAGGTGATCGCTGTGCTCCGGAATCTCCCGGCTGCAGCCGGCAAAAACGAGCAGCAGGGCGAGCGCGGGGAAGAGCCGCTTGTTGAGCGGAACGAGCCACAGCAGCAGCGCCAGTGCGATAAAGAACGGATACCCCTCGGTGTAAACGAGCTGCGTATCGTCGCTGACGGGCAGGCCGGCGGTATCCTGAATCATCTGGCGGTAGAGCGCGACGACATCGAACGGGCGGGTGCGGGCGGGATGATAGGTCACATTCGGGCTGCCGGAGGAGAGCTGCAGCAGCTTTTCTTCGTCGAGCCGGGTGACGACATCCTCTCCTTTGTACTGCATCCAGGCATTGGTTTTTCCAATGTCCGGAACCTTTGCGCCGGCCAGCGGATCGCCGATTCCGATGATCAGCACGCGCGCGCCGCATTCGCGCAGTTCCGCGGCGGTGGTTTCAATGTCGCTGATGTGATCCTCCCCGTCGGTGAAGATGAGAATATCCTGCTTGCCTTGCTGCGATTCGGTCAGCGCCACGTCGATGGCTTTTTCGATGGCGGCCTGCAGCGAGGTGCTGCCGACATCGGCGTCGGACGGCTGCGCGTGTTCGAGCATGTAGCGCACAAAATTGTGGTCGAGCGTGAGCGGCACGCGCACGGACGCCGCACCCGCAAAGGTGATCAGCCCGATCTTCTGCCCCCGCAGCAGGTCGAGACTTTCGTAGAGCGAGATTTTGGCGGCGTCGAGCCGCGTCGGGAATACGTCGGCGGCCAGCATGCTGCGCGAGATGTCGAGCGCGATCACCAGGTCGCGCCCCTGCACCTGCAGCGGGCCGGGGTGTGGATTCCACGCCGGCTGCGCCAGCGCGACGATCAGCGCCGCAAATGCTCCCAGCTGAAGCGCCGCGCCTTTTTTCCAGGCATTGGAAACTTTTTTCTGCCCGCGGATTTTTGCCGCGGCTTCGTTTCGTTTGCGGTGCGCGCGTGAAATGATTTTTCCAAGGATTGGAAGAATGACGAGCAGGAGCAGCAGGTTGGGTTGTTTGAAGATCACGAGGCGGCCTCCTCGGTGACGCGCAGGGCGGTGGCGTTGAGGATGCGTTCGAGCAGCAGCAGAAGCAGGGCGGGCAGGGCAAACAGGGTGAACACGGGGGTGTGTTCTGTATGCATTCGCGTGGCGCTTTTGATCTCGCTGGTTTCGAGCTCGTCGATCCGGGCGTAGGTTTCGCTCAGCTCGTCGATGCCGTAGATTTTCCAGAAGCCGCCGCCGGTTTCTTCGCTGATAAACTCCAGCAGCTGCTCCGCGTCGGTCAGCTCGGTTTCATCTTTGTCGCCAAGGCTGATGGCATAGATGCGGATGCCCCATTTTTTTGCCAGGCCGGCGGATTCCTGCGGCAGGTGCAGGCCGCAGTTGTTTTCGCCGTCGGTCAGCAGAATCACGGTCCGGCTGGCGATGGGCTGCTCCTCTTCGTCGTTCCATTGATTCATCTGCAGGAGGTGGGCGCAGGCCAGCGACAGCGCGTCGCCGTAGGCGGTGCCGTCCTCGTTGGGCCTGTCCTGGATTTCCACGTCCTGCACCAGCTGAATGAGCGCGCTGTGGCCGAAGGTGAGCGGGCTGAGCGTGTCGGCGTAGCGGGCGAAGGTGATCAGGCCGATCAGGTCGTCGGGCCGGTTGCCGATGAAGGCCTCGACCGCCTTTTTGGCCGCCTCCATGCGGGTGGTCTGCTGCCCGTCGGTTCCCTTGATGTTGCGGTCCATGCTGCTGGAGATATCGAGCAGCATTTCGATGGCGACGCCCTGGCGGACTTCCTCGCTGACGGGCCGCTCGGTGCGCGGGCCGGCCATGGCGAGGATGAGCAGGGCGCAGGCCGCCGCGCGCAGCAGGTTGAGCAGTTTGAGCCAGCGCACGCGCCGCGGCTCGGCGGCGCCCTTCCAGCCCGCGAGGCTCGAAACCTCAATGGAATTGAGATTCCGCCTGCGGAGCAGCATCAGGCACAGCGGCAGCAGCCAGAGAATCCATGGAAAGGTGAAGGTCATGAGGTTGTCGAGTGGCGGATGGCGGGTGGTTCGGCCGGCTTTACAGAGTCAATTTGAATTCCAATGTCTGGACATTTTCTTTCCAATGTCTGGAAAGGCGGAGGGGACACCGCGTCTGCGTTTTCCAAGGTTTGGAAACGGACGGTTAAATTAGTGAGCGTGAGCGAGGCGGCTTCGAGGCCCTGCCAGATGATGATGCGCTTCTGAATGTAGCGGCCGGTTGCGGCGCGCTGAATCGGGATTTTTTCGACCGTGCGCAGCAGCAGGCTCGGATTGGAAGGGATGCGCAGCTGCGCGGGAAGTGCGCGGTCGGTTTCGATGCTCACTTCGAGCTGCAGCGGTTCGCCCGGCACGCCGCGCAGCTGCAGCGGGGTGCAGGTGATGACCGGCTCGCCGGCCAGGCAGCTGCTTGCGATTGCGGAGACTAAGATGATTTTCAAGGGTTCCAACGTTCCAGCACTCCAGTCATCGATTTTTAAAGATTCCGGTGAAGCGTCCGGCGAGCTGGGAACCGTCGACTTCGACGGCTTCCAGCAAGAGTTTTTCGTCGCCTTTCATGGCGACGGTGTGGAACCAGGCTTTGGAAAACCCGTCGCGGGTTTCGGCAACCACCAGCAGCGAATCCGCTTCGTCCGCACTGTCCAGGACGCGGGCGGCAGCTTCCACGATGTGGATGTAGGCGAAGCCGTCTTTTTCGTTCAGGGTCTGTTTCAGTCCGGCCACAATGGCTTCTTTTTCCATGCCGGCGATGGGGGCGATATTCATCAGTCCCTCTTCATTGAAGAGAAAGAAAATCTCCAGATGGGTGCCGTCCTGCAGGAACTGCCGGCGCGCTTCAGCGTTGAGTATGTCGATCCATTTTTTGAGTGAT
Organism: Tichowtungia sp.; assembly: GCA_041584215.1. Classification (GTDB taxonomy): domain Bacteria; phylum Verrucomicrobiota; class Kiritimatiellia; order Kiritimatiellales; family Tichowtungiaceae; genus Tichowtungia. The sequence continues at coordinate 28,069 of JBFHEM010000042.1, read as the reverse complement.
CCCTGTTTATCCTGTGTGTTCCATTCGGGTGGATTCATTCCATTTCTCCAATCATCCAATTTTTCAATCTTCCACTCTTCCACTCTCCTTTTATCCGCCGGTTTCGTCGGCGGTGCGGCGCAGGCGGTTGCGGAAGAACAGGGTGAGCGCTTCGGCGCAGTTGCCGGTGGTGTCGAGTTCAATCAGGTCGGTGCCGACCGCGTCCAGTTCTTTTCGGAGGGCGGCGCGGCGCTCGGCAAAGGCGCGGACGTAGTCGCCCTGATGCGCGCGGTTGAGGTCGCACAGCATGGTTTCCCCGGTTTCGGAATCCCGGATCGCCGTCAGGCCGCAGACCGGCGGCGCGATTTCCTGCGGGTCGTTGACGGCCACGGCGATCAGGTCCTGCCGGAAGCTGATGGACCCGAGCTGCTCGCGCCCGGTATCGAACAGGAAGTCGGAAACGAGGAAGGCGAGGCTGCGGCGGCGGGCGAGATGGGCAAAGGCGTCGAGCGCGGGCTGCAGGTTGGTGGCCCGGCCCTGCGGCGTGGCGGAGAGCATGTCGCTCAGCAGGTGCATCACATGCGTCCGGCCTTTGCGCGGCGGGTTGATGTGTTCGATGCGGTCGGAGAAGAGGATGAGTCCGACGCGGTCGTTGTTGCGGGCGGCGGAGAGTGCGAGCAGGGCGCAGATTTCGTGCTGGACATCCCATTTGGTTCGTTCGCCGTGACCGGTGCGGCAGGAGGCGGAGGTGTCGACCAGCAGCCAGACGGCGAGTTCGCGCTCTTCGATGTAGCGCTTGATGTGCGGCTTGCCGGTGCGCGCGGTGACGTTCCAGTCGATGCTGCGCACATCATCGCCGGGCTCGTAGGGGCGGATTTCGTCAAAGTCCATGCCGCGGCCTTTGAAGACACTGCGGTACTCGCCGGCGAGCAGATGCTCAACCGGGTAGCGGGTTTGCAGCTGGAGCTGCCGCAGCCGTTTGTCCATTTGGTCAGGCATAGGAAGAGCACGACGGGGTGAGGGAGGATCGCGGAATGAGTCGCTTAGAAAAATATAGACATGCGGTTTTCATCGTTCATCTTTCATCAAGTCATCAGTCGGCCACAGGGACTGCTGCAACGATGCGGTTGAGCAGGTCGTCGGAGTTGAGGCCTTCGGCTTCGGCGCGGTAGCTGATGGCGATGCGGTGGCGGACGACGTCGTGCAGAACGGCTTTGACGTCGTCGGGCACGACGAATTCGCCGCCGCGCAGCAGGGCGTGGCCGCGCGCGGCCAGCGCGAGATAGATTGAGGCGCGCGGCGAGGCCCCGAAGCGGATGTAGCCCTTGAGGTCGGGCAGCCCGTACGATGCCGGGTCGCGGGTGGCGGCGACGAGGCGCAGGATGTAGCGCTCGATTTTTTCATCGACGTGAATGGCATCGAGCTGTTTGCGCAGTTCGAGGATGTCGTCGAGTGTGGCCGCCGCCTCGACCGTGGTTTTCGGGGCGGTTTTGGCCATGCGTTTGAGAATGATGTGCTCCTCGTCCAGGGTCGGGTAGTCGACGATCAGTTTGAAGATGAAGCGGTCGACCTGCGCTTCGGGCAGGGCGTAGGTGCCTTCCTGCTCGATGGGGTTCTGGGTGGCGAGCACCATGAAGGGTTCCGGCAGTTTGTGGGTTTCGTGGCCGAGGGTCACCTGATGCTCCTGCATGGCTTCGAGCAGGGCGCTCTGCACCTTGGCGGGCGAGCGGTTGATTTCGTCGGCCAGCACCAGGTTGGCGAAGATCGGCCCCTTTTCGGTTTCGAAGGTGCCGTTGCGGTAGATCTGCGTGCCGATGACATCGCCCGGCAGCAGGTCGGGCGTAAACTGAACGCGGCTGAACTGCGCATCGAACGCCTGGGCGAGCGAATTGACCATCATGGTTTTGGCAACCCCGGGAACGCCTTCGAGCAGAACGTGTCCGTTGCAGAGCAGGGCGTTGAGGATTTTTTCGATCAGCGCCTGCTGACCGACAATCACTTCGGCGATGGCGGCGCGCACGGCATCAATTTTCAGTGTCAGGTCGGGAATTGTTTCCTGCATCGGGGTCTCCTTTAAAGCTCAGGCAACTGTAATGGGTTCCCCGCTTGAATTGAAAGCTGAAATATGAAACCGTGCGCGGCTATGAAATACGAAGCCTGTATCGGACTTGAAACCCATGTGATGCAAAAGACGCGGACCAAGATGTTCTGCGCCTGTAAGCACGAATACGGCGCGGCGCCGAACACCAATGTCTGCCCCGTCTGCCTCGGCTATCCCGGCGCCATGCCGGTGATGAATGAGCACGCCATTGAGCTGATCTGCAAGGCCGGGCTGCTGCTCGGATGCGAAATCAGCCCGCACGCCAAGTGGGACCGCAAAAACTATTTTTACCCCGATATGTCCAAAAACTATCAGATCACCCAGGCCGACCAGCCCATCTGCCTCGGCGGGCAGGTGCCGGTCGAGGTGAATGGGGAGCTGAAAATTTTCACCCTCGAGCGCATCCATCAGGAGGAGAATGCCGCCAAGAACACGCACGTGTCCGGTGCCAGCCTGATCGACTACAACCGCGCCGGCACCGCGCTGATGGAGATTGTCTCCAACCCCTGCATGCACTCGGCCGACGACGCCTTCGCCTACATTCACACCATCAAGCTCATCATGGAGTACGGCGGCATCTCTGACTGCGACATGGAAAAGGGCCACATGCGCTCCGACGTCAACATCAGCGTTCGCCCCGTCGGGCAGGAGAAGCTCGGCGAAAAGGTCGAGATCAAAAACATGAACTCGCCCAGCTTCATCGTCGAAGCCATCAACTACGAAATCGACCGCCAGATCGACGTGCTTGAAAACGGAGGTCAGGTGGTGCAGGAGACACGCGGCTACGATCCCGACCGCGGCGAAACCTTCACCCAGCGCACCAAGGAAAACGCGCACGACTACCGCTATTTTCCCGAACCGGATCTGATGCCGGTCGAAATCTCCGCCGAGCAGGTCGAAAAGTGGCGCGCCGAGCTGCCCGAGCTGCCCGCCCAGCGCCGCGCGCGCTATGTCAGCGAATTCGGCCTGCCGGAATACGACGCAAAAATCCTCACCGCCGATAAAAAAGTCGCAGACTTTTTTGATGAAACCTGTCGGAACACCGACAGGTTTAAGCAGGTTTCCAACTACGTAATGGGGAAGATTGCCAGTCTGGTGTCAGAGACAGGGGTGGCAATTGAGGACAGCAAGCTGACCCCGGGCGCGCTCGCGCAGGTGGCCGAGTTGGCGGGCGGAACCATTTCATCGAATGCCGCCAACGATCTGATCGGAATTCTCTTCAGCGAAGGCGGCGATCCGAAAGCCATCGTCGAAGAAAAGGGCATGGCGCAGGTGAGCGACGACAGCCAGCTCGAGCAGTGGGCCGACGAAGCCATCGCCGGCAACGGCAAAGCCGCTGCGGACTACAAAGCCGGCAACGGCGCCTCCATCAACGCCCTCATGGGGTCCGTGATGAAAGCCAGCCGCGGCAAAGCCAATCCCCCCGCCGTCATCGCCATGCTCAAAAAGAAACTGGAAGGCTGAGCTTCCGGTTTCTTGCTTTTCCGGCTGACTGTGGAAAAGCAGGGCGATGCGTTGGCAGTGCTGCCGGAGCTTAGCTGACCACAGCGCAGGTCCGGCATCAGGAAGCCCGGATCCGCCGCTCGCGCCCGGCATACGCGGCTTTGTGAAAAAATCCCCTATCGCAGTCTGTCTTGCTGTGTCATCCATCTACCACGATCGTGGCAGATGGATGACACACAGGCGGGGTGCTGCGCCCCGTTTTTCCTTCCATATTTCGGAAGAAATCAGCGCCTCTGAATCAAACAGTTTCTTTTTATAACGGACCTTCTGCGCATTTGTGCCTCTGGCTGAACGAACGGTGCATCGGACAACAGCCGACACTGTGGGCAGAGTGTTTTTTTACAGGATCATGGAGGGGCTTGTCGGGTTGGGACCCCCGGGTACACCTGCGGTTGCCGGCATTGCGCTGAGATCGATACCGGCCTGGCCGGGGGCATCCGGCGATGTAACGATTACGACCGCCGGCGAGAGGAACCCCTCGGGTTTTGTTTTTCTGCGGGCAGCCAGCTTCCATCCACTCGGGCGGGCCGGCTTGCCGGCATTTTTTGTCCGCCTGACGGGAAAATACGGCATATGCCTTATAGGCAGGGTTCTGAATATTTGTTTTGATTTGTTTATTAATGCGCTGAGACAAGAGGGCGGGTGTTTGAGCCCGGTCAAAAATGAAATGAAGAGGGGCCTTTATGGCGACAAAACTTAAATCTAATGATGAAGTGCGTGTGGACATCGACTTGCCTGCCGGATTGCGGCGGCAGCTCGCCAGAGAGTCTGTGGCGCGGGATACGGATCTTCACAGCCTGATTATCCAGATCCTGAAAAAGGATGTGGATTTTATAAGATACAATGGGTGAACGGGCCGGCGGTCGGGTTCTGAACGACGTGCCGGCGTTCTTTTTTTGGGATGTGTGATCCGAGGCTGATTGCCTGGGATCTGTTTCGCAGGGAAACTCCCGTGCAGCGTAACCGTTGCCGTATTGCCTCTCTGTTTGCAGTTGCAGGCTGCGGGTCTGACGGCTATCTTTCTTCCATGATTACAGGGGGGGCTTACAGGTACGAACTGCTTTCTTCCGGGGATTGGGAGTTGATTGCCCGGTTGTCTGAGAGAATTCATTACATCAATGCAAATGAGCCGTTTCTGAATCACGCGTTTGTTGTTTTGAATGAGGCAATTCCTAATAAGTTTTTTTCGGTCGAGAGCTACTCTATAAACCCTGTTTCGTTTGAGCAGGCTGTCAATGTGGGATGTTCCGATGAGCTGCATGCTGCACATCGAAAGTATTTGCATCAAAACCCCTTGTTAAAACATTTTATGGCTGTTGGGGAGTTCGGTGTCGGCACAATCCTTTCAGTGACTACTGCGGCTGAGTTTCACAGGACGGACCTGTATCAAAAGTTTTACGCCGTTCTGGGCGTTGAGGATCAGTTGATCTATGCGCTGCCGCATTCGGGCGGTGTGTATGTGCTGGTGTATTCCAGAGACACTCCTTTCACCGAAAAAGAAGTGTTGATAATGGAGCTTTTGAAGCCGCAGCTGCATATTGCGCTGAGAGACTGGCAGTGCGCTTGCGAACTCGATCAGTTCCACAGGACGCTGCAGGAGAAAAGCGCCGAAACCGGGCAGGACCGCGATGCGCGGCGTTTGGTGGACGGTCTCAGCCCCCGGCAGCAGGCCGTTGCTGAACAGGTTGCCCTGGGGCTGGAGAACCGGCAGATTGCCGAGGTGCTTCATATTTCTCCGAAGACAGTTGGCAAGCATCTCGAAAATATATTTGAAATCATGGGGATTCATCACCGGGCCGCTCTGTCCGCCATCTGGGAGCGATCCGGCCGGTAGCATCCGGTCTGGCTACGCCTTTTGGCGTATGTTCATCTGCTCAGCCTGCTGTATAAATTGAAACGCGATGCCGTTGCACGAACGGGTGCCCGGTATTGATCATGACAGCTGCTGCGGAGGAGGCGCTTGGCGATGGGTGGCGAAGGTTCAGGGATGAAGCGCTTATCAACATGGGTGGCGGTGCGGCTGCCGTTCGCCCGCTTCAGTCCGGGGCGGAATCGCGAACTCCGGAGTCTGGCCGGTCTGACGGGAGTTTGACTTATGAATATTTCTGCAAACAGGTTCAAACAGCTTTCCGCTCGGGATATCGAGCTGCTTGTGAAATTGTCCGAGCGCATTCATTACACCAGCCCGAACGAGCCGTTTCTCAACCATGCATTTGTTGTTTTGTGCGATGCGCTTCCCTGTAATTTTTTTTCAGTCGAGAGTTACTCCCTGAATCCGGTCTCGTTTGAGCAGGCTGTTACTGCAGGATTTTCCAGTGAAGATATTTTGACGTATCAGGCTCACATGCATCAGCATCCGGTGGTTCATCATTTTCAATCGGCCGGCCTGGATGCGGTTTGCACCATTCTAAGTCTTTCGTCCCGTGATGACTTTCACCGGACGGACCTGTATCAAAAGTTTTACAAACAGTTGAGTGTTGAGGATCAGCTGATTTTTACGTTGCCGCACCCGGGTGGAGTTTATGTGTTGGCGTATTCCCGAGACACTGCCTTTACGGAAAACGAAGTGCGGCTTATGGAGCTGTTGAGGCCCCAGCTGCGCATCGCCCTGAGAAGCTGGCAGCGCAGCTGCGAGCTGACGCAGTTCCGCCGGACGCTGCAGGAGAAAAGCGCTGAAACCGGGCAGGACCGTATTGCGCGGCGGTTGGTGGACAGTCTCAGCCCCCGGCAGCTGGCCGTTGCTGAACAGGTTGCCCGGGGGCTGGAGAACCGGCAGATCGCCGAGGTGCTTCATATTTCTCCGAAGACAGTTGGCAAGCATCTCGAAAATATATTTGAGGTTCTGGGTATTCATCACCGGGCCGCTCTGGCCGCCATCTGGGAGCGATCAGGCCGGTAAAAACGGTTTTCATGTCTGGAGCGGGCAGCGCACGGGCTAAAGGCGTTTTGAGTGGAAGTGATTGTTCGCTGATGGGCAACTGGTAGGGGATGCTTTTCCCGGTTCAGGTCTAAGATTGGGCGCGGATGCTCAAAAAAACAGGGTGATCCCGCTGCGCTTCGTGTGAATAAATGTCTTGTCTCAAACAATTGAGATTGTGTATTTAATCCCTATCGAAAGGGCACAAATGAAAGCAGATATCGGACTGATTGGGTTGGCAGTGATGGGCGAAAATCTCGTCCTCAACATGGAGAGCAAGGGCTTCACGGTCGCGGTCTATAACCGCACGGTGGAAAAGGTCGACAAGTTTCTCGCCGGGCGCGGCGCGGGCAAAAATTTCATCGGCGCGCACAGCATCGAGGAGTTTGTCGCCTCGCTCGAACGTCCGCGCAAAGTGATGATGCTGGTCAAGGCCGGCGGCGCGGTCGATGCGCTCATTGAACAGCTTCTCCCGCACCTTGAGGAGGGCGATATCCTGATCGACGGCGGCAACACTCATTTTCCGGACACCATCCGCCGCGTAAAACAGGCCGAAAGCAACGGGCTGCTCTATATCGGCACCGGCGTTTCCGGCGGTGAAGAGGGGGCCCTGCTCGGCCCCTCCATCATGCCCGGCGGGTCGCCGGCCGCGTGGCCGGCCGTGAAACCGATTTTCCAGAAAATCTGCGCGCAGACCGACGCCGGTGAACCCTGCTGCGACTGGGTCGGCGAAAACGGCGCGGGCCACTTCGTCAAAATGGTTCACAACGGCATTGAGTACGGCGACATGCAGATGATCTGCGAAACCTACCAGATGATGAAAGAAGGCCTCGGCCTCTCCAATGAAGAGATGCACGCGGTGTTCAGCGAGTGGAACGAAAGCGAGCTCGATTCCTACCTTATCGAGATATCGCGCGACATCCTCGGCTATAAAACCGAAGAGGGCGAAGCCGTCATCGACTCGATCCTCGACACCGCCGGACAGAAGGGGACCGGCAAATGGACCGCCGTTTCCGCGCTCGACCTCGGCCAGCCGCTGACCCTGATCGGTGAAGCGGTCTTTGCCCGCTGCCTCTCCGCGCTCAAAGAGGAGCGCGTCGCGGCCTCCAAAGTTCTTTCCGGTCCGGACGCGAAGTTTGACGGCGACCGGGCCGCGCTGATTGCCGATCTCAAGCAGGCGCTGTATGCCTCCAAGATTGTTTCCTACGCGCAGGGCTACCAGCTGATGCGCGAAGCGGCCAAAGAGTACGGCTGGAAGCTCAACAACGGCGGCATCGCCCTGATGTGGCGCGGCGGCTGCATCATCCGCTCCGTTTTCCTCGGCAAGATCAAAGAGGCGTTCGGCAGCGATCCCGATCTGGTCAACCTGCTGCTCGATCCGTTCTTCAGGGATGCGGTCGAAAATGCGCAGGCCGGCTGGCGCCGCGTCATCATGAAATCGGTCGAGCTGGGCATTCCGATGCCCGCCATCAGCGCCGCGCTGGCCTATTTCGACGGCTACCGCGCCGCCCGCCTGCCCGCCAACCTGCTGCAGGCGCAGCGCGACTACTTCGGCGCCCACACCTACGAGCGCGTCGACAAGCCGCGCGGCGAATTCTTCCACACCAACTGGACCGGCCGCGGCGGCGACACCGCCGCCTCAACTTACATAGTGTAACCTCTCGCAAAGCCGCCAGGGCGCCAAGTTCGCGAACTCTGCGGCTTAGCGCCTTGAGTGAGCAGAGCGAACGGGCGAGAGATCGTTATGATTAGTCGATTCGGAGAGAATGTGTCCATTGCGCAGGACGAGCTGCGCGGTCTGGTTTTCCAAACCCTGGAAGCAACTGCGTTGCGGCACGGTTATTCTTTTCCAGACATTGGAAACGGTGATGCCCTTGCGTCGCGAAGCGCTGAAAAGCAACTGCGTTGCCTGGTGCTCCCGCCGGATCACACGCGGCTGAATTCGATGGCCGGGCCGATCACCGCGCTGGCTTATGAGTGGCTGACGGAGCGAAATGTTCACGTGGATATTCTTCCAACCCTTGGAACGCACAACCCGATGACGGCCGCGCAGCTGCGCATGATGTACGGCGAGTCGATTCCGCTCGACGCATTCAAGGTGCACGACTGGCGCAACGGCGTTGTCCGCAAGGGCGAGGTGCCCGGCGAAATGCTCGCCGAACTCTCCGGCGGCAAGGTCGGTTATTCTGTCGGCGTGGAAGTGAATAAAATGCTGTTCGACGGCTATGATCTGATCCTGTCGGTCGGGCAGGTTGTGCCCCACGAAGTGGTCGGCATGGCCAACTACACCAAGAACATTGTCGTCGGCGCGGGCGGGTCGGACATCATCAACAAATCGCACTTTCTCGGCGCGGTCTGCAACATGGAGACGATCCTCGGGCGCACCGATACACCGGTGCGCAAACTGTTCAACCACGCGGTCGAAACCTGTCTTTCCGATCTGCCGATCACCTACATTCTGACGGTGATGGAGCAGGATCTTTCCACCGGCAAAATGCACATGCGCGGGTTTTATTCCAGTGACGATGTCGAGTGCTACACCGAAGCCTGCAGGCTGGCGCGCGCGGTGAACATCACGCTGCTCGACCGCGAGCCGAAAAAGGTGGTCGTCTATCTGGATCCGCACGAATTCCAGAGCACGTGGCTCGGCAACAAGGCCGTTTACCGCACGCGCATGGCGATTGCCGACGGCGGCGAGCTGATCGTGCTGGCGCCCTCGCTCAGGGAGTTCGGCGAAGACCCGACCATCGACCGGCTGATCCGCAAGTACGGCTACCGCGGAACTCCCGCCACGCTCAAGGCGGTGGATGACAACGAGGAGCTTCGTTCCAACCTTGGCGCGGCGGCCCATTTGATTCACGGCTCGTCCGAAGGCCGGTTTGCGATCACCTACTGCCCCGGCGAGGGCGGAATCACGCTCGATGAAGTGCGTTCGGTCGGCTTCGAGGCCGCGCCATATGCTGAAATGGCGGCGCGCTATAATCCTGCGCAGCTCAAAGACGGCTTCAATACGATGCCGGACGGCGAGGAGGTTTTCTACATCTCCAACCCCGCGCTCGGCCTGTGGGCCTATCGAGAAAAATTCGAGTAAGCGGGCTGCGGCCGTTATGTGCGCAGCAGGTTGAAGCGGCCCGGTGCGAGAAACTCGTCGAGCAGCTTGCCGCCGTCGGCGTAGCGCACGGAGCCGGGCGTTGTCTTTTGCAGTTGATGATAGATCGTGGCGAGGTGGTCGCCGTAGGCCTTCGGGCTGTAGGCCTGTTCCACGACTGCGCGGTTGGCGGCCACCTGCGCGGAGGCATCGCCCAGTCCGTCACCGAACATGGACGGATCCGCTTTGGCCGCGCGGATAATCACGCGCTGCAGATCCTCATCGAGAATGCCGAAGTCGACGGTGCCGTCTCCCGCCAGTTTCGAGCGGGCGGCTTCGAAGCGTTTGTCGCTCCACTCGCGGCCATAGGCTTCGCAGGCGGCGCGCATCCGGGTTTCCAGGGTTTGGAAAAATTCGCCGCCGATGTTCCAGGCATTGGACGTCAGCGGGACGCCGAGCCGGTTGTAGAGCGCTGACAGGTCGAGCCCGTGCCGCTCGAAATCGGCGGTGATCTCCGGCAGGTTGCGCCCGACCAGCGGTTTGCCGGCCAGCCACGGTTCGAGAAAGGCCAGGCCGAAGCCCTCGGCAATGCTGGTGGTGATCAGCGCATCGGCCTGCGCGATCATCTCCTCGAACGGCATATTGGCGCCCGCGTCGAATTCGACGTTGAGGCCGAGCTCTGCAGCGAAGGCCACCCACGCGTCGTAGATCGGTTTCACCTCCGGGTTTTTCGGCGCGAGAGTCACCGCAAATTTTGCCTCCGGCATGGCGGCGCTCCACAGCAGCAGCTCGCCGATGTTTTTGCGCCGGATCGCCCGGCACGGGTAGACGTACAGGGGTGTGGAATGCGGGACGTGAGATGTGGAAGGCGGAAGGGGTGAAACGGCATTGGGGAGAAGATGCAGGTTTTGCTCCGGAATGCCCGCCGCTTGGAGAAAGCTGAAATCGCGGTTGTTGAGCGCGGCGTAGTGGATGTGCGGGGCGACCGGGTAGAGCCGCTCTTTGAGTTTGCCGAGATTGGTGTAGTTGCCGGGGCGGCCGTCTTCGGCGAAGTCGTGAATCTGCAGCAGGATCTTCTGTCCGGCCATGGCCAGGTTGCTGACCTCCTGCGTCAGCGCCGGGTTTTTGCCGAGGCTGTGGTTGTGGATGTGCCACACATCCGGCTCGCCGCCGAACGCGCCGCGCGCGCGTTTTAAAAGTTCCAAAGGCTGGAGCTTCTGTTCCGTGGAATATCCGAGGTTGGGAACCGTGCGGATCTTTTTCTGCAACGGGGTGTCGCCGCGCGCGGCCTCGCCGGTGAAAAACAGGCAGTGCGCCCGCTCGCCGAGCGATTCGACGGCGCGTTCGACGACCCGCGTGACGCCGCCGGGCCGGGCGTGATAGTGGACAACGGCAACATTCATAATTCAGCCTTTACGGTTTGGACAATCAGGTCGGGCAGTTCGGCCAGCGAGCCGAGGTGGGGAAGCAGGTGGAAGGCGATGGCGGCGTGCCGGGACCGGGCGGTTTCAATTTCGCGCGGGATATCGGCCGTGACGTGCGCGCCGGCGGCGAGGAAGTGGGGAAAGACCCGAATGTCGGTTGCGCCCGCGGCGGCCAGCTCATCGATTTTCTGCTGCACAGTCGGCGCTGCCATTTCCAGGAACGCGCAGTCGACGGGCATGCCTCCGGCGGTGGCCCGGATGCGGGCGGTCAGGTTGAACACCTCCTGATTGGAGGCGGCCCGCCGGCTTCCGTGGGAAATAATCAGCAGTGCTTTTTTCATTGCCGGGAGCATAGGGGCTTCTGCTTCTGCGGGAAAGGTCAAAAGCCTAAACCGGCGAAGCCGGAATGCTGGGACTACCCGTCTTCTCCAAGATCAGTTCTCTGTCCGCGCCAGTTTAGATTTGCACACTTCGTGTGCATTTACGACTTGCAGCTTGACCTCTGATTAAACGCCACAGGGATACAAAAATTATTTTGACCTTAATTATTCTGACTGAAAATGATCCTGCACAGTTTTGTTTTCCTCGTTTCCTTCTGTGAAAAACCAATAGCTTAGTTGTTGATAGGTATAGGTTTGCTGATAAATTCGTCGCAAGCATGATAGGATTTCAGGAGAGAGGGACTAAGGCGAGAGGAGCCGTTCCACCTGCTGCGGGCTGAGCAGCTCCGGCTGCCGGGTTCTCAGGTGGATGTACCGCCCGAGCAGCCCGGTCCACAGAATGATCAGGATGATCAGCAGCCACAGCTTTTCCTCGCCGGTCATGGAAAAGCGGCCGCGCGCCCAGATGATCAGTTCTTCGATGAGTGGAGGCAGTTTCTTCATGCTGAATGTTCCTGCTTTTTCATAAACGAGGCGCGGCCCGGCACCTTGTGGGCGAAGATCAGCTCAAAATCGGTCACTTCATCTTCGGAGGGAACAAAGGTGTCGGTCTCTTCAAAGCGCGCATCGTTTTTGAGCAGGGCGTAGATTTCCTCGAAATAGGGCAGGTGGTCGCTGGCGGTGTGGATTTTGCCGCCGGGCTTCAGCGAGCGGGCGATCGCATCCATGAACGGTTCGTTGAACAGCCGGTTGTGGTGGTGCTTTTCCTTCGGCCACGGATCGGGATAAAACACATAATAGGTGTCCACGCTTTCCGGCGACAGCAGAAAGGTGGTGGCGTAGTAGCCGTCGACCCGGAACAGCCGGACGTTTTTCCGCTGCAGCCGCTGCGCCTTCCGGTCGATTTTCCGGATGCGCGTCAGCAGGCGGTCGATCCCCAGGAAGTTGGTTTCCGGAAACTTGCCGGTGCGCGCCAGCAGGAAGCGGCCTTTGCCGCAGCCGAGGTCCACCTCAAACGGCCGCTCCGGATGGTCGAAGAAGCCGCGGAAATCCGTCGGGTTGAGAAAATCCTCCGGATGTACGCGCAGGGTATTTGGGGGAAGATCAATCATGTTACTGCTTCAGGTTTTGGGTTTGGAGCCAATAGAAATACGCCTCAGGGGATCCCCCCTTCAGGCGGTTGAGGGAGGTCAAATCGTCAGGAAGTGGCGATGCCGCTGCTTTTTGCAATGCTTTAACACTATAGCGGGGAAAGGGGGTCTGATTGCGGCGATGTTTTAGTGCCGTTGCAAGCCAGGCGGACTTCGCGGAGCAGGTTTTGGCTTCGTTCAATGAAAAGTGTGTTCCGATGATATGGCTGTCGAGCTGTTTGATACCGGTTCTCAGGATTCGGGTTTCCGCTGAATCGGGGCAGCCTTTCAAATCAATCATGCTGATCAGGCGGGCGGCTTCAATGGTATCGTCGAGAACCTGCTCCCTGCTGAACGCATGATCTCGATAGGCATTTTCAACGGGCCAAATGGATTCGTAGGCGGCGCTCAGCTTTTCCATGCTTTCGCAACGGTCAAACAGGGCTCCGATGTCGGAACAGTGCTTGAGGATCTTCATCGAGGACCCGTGGGAAGAATATTTCACGCCAATGGTTGAAGGGGCGAACGCCGTCAGTTTGTCGGCGGTGAGATTTTCAATGGTTGGAATCCGCACCTCGTGATGGTTTTCCAGAATTGCAAACGAAGTTGCGACCGGCTTGGTGATGGTTTCGGGATAGAGGCACTCTTCTTCCATCACATCCAGCAGGATGTCGTTGGATTTCCCGTTGACTGCCGACGTATAGCTGAATTTGTAATGGGAGCGTTTCGGCAGGCGATCCGGGTCGCGACGATCCGGCTCAACGTTTTCGAAGCGGCTTTCGTTTCCGATTTCCCGAAGGATCAATTCCAACTCAGTGCCGGACAGGGTGCAGGCAATATCGACATCAATGGAGAGGCGCCGAATGTTCTCCAACAGCAGCAGCATGCAGGTTCCGCCTTTGAAGGAAAAAGGGATTTTCTTTTGGGCAAGGAGCCCGACGAGTTCCAACGCGTGGATGCTCTTTTCCAGCAGGCCGGGGTCAACCCGCTGCATTTGTTCGCGCTGTGCATCCAGCCACTCCTTCGAAAAGCACTTTTCCTGCAATACATTCATTATTTTCTCCACACAATCCGCTAGCGGCGCTTTTCTGTAAAAAGTGCCGTTAGTGGATTAGATGGTCTTTTATCCAGCATGAAACATCCGTTTTGCGGCGGGTGGAATATTTCATTAACTCCGAGATATCAATGCGTTGTGACTTCATCACCTCTGATGCGCCGCCAACAAACTCCGGTATATTTATGACGGAAAAAGGCTCTGTATCCGCCAAAACGTCCACCATGATCTTCTCGATCGTGGCAAAGCCATCCCGATGCGGAGTCTTGGTGGTCAGGGGCAGGACGACCGCCGTTTTTCCCTCAATGGCAAAGGAACGCTTGATTTCCGCTTTGCCGGGGTTGGCATAGGTGTGGAAGCCGTGGTCTTTCAACCAGTCGGCCACACTGTCGATCGCGTCGCGCTCGACATAAACAAACTGCACATGCTTGGCCAGCTGGTGACGCAGCATCTCGTTCAACTGCTCCGTTGACCAGCAGGCAAAGTCGAGTAGCGGGAACGCCTGCTTCAGCTTGCCGACCAGTTTTTCGACCGGCGCGGTATCGAGTTCATAGGGCTTGGCAATCGAGGAATACCATCCGCGCCCGGCATCAAAGATTTTGCCCTCTTTCTTCTGGCGGCTCAGGTAGGTTTTTACGGTGTCGGGTTTGTAGCTCATCTTCTGCTCGGCCAGCCAGTCGCGGACCGCATCGATGGAAAAGTATGGGGCCTTCTGCGCCAAATCCTGCACGATGGTTTGCGTGACAAACTGGCGGCCCTCCAGATACGCCATGGCCGCCTCTTCGCCCTGCTCGATCGCAATCTCCACCGCCCGCTTCGCCTTTTCCAAACATTGGAAACTTTCAGCTTTGCTCTGGAGCGCCGATTCGACGGATGCACGGATTGATTTTTGAACCGAAACCGGAGCGTCCCAAATCAGGAAGTTGCCGATATCTTCCGGATAAAGCTCAATCTGGCCGGAAGATCCTTTATAAAAGCGTTCAACCTGCATTTGTCCCGCCACGCTGTTCAGGTAGACCGAAAGAAAGACCGGATCCATCGTCGGGCAACGGATAATCGTGACATGGTTATCGGGCAAAGCGTTACTATCCTCTAAATAAACTGCACATCTTCCGATCGTTCCCCGCCCTGTTCCATTAAGAAGAAGATCCCCCTTCTTAATCACCAGTTCATCGGAATCCGGTTCGAGTGCATACCGCTCGCCGACAAGATCAACAAATCCAGACTGAACATGCCGCGAATTAATTACAGGGAGTCCGCCATCTGCGTAAGAAGGCTGCCGTCCGCGCTGAATCAACGAGGCCGCTTCACCCAGCCGAATACAATTCCCGTGATCCCGAATATGTTTTTCAAGCTCGTCATACTTGGGCTGGTAAAACTCGGCATCCAGCCGCCCGCTCGCCGCAAAGGAGGATGAAAAAGGAACTGTGTTGCAGGTATCATCACGGAAGGATTCATCAATTCCTAAAAGAGAGACAAGCTGGTCGTTAGCATCTTGACTTGCCCTCCCTCCATCCTGCCTAAGCTGGTATGCGTTTTGGATTAGCTTTGAAACAGACTGCTGAAATTGTGTCGATAGGCATGGGATGGGGATCTGGCGCACACTCTCTAAAGAAAGCCCTTGCTGAACCATTCCTGTGGAATTTCTTTCAATCCAATCCTGTCCATATTTAGAGTTTAAATAGGTCACAAAGTATTCTGATTGCACCGGAGCATTTTTTTCGAGGGCTATGCGGGCAATGTCTTGGTCGATGTTCGCGGGAAGCGCGTCTCGCTTAACAATTGCGCACAGTCCTACAGTTCCTCTTGTGGACAGCAAAATATCATTCATCTGAAGGGAAGATCGTTTATTCGAATCGTCCACCCATTTTGCAAGCGGATCGGCATTTATTCTGTTTGCGAACCAGCCTCTTGTATTTTTGGCCGTTAAATGGGCGATAGGCGATGAAGGATCGACTTCATGATAGCCATGCTGCCCATCTGTCACAAAAGCGCAATCGCCAATACGCGTATTTTTAAAATGCCCGCGCCGAGTATCTTCCTGAAGATAAAGCTTTTTATAGTACTCAGCATCAACCCGGAAAGTACCGCTGTCCACCACACGACGGAATGGAACTTCCGCTGCTTCAAGCCCGTTCAACAAAGCGTTGTATTTCGCTTCATCGAACGGGCGCGTCAGAAAAAAGGGAGGGCTTCCTTCTTGGCAAATTCGGCGAAAGCTTCGGCGATACCGTCACCGGTCAGCCCGTCATGATTGAAGAGGTCGTGATCGACAAAGAGGTGACCGTGAGAGTCCAACTCGTATTCATCGAGGAACTCGGGAATCGTGTTGTATTTGTTCGGGGTTTCCGCCGCCGCATCGGTGCGGATTTTACCGGTGCGGGTTTCCAAGGTTTGGAAATCGGGGTTGCGCTTGCGGACGTAGATTTTTTCGCCGGAGTTGTCTTTGCCCGGTTTCTGCATGGTGGCAAAGAAAATGTTGTAGTCATCCGTTTGGGGGCAGAGCGGCCCGGCCTTGGGATCGTCGTTCCATTTCTGCACAAACAGCACGGAGGTTTTGGTTCCGGTGTGCGGCTTGAAGGTGTTCTGATGCAGCCCGACCACGGCGAGAATGCGGCAGCGCTCGGCGATAAAGTCGCGGATAATTTTGTCGCTGGCATTGTTGAAGCGGCCCTGCGGAAGAACGATGGCCATACGCCCGCCGGGGCGCAGGAAGTCGAGGTTGCGCTCGATGAAAAGGATGTCGCGACCGACCTTGGAGCGCCATTTGCCGGCGGCGTTTTTTCCCAGCTCGTAGCGGGTGATGATCTGCCCGTCTTTGATGTCGCCCGCAAAGGGCGGATTGGCCATGAGAATGTCGAAATTGAATTCCTTGTTGCTCTCTTTTTTGGCGCGGAGTTTTTTGAGCCGCTTGAATCCTTCATTGAAGGTGTCGAGCCACTCTTCCTGTTTGGTGGTTTCGTCCCAGCGTTTGTAGTCGAGGGTGTTGAGGTGCAGCACATTGGTCTGTCCGTCACCGGCGATCAGGTTCAATGTGCGCCCGACGCGCACGGCTTTTTCGTCGAAGTCGATGGCGAACACCTTGTCCTGCACATATTTTTCGCACTCGAGCGGTTTCTGTTCGATGGTGAAGAGGTGGCTGGCGTGAAAGCCTTTTTCTTCCAGAATCTGCTTCCAGACATGGAAGATGCCGTGAACGGTAAAGCCGGATGAACCGGCGGCCGTATCAATCAGCGTTTCGTGAGCCTGCGGATTGAGCATCTTGACGCACATATCGATGACGTAGCGCGGGGTGAAATACTGTCCTTTTTCGCCCTTGCTGCTTTTGCTCATCAGGTATTCAAATGCTTCGTCCACCACTTCGAGATTGGAATTGAAGAGCTTTACATCCTGAAGGGATGAGACACAGATGCCCAGATGCGACGGGCTGAGCTGAATGCGGGAGGATTCTTCAAAAACGCCCTGCCACTGTTCCTTGGCGCTAGTGAACAGTTTTTGAATTTTCGTGTTCAGCGCAGTTTCCGTCTGTCCGGTGTTTCTAAACTCAAGGAAACGGTCGCGGTCGCGGCCTGACAGCCACTCGTCGAACAGCTTGGCAAAAATCAGCTTAAACACCTCTTCGAAGACATCGACTCCGGCGTGGGCGAGGACTTCGTCTTCCATGTCCTGAATCAGATCCTTGAGGGATTTCCGCTCGTTGATCAGTTTATCCTTTTCGACCAGATCAGCGATGGTAAAGCGTTCATTGAGAACATCCTCCAGCGTTTCCGCCGCCATCGGAATGTGCGAAATATCAAAGAAATGGTTCGGGTCTCGGCGGTTCCAGTAGGAAATGCTTTCGCCGTTGGTCCAGACCGCAATCGGTGCGCCGGTGGCATGGCAGTAGGATTTGAGCTGTTCTTTGCCCGAGCTCCATTTGGGCGATTTGATCTCAATGATCATGTAAACGGACGTTCGTTTGTCTTGATCGAAAACGACGATATCCGCCCGTTTCACCTCCCGCCCGAAATGCACGGGATATTCAACCTGAATTCGTTCTGCCGGATACTGGTAACGATCCATCAGAACCCGCAGGTAGAGCTGCCGGATCACCTCTTCAGGGGTCAGCCGGATCTGTTTGCCGCGGATTCGGCACTGCACATAAGGTACGGCACCCTTTGCGGTCTTTTTCAGGGCAATCTCACTTTCCAGCTCAAGAATGTCTTCTTCGTTGAATTGCGAGAGCTTGTAGTTCGAATTTTTTAAGATTTCAGCGATTTTCACGGGGATCCTCCATGCGTATAAGACCAGTGGGTGATATTGACAGTTTAGGAGTTTTTAGAACGGGATGAAGTTGGTGCGCGGGGTGATTTTTTTGATGACCGCCGCCAGCAGTTTGGAGACGGCTTCGAGGTCTTTGAGGCTGATCAGCTCGCAGGGGCTGTGCATGTGGCGCAGCGGAATGCAGACCAGCGCGGTGGCAACACCGCAGCGGTTGAGCTGGATGGCGTTGGCATCGGTTCCCGTCCCGCGCGCTTCCGCGACGATCTGCACGGGAATTTTTTCCGCCTTGGCGGTTTTGACGATCAGTTCGAACAGCTTCGGGTTGATGTTCGGTCCGCGGGTGATAACCGGTCCGCCGTCGAGATCCACTTTGCCTTCCTGCTGGATGACGCTTCCAATGTTCGGATGGTCGGTTGCGAAGGTGACGTCGACGGCGATGCCGACATCCGGTTCGATGCCGAAGGCGGCCGTGCGCGCGCCGCGCAGGCCGATTTCCTCCTGAACCGTGGCTACGATGTGCACCTCGCACTGCGTCTCGGCTTTGGCGAGCAGCCGGCCCGCTTCGAGGATGGCAAAGGCGCCGGCGCGGTCGTCGAAGGCGCGCCCGACCGCGCGGTGGTTGCGCAGTTCCTCAAAGCCGTACTGGATGACCAGCGGGTCGCCGATGCTCACCAGCGTCTCGGCCTCTTTCTTGTCCTTCGCGCCGATGTCGACCCACAGGTCCTTGATTTCCGAAACCTTCTTGCGCTGCTCGGGCTCCTGCAGGTGAATGGCAATTTTGCCGACCACGCCGCTGATCGTTTTGCCGCCGTTGCCGATGATGTGCACGCGCTGGCCCTGCGCGATCTGCGGGTCCCAGCCGCCGATCGGCGCGATCCACAGGAATCCCTTGTCATCGATGTAGGAAACCAGAAAGCCGATCTCGTCGTAGTGGCCGGCCAGCATCACCTTCACCGGGCCGCCTTTGTTGAACACGGCGTGCGAGTTGCCGTGCACGTCGGTTTCGACCGAGTCCGCGTAGTTCTCCGCATAGCCCTTCCAGACCGCGGCCGCGCAGTTTTCGTAGCCGGACGGGCTGATGGCGTTGATCATGTTTTCCAGAAATGTTTTTGATGTTTTGTTCATGGGATTCCTTCAGGTGAAAACGCCCATTCTTCCAATGTTTGGAACTTTTACAACTGAATTTTCCAGTCATTGGAAGCCGGCGGATCCTGCGCCCGGTTTTTTTTCCAGGCATTGGACGCCCCGATATATCTTTTTCCAATGATTGGAAAACCCGCGGAAAGGGTGTAGGTTCCGGCTCAAATTTTAAAAGGGGATTTATGGCAGAGCCGTTAATACTGGGGTGGCGCGAGTGGTGCGCGCTGCCGGAACTTGGAATTCCGGCGATCAAGGCCAAGGTGGATACCGGAGCAAAAACCTCCGCGCTGCACACATTCGGAATCGAGCCGTATTCCGAAGGCGGCGCGTCGTGGGTGCGGTTTTATGTGCATCCGCTGCAGCGGAATGAGTCGGTGGTTTGTGAATGCGCCGCTCCGGTGGTCGATGAGCGGGAGGTGACCGACTCCGGCGGGCATCGCGAGGTGCGCTATATTATTGAAACGCGGTTTGAGGTCGGCGGGCAGTCCCGGCGGATTGAGATGTCGCTGACCAACCGCGATACCATGCGCTTCCGGATGCTGCTCGGGCGCAAGGCGATGGCCGGAGAGGTGGCGGTGTATCCGGAGAAGTCGTTCCTCAACGGACGGCTTCGCGCGCGAAAAATTTACGAATTGGAGAAAACGAGATGAAAATTGCACTGCTGTCGAGAAATTCAAAGCTTTATTCCACCCGCCGTCTGGTCGAGGCCGCCCAGGCGAACGGCCATCAGATCCAGGTGATTGATGTGCTGCGCGCCTACATGAATATTGCGTCGCACAAGCCGACCATTCATTACAAAGGCGAGGCGCTCGAGGGGTTTGACGCGGTGATTCCGCGCATCGGCGCGTCGGTCACCTTCTACGGCGCGGCCGTGCTGCGCCAGTTCGAGATGATGGGCGTTTATCCGCTCAATGAATCGGTCGCCATCACCCGCTCGCGCGACAAGCTGCGGTCGCTGCAGCTGCTTTCCCGCAAGGGGATCGGGCTGCCGATCACCGGCTTTGCCAGCAAGCCGGATGATATTAAAGACGTGATCAAGATGGTGGGCGGCGCGCCGCTGGTGGTGAAGCTGCTGGAGGGCACGCAGGGCATTGGCGTGGTGCTCGCGGAGACGCAGAAAGCCGCGGAGAGCGTGATTGAAGCCTTCATGGGACTCAAAGCCAACATCCTGGTGCAGGAATACATCAAAGAGGCGGGCGGCGCGGACATCCGCTGCTTTGTCATCGGCGGCAAGGTGGTGGCGGCCATGCAGCGCTCGGCGGCGCCCGGCGAGTTCCGATCCAATCTGCACCGCGGCGGAAGCTCATCGCTCATCCGCATCACCCCGGAGGAGCGGTCCACTGCCGTGCGGGCCGCGAGAATCATGGGCCTGAGCGTAGCCGGGGTCGATCTGCTGCGCTCTAATCACGGCCCGGTCGTGATGGAGGTCAACTCCAGCCCCGGCCTCGAAGGCATTGAAGCCGCCACCGGCAAAAATATCGCCGGGCAGATGATCACCTATCTGGAAACGAATGCCAAAACCGGCACAACCAAAACCAAAGGGCAGGGATGAGCGCCGTGCGACGTCCGTGCATCATCGATGGCGAGCAGGTTGCGGCGGGAACCCGGCGGATCATTCATCTGCCGCTGCCGGAACTCTACACTCACTCTCCGGCCTCCATGCCGGTGCATGTTTTGCACGGGCTGCGGGACGGCCCCTGTCTGCTGGTTGTTTCCGCGCTGCATGGCGATGAAATCAATGGCGTGGAAATCATCCGCCGTCTTTCCGCGCACCCCTCGCTGATCCGGCTCAAAGGGACGCTGCTGCTGGTTCCCGTCATGAATGTGTTCGGATTCCTGGCGCAGTCCCGCTACCTGCCCGACCGTCGCGACCTCAACCGCTCCTTTCCCGGTTCGCCCAAAGGCTCCATGGCAGCCCGGCTCGCCAACCTGGTCGTTACGGAGCTTCTGCCGATCTGTACGCATATGATGGACCTTCATACCGCAGCCATCGCCCGCGAAAATCTGCCGCAGATCCGCGCGGCCATTTCAGGCGACCCGGCTCTCGAAGCGTTTGCCAAGGCATTCAACGCGCCGGTTGTGCTCGATGCGCCCCTGCGCAGCGGCACCTTTCGCGAGGCCGCCCAGAAACAAGGTGTTCCCGCACTCGTCTACGAAGCGGGCGAAGCGCTGCGCTTCGACGAGGTGTCCATTCGCGCCGGGGTCGCCGGCACGCTGAACGTCCTGTCCCATCTGGGCATGATCCGCAAGCGCACACCCCGCAATGCGCACACGCCGCTGGTCGCCAAAAGTACGCAGTGGGTTCGCGCCCCGCAAAGCGGCGTCATGCGCGCCGAGGCCGGGCTGGGCGCCCACGTGGCCGCCGGGGAGCGTCTCGCCCTGATCGGCGACCCGTTCGGCGATCATGAAGAGGAGGTGGTCAGCCCGGTCTCCGGAATCGTGATCGGGCGCATGCGCGTTCCGCTCGTTCACGAAGGGGAGGCGCTGTTCCACATTGCCAAATTCGCCCGCCCCTCGGCGGTGGCCGAATCGATTGAAAACTTTCAGGATGCGTTCGACCCGGACACCGGAATCGGCGAAACCACCGAACCGCCGCTCATCTGATTTTCCAATCATTGAAAACGGTTGCTTGCCCCGTTTCGGCGGGCTGACTATAGTTTGCGCTCTTTTGGAGAATACTATGTCAGACACAAATCATATGGATGTTTCGTATGTCGCCGATCTTGCGCGGATTGAGCTGACCGACGAGGAGACGACGCTGTTTCAGGGACAGCTCGATCAGGTGCTCGACTATGTCGAACAGCTGAACGAGCTCGATGTGTCCGCGGTGCAGCCCACCGCCCACGCCGTGCCGCTGGTCAACGTGCTGCGCGCCGACGAACCGGGCGTTTCGCTCGACAACGACACCGTCACCGCCAACGCCCCCGCCTCCCGCGGCGGCCAGATCCTCGTCCCCAAAATCAACGAACAGTTTTAGGCCGCAACCGATACAGAGAGGATTCAGATTATACATTTCCTGAAGAGTGAGTGGGCTTAGTGAGAGTGAATAGATGAAAAACCTGAATACAAAAACAATTTCTGAACTGAGCGATATGCTGGCCGCGGGGGAGTGTTCCTCGGTCGACATCGTCAACGATGTGCTGGCCGCCATTGACGCGCGCGACGGACGGGTCGGCGCCTACCTCACGCTTGACCGCGACGCCGCGCTCCTGCAGGCCCGGGCCGCCGATGAGGCGCGCGCCGCCGGCAAAACCGGCGCCCTGCTCGGGGTGCCGATTGCCATCAAAGACCTGCTGAATGTCAAGGGCCAGCCCTGCACCTGCGCCTCCAGAATGCTGGAAGGCTACACCGCCCCCTACGATGCAACCGCTGTCGCCAAATTGCGCGAAGCGGGCGCTGTCCTGCTCGGCCGCGTCAACATGGACGAGTTCGCGATGGGATCCAGCACCGAAAACTCCGCGCTCGGCAAAACGTCCAACCCCTGGAACGCCGACCACGTTCCCGGCGGCTCCTCCGGCGGCTCCGCCGCCTCCGTCGCCGCCGACGAAGCCATCGCCTCGCTCGGATCGGACACCGGCGGCTCCATCCGCCAGCCCGCCGCCTTCTGCGGATGCGTCGGCCTCAAGCCCACCTACGGCATGGTCTCGCGCTACGGCCTGACCGCCTTCGCCTCTTCGCTCGACCAGATCGGCCCGCTCACCAAAACCGTCAAAGACTCCGCCATCCTGCTCGAAGTGATTGCCGGCCACGACGCCCGGGACTCCACCTCCATTGACCGGCCGGTGCCGGCGTTCTCGAAACAGCTTGACGACACGCACCGTTTAGACGGCATGAAGCTCGGCCTGCCGAAGGAATACTTTGTCGAGGGCATGGATCCTGAAGTGGAAAAAGCGGTGCGTGACGCGGTTGAGCACTGCAAAAGCCTCGGCGCGGAGATTGTTGACGTCAGCCTGCCGAACGCGAAATACGCGATCGCGGTTTACTACATCATCGCCACCGCCGAGGCATCCGCCAACCTGGCGCGCTTCGACGGCATCCGCTACGGGCTGCGGCTGGACGGCAAAGACCCGATTGAGCTCTACGGCCGCACCCGTGCCGCCGGATTCGGTTCCGAGGTCAAGCGCCGCATCATCCTCGGCACCTATGTGCTCTCCAGCGGCTACTACGATGCCTACTACCTGCGCGCCCAGAAAGTCCGCACGCTCATCCGCAACGATTTCATCGACGCCTTCACGCAGTGCGATGCCATTCTCGCGCCGGTCACGCCGACCCCGGCCTACAGGATCGGCGAGAAGAGCGACGACCCGCTCAAGATGTATCTCGACGACATCCTGACCACTCCGGTCAACCTCGCCGGCATCTGCGGCATGAGCATCCCCTGCGGATTTTCGTCTGCCGGCCTGCCCATCGGCCTGCAGATTCTCGGTGACGCCTTCAAAGAGGAAAACATCCTCAAAGTCGGCCACGCCTACGAGCAGACCACCGGCTGGCACCGGCAAAAGCCGAAAATGTAGAGGCGGAGGCCCCTCGGCGCATGCCGCAATGGGCTGCTGCTGATGCCGCCGGAATATTTTTTTAAAAAACCCCTTGCAACTCTCAGGGAAAAGTCTATTGTCCACAACTTGCAAATGATTGCGGGATGGAGCAGCCCGGTAGCTCGTCAGGCTCATAACCTGAAGGTCGTTGGTTCAAATCCAACTCCCGCTACCAATTTGATACCGGATGACACGACGTAAGCCCTTTTAACAAAGGGCTTTCTTCGTGTCCGGACCTTTTCACCCGATTTTCTATCCGAGGCGCTGCGGCCCCGGGAGGCCTCCCTTCAAATCGTGCGGGCTTGAAAATTTCCGCGCGGATCGATGCAACGGATTGGAACCGGCGCGCGAAGCATGCTTTAATGCCGCACATGAAAACTCTCGGACAAATCGGCGAACATGCCGCCATCGCCGCGCTGACTGCAAACCTCCGTGCCGTCGGCGACGACTGCGCCGTGCTGCCGATGTCTGACGCATACGACCTGGTGCTCACCTCCGACCCGCTCATCGAAAACGTCCACTTCACCGCCGACGCTTCCCCGCAGCAGATCGGGCACAAAGCCATCTGCCGGGTGCTGAGCGACTTCGCCGCCATGGGGGCCGAGCCGCAGTACCTGCTCGTCAACGTGGTCGCGCCGCCGCAGCAGGATTTCCAGACCCTGGAAAAAATATACGCCGAGTTTTCCAGCCTTTGGAAAAAATACGGCGCGGAAGTCGTCGGCGGCGACCTCGCCCGGGGCCCCGTGCTCGAGCTGCATGTCTTCGGCGTCGGGCGCGTGCCCCGGGGTACCGCGCTGCTTCGTTCCGGTGCGCGCCCCGGCGACCTCATCTATGTCACCGGCCCGCTCGGCGGCGCCCAGCGCAGCGGAAAGCAGTTCAGCTTCGAGCCCCGCCTCGCATGGGGGACCGCCCTGCGCGAGTCCGGCGCGGTCACCTCCATGATGGACATCAGCGACGGCCTCGCCACCGACCTGCGCCACATCCTCAAAGCCTCCGGCGTCGGCGCCGCGCTCGATTCGTCAAACATTCCAATGGCTGGAACGCTGGAACAGGCGCTGTACGACGGCGAGGATTTTGAGCTGCTCTTCACCGCCCCGGCAGCGTTTGATTTCCAGCGTCTGGAACGTTCTGTTCGCCCCTGTGCCGCCGGATTCGCATGCATCGGAACCGTCACGGACCGGTCTGAAGAGCTTCTGCTCGACGGCATGCCGCTGGCCGCCAAAGCCTTTGAACATTTCAGGCAATAGGGCGCTTTCCGCTGAACTTCCGGTTTGGCCATTCTCGCCGGTCAATGTATCCTGTTTCCTATTGAGCTTGAGTGATGCCGGAAACCAAAACCATCCTGATCTGCCGCTGCGCCGAGCGCGGCCTGCTGAATCCCTGCCCGGTCGCAGAGGACGGCTGCACCGTTGTGCCCGATCTGTGCCGCGCCGCGGCCGAAAAACGGCCCGACCTCGCAACGGTCGCATCGGCGGAGCACCCCGTCATCTATGCATGCCATCCGCGCGCCGTCAAAGCGCTTTTCGAATCCGCCGGCTATCCGCTGCCCGAAACGACGGAGTTTCACAACCTCCGCAACCCATCCATCCAGCCATCCGATAATCCATCCATCCTCCCTTCCACTCTCCCGGACTCGCCTCCCGCCTGGTTTCCGGTCATCGACCGCGACCGCTGCTCCAGCTGCGGACAGTGCTTCGAGTTCTGCCTGTTCGGGGTTTACGAAAAAGACGCCGCGGGCCGGGTGCAGGTCGTCAGCCCGCAGTCCTGCAAGAACAACTGCCCCGCCTGCGCGCGCATCTGCCCCGAAGCCGCCATCATCTTTCCCAAAGCGGGCGAAGAGCCGATCAACGGCGCGGAGATCTCCGACGAGAATGCGCTGAAAGCCAACATCCGGGTCAACGTCGATGAAATTCTCGGGGGCGATGTCTACGCCGCGCTGCATGCCCGCAAGCAGAAGCGCCGCTCGCTGCTCGACAGAAAGAAAATCGAGCAGGCCCTTGCGGAGCGCAACCACTGTGCGGAGGGCGGATCATGAGCGCCGCGCTGCTCAAACGCATGCTGACCGAGCCCGACAAACGGCTGCTCTGGAAGTTCGCCTGTAACTTCGGCTTCAAAGGCATGCGCGCCGTCGAAAAATTCCAGCAGCGGCTCAAGCGCGGCGACTATTTTCCCGCCTTTCTCTTCATCTCCGTCACCAACGCCTGCAACCTCGCCTGTCAGGGGTGCTGGGTCTCGCAGTCCAATCCGCCCAAGCAGATTGCGCCGGACACCCTCGACAACCTCATCCGCGAATGCAAAGCGCAGGGCTCCTTCTTTTTCGGCATTCTCGGCGGAGAACCGCTCCTGTTCGACGGGCTGTTCGAGGTTTTCGAAAAACATCCCGACTGCTACTTCCTGCTGTTCACCAACGGCACGCTGATCACCGACGACGTCGCCGGAGAAATGCGCCGCATCGGCAATATCAGTCCGCTGATCAGCATTGAAGGCCTCGCCGACGTCAGCGATGTGCGCCGCGGCGGAGACGGCGTGTATCAGCAGACGCTCGCCGGCCTGGCCGCCTGCAAAAAAAACCGCCTCGTCACCGGTGTTTGCACCAGCGTCTGCAAATCCAACATCGACGACCTCGCCTCCGAACAATTTGTCAGCGAAATCGCCGCGCTCGGTGCGCACTACCTCTGGTACTACATCTACCGCCCCGTCGGGCCCCGGCCGACCCCCGGGCTCGCCCTCGACCCCGGGCAGATCACCGCGTTGCGCCGCTTCATCGTCGACATCCGCCGCACCGCGCCGCTCATGGTGGTCGATGCCTACTGGAACGACAAAGGTGAGGCCATGTGCCCCGCCGCCGTCGGCATGGCCAACCACATCAGCCCCGACGGCTATGTCGAACCCTGTCCGCCGCTGCAGTTCGCCAAAGACAACATCGGCGACGGCACCGGCCTGTTCGACCTGTTTAACAACTCCGAGTTCCTTCGAAACTTCCGCACGATGTGCTCCGGCACCACCCGCGGCTGCATCATCATGGAACACCCGGATGTGCTGGCCGGATTCGTGAGAGACGAAGGCGCCGTCGACAGCTCGGGCCGGGGAACCTTCCTCGCTGAACTCGACACCCTGTGCCCCTGCGCCAGCCATCACCGGCCCGGCGAAGAAATCCCCGAAAACAGCTGGGCCTATCGCTTCGCCAAAAAACACTGGTTCTTCGGATTCGGAGCCTACGGATGATCAAACAAACCGCCTCAACACCGTCCGTGGCGGACTACGCCGCCCGGCATAAACTCGTTCCGCCGCTCTCCATGGAAGAGCTGCACGACCACGCCGCCCGGATCGATCCCGACCGCCTCGATCGCACTATGGTGCTGCTCAACAACGAAGTCTGGCGCGAAACCGTCGCCTCCATTCCATACGGCCGCCGCCTGCTTCTGCTGCCGCAGTGTCTGCGACACCCGCAGGACTGCCCCGCCGAAATAGACGAGTTCGGACTGCTTTGCGCCGAGTGCGGACGCTGCGCCATCGCGGAGCTTCAGGCGCTGGCCGAAAACCTGGGCTACATCGTTCTCGTCGCCGAAGGCTCCACCGTCGTCTCCAAACTGCTGGCCGGCGGCAAAGTCGATGCCGTCATCGGCGTCAGCTGCCTCTCCGCGCTGGAAAAATCCTTCCCGCACATGGCCGACGGCGCCATCCCCGGCCTCGCCATTCCGCTCAGCACCGACGGGTGCATCGGCACGCGGGTCGATCTCGACGCCGTGCGCGCCGCCATTGTGCTGAAAAGTTCCAGGCCCTGGAAAAACACCCTCGACACCGACCGGCTGCGCGCCCTCGTTGACCAGTGGTTTTCCAATGATTGGCAAACCGAAAGTGAAACGGAAAGACTCGCCGTCGACTGGCTCCTCAAGGACGGCAAGCGCTGGCGTCCGTTCCTGCTCGCCTGCACCTACAGCGCGCTCAAAGGCGGCACCGACCGGCTGCCCGACGAAATCCGCCGCCTCGCCATCGCCGTGGAATGCTTTCACAAAGCCTCCCTGGCTCACGACGATATCGAGGACGGCGACGATCTCCGCTACGGCCTGCCGACCCTCCATAAACAATACGGAATTCCCGTTGCCATCAACATCGGCGATCTGCTCGTCGGCGAAGGCTACCGCTGGATCAGCACCGTCAAAACAAACTCCGCCGCGCTGCTGCGCATCGCCGTCGAAAACCACCGCACCCTCTGCCTGGGGCAGGGCGAAGAGCTCTGCGGACTCGCGAGCAGCCGCTGCTTCAGCGCGGAGCAGATTATCGAAATCTTCCGCCGCAAAACCGCGCCCGCCTTCGGGGTCGCCCTCCAGCTCGGCGCCGCTGCCGCCGGCGAGGATTCCGGCCTGCTCGAAACCCTGCAGGCCTTCAGTGAATCGCTCGGCATCGCCTATCAGATTCACGACGACCTCGACGAATACCAATCCGGCGAAGCCGTCGACCTGCGCGCCTCCATCCTGCTCGCGCTCGCCCACGATGCATCCCCCGAGGGGTCAGTCCTATTATTTCGTCATTTTCAAGATGACGAAATAATAGG
>JBFHEM010000041.1:0-41470 GCA_041584215.1 Tichowtungia sp. | reverse complement strand
TGTGATGAATTTGTGGACTGAGCCGGTGCCGGATTCTTCTGTGACCGTGTTTCTGGATGACGGAGGTCATGTGCCGGGATCCTCCAATTCCGGTCTGCCGTTCAGGAACAGCGATCGGGATGTCACCTGGGACATCACCGCAGCAGAGCAGCCCGGGCTGCAGCGCATCGGCGCGGCGGTCATGACCGTGCGCATGGTGCCGTTTAATATTTTTGCCAACTCGCGCGGCGCGGATGTCGGCGGCTGCAACGGGCTGGCGGTTCAGACGGGAACGCAGCCTTTCTGGATGGACGGAAAAACCGCTGAGGCCGCGCTGTTCCGGTTTTCCTTCTATCGGGACGCCGCAAAAACAAAAGAGATTACCGGGGTCAATCTGACGTTCACATCGCTGATGTCCCGGATCGGCATCGGCGGCAGCCAGATGATGATCGATGCCTATGCCGGCAGCGGAGAGCCTGAAATCAGCGATGAACCCCGTGCCGATGACCGGGTTGTGCTGCTGGGCGGAAAAAAACTGCTCGCGGCAGATGACATCAAAAACTCGTTTGCCCGGGAGCGGGGGCTGAAAGCCGCGGTTTCTGAGCACGCCTGGTACACCCTGGCTGGAAGCGGAACCTGTGAGTTTGGCGAAAACGACTCGTTCTGGCTGCGGCGCCGGACCCCGATCGGCACTGAGGATGTCGCGTACCAGCTTGGAGCGGTTGCGTTTAATCTCGCATTTTCAAAGGGGGGCACCGCCGAATTCGCAGCGAAAAAATGCGGCGACGGTTGACTGCGCCGCGAAGTGGCGGGATTCTGCCGGTTTTAAGGCGTTGCTTGCCGGGCGTATAACCGCGCCGTTATTGCAGAGGTTTTGAGCAGAAGGATTGAAGGATGATTTTAAAAGATGCAGATGAGCGGAGTTTTTTTTGTGCCGCCCGCCCGGTTTGGCTGCAGGGACTGGAAAAAGAGAAAAATATCCACGCCGGATTCCGCTCGGTTTTTTCAGTAGCCGGAAACCGTCGTGTCGAACTCAAGCTGGCCGGCTCGACGCTTTACCGCGTGTTCCTGAACGGCGAGTTCATTCAGCACGGCCCGGCGCGCGGGCCGCACGGCTTCTACCGGGTCGATGAACTCGATCTGACGGAGCGGCTGATCGGCGGCGACAACCTGCTGGCGATTGAGGTGGTCGGCGTCAACTGCAACAGCTTTGCCTACCTGAACCAGCCGTCATTCCTGCAGGCGGAGCTGATCGCAGGCGGCGAGGTGATCGCCGCGACCGGGCGCGACGGCTTTCTGGCGCTGCGTCTGCCGGAGCGCATTCAAAAGGTCGAGCGCTACAGCTTTCAGCGCCCCTGTGTGGAGGCCTACCGGCTCGCGCCGGGCTGGGGCGACTGGCGGACCCGAGTCGAGTCACCCGGCGAGCCCGTGCCGGTTGCCGTTCAGGAAGAAAAACAGCTGATCGAACGCCGCGTCGCGCTGTCGGATTTCCAATGTTTGGAAACATCATCCTGCGTTTCCTGCGGCACGATCGCGTATGCCGAGAAGCCGGTCGACCGCTCCGGCTACTGGTGGATGGCGGATGAGCGCTGCTCCGCCCTGGAGTCGTTTGCTCCGGAAGCGTTTGAGCGCGACCTGCTGCAGACCTGGCAGGCCTGCGACTGTTCCGGCGGCCCGGACGGGCGCTGGGAAATCCGCGACCTCGGCACCAACCTGACCGGGTTTGTGCAGCTGGACATTTGCTGCTCCGAGCCGGTGCGGCTGCTGGCTGCCTTTGATGAAGTGCTCATCGACGGCGATATCGATCTGTCGCGCAACGACACGCTCAATTTTGTCTGCTTTGAACTGCAGCCCGGCGAGTATGCGCTGGAGTCGATCGAGCCCTACACCTTCCGCTATCTGAAAATCATGGTGCTCGACGGCACCGCGCAGGTCCGCCGCACCGCCATCCGGGAATACACCAATCCCGAAGCGGTTTGCGCGTTCCGGAGCCCCGATGGCGATCTGATGCAGCTCTTCGAGGCGGGGCGCCAGACCTTCCGCCAGAACGCGGTCGACCTCTACATGGACTGCCCCGGGCGCGAGCGCGCCGGCTGGCTGTGCGACAGCTTTTTCACCGGCCGCGCCGAGGCGCTGCTGTGCGGAGGCTCCACCGTGGAGCGCAACTTCCTCGAAAACTTTCTGCTTCCGGAAAGCTGCGGCGATCTGCCGCAGGGCATGTTCCCGATGTGCTATCCGTCCGAGCACCCCGGCGGACGGCATATCCCGCAGTGGGCCATGTGGCTCGTGCTGGAGCTGGAGGAATATCTCGAACGCACCGCGGACCGCCACCTGATCGACCGCTTCGAGCCGAAGGTCCTTGCGCTGCTGGATTATTTCAAGCCGTTTGAAAACGCCGACGGCCTGCTCGAAAAGCTGCCGTCCTGGAATTTCATTGAGTGGTCAAAGGCCAACGAGCTGACCGAGGATGTCAATTATCCCACCAACATGCTCTACGCCCGCATGCTCGAAACCGCCGCCCGGCTTTACGGCCGCGAGGCGCTCGCCGAAAAGGCCGCCGCCATTCACGAAACGGTCCGCCGTCAGTCGTTTGACGGCACCTTCTTCGTCGACAACGCCGTGCGCGATGCGCACGGCGTGCTGCAGCCTTCCGGAGAATGCACCGAGGTCTGCCAGTACTACGCCTTCTTCTGCGGGACCGCTTCGCCTGAAAAATTTTCCAGCCTTTGGAAAACACTGCTGACCGAATGCGGTCCGGCCGGTGCGCCGCACGGGCTTCATCCGGCCAATGCGTTCATCGGCTGCTACCTGCGCATGGATCTGCTGTCCCGTTATGGAGAGGCCGTGCAGCTGCTCGATGAAATCAAAGGCTATTTTCTCGGCATGGCCGAAACCACCGGCACGCTGTGGGAGCACAACGACACCCGAGCCAGCTGCAACCACGGCTTCGCGTCCTATCTCTGCGTGCTGATCGACCGCCATTCGCGGATTTAGAACCTTCGACGGAAGGTCCTAATCCAGCGTGTTGACCAGCAGGCCGGAGCGGAGCTTGGGCTCGAACCAGGTGCTCTTGGGCGGCATTAAGAGGCCGGCATCCGCCACGTCCATCAGTTGGGCAATCGTGGTGGGACAGAGCGAGAAGGCAACGACCGCCTCGCCTTCGTCCACGCGGCGCTCCAGTTCGGCCGTGCCGTGGATGCCGCCGACAAAGTCGATCCGGTCGCTTTCGCGCGGGTCCTCGATGCCGAGGATCGGGCCGAGCACGCGGTCCTGAAGAATGCTGACGTCGAGCGCGCCGACCGGGTCGGACGGGATCGCTTCTTTCGGCGTGAGCTCAAACCACTTGCCGGCGGCGTACATGCAGACCGTCCCGGAGGTGTTCGGTTCTTTTTTGCCGTTGGCCTCCACCGTGAACGATTTTTCCAATGTCTGGAAAAACTCGTCCTGCGTCCGGCCGTTGAGGTCGAGCACGACGCGGTTGTAGGGCAGAATCTTGAGCTGGCTTTCGGGGAAGATGACGGCCAGGAACCAGTTGTAGGGCTCGTTGCCGGTGTGGTTCGGGTTGGCCTCGCGGCGCATGCGGCCGACCGCGGCCGCGCTGGCGGAGCGGTGGTGGCCGTCGGCGACGTAGAAGGCGGGCACGTCCGCAAAGGCGGAAGCGAAGGCGCCGGTTTCCATGATTTTCCAGACCGTGTGGATAATGCCGTCGGCAGCGGTGAACTTGTAAAGCGGGGCCGTGGCGGCGATTTTCTCCATCAGGCCGCCGACGAGCTCGCTGTCCTTGCAGGTGAGGAAGACGGGGCCGGTATTGGCGTTGAGTTCATCCACGTAGCGGGTGCGGTCCTGTTCTTTCACCTTGCGGGTTTTTTCGTGGATTTTGATCAGGCCGTTTTCGTAGTCCTCAATGTGGCAGCCCGCGACAACCCCGTACTGGAGGTGATCGCCCATCTGCTGGCTGTAGAGATAGAAGCAGGGGGCTTCTTCGCGGATGAGCGTGCCGTCCGCCATCATGCGCCGCAGGTTTTCGTTGGCTTTGGCGTAGACCGCATCGCTGTAGAGGTCCGTGCCTTCCGGCAGATCGATCTCTGCGCGCACCACGTGCAGGAACGAGTCGGGATTGCCCGCGGCCAGCGCGGCCGCCTGTTTGGTTGTCACCACATCGTAGGGAACCGATGCCACATCCCCGGCTTTTTCGAGTGCCGGCCGCCATGCTTTGAAAGGATTGATTTTCATAATGCGGCGCAGTCTACCGAACTCCCTGTGAAATGGAATCGCGAATGAATGCAAATATTCGCGAATCGGATGGCGTGGAAAAATCCATTCGCATCAGAGCTCTTTGTGGTTTTGATGTTCATGATTCTGCTGTACAACACACCGATCATGTTTGAACGAAGAGTCAGAGAGGTGCGTTTTTATACGCCGGACCTCTTCGAAATCTCCCTGGAGCGCGGGGATTATTGCTTTGCGGCCGGCGAGTGCGCCGTGCTGTTCAATGCGCAGGGCGATTCGCGCCCCTACAGCGTGGCCTCCGCACCCCGGGCGGATGATCTGTGCTTCCTGGTTCGCCGCATACCCGGCGGTGCGTTGAGCGGCTGGCTGGCGGAGCGACGCCCGGGCGACTCGGTCCGCCTCAGCCCGCCGTTCGGGGCATTCCGGCCGGCTTGCGGCGTCCGGCCGCTCGTTCTGGTTGCCACCGGGGTGGGGGTATCGCCGTTTTTGAGTCTGCTCCGGTCGCTTGGAGGGCCGCCGGCCTCGCCGGCCATGGACGGCGGGGTCGCTGTCCCTCCGCAGTCCATTCGCTGCCTGTATGGCGTTCGATCCGTGCGTGAAGCGGTGGAGCTTGCGCTGCTTCAGCAGAAAACGACGCTGCAGCTGGCGGTGTCCCGCGAAGCGGAGACGGAGCACTTTCCGGGGCGGGTCAGCGGACTGCTCGAGACGCTGTGCCTCCCCGCGGATGCCGATTATTATCTCTGCGGCTGCGATGCCATGATCGATGAGGTGTTCGGCATCCTGCACCGGCGGGGAGTTCCCGCCTCCCGCATCTTCACCGAGGTTTTTTTCAGCTCGCTCGGTTGAATCTTCCAATCCCCGGAAAAATCAGCCGCAGGCCTCTTTGTAAAGGTCGCCGGCGTGGTAGGAGGAGCGCACCAGCGGGCCGGAGGCGACGGCCTTGAAGCCCATGCCGAGTGCGAGCTCTTTCCATTCGTCGAACTGCGCCGGCGAGGGAAAGGAAAGAACCGGATAGTGCTGCGGCGTCGGCGCGAGGTACTGTCCGAGAGTGAGCAGGTCCGCATCGGCACCGCGCAAGGCGCGCATCGCGTGTTCGATGTCGGCCTGTGTTTCCCCCAGCCCGAGCATCAGGCTCGACTTGGTCAGCAGATCCGGCCGCAGTTCCTTGGCGGCTTCCAGAATCCGGAGGCTGGTTTTGAAGGAGGCTTTGCGGTCGCGAACATTGGGAGTGAGCCGTTCGACCGTTTCAATGTTGTGCGCGAAAACGCGCAGTGGCGCGCCGTCGAGCAAGCTCGCAAGCGCGGTTTCGCTGCCGGCCAGATCGCTGCCGAGCAGTTCGAGGCCCGTATCCGGCGAACGCGCATGCACGGCATCGAGGCAGGCGCGACAGTGGGCGGCACCGCCGTCGGACAGGTCGTCGCGGTTGACAACCGTGATGACGGCGTAGTCGATGCCGAGCCCGGCAATGGCTTCCGCCAGCCGGGCCGGTTCTTCCGGATCCGGCGGCGGCGGCGCATGCAGGTGCTCGACGGAGCAGAAGCGGCAGTTGCGCGTGCAGCTTTTCCCCGCGACCATGAAGGTGGCGGTGCCTTTGCTCCAGCAGGAGGCCCGGTTGGGGCACTTGGCCTCTTCGCAGACCGTGTGCAGCGCAGCGGCCGATGCCGTGGTGTGCGCGAAGCGTTTGGCCTGCGCGCCCGCTTCCGGCAGCCGGGTTTTAAACCAGGCGGGCAGGGGCGCTCGCTTTTGACGCATAGCTGTGGAGCTCATGAGAATAACGCAAGTCAGGCAGGACACGAAGCACGTGATGAAATGGCAGCAATCGGTCCGTGTATTTTGTCTGTTTCTCGGTTGATGGACGTTAATCTGTTTTCGTGCGCAGGCGCTGGATGATCGTGAAGGCCAGCGCGGCGCGTTCGTTGCGGGTGCATTCGCTTTCAATCTGCTCGATCAGCTTCTGAAGACGCGGCGCAGACTCCGGGTCGGACTCCGTCAGGCGCACCGCTTCGCTGAGCTGTGCTTCGTTGATGCAGTAGACGGATTCTCCGCCGAGAATGGATGTGGGTGGGACGGGCATGGGGTTTCCTTATATTGAAAGTGTATGTTCTTGCATACAGATGTTCAGCATCAGTGGCTTCGTTGGGAAATTGCCGGTTTTCGATCGATGATTGCCGATTGGTTATCGGTTAGCTTCTGCATTAAAATCGGCGATCGTAAATCTTCAACCGACAATGCACTGCTCCGTCAGGAGCAGCTTCCTCCGCAGGGTGTGATGGGGTCTTCGTCGTTGGCTTTAAAGCTCGCACCGCAGCCGCAGGATTTCTGCGAGTTGGGGTTTTTGAGGATGAAGCCCGGCTGAACCAGATCGTCGGAAAAATCGATGTTGAGCCCGTCGATCAGGTGCAGAAACTCGCTGTCGGCCGCGATGCGCAGCTCGCCCTGTTCGTAGACGACCGCGTCCATTTCTGTGAGAATGTCGTCGATGAAGGCCGAGTAGGACAGCCCGGCACAGCCTCCCTGCTGTACGCCGAGCCGCAGAAAGTTTTCTCCGCTGACTCCGCTGTCGAGCAGCTGACCGGCGGCTTTTTCTGTTACCGATATTTTCATTGGATTTCCTCCTTTGCTGTTTAAAGATGACCGAAACAGTTTCATTTGCAGGGAGGCTCGTCAAACAAATAAGACAAGTAAAAACCTATTACTTGCGTTGTGAAGACGGATTGCTATACTGCGGGTCAATTCAGAGGAGGGCACATGATTGTTGGTACGGTTCCCAAACAGGTTGAGTATGCGCTGATGGCGCTGATGGATATGCAGGGGGGGAACCCCGGGAAGTTGTATTCCGTGCGGGAGCTGTGCGACCGGCACCGGATTCCGTTCGATGTGATGTCTAAAACCATGCAGCGTCTGGCAAAGGGCGGTGTTTTGCGCTCGGTGCAGGGGGCAAACGGCGGCTATCAGGTCATTCGCGACCTGTCCGGCGTGACGCTGCTCGAGCTGATGGAAGCGGTGCTCGGACAGGTGGCGGCTGTCAACTGCCTGAAAAGCTGCGGCTGTGCGCGATTCGACCGGTGTCCCATTGCCGGTCCCATGTCGCGCTTGAACGAAAAAATGCGCGATCTCTACCGCGATCTGACGGTGGCCGGCTTGATCAGCGCCGATACCTGAATCAATATCAGTCAGGCTGATTTCGTATGATTTGATTTTTCCAACCTTCCACCCTTCCACCCTTCCGCCCTTCCATCCTTCCATCCGGTCCCCCTTCCGGGATCAAATAGGTATTTTCAAAACCGATTTAACTTGAAACATGACCATTTCGGTGCCATTTATCGCCGTGACAAATGGAGCAGAGGAACCGCATGAAAAAAAATGAGGCAAAAAATCAGTTTGATCAGGAGTATCGCTACGGGTTCGAGACCGACGTGGAAGTCGATACGGTTCCGAAGGGGCTGAGCGAAGAGATCATCCGGACGATTTCGGCCAAGAAAGAGGAGCCGGAGTTTCTGCTCGATTTCCGTCTGAAGGCGTTCGAGTGGTGGCAAGAGCAGAAGGAGCCGACCTGGGCCAATCTGCACTACCCGCCGATCGACTTTCAGAACATCCGCTATTACTCCGCGCCGAAGAAAACCCCGCAGCTGGAGAGTCTCGACGAGGTGGAGCCGGAGGTCCTCAAAACCTTTGAGCGCCTCGGCATTCCGCTCGACGAGCAGAAGCGCCTGGCCGGCGTCGCCGTCGATGCGGTGTTCGACAGCGTGTCCGTGCGCACGACCCATCAGGACATGCTCGCGCAGTACGGGGTCATTTTCTGCTCCTTTTCCGAGGCGGCCAGAAAATATCCGGCGCTGATCAAAAAGTATCTGGGCAGCGTGGTGCCGGTGAAAGACAACTTTTATGCCGGCCTCAATTCGGCCGTGTTCACCGACGGGTCGTTTGTCTACATCCCGCCGGGCGTTCACTGCCCGGTCGATCTGTCGACCTACTTCCGCATCAACGCCAAGGATACCGGTCAGTTTGAACGCACGCTGATCATCGCCGACAAGGGCAGCCGGGTCTCCTATGTCGAGGGCTGCACCGCTCCGATGCGCGACGAGCATCAGCTGCACGCCGCCATTGTGGAGCTCGTCGCGCTCGAGGATGCCGAAATTAAATACTCAACCGTCCAGAACTGGTACCCGGGTGACAAGAACGGAAAGGGCGGAATCTACAACTTCGTTGTGAAGCGGGGACTGTGCAAAGGGAACAACTCCAAAATCTCGTGGACGCAGGTCGAGGCCGGGTCCGCCATCACCTGGAAGTATCCGAGTGTGATTCTCAAGGGCGACAACTCCGTCGGCGAGTTCTATTCGGTGGCGCTGACCAACCATAAGATGCAGGCGGACACAGGCACCAAAATGATTCATGTCGGCAAAAACACCAGCAGCACGATCATTTCAAAGGGCATCTCCTGCGAGCAGTCGTCCAACAGCTACCGCGGACTGGTGCGCATCGCGCCGGGTGCCGACAACGCCCGCAACTATTCGCAGTGCGACTCCATGCTCGTCGGCGATGAATCCTTCGCCAACACCTTCCCCTATATTGAGGTGTCGAATGATACGGCCACGGTGGAGCACGAGGCGACCACCTCGCGCATCAGTGCCGACCAGCTCTTCTATCTGCAGTCGCGCGGACTCGATACCGAAGCGGCCATTTCACTGCTGGTCAACGGATTCTGTCAGGAGGTGTTCCGCACCCTGCCGCTGGAGTTTGCGGTGGAGGCCGTGCGGCTGCTCGAAATGCGGCTGGAAGACAGCGTGGGCTGAAAAAACCGATTGCGTGCTGCGCGTTGATCAAAAAGCTGAATGTGATGCGCAGCCAAAAATTCAAACTGGAGAGATAAATGTTAAAAATCGAAAATTTAAAAGTGCGGGTGAAGGACGGCCCCGAGATTCTCAGGGGGATTGACCTGGAGATCCGCCCGGGCGAGATGCATGCCGTGATGGGTCCGAACGGATCGGGCAAAAGCACACTGTCGCGCGTGATCGCCGGGCATCCCGATTACGAGATTACCGGCGGGAAAATCACGCTGAACACCGGAGAGCAATCCGTCGATCTGCTGGCGCTCGAAGCGCATGAGCGCGCCCGGGCCGGCGTGTTTCTCGGGTTCCAGTACCCGGTGGAAGTGCCGGGGGTGACCAACCGCACCTTCCTGCGGTCGGTCTTTAACGTGGTGCGCCGCGCCCGCGGACGCATGCCGGTCGATCCGCTGGAGTTCGATGACATCCTGAACTCGAAACTGCAGCTGCTCGGCATCCAGCGGGAGTTTGTCGAGCGGTCGGTGAATGTCGACTTTTCCGGCGGCGAAAAAAAGCGCAATGAAATCCTGCAGATGGCGCTGCTCGAGCCGCAGCTGGCGCTGCTCGACGAAATTGATTCCGGACTGGATGTCGATGCGCTGAAGGCCGTGGCCGAAGGCGTGCTGCGCCTGCGCACGCCGGACAATGCGGTTGTGCTGATTACCCATTACCAGCGCCTGCTCGACTATCTGCTGCCCGACCATGTGCACATTATGGCCGGCGGCCGATTCATCCGTTCCGGCGGCAGCGAGCTGGCACTTGAAATCGAGGAGAGGGGCTATGACTGGATCCTTAACACCGACCGCTAATCCGGTTCTAAAACAATTCGAAGCCCTGCTTCCGCAGGCGCTGGAGGAGTCGAAAGATCCGGCCGGGCAGCGCGCCGCCTTTGAGGCTTTGCGCGAGTGCGGCCTGCCGCACCGCAAGGTCGAGGCGTGGAAATATACCGACACCTCCGCGGCGGTCGCCGGACCCTTCATCCGTCCGCATCACGGCGCGTTCGGATTGCGTGCGCCGGATTCTGTGCAGCTCAAGCTCATCAAACAGTTTCCAGCCATTGGAAAAAACGATCCGTTTGCGCTGCTCAGCCGCGCGCTCTCGCACGGCGGAATCGAACTGAGTGTTCCCGCCGGAATTGCAGTGGAGGAGCTGGTTGAAATCACCCTGCCTGCTGCCAGGGAGAACGAACTGCTTTGTCCGGCGCTGGTCATCCGCGTCGGGGCGGGCAGCAAGGTGGATTTTGTGGTGCGCTCAAAAAATCAGGCGGCCGGCTCGCTGGTCAGCCTGATTGCACAGATCGCCGTGGATGAAAACGCCGCAGTCTCCTTCACCAAGATTCGCACCGGAGAGGGTGCAAACTTTTCGCATTTGCAGACCCGGCAGGCGGCCGGCAGCCGGCTGGCTTTGTTCGAAGCCACCGTCGGCGGGCAGCTGACCCGCAACGATCTGCATGCCGTCCTGGCGGGAGAGGGGGCGGAGATGGATGTCAACGGACTCTATGCCGTCAGCGCACGGGAGCACGCGGACAACCACACCACGGTGGAGCACGCGGTGCCGAACACGGTCAGCCGTCAGCTTTATAAAGGCATCATGAACGGGCGCGCCGCCGGGGTCTTCAACGGCCGGATCGTGGTCAATCCCGGTGCGTCCGGAACCGACGCACTGCAGATGAACCGCAACCTGCTTCGCAGCCGGACGGCGCGGATCGATACCAAGCCGCAGCTGGAAATCGCCAATGATGATGTGCGCTGCTCGCACGGCGCGACCATCGGGCGCCTCGACGAGGCGGCGGTGTTCTATCTGCAGAGCCGCGGCCTCGACCGGGCACAGGCCGAAGGACTTCTCGCCCGCGGATTTGTCGGCGAGGTGATTGAGCTGGTCCGCAACGAACAGATTCGGGACGAGCTGGGCGGGCTGGCCGAAAAATATTTTGAACAGACGGGAGTGACCGGGCTGTGAAAACGCTGGCAGAACAGATCCGGGCGGATTTTCCAATCCTTGGAAAAATCGTCAACGGCAGGCCGCTGACCTATCTGGACACCGCGGCGACCGCGCTGAAGCCGCTGGCGGTGATCGATGCGCTGAGCCGCACCCACCGCGAGCTGTCGGCCAATGTGCACCGCGGCGTGCACACGCTCAGCCGCGAGGCCACCGATGCCTACGACGGCGCGCGCGAGGCCGTTCGCGAGTTTTTGAATGCCGCGTGCGTCAACGAAATCATCTTTACGTCGGGGACAACCGCATCGATCAACCTGGTTGCACGCACGTGGGCCGCAGCCAACCTCGTGGCGGGCGATGAAATTCTGATCACGCACATGGAGCATCACTCCAACATTGTTCCGTGGCAGATGCTGTGCGAGGAGCGGGGATGTGTGCTCAAGGTTGCGCCGATCAATGATCGCGGAGAACTGATCCTTGACGAATTCAAGGCGCTGCTGAATGAGCGAACCAAACTGGTTTCTTTTAATGTGGTGTCCAATTCGCTCGGAACCGTCAATCCGGTCAACGAACTGACTGCGCTGGCGCATGCGGCCGGCGCCAGAGTGCTGGTCGATGCGGCGCAGGCCGTCGCCTGCCAGCCGGTCGATGTTCAGGCGATCGACTGCGACTTTCTCGCTTTTTCCGGACACAAACTGTTCGGACCGACCGGCATCGGCGTGCTGTATGGAAAGCAGGATCTGCTCGATGCAATGCCCCCGTTTTTCGGAGGCGGCGATATGATTCTGTCGGTGACCTTCGAAAAAACAATTTACAACAAACCGCCTTTCAAGTTTGAGGCCG
The DNA here is from genome assembly GCA_041584215.1 of Tichowtungia sp. Classification (GTDB taxonomy): domain Bacteria; phylum Verrucomicrobiota; class Kiritimatiellia; order Kiritimatiellales; family Tichowtungiaceae; genus Tichowtungia. Next base: position 29,654 of record JBFHEM010000041.1, on the reverse strand, counting down.
GCACGCCGAATATTGCCGGCGCGATCGGAATGGGCCGCGCAATCGAATACGTCAACGCCCTCGGATTTGACGCGATCCGCGCGCATGAGCAGATGCTTTTGCGCGAAGCAACCGCGGCGCTTCAGAGCATCGACGGCGTGCGCCTGATCGGAACCGCCGAAGAAAAAGTTGCCATCCTTTCCTTTGTGATCGACGGGGTGCATCCGCACGACACCGGCTCCATCCTCGACTCCGAAGGCGTCGCCATCCGGGCGGGGCACCACTGCACGCAGCCGGTGATGGCCCGCTTCGGCATCCCGGCCACCGCCCGCGCATCCTTTTCAATTTACAACACGCGCGAAGACATTGAACGGCTCGTCGCCTCTATCGAAAAAGTGAAAGCCATTATGCTTTAAATGGGGAAAAGATAACCAGCGAATGAATAACATCTACGAATTGTAGGGCGGGAACGGTTGAGAAACGAAACCTTCCCGCCACGGCTGGAAGGGCGTTGCCCGTTCCAGCCCTACAAATGAAAATGAATCTGATTCGTAGATTTTATTCATTCGCTGCTAAACAAAATTTCAGACAGGAGGAACTGTGAATATCAGCGACGAACTTTACCAGCAGACGATTCTGGATTATAACCGCGACCCGCGGAATTTCCGGAAGATCGAACATCCGACGCACCAGGCGCACGGACTCAATCCGCTGTGCGGCGACGATTACACCATCTATATGACCGTGGGCGACGATGGCATCATTCGGGATGCCTCGTTCGACGGCCATGGGTGCGCGATTTCGAAAGCCTCGGCATCGATTATGACCGTGGAACTGGTCGGAAAAACCATGGAGCGTGCGCACGAGCTGTTCACGGAATTTCAGAACATGACGCAGGGCCATGCGAGCGGCGAGTGCGAGGAATGCACCTCCGGAAAGCTTTGTGTTTTTTCCGGAGTCTGGAAATATCCGGAACGCGTCAAATGCGCCATTCTCGCCTGGCACGCCATGGACAGCGCGCTCAATGGGGAAGAGGCCGCATCTACAGAATAAGAAGAAAAAAGTTGTCAGAATAATTAGGGTCAGAATGATTCGTGACTGAATACGGGCTGCTGAAAATTATTTTGACCTTAGTTATTCTGACATGAATTGATCATGAAAGGTTGTTTGATGGATATAGAAAAAGAAATTTTAGGGGTGTTGAGTCAGATTATTGATCCGGACTTTCAGCGCGATATCGTTTCGCTCGGTTTTGTGCAGAACCTGAACGTGGACGGCTCGACGGTTTCGTTTGAAATCGAACTGACGACCCCGGCCTGTCCGCACAGTCCGGTTTTTAAAAAGCAGGCGGAGGATCTGGTGGGGGCTCTGCCAATGGTTGGATCCGTGAATGTCACCATGACCGCGCGTAAAGGGTCGCCGCGTCAGTCGCAGGCCGAAAGCGGGCTCGCCGGCGTAAAAAGCATCCTCGCGGTCAGCTCCTGCAAAGGCGGGGTCGGCAAATCGACGATTGCCGCGCTGCTGGCGCGCACGCTGAATTCGCGCGGCGTAAAGACCGGCCTGCTTGATGCCGATATTTACGGCCCGTCGGTCCCGACACTGTTTAACCTGCATCATCCGGATGTGTTCAGTAACGCGCAGGAACGGATCCTTCCGGTCGATGCCGCCGGCCTGAAATTGATGTCGTTTGCTTTTCTCACCGGCGACGGCCCGACCGTCCTGCGCGGCCCGATGGTCTCGCAGTATATTCAGCAGCTGCTTCACGGCGTCGAGTGGGGCGAACTCGATGTGCTCGTGCTCGACCTTCCGCCGGGAACCGGCGACATTCAGCTGACCATTTCGCAGTCGGTGCGGATCGATGGCGCGGTGATTGTCACTACGCCGCATCAGCTGTCGCTGACCGATGTGCGCAAAGGCATTCAGATGTTCGACAAAGTGAATGTGCCGGTGCTTGGCGTGATTGAAAACATGTCGTGGTTCTCCTGCGACGGGTGCGGCAGGAAGCATTATTTATTCGGCGAGGCGGGTGCGAAGTCGCTCGAAAAAATGTTTGGGCTGGAGACGCTGGCCGAGCTGCCGATCACCCCGCAGCTGCGGCTGGGCTACGCAGACGAAACCACCGATGCGGTGATCCGTGCACTCGGCAAAAAAAGCCTTGAGAAGAATGTGCCGCCGGAGGTTTCGGCTGATGCTGAAAAGATCACGTTGACGTGGCCGGGCGGCGAAACGCTGTCGGTGCCGAATGCGGTGCTGCGCAAAGCGTGCGCCTGCGCAAACTGCATCGATGAGATGACGCACCGGCCGATCCTCGACCCCGCCAGTGTGCCGGACGATATTCATGCGCTGAATGTCGGCACCATCGGCAACTATGCCATCACTGTCGACTGGTCCGACGGCCACAATACCGGATTCTTCCCCTACAAAACCATCCATGAACTGGCTGTTGAAAAATAATATTTTTACAAAGAGCAAACGAAGAAAACGGAGGGGGAGAACCTTCGTTCCCTTTGCTTCCTTCTGTGAGGAGAACTTGAAATGGGAACAGCAGAAAAACTGTACGAACAGCTGAAGGATGTGGAATCCGGAACCTCCGGGCCCTACTCCAGAGAACGCTGCGAGCAGATGGCCCCGCTGATCGATGAGATCAACCGGCTGAAGAAGGAGAAGAACGCCGTGATTCTGGCGCACTCCTATGTGCATCCGGAGATCATTTACGGCGTGGCCGATTTCACGGGCGATTCCTACAGACTCGCCAGGGATGCCAAAGCAACGGACGCCGATCTGATCGTGTTTGTCGCCGTCAAATTTATGGCCGAAACCGCCAAGGCGCTCAACCCCGGCAAAGAGGTGCGAATCCCCAGCCGGCTCAGCGGCTGCTCGCTGGCCGACTCGATCACCGGCGACGACGTCCGCCGCCTGAAAGCGGAAAATCCCGGCTTCACGTTCGTCTGCTACATCAACACCTCCGCCGAGGTGAAAGCCGAGTGCGATGTCTGCGTCACCAGCTCCAATGTCTACGACATCGTCGAACGCATCCCGTCCGATAAAATCTTTTTTTTGCCCGACAAGCTGATGGGCGAAAACGTGCAGGACGAAATGACGCGGCGCGGCGTGGACAAAGAGATCCGGCTCTATGAAGGCAGCTGCTATGTCCATGCCGGCTACGATGCGGACCGCGTCGGCCGTCTGCGCAAAAAATATCCGGAAATCAAGATTCTCAGCCACCCGGAATGCAGCCGCGATATCATCCGGAAGTCCGATTTTGTCGCCAGTACCAGCGGACTGATGGACTACCTGCGCGACGATCTCAGCGGCAGTGCATACCTGCTGCTGACCGAATGCGGACTCGCCGGCCGCGCACAGGTGGAAATGCCCGGAAAAACCTTTATCGGTCCCTGCCTCGAATGCAAATACATGAAATCCAACTCGCTCGAAGACATTCGCCGTGTGCTGGTGAACCCGGAGCCGGAAGATATTGTGGATGTCTCGCCGGATGTTCGCGAAGGCTCCCTGCGCTGCATCGATGCCATGTTCCGCTACGCCGAAGCAGGCTGAGCCTGCACTCGAAAGTTTCCAATGTCTGGAAAAGCAGAGCATGCGGCCCGCTTGCATTTTCAATGTGTTTGGAACGCTTCAACCTGCAGCTTGATGAACAGCTGATCGGCAGAGGTGCCGACATGGTTCGTGTAGGTTTGCATTTCTCCGTTGTTCAGGCTGATCGCCCCCCAATGGTTTGTGCCCCAGAATCCGCTAACCAGATTCCGGTTGGTAAGCACACAGTACGTGAGCGTGTTGTCGTTGCGGATGGAGAAGATATAGCCGCCTTCGCCATCAAACCGCGGTTGCGTGCCGATGTCGCCGAGACCTCCATCGTTCGGGTCCCCGCCGAAAATATATTCGCCCCAGTTGTTCAGGCCGTCGGAGTCCTGGTCGTCCATCATGCCGCCCAGCACGCCGTTGTTCAGCGCCCAGAGGTCGTAGAGGCTGTCGATGGCAAATTCAACCTGCAGCTTGATGAACAGCTGATCGGCAGAGGTGACGATGTGGTTTGTGTAGGTTTGCATTTCCCCGTTGTTCAGGCTGATCGAGCCCATATAGTTTGTGCCCCAGGATCCGCTAACCAGATTGTGGTTGGTAAGCACGCAGTACTTGAGCGTGTTGTCGTTGCGGATGGAGAAGATATAGCCGCCTTCGCCATCAAACCGCGGTTGCGTACCGAGGTCGCCGAGACCTCCGTCGTCCGGGTCCCCGCCAAAGACATATTCGCCCTGGTTGTTCAGGCCGTCGGAGTCCTGGTCGTCCGTCATGCCGCCCGCCACGCCGTTGTCCTGCGCCCAGAGGTTGTAGTGGCTGCCGATGGCAAAGACATAGGCCGCACCGGAGGCGGATGCGCCTTCGTCGGGCGCGCTGTTCACGCCCGTCGCGGCACTGTCCTCCCGGGGAGCTCCGACGACCGCCGTGTTTCCCGCGACCGCCACAGAGGTGCCGAACCAGTCAACCGCCTGCGTGGTGCCGACGGCGGCCGGCTTGAGATAGGCCTGCTGCGTCCACACGGTTCCGCTGCGCGCAAAGACATAGGCCGCGCCGGAGGAGAAGGCGCCCTCGTCGGGCTCGCTGTACACGCCTGTCGTGCTGCTGTCCTCTTCCCGGGCCCCGACGACCGCCGTGTCGCCCGCGACCGCCACGGACCAGCCGAACCAGTCACCCGCCTGCGTGGTGCCGACGGCGGCCGGCTTGAGGCAGGCCTGCTGCGTCCACACGCTTCCGCTGCGCGCAAAGACATAGGCCGCGCCGGAATCGGTTGCGCCCTCGTCGGGCGAGGAGTTCACGCCCGTCGCGGCGCTGTCTTCTCCGTAGGCCCCGACGACCGCCGTGTCGCCCGAGACCGCCACGGACCAGCCGAACCGATCACCCGCCTGGGTGGCGCCGACGGCGGCCGGCTTGAGGCAGGCCTGCTGCGTCCACACGGTTCCGCTGCGCACAAAGACATAGGCCGCGCCGGAATCGGGTGCGTCCTCGTCGGGCGAGGCGTTCACGCCCGTCGTGCTGCTGTCTTCTCCGTAGGCTCCGACGACCGCCGTGTCGCCCGCAACCGCCACGGCCCAGCCGAAATGGTCTTCCGCCTGCGTGGTGCCGACGACGGCCGGCTTGAGGTAGGCCTGCTGCGCCCACACGGTTCCGCTGCGCACAAAGACATAGGCCGCTCCGGAGTCGGCGGAGCCCTCGTTGGGTGTGCTGTTCACGCCCGTCGTGCTGCTGTCTTCTCCGTAGGCTCCGACCACCACCGTGTCGCCCGCGACTGCCACGGACCTGCCGAACCAATCTGTCGCGGAACCGACGGCGGCCGGCTTGAGATAGGCCTGCTGCGTCCACACGGTTCCGCTGCGCACAAAGACATAGGCGGCGCCGGAATCGGTTTTGCCCTCGTTGGGTGTGCTGTTCACGCCCGTCGTGGCGCTGTCTTCTCCATAGGCTCCGACGACCACTGTGTCGCCCGAGATCGCTACGGACGAGCCAAAATAATCACCTGCCTGCGTGGTGCCGACGGCGGCCGGCTTGAGATAGGCCTGCTGCGCCCACCCGGTTCCGCTGCGCACGAAGACATAGGCCGCGCCGGAGGAGGTGGCGTCCTCGTCAGGCGCGCTGTTCACGCCCGTCGAGGCGCTGTCCTCGTTGGGTGCCCCGACGACCACCGTGTCGCCTGAGACCGCTACAGACGAACCGAAGTAATCACCCGCCTGCGTGGTGCCGACGGCGGCCGGCTTGAGAAAAGCCCGCTGGGCGACGGGGTCAATGGTCAGCGGGTAGCGCGCGCCGCGTTCCTCCACCCAAAGCCGCACACCGCCCGCGACGGGCGTGAAGTGCGAGGCGAGCACCTTGCCGTCGGCATCCCAGACCTTGAGGCCGGAGTAGTTGAGGACGGTCGCTCCGGAGGCATCCAGAAAAAGAACGGTTTGCGCATCGGTAGAGACGCGCGGGCGCAGTGTACCGCGGGTGCTGAAGGTGAACGCAAGCGGAGCAGGCGCGGCGACTGGCGATTCGGGGCGCTCCTTCACCGTGAAACCGTGCTCCAGGCCGCGCCGGTCGTTCACGAACCATTCCTGCACCGCGGCATCCCACTGATAGGCGAGGCCCCGGCCGCCGGCCTTCACCGCCGGGGTGCCGTTGACGGGGTTCTGGTTTTCGCCGAAGCCGTAGCTCTTGAGTTCCAGGCCCCATTGCCATGCGCCATCACGAGGCGAGGTGAGAAAGCCGCGCCCGTCAAATGTCGTGGTCCACTGCTGGCCGGGATTGCACGCCTGCCAGCCGCCCTCAATGGGCTGAACGGCGTGCAGCCCCGCCTCGTGCGCGGCGCGAATGCTCTGCCAGTCCGATTTTGCGAGTCCTTCGGGGACTTGGTCGGGTGCCGTGAGATGCCGGGTCTTGCCCTGCGGTGCGGCTGCGCGGAGAGCCGTCGTGCTGCAAAGCAGTACGGAGGCGCACAGGAATGGCGCAAGAAAAGTGCTCATGACGATCCCCCAGGTTGGGAACCGCTTTTCAGGCAATTCGGGCTTATGTCCGGAGAGATCGTCTAAAGAACGATTCCGCAGACAGAAGCGTGATGAATTGCCGGGAGTTTGTCAACGGGAGACCCCGGCGATATAACCTGCGTTGGGGAAACGTCCCGGTCTGTTGCTCTGGTTCTCGTGGCCGGGCGACCAGCACTTCCCGCTCGATAAGCAGGCCGGATGCTGCCGCGCCATGCCCGGCCCGGTCATGGTGTCGCTCATCCCCGGCATGAAACACGGCCACGGCGCCGGATGGACCCCGCCCGACAGCTGCGCCTTCGCCAAAAGCGTCGTTGAAGAGGGCTCGCCCTGGTGCAGGCAGATGGATTCCTCTTTCAGCGAAAACAGATTTTCCGTTTCCTTTATGTCATCCAAACCGCTGGACCGTGCGCTGCTGGTTTCCACAGTGGATGCCGGCGTGACCGGCAGCCGCACCTGGACGCAAACGCCCGCCGAATTGAAGCGCGACGGCGATGCGTGGACCGCTTCCGCCGCGCTGCCCGCAGGCACAACCGCCTGGTTCATCAATGTCCGCAGCGGCGGGCTCACCGTCAGTTCCGAATTTCAGGAAGCAAACGCCGAGTAAGTGCGTTGAGACGGAAAGTGGATGTTCCTGATAATAAGTGATCCGCCGATCGAAAGCGACATTTCCGGCCTCTCCGCCGGAGTCGTGTTATGCTTTGGCTTGTTGCAAAGCATGAAACTCACTGAATCCCTTTAATAAGGGTAAGGTGAGGGTGGTAGCGGAGGAGGGACTTGAACCCCCGACACCAGGATTATGATTCCCGTGCTCTAACCAGCTGAGCTACTCCGCCGTAAGGAAGGCTGGAGAACATAGAAAAACCGGCTCGGGAACACAAGTCCAATGTGATAGGAAATCTCACATGAATTTGATTTTGATTCTCCCGACAGAAATAAAGCCCGAAAACCGCGTTCAATTGACGGATCAGCGGGCGGTTCATATCCGCAAGGTGTTGCGGGCGGAAGCGGGAAAAAGTATCCGTTTGGGCCTGCTGAACGGCCCGTTCGGCACAGGAACGGTGCAGGCGGTTTCTGAAGAGTCGGTGAGCCTGCTGTGCGAATGGGAGGCTGATGCGCCGCCGCGCCCGGCCATTGATCTGCTGCTCGCCATGCCCCGCCCGAAGGTGCTCAAGCGGCTGTGGGCGCAGTTTGCCGCGCTGGGGCTGGGGCGGATTTACATCACGAACGCCGAAAAGGTGGAGCGGTTTTATTTCGATACCCATGTCCTGCAGCCGGAATTTTATCATGCTCGGCTTATCGAGGGGCTTCAGCAGGCGCGCGACACACGCCTGCCGGAGGTCAACATCGTTCGCAATCTGACGCCTTTTCTGCGGAATGCGGAGTTTGCGGGCATCGGAAAAAGGATCATTGCGGATCCGTCCGGCACACAGAGCATTTTACAGTGCATGGAGTCCTGCACGGAAAGCTCCGTGCCGCCGCGCTGCTGCCTGGCGGTCGGGCCGGAGGGCGGCTGGACGCCCTCCGAGCTGGACCTGTTCAGGGAGAGCGGGTTTGAGCTGTTCGGGATGGGGTCGCGTATTCTGCGCACGGACACCGCCTGCATCGGACTGTGCTGCATGCTTGCGGAAATCCTCCGGAAAGGCGTATAACCCTGCGGTGAAGAGGGGGTGACAAGATGGAAACTGCGAATGTTGAGTTCACAACCTATCCGGAAAGCATCAAAAAAGCACTGGATTTGATCAAGGCCTGTGAGACGCTTGAAAAACAGACCGCCATTCTGATTAAGCCCAATCTGCTCGGCCCGCAGCCTTTTCCGGTGACCACGTCCATTGAATGCTGTGACGCGGTGCTTGATTATGTCCGTTCCTGCGCGCCGGATGCCGAGATTGTGGTCGGTGACGGCTGCGGCGACCCGAAGATGGATACGCACGAGGTGTTTCTGGAGCTGGGCTATGCCGACTGGGCCGTTGAGAAGGGCATTCACCTGATCGATCTGAATGATGCGCCGCTCGAATGGCGCGAGGATCCTTCCTGTGAAATGTTCCCGGAAATCTCCCTGCCGGAGATCGCCTTCAGCCACTATATCGTTTCCGTTCCGGTGCTGAAGGCTCATACGCTCTGCGCCATGACCGGCGCCATGAAAAACATGATGGGCTTCGCGCCGCCGCGCCATTACAGCGGCGGCCGCAAAGGCTGCTGGAAGAAAGCGGTGTTTCACGAAAACCTGGACCAGGCGATCATCGACCTGAATCATTACCGCAATGCCGACCTGACTGTAATGGACGCGTCGGTCGGCCTTTCGCAGAGCCACCTCGGCGGCCCGGAATGCGATCCGCCGATCGGCAAAATTCTGGCCGGCTTCGATCCGCTCGCGCTCGACCGTCAGGCCGCCAGGCTGCTCGGTCTCGACTGGCAGAATATCGGCCACCTTTCCGACGCCGCGGAATAGATGTGCCGTTGCCGCACCTTCGCCCGCGTCGCCAGCCGGCAAAAGTATCACACTTGCGCAAGTGTGGTGTTTGGGTGTAAACCGGTCATATGGAACGATTGCCGTTATGGAATCGCTTCAGAATTCTGGCGAATGCCGGACGGTTGAATCTGTGGTTTTGCCTGGAGAGGCATGAATCCTTTTGAAGCAGCGAGGTCCGATGAGCACAGCGGACCTTTTGTTTCGTGCGCAGGGTTCAAAGATGGCAGGGTATCGCCATCTCGAAAAACTGGTTCGCCGCGGATGGGTCGAGACGGGGCCGCGAACCTGTCGACTGATTCCGTTGGACGGGGCGCTGGAAAAAGCATTGGTGGATGAAGCATGAAGTATCACACTTGCGCATGTGTGATACTTTTTGACGAAAGAGGTTTTTATGAACAGGTTGATCAAATGGCTGGCGACGGGGTTGGGGGCCGGGCTGAGCCCGGTCATGCCCGGGACGGTCGGGACGTTGTGGGGCATTCCCCTGTTTTGGGCAATTGCCGGGCTGCCGCTTGCGGCCCAGATCGTATGGTGCATCGTTTTTACGCTGCTGGCGGTGCCGCTGTGCGCCAAAGCCGAGCCGCTGATCGGGCAGGGCAAGGACCCGGGCTGCATTGTCGCCGATGAATACCTGACCCTGCCGATTGTCTACCTCGGCCTGCCGTTCACCCCGTGGGTGATCCTGAGCGGTTTTGTGTTCCACCGGCTTTTCGATATCACCAAGCCGCCGCCGATCAGGCAGCTGCAGAGCATCAAAGGCGGAACGGGGATCGTTATCGATGACTTTCTGGCCGCCCTGCTCGCTCTGACCTGCAACCATATCATCTTTTGGGTCGCGGCGTCTTAAGCAGATCGGTTATCTGTTTGGCGATATCGGTGTTGTCGAAAATTCCCGTAAAACGGGTGCTGCCGGGGCCGAAGCTGAAAACCGGCACCATCGCGGCGGTGTGCTGTTTGTGGACAAAGCCGGTGTTGCTGACGGTTCGATCGGCTACGGACCCGTCGATCACGGAAAATCCGCCGGTCTCGTGGTCCGCTGTAACGATGACCAGTGTGCGCCCGTCTGCCTCGGCAAAATCGAGGCCGGCACCGACGGCGTCGTCAAAGTCAGCAACCTCCGCAATCAGTTCCGGGCCCTTGTTCTGGTGGCCCATCCAGTCGATCTGGGAGCCTTCCACCATCAGAAAAAAACCATCGCGATCCTGCGACAGGATGTCCAGCGCCTTGGCGGTCAGCTCGGCGAGCGAAATGGCCCGCTCCGGGGCGAGCGGCGGATGCTCCGGATAGAGCAGGGCGGCGGCTTGTTCCGGCGTGCCGAGAGCCCGGAACCCTTCGGGGTCGGTCGCGACCTCCATTTTGCTCTTCAGCTCCGCCAGCGCCTCCGGTGAGAAGTGATCCAGCCCGCCGCCGAAGAGCACATCCACATCGCCGGCAGCGAGCTGTCGTGCGATCTCCCCGCTCTGTTTGCGGCTCGGTACGTGCGCGGCAAACCCGGCCGGCGTGGCGTGTGTGATGGCGCAGGTGCAGACCAGTCCGGTCGATTTTTTCTTTTCCTCTGCAAGTTCAAGGATGGTTTTAAGGCGCTGGCTGCCCGGGTCGATCGAGATCATTCCGTTCTTTGTCTTCACGCCGGTTGCCATCGCGGTGGCGGCGGCCGCGGAGTCCGTTGTCAGATGATCGGCCGACCAGGTGGTCATCAGTCCGGTCACCGGGCAGCGCTCCATCTCCAGGCTGCCTTTGGCCACTTTCCCGGCGGTTATCTGCGCGGTCCCCATGCCGTCGCCGATGAACAGTACGATGTTCTTCGGCGTTTCGCCGGCGATCAGGGCTGCGGCAAACAGGCAGGCCGTAAGCAGTGTTTTTTTCATAAGTTTGAAAATTCTACGGGCTGAGCCGCCCGCCTGCCAAGCCTGATTCCGGTTATTCGCAGAACGTAAAGCTGACAGTCGCTCCGGCCAGCCGCTTCCATTTTCTCAGCTCCTGCCGCAGCTCGCAGCGGCGGAAGAAAAACAGTGAAACCAGCTCCCAGCTGAAGACCCACGCGCCGATCGTCAGCCCGTCATGGACCACGGTGATCAGCAGGTTCGGGTCTGTAATCCGGCTCAGCTGGGCCGCCGCGCTCAGCAGCACGGCCGCCGCACAGAGGTTGACAAGCACGTTCCGGTTGAGTTTCTGCAGGTCGCGCCGGGCGTAGTCCACCAGACTGTCCAGATAGGTCGTCAGGCCTTCACGGACACAGGTCTCCTTGGCCGGATCGGCAATCTGCGCCGGCGCAGTGAACAGCAGTTCCACCGGGTGGTGCAGCGGAATGCAGTCCTGACTGACCTCCAGGTAGCAGTGCAGCGCAGGATTCAGGTCGCGGCGGGCAAACGGCGCAGGATCCCACTCGTTGAAAATTTCCTCAAAGCGGTCGAGCGCCACTTCGATCAAAAACGCCCGGGTGGCGGGATTCTGCTGATAAATCTTGCTGAGACCGGCATCCGACTCTTTCATGATGAACAGATTTCGTTTTCCCGCAGCCTCTATACCATTTTCTTCGCCTCGGCATCCATCATTTGTTAGAACCTGCTCAATGACCGAAGCCGACACCATCGCCGCCATCGCCACGCCGCCCGGAGAGGGCGGGGTCGGCATCGTCCGCATCAGCGGTTCCAATGTCTGGAGCATTGCCGACCAAATGTTCCACTCATTGGAAAAACCCTCGGCGAAAGAGGGAGGCACCTTTGTTTTCGGCCGGGTTGTCGATGACCGCGGCAATGAGATCGACGAGGGGCTCTGCCTGATCTTCCGCGCGCCGCGCAGCTACACGGGCGAGGACACGGTGGAGATTCAGGGGCACGGCGGGTCGGTCGTTCTGCGCAAAATCCTGCGCCGCGCGCTCGAGGCCGGCGCGCGCATGGCCGAGCCGGGCGAGTTTACCAAGCGCGCCTTCCTCAACGGCAAAATGGATCTCGTGCAGGCCGAGGCCGTCGCCGACCTGATCCATGCGCGCAGCGACCGCGCCGCGGCCGCCGCGCTCGAGCAGCTTGACGGCTCGCTCAGCGGGCAGTTCAATCAGCTCTACGACCAGCTCGTCGACGTTGCCGCCGATCTGGAGACCACGCTCGACTTTGTCGAGGACGAGCTGCCGGACGAGGTGTTTCCAACCCTCGGAAAAAAGCTGGACAGGAGTTTCCAAACCCTGGAAGCCCTGCTTTCTACGTGGGACGAGGGGCGGCTGCTGCGCGACGGCGCGCGCGTCGTCATCATGGGGCGTCCCAATGCGGGCAAATCGACGCTGTTCAATGCCCTGCTGGGCCACGACCGCGCCATCGTCACAAACATTGCCGGCACCACGCGCGATGTGATTGAAGAGGGGTTGGTGCTCGACGGCATCCCGCTGCGTATTCTCGACACGGCCGGGCTGCGCGACGCCGAGTGCGAAATCGAGCGCGAAGGCATCCGCCGCGCCCGTGCGCATGCCGGTGCGGCGGATGTGACGGTTTACCTGGTCGACTCCTCTGCGCCGATGTCGATCGAAGACGAAGAGCACTTGCGCCGCCTGGATGCGCATCGGACGGTTGTGGTGTTGAACAAATCGGATCGGCGCATTGCCGGTTTCCGGCTGCCGGTGGCCGGTTTGAATCCTGTGGAGGCTGCTCTGGTCAACGGGGCGGGGCTGAGTGACGTGAAGCGGGCCATTGCCCTGAAGCTGGAAGGCGGGCTCAACATGGCGGCACCGGTCCATGCGGTGATTTCGGAGCGCCACCGCAACCTGCTGGAGCTCGCACGCACCGAGCTCGAACGCGCCCGTGAGCAGCTGACCGGCCTCGAGGACGAGGGCGTTGCGTTCGCCGCCGAGCATCTGCGCGATGCGCTCGAGTCGCTCGGGCAGGTCACCGGTCGGGTCTATCACAACGAGCTGCTCGACAACGTGTTTTCCCGCTTTTGCATCGGAAAGTGACCGTTCCTTTAATGCCCCAGATTCAGTTGGGGCCGGTCGACCGGTGCCGGTGCGGATGCAGAGCGGTATGCGACCAGGATGATGCAGAGCGTTGAAACGAGGCAGAAAATGCAGAACAAGAGCCGCAGGTTGTTTTCGCGGCGAATCAGCACATGGGCAGGAGTTCGGTGCGGAATGTAGGTCGGCGGCGCCGGCGTGTCGGAAAGCAGGATCAGCTTGGCCCGGGAGTAGTCCGCGGCGCAAATCTGGCCTGTTTCGAGAAGAAACTGGAGGTGGGCCGCATCGGAGCCGAAGTTGTTTCCGCAGGCCGCCCGGCTGAAGTGGCACAGCAGCATTTTCGAAAATTCGGTGCCGTTAAAGGAGGAGGTGAACACCTTGTTGTCATAGCCCCGAAACGCCGCGAGGCCGCTCGGCTGCATTTGTTTGTCCAGAAGAATGCGAACCTTCAGCATGAACGTATGACGGTAATGCGCTCCCATGCGCCCGGACAGGGAGAGGTTCCATTCTTTGCCCTTGCGGTTCTGTTTGACAACGAACTTGGCCTTCGGATGAACCCAGTGCCAGGCAATGCTGCATTTGGATAATACGCGCAGAACCGGAGTCATCCAGGAGTCATCGATGGAGCAGGTCAGAGCCTGCCCCAGCTGAGTCAGACGGGTTGTCACCAGACTGTCGTGTTCGAGAAACGCCTTGTCCACCGCCGCTTCGAGCGCGCGGCGATACTGAGTTTCAGCAATTTTCTTTTCCAGCGTGTGCTGTTTGATTTCTTCAAACGGGTTGGACACATCTCCGCACTCCGGCAAATGCCCGCAGGTGCATTTGTCTTCCGGAAAGGGATTTGTTGAATATATGTTGCTCATTGTCTGACGTCATCTGAACGAAAAAAACCATAAAAACTGCTTATACGACTGTTAATATCTAAAGAAACAGGAGCCCGGATGCAATAATATACGATGAAAGTCGTACCGTGCCGGAGCCGTTAGGTGGCGTATATACGCCGAAAGTCGTACGATGCCGGAGCCCTCAGGTGGCGCAGTCAGGTTTCCTGATTTCCTCGGGAGGCTGCGGACGTCCGCACAAAAAGCATGCGATCTTGAAAGCAGGTCTGGATTTTTTTTGCCGCTCTCTGATGTCGTTTTTTTTGGAGTCCCAAACAGCACTTTCGCCTTGCTCAGGTTCAAACATTGGAAAACACTGTGTGCACTATGAAAAAGACAGACGCCCCCATTTTGAAGTACAGCGCCAAAGGGCGCTCCCGTAAGATTGAAGATTTTCTGCTGCGTCCGCCGGTCGAGAAGGGCGCGGACGAGATTGCCCGCGGTGTGCTGGCGGATATCAAGCGCCGCGGCGACAGTGCCGTGCTCAAATACGCCCGGCAGTTTGATCGCGCCCCGTCAACCATGATCAATTTGCGGGTTTCGAAAGCCGAGATGACCGCCGCAAAAAAAGCGGTGGATGCGGACTTTAAGGCGGCGGCCCGGGAGGCGCATAAGCGGATTGCCCAGTTTGCGGTGGCCGGTCTGCGCGAGGACTGGCGCATGCCTGCGCCGCAGGGCGGCTGGCTGGGCGAAAAGTTTGTGCCGCTCGACCGGGTCGGCGCGTACATCCCCGGCGGGGCCGCGCCGCTGGCCTCCACCGCGCTGATGACGCTTACGCTCGCGCAGGTTGCCGGCGTTCCCGAGCTGGTCGCCTGCACGCCCGCTGACGGCGAGGGCAAGGTGAACCCCTATGTTCTTTACGCCCTCGACCTCGCGGGCGCGACGGAGATTTACAAAGTCGGCGGTATTCAGGCCATCGGACTGATGGCCTACGGCACCAAGACCATCGGCAAAGTGCAGAAGATTGTCGGTCCGGGCGGACCGTATGTGACCGCCGCCAAGCGCCTCGTCTACGGTGAGGTCGCCCTTGATATGGTGGCCGGCCCCAGCGAAATCGCCGTGCTGGCCGACGAGTCGGCCGATCCGTCGCACGTCGCCGCCGATCTGCTCTCGCAGGCCGAACACGGCACCGGTTCCGAAAAGTCGCTGCTGGTGACCCCGTCCGAAAAGCTGGCGAAAGCGGTTCGCGCCGAGCTGGTCAGGCAGACCCAGACGCTGACCCGCAAGGGGCCTGTCGCGAAGGTGCTGGCGCGCGGCTGCATCCTGGCGGTGGTTCCGAACATTGGAAAAGGGGTCGAGCTGTGCAACCGCTTCGCGCCGGAGCACATGGAAGTGATCGTCAAAAACGCAGAAAAAGTGGCTGAAAAGATCGTCTGCGCCGGAGCCGTCTTTATCGGTCCGTGGACGCCCGAGGCGGTCGGCGATTTTGCCGCCGGGCCGAGCCATGTGCTGCCGACCGGCGGGACGGCCGCCTTCTTCTCCGGTCTGACGGTTGAGGACTTCCGCCGCCGCGTCAGTCTGATTCATTTCAAGAAGGGCGACCTCCGGGAAACCGCCCCGGTGGTCGCAGCCTTTGGCCGGGTCGAAACCCTCGACGCCCACGCCCGCTCTGCGTCTATCCGGCTCGAAAAGTAATTCGCGGCATCTCCCCGCGGGAGATGCCGGTCAGTCGTCTTCCATCAGCTCGTTGACTTCGTCCCAGGCTTGCGGCTCGTTGCGCCGCAGGCGCTGCAGCAGGGTGTAGTGGTAGAGCAGCAGGCTGAGGTGCTGTTCGGTCGCCTCCGGCCGGCCGGCCACATCGACGACCAGCTGTACCAGACGCGGCTTGGTCATGTGGAAAAAGTCGGGAACCTCGTTCAGGAGTGTCGGCTGGTAATTCATCGCCTGCAGTTCCGCGGCTGTTTGCTCGATCTCGGCCGGAGCGGCATCCGGCGGCAGGACCTCGATTTTGTGCAGAATGCCCTGCGTGTATTCCGGGGTGTTCGCATTCATTGGAAGATCTCCTTTCCTGTGATTGAATCCTGCTCTCTTTTTTGAGGGGTGTCAGTTCTGTTTACATCATCTTTTGCTCCGTTTTTTACCGGTCCGCGGGCTCCGCTCCGCCGGCCCCGATTCCGGAAGCGGCGCAGCCGCCGGGCCCGCGTCTCTAATCCGGATTGACGATCGTTAGTCTGGATTGTAGATTTCCGCCTATGTGGAAGGCGTTTCACCATCCGGATATTTCCCTGCCGGTTGTGCGTCGGCGAGTCGGGCTGGAGTTGCTTGAGATGCTCGATATTCTCGGCGATACGGCGGCTCATGGGGCGTATGCATTTTTACAGAACCGGTCTTATCCCAACCGCGCGACGTATTACAATGCCGTCAGTCGCCTTTCGAAGCTGGGTTTGATTGTCAAGGAGCAGGGTGTGGGTACGCCTGTTTTGAAGATTTCGGAAGATGGATCGGGCCTGCTGGAGACGTATTTGCGCCCGAACAGGTGGTGGAGCCGGAAGTGGGATGGGATTTGGTATTTGCTTCTTTACGATGTTCCGGAAGTCGATCGTTCGTATCGCAATGTTTTACGGCAATTCCTGAAGCGACAGCGAATGGGCTGTTTCCAGAAGAGCGTTTGGGTTGCGGCACATGATATACGTCCGCAGTATGCCGATTTGGCGGAGGCCGCCGCACTGGACGCTTTTGCATGTCTTTTTGAGGCGCGAACCGTGCTCGGAATGTCCGCTCAGAAAGTGGTCCGGGAGTCGTGGGATTTCGAGGGCCTCCGTCGCACACAGCAAAGGTTTTGCGGAATCTACGGCGAAAATCTGGATATTCTGCAGGGGGCGACCGGTCTGGAGCTGGATTCTCTCATGAAACTGGCGGCAGAGGAAATCGACGCGTATCGCACTGCGTTTGTTTTGGATCCTCTGCTTCCTGATCTGTTGCTGCCGGCGGATTATCTGGGAAAGCAGGCCTATTCTCTGCATTTGGACATCGTGAAAATGATCCGAAGAAAGATGAAAAATCTCTGATTCAGATTGACGATCGTCAGTCTGGATTGGAGAGTTGGAGGGCGGGTTCCGCTGTCTGGAATGATTTTTTCCAACCTTTGGAAAAATGACGGTGGGTTTTTCCAATGTTTGGAAATATAGTTCCCGCCTTTGTGAAAATGATTTTGGAGAGGGATGGATGAAAAATTTAATACGAAAATCTGTAGAGGCGCTGGACGGTTACGTTCCGGGGGAGCAGCCGAAGGGCGACGATATCGTGAAGCTCAACACCAACGAAAACCCGTGGCTGTGCTCGCCGGAGGTGTATGACATTCTGCGCGAGATCGACGTCTCGGTGCTGGCGAAGTATCCCGATCCGCTGTGCACGGAAGTGCGCAAGGTGATTGCCGAAAAGCATGAGGTCGGCATCGGCAATGTGTTTGCCGGCAATGGGTCAGACGAAGTGCTGGCACTCTGCATTCGCGCGTTTGTGGAGCGCGACGGCGGTTCGGTCGGTTCATTTAATCCGTCATATTCGCTGTATCCGGTTTTGGCCGGGATTGAGGATGTGGAGATGCGCCTCGTGGAGCTCGACGAAAACTTCGGCTGGCAGATGCCGGACGGCTTTGAGGCCTCTGTGTTTTTCCTGACGAATCCCAATGCCCCGACGAGTCTTCTTTTCCCGAAAGATCAAATTGAGGCCTTCGTGAAAGATTTCTCCGGTGTGGTGGTGATTGACGAAGCCTACGTCGATTTCGCCTCGGCGGACTGCATGGAGCTGGCGGTCAAATACGACAACGTGCTGGTCTGCCGCACGCTCTCCAAATCCTATGCACTTGCGGGCATCCGCTTCGGTTACTGCGTCGGCAGCAAGGAGCTGATTGACGCAATGTATAAGATCAAGGACTCCTACAACGTCAACACGCTGACCCAGGAGCTGGCGCGCGTTGCGCTGCTGGATCAGGGCACCATGGAGGCCATGACCACGGCGATTAAAAACTCGCGCAAGCTGATGACTGAAGAGCTTAAACAGCTCGGGTTTGAGGTGTTTCCGTCTGAAACCAACTTCCTGTGGGTCAAACCGCCGAAGCCCGGAGCAAATAAAATTTTTGAAGAGCTCAAAAAGCGCAAGGTTTACGTGCGCTGGTTTGACGGTGCCCGCACCCGAGAGTACCTGCGCATCACCGTGGGAACGGATGCGCAGACGATGTCGCTCGTCGAAGCGCTTGAAGAGATTTTTAAAAAGTAGAACGGGCGTTCCGCTCGATGTAGCAGGCGGACGCATGCGTCGCCTAGGGAGAAGAAAGATGGCAACCTGTCCGAATAAACAGAAAAACCTGGAACACTGCACCTGCACCTACTCCTGCGGTAAACGCGGGCTCTGCTGCGAATGCGTCGCCTATCATCGCGCGTCCGGGCAGATTCCCGGCTGCTTTTTCACCAAAGAGGGCGAAGCCTCCTACGACCGCTCGATCGCGGCGCTGGCCCGCGATCACGGCATCTGCTAGGTCTCAGCCCCGGGCGGAAACTCCCGGGCGGGTTTCTGCAGGGTGCGGATCCGCTGGGCTGCAGGGTTTGATCAATCAGGCCTTGGAGATGGCATTGGCCCAGCGGGTTTTAATCTGTTTGCAGTCCGCCGCGCTGATGGCTGTTTCAAACGTCCGGTCGATCTGCCACTGGTTTTTCAATTGATCGATGCTCGTCCAGATGCGGGCTGAAAGGCCGGCCAGCCAGGCCGCGCCGAGCGCGGTGGTTTCGACGGACCGGGGCCGCCGCACGGGAATGCCGAGCAGGTTCGCCTGCATCTGCATCAGCAGGTCGCTTTGCGAGGCGCCGCCGTCCACCCGGATTTCTTTGATCGGCACGCCGGTGTCGGATTCCATCGCGCGCAGCACGTCGGCGGACTGGCAGGCGATGGCTTCGAGCGTGGCGTAGGCGATATGCGCGGCGGTGCTTCCGCGCGACAGGCCGGTGATGAGGCCGCGCGCGTCCGGATTCCAGTGCGGGGCGCCGAGTCCCGTGAAGGCGGGCACGACGGTGACGCCGCCGCTGTCGGGCACCTGGGCGGCCAGGTCGTTGATTTCAGGGGCGCTTTGAATGATGCCGAGTCCGTCGCGCAGCCACTGGATGGCGGCGCCGGCGATGAAGATGCTGCCTTCGAGCGCGTACTTGGCGGGCCGGCCTTCGAGCTGCCACGCGAGGGTGGTGAGCAGGCGGTTGCGGCTGACGACCGGTTTGGTGCCGGTTTGCATCAGGATGAAGCAGCCGGTGCCGTAGGTGTTTTTCGCCATGCCGGGTTCGGTGCAGAGCTGACCGAAGAGCGCGGCGTGCTGGTCGCCGGCAATGCCGGTGACGGGCGCGCCGAGCAGGGTGGTGTCGGCGAACAGTCCGCCGGAGGGGCGGACCTCCGGCAGGAGCGCGCGCGGGACGCGGAAGAGCTCGAGCAGTTCGTCGTCCCATTCGAGCGTGAAGATATTGAACAAAGAGGTGCGCGAGGCGTTGGTGACATCCGTTGCGAAGACGCGGCCTTCTGTGAGGTTCCACAGCAGCCAGCTGTCAACGGTGCCGGCGGCCAGCTCGCCGCGTTCGGCGCGCGGGCGCGCCCCGTCGATGTGGTCGAGCAGCCAGGCGATCTTGGCGGCGGAAAAGTAAGGGTCGGGCAGCAGGCCGGTTTTTTCGCGAATGAGGGAGGCGCATCCCTCGGCGCAGAGCTGTTCGATGACCGGCGCGGTGCGGCGGTCCTGCCAGACGATGGCGTTGTGCAGCGGCTGGCCGGTGGCGCGGTCCCACAGGATGACGGTTTCGCGCTGATTGGTGATGCCGATGGCGTCGGGCGCATCGATTCGGGCCTGGCAAAGCGCCTCGCGGGCCGTTGCGAGCTGGGAGTTCCAGAGAACCGCCGGATCGTGCTCGACCCATCCGGAGGCGGGATAGATCTGCGGGAATTCCTGCTGAGCGGAGGCGAGGATTGAGCCGGCATCGTTAAAAACAATACTTCGGGAGCTGCTGGTGCCCTGGTCGAGTGCAAGAATGGTCGGCATTGTTGTTTTTCCTTCTGGAGGCAGAGTAGCGTTTGGTGTAATCAATGTGCAGTTAAAAGTTTGACACCTTGGAATGAATTGGTACTGTGTTCCGCTCTTTTGGGATTTTAGTGGAGATTTGAATAATGAAACGTACATGGCAACCGTCGAAAATTAAACGCGCCCGTAAGCACGGCTTTCGTAAACGTATGCTGACTGCTGATGGCCGCGCCATTCTGAAACGCCGTCGCCAGAAAGGCCGCAAGCGCCTGACTGTTGCGGACGCGTAATCAGAAAGCCGGAGGAAAACCCGGTGTCTGGAAACACGCTTTCCAAAAATCAGCGACTGATAAAAGCCTCCCACTTCCGGGAGGCTTTTGCGCAGAGGAGGAGTTTTGTCGGGCGGACGATGGTGCTCTGGCTTCGTCGCGGCGAAGGTGCCGCGCTCCGGCTCGGCGTGGTGACCAGCAAAAAAGTGAGCAACCGTGCGGTTGACCGAAACCGTGCCCGGCGCGTGCTGCGTGCGGTTTTTCGCGAACATCGTGCGGAGCTCAGCGGGGAGGTTGATGTCGTCATTATTGCCCGGCGCAACATTCTCTCTGCCGGGTATCATGACGTCGAGGCGGAATTCCTTCGTCTGGCCGGAAAAGCGGGACTTGCCGGAACTCCGAAGCACGAAATACCCGAGCCCGAAGGAAATCCGAATGACTGAAGTTCAAAATTTCAGGCGTTGGATGTGTGGTTTTTTTTTGGTGCTTGGGTATCTCTGATATTCGCCATTTTTAAGGCTGTTTGAACGATGAGACGTTTGCTGATAAGCATCATTCGGTTTTACCAGAGCGTTTCCCGGTGTTTCCCCGCCCGCTGCCGGTTCTATCCAACTTGTTCCGATTATACGATTGAAGCCCTGCGAAGGCATGGCATAGTAACCGGCCTTTATTTGAGTTTGCGGCGGATCTGCCGCTGCCATCCGTGGAATCCGGGCGGAGTGGACCTCGTGCCGGGAGCCGGAGGAGAGAGGTCTGAGGCCCGTGGCCGAAGGTCAGAGGGAGCCGTCGATTTGAACGGGCTTAACGAACGAAGTGATTTAACGAGGCCTACAGGCCGTTGCGACGATT
This sequence comes from Tichowtungia sp., assembly GCA_041584215.1. GTDB lineage: Bacteria > Verrucomicrobiota > Kiritimatiellia > Kiritimatiellales > Tichowtungiaceae > Tichowtungia. Next base: position 8,750 of record JBFHEM010000041.1, on the reverse strand, counting down.
TAAACGATAGGAACTGTAATGAGAAAAAATGATTTTATAATTGTCGGCATCCTGCTGGTTCTGATGTTCGGCTGGATGAAGTTCTATCCGGCGATTGAGAAAAAATATTTCCCGCGGCCGGAGCAGCCGGCTGCGGAAAAAGCTGTCGAGGCAGCGTCGGCGGCGCCTCAGGTCGCGGCAGAGCCTGCTCCGGCCTTGAGCGAAGCGGCCGCTGAAGCGGCTGCCGGCCGCGTGCAGAAACCGGCCGCGGATCTGGGGCCTGAGTCGTTCCTGACACTTTCCAACGACCGTATTGAGCTCACGGTCTCGTCCCATGGCGGCGCCGTTGTTTCCGCGGTGCTCAAGGATTACCCCGAAGAGAACAGGCCGGGCAGCGATCCGCTGACGCTCGATTTTTCAGCTGCACCCGCTCTGCGCTATGACGGTCTTGCGCTGTCCGCCGGTACGCTGGAAAAAGCCGGGGACGGACTGCTGTTCATGGCGCCGCTTGGTGACGGACAGACCTTTCAGCGCGTGCTGAAACTCGAAGGGGACTACCTGCTGACGGTGCAGGACGAGTTTGTCAACACTGCCGATGTGCCGTGGACACTTCCCGCACTGCGCCTGCCGACCGGCCCGATGGCGAATCCGTCCGGAGTTTCCGCGATGAAGGGAGTGACCACCCTGGGCATCGACACCTTTGCGCCCGCAGACGGGGTGACTCACTGGGGCAAGCAGTTCCGCAAGCTGGCTTCCGGTGTTGTTGAATTTACAACGACACCGCAAATGATTCCGACGCAGCCGGTCGACTGGGTTGCCGCCAAAAATAAATTTTTTGTGCAGATCCTTACGCCGGATACGGGGGCATCCGCAGGGTTCGATTTTACGGTCCGCCGGGACGGCGAGGGTAAAAAAATGACGGCCGCAGAGGTTTCCGCCGCCGTGCATTTCAATAAAGAGGTGATCGAGGCGGATCAAACCTTAACCCGCAGCACCCGCGCCTACATCGGGCCCAAAGATTTCAGTGTCCTGAAAACGCAGGGCCTGGAGCAGACCGCGGTGATGGAGTTCCAGAGCACCGGCTTCTGGAAGTTCATGAATCCGGTCATGTATCCCATCAAAAAAGCGCTGCTGTGGGGATTGATCCACTTTGCGGTCTTCGGCAACTATGGAATTGCGATTCTCATCCTGACCATCATTGTGCGCGTCATCTTCTGGCCGCTCACGCACAAAAGCACCGAGAGCATGAAGCGCATGCAGGCGGTTCAGCCGCAGATGAAGGCCATTAAAGAAAAATATAAAGACAACCCGCAGCGCATGCAGCAGGAGACGATGGCCCTGTACAAGGAGCACAAGGTCAACCCGATGGGCGGGTGCCTGCCGATGTTCATTCAGATTCCGGTTTTTATCGCGCTCTTTGCCGTTCTGCGCAGCGCCATCGAGCTGCGCTTTTCCAAGTTTCTCTGGATCAAGGACCTGTCCGAGCCGGAAAATCTATTTGCCGGCATGGTGCCGGTTGTCGGCTCACTGAACATCCTGCCTCTTCTGATGTCTGCGACGATGATGTGGCAGCAGAAGCTCACCTCCGGGGCCTCCGCGGTCACCCCGGAACAGCAGCAGCAGCAGAAAATGATGGCGGTCATGATGCCGGTGATGATGCTCTTTTTCTTTTACTCCATGCCGTCCGGTCTCGTGCTCTACTGGACCACCAGCCAGGTGCTCATGATCGCCCAGCTGCTGATTAAAAAGAAAAAAGATGCCTAGAATTTTATGGAGTAATGGATGGGTGAGTCAGGGAAACATGTAATTCCGGCCGGGCCGCGGATGGGTTAAGCCATCTGCTTTAGAGGGCTGCTCATTAGTGTTTGGACTGCATCATTCCGGTCATCCATTGATCCCGTCATCCATGTTTTCTGTTTACTGGACGTAAAGTTTGTGAATGGTTTAGTTTGACGGAATGTGTGTAAATATAATTAGTTTAGTGCGTATTAAACAAAGGAGTTTGTTATGGCCAATGTAATGAAAGAGCTGAAGTCGGAAATTTCGCGGATTGCCCGCAGTGAAATTAAAGCTGCGCTGGCGCCGATTAAATCGGTGAATGCCAGTCAGCGTAAATATATTGCAGACCTGCGCCGGCAGGTAGGCGAACTTGAAAAAGAAAACAAACAGCTGGCACGCGAGCTTGAAAAGCTGGGTGCCGTTATTCCGAAACCGGAACCGGAAGAAGAGACCGGCCGCGCCTGGATTACCGCAGCGGGGATCCGTTCCATGCGCAAGCGCCTCAAGCTTTCCCAGAAAGCGTTTGCCGACCTGGCCGGTGTGAGTCTGCCGACTGTCGCCAACTGGGAATCCACCAAAAACAAAGGCAAGCTCAACATCCGCCGCAAAGTGGTCTTTGACCGCCTGCAGGAGATCAAGTCCATGGGCATTCGTGACCTTCCGCAGGAGCCGGCTGAAAAAGAGGCGACCGCCTAAATCCCCGGCCAGGGGCTTCGCGGCCTTTGACACGAATAAACGGCTTTTTCCAATGTTTGGAAAAAGCCGTTTTTTTTGCGCGGCGATTTGCCCTTTGATCCGGTTCGGAGGCGCTGCTCTTTTAAATGTCGTTTTTTTTTCTGTCTGATTCATTCGGCGTTTTTTATGTTGTTCGGAATCGTTTGATTTAATGGAAGGGAAAGATCCATGAAAAAAGGTGTGTGGGCGGTTCTGTTTGCGGGGTTTTTGTTCGGAGGAATGACGGCCGGGGCTGCGGGAACGGTGGAGAAAATTCTTACGGAGGATGAGGCGCAGAATTCGGTTATCTATATGTATCTGCCGGCGAATGTCGATGGGGCTGTTGCATTCTCGGGATCTGATGTGGCGATTGATTCCAGCTGGTCGGGGTTTGCTGATTCTGCCTATGTGAAAAATAATGGGCGGACCGTTGATATAAACACTGCGAGTATAAGTTTTGCGCCTGCCGGGACGGTCGGCACGGTGCATATCCAGACGCAGGAGGGGCGGACGATCAGTATTATCGTTGTTTCTCTGGGGGATGATGGTGAATATGAAGCCGGTGACGTGGTGGCCAAGGTTTTGATTACGGATTAGCAGTTTTCAGGGTTTGTCGCATGCAGTGTTCCATCCTTCGCCGATACCTGGCATCCGTTTTTTTGTTGAGCTTTCCCGCGATGGGAAGCGCGGTTTCTATTTCAACTAAACCTGCCGTCTACCCATCCACAGAAGCGGTGTATCCCTCCGCGCCGGCGGTGTATGAGAGCACGCCGGCGGTGGTGGCTGACGATCTTGAAAATCAGACGGTTGAGCTGGCGCTGGCCTCGGGCGGGAAGGGCGTCGTTGTTTTTTACGGAAACGATGCGATCGGCGACGAGGAGGTTGTGGGATCGCTGGTGTCGGTTTCCACCCGCGACGCCGGGCAGCGGCTGTATGTGACGCCCCGTTTCGGCAGCAGTCCGGCCGGAACGGAAGAAACGATTACGATTGTTACAGTGTTCGGAAGAACCCATACGGTTCGGGTGCAGTACCTGGGGGAATCACCGGATCCGCACAGCATCATTCCCAAAGTGGTTTTTAATACGGGCGGGGATGTCGATCCCGCGGCGCAGGCGCGCGATGTCGCGCAGCACGCCGAAGCCGCCGCGGCCGATCCGGTTGACTCGGCCACGGGAGCCTATTTCGGCTCCATGAATTTAATCGAGGTGCAGGGCGCCAATCGTGTTGCGCTGACCGCCGGTTATAATTCGCTGCTCAATTTTTACGGGTCTATGGGCTATGGGTGGTCTCACGGCTATGAAGCCCGGCTGACGATCAAATCGGATGATCTTCTGGAACTGCAATGGCGGCCCGGTCAGAAAAACCGTTTTGTTCGCAATGAGGCCGGCGAGTTTGTCTCGCCGGATGCGGATGCCCGCGGCGTGGTGATCACCCAGAACGACGATCGGTCCTATACGGCCGCCTGTTCCGATTTTTCAACGATGGAATTCTCACGCTACGGACTCCTGCAGGCCCGGGTCAGTCCGCAGGGGTGGCGCAGTGTCCTGTCCTATTCTTCTGATGATTGCCTTGAGCGGGTGACGGATGAAATGACCGGGCGTTATCTGGCCTTCTCCTACACCAATGCGCTGCTGGCGTCGGTGGAGGATGCGCTGGGACGGCGGGTGCTGTTGCAGTACACGACGAACCAGTGCCTGGAGCGGGTGGACATCCTGCAGGACGGACTGCCGGCCAAGTCAGAGTCCTACACCTATACGGACGACCGCCGGATTCATCAGCTCTTTACCGGCGACGGCGTGCAGTTCCTCGAAAACACCTATGATGCGGCCGGACGCGTGGTTGCGCAGGACGACGGAGTCGACGGCAACGGGCTCGCGACCTTTGCGTATGAGGAGAATGAGTCTACCGGCGAGAGAACCACCACCGCCGTCAACCGCAACGGCGACACGCAAATCTGGGTTTTCAGCCGTTCCCTTCAGCTGGTGCGGCACACCAATGAAGAAGGCGAAACGGTGTCGTACACGCATGACTCGGCCGGAAACCGCACGTCCGCGACCGACCCGCTGGGAAACACGATTCGCTTCGCATACGATGACTGCGGCAACCTGCTGTCGTTTACCGATGCGCAGAGCAACGTCACGGAGTTTGCCTATAACAGTGCAAACCGGCTGACTGCCCTGACGGATGCGGCCGGGGAAACCGCCGGGTTTGCTTATGACGCGCGTCACAACCTGATTGCGGTGACCAATCAGGAGGGGGCCGTTGCCGCGTATGAGTACGATACAAACAGTTTTCTCTCTGCCGGGATTTCGGCGGAGGGGATTCGAACGGAGTATGCCCGTTTTCTGCCGCTGTCTCAAAGCGGCTTCACCTGTACGAGGAGCGATGCTCTCACCGCGGACACCGCAACGGATGCGGCCGGGAATGTGCGGGTCGGGTTTTTTGACGCGGCCGGACGCAGGGTGGCGTCCCGCGACCCGCTCGGGAATGAAACCTCTTTTGTGTATGACCAGACCGGCCGCCTGATTGCGCTCACCAATGCACTGGGCGGGACGGTTCGCTATGAATACAGCGCCGCCGGGCAGCTGACCGCCGAAACCGATCCGCTGGGAAACATCACGCAGTATGAGTATGACGGCAGCGGAAACCTGGTGCAGCGGACGGATGCGCTGGGAAACCGAACCGCATACGCGTATGACGGAGAAGGGAATCTGACCGCCATCACGGATGCCAACGGCAGCCGTACCCGCCTGGACCGCGACCGGGAGGGGCGCCTGGTCTTTTCCTCCAATGCCCGGGGCGAATCCCGGTTCACCGAATACGATGCGGCCGGGCGGCCGGTTTGTGTGCGGGATTCGCTGGGTGCGGTCATTTTCAGATTCGGCTACACCGCCCGCGGGCAGGTCCGGCAGGTTCAGGATGCGCTGCTGCGCTCCCGCGGATTTCAGCATGACGCCGCCGGATTCCTGTCGCAATCCACCGATGCACTCGGCCGCGCCACCACCCTGCAGCGCGACAGGAACGGTCGGCTGACCGGAACCCTGGAGCCGGACGGCAGCCTCACCGCGGAAGGATATGATGCGGATGGACGGCTCATCTCCCTGACCGATGCCCGCGGCAGCACGCACCGCTTTGCATATGATGATCGGGGGCTGGTCGAGGCCTGGACGCTGCCCGGCGGCCGGGCGACGCAGTACCGCTATGATGCGCGCGGCCTGCTGTCCGGTGTGGAAGAGCCGTCGGGCGACGCGGTTGCGCTCGTGCGCGACGCCGTCGGGCGCGTGACGTCGATCACCGATCCGCTGGGAACCGTCCGGTACACCTATGATGCCGCCGGGCGAGTACTGACGGTCAAGGAAGGCGGTAAAACCATCCGTCGCGAGTATGATGCGTCCGGACGGCTGACGCGTTATGAGGATGGCGAGGGCAATGCGCTGCTGTACGGCTGCGATGCGGTCGGGAACCTGACTTCGCTGTCCTATCCCGACGGCAAAACGGTTTTGTATGCTTACAATGCGGCCAATCGGCTGGAAACGGTCACCGACTGGAACGGCCGGGTCACGCGCTGCAGCTATGATGCCAACGGACGCCTGTCGGGAATTCAGCACGCCAACGGCACCCAAAGCTTTCGTGAATACAACCGGGCCGGCGAGCTGACGAAGCTGGTAAATAAGAAATCGGACGGCACCGTCATTTCATCATACGAATACCGCTGCGATCCCGTCGGCAACCTGCTGGAGGAATATAATCCGAATGAGCCGGCGAGTTTTAATCTGGCGGATGTTTCATTCACCTGCGGCGGTGACAATCAGTTGCTGACGGTCAACGGGTTGTCTGTTCAGCATGACCTCGACGGCAACCTGACGAGCGCCCCGCTGGCGTCCGGCGGCTCACAGAAAACGCTCGTTTATGATGCCCGCAACCGGCTGACGGCAGCCGACGGACTGAGCTTCCAGTACAATGCGGAAAACCGCCGCACGGCGGTGACTGATGCGTCGGGCACCACCCGTTTTGTGATCGATCCGAATGCGGAGCTTTCCCGGCTGCTGATGCGCACCCGGCCCGATGGGACCGTCACCCGCTATGTTTACGGCTTGGGCCTGCTGTATCAGGAGGAGGATGGACAGACCCTGACCTATCACGGTGACTGCCGCGGCAGCACCGTGGCCGTCACCGACGATTCCGAAGCTGTGACGGACCGGATTTCCTATGCGCCGTATGGGGCCGCGGTTTCCCGCAGCGGCACCACCGACACCCCCTTTTTGTTTGCCGGCCAGCACGGCGTGCAGACCGACAGCAGCGGACTGGTCTACATGCGTGCCCGCTTTTACAGTCCGTATCTGAGGCGCTTCATCAATCAGGATCCGATCGGCCTGGCCGGCGGCATCAACCTGTACGCCTATGTGGACGGGGAGCCGATCCGATTTCTGGATGCTTTGGGGTTATCCCCCGATATGAGTTTTATGGGTAATACAGTCTGGGAGGATATTAATCTGCGATTAAAAGCAAATGCGTTTATCCCATCAGACAATTCCGTTTTCAGTGTTTCAGGGCATGGGGATTCAAAAACCGGAAAGCTTTTGGATAAAGACGGTGCTGTTCTTTCGGCAGAAACGCTGGCGGGCATGATCAAGGGTCACTCCGCTTATAAAAAAGGGATGCCGGTTAATCTGTTTGCATGTTGGACCGGCGCTGGGGAGGGCCGTTCGTTTGCAGCTGAGCTATCCTCCTTTTTGGAGGGAGCAACTGTAACCGCGCCGACGGGAACGCTGCATGCTCCGGATGATTTGTCCTCAATCATCTTTGAGGGGAAATCGCATTACTATGGCGTTAAGAATGGGTATATGGTTTCATTTACCAGCGGTTCCCGGTCTGCAGATGGACGTTTTAAATGGAAGAGTTACCAGCACGTTCCTTCTAATGAGGGTAAATACAATCGGTATGATTACAAAGATGTTAATAGGGGGGCACGATGAGAAACATGCCTTCCATGCGGCATAAAATCGCAATGCTGTTTGTTGCCGTTTCCGCAAATGTTTTTGCGGTTGAATACACCTATGACAGCCGGGATCGTCTTTCTTCTGCCGCGCGCTCCGGTGAACAGCTTACATTTGTCTGCGATGAGATTGGAAACCTGGAGTCCGTGGGTTCTGTATTTCTTTCGCAGGATGCGGTTCGGTGCTGGTTTGAGGAGGAGGCGCCGCTGACCGCGGGGGAGACGGCTTCTCTCGGAATCGGCTTTTCAGAGACCCCGTCGTCCTTGACGATTTCCGGTCTGCCCTCAGGCCTGGAGCAGAGCGGCAGCCGGATTGCCGGACTGCCGGTCGAGTCGGGCTGTTTTGAGCTGGTGCTGTCCGGCACGATTTCCGGGGCTGCTTTCAATGAAACCCTTTATCTGACCGTGCTGCCGGAGATCGACGTTTTGGCCTGGCTCGTCGAACCGCCTGATATGGATGTGGACGAGGGCTCATCCTTTTCCCTGTGCGGCCTTTCATCCGGTTCGGCGGCCGCCTATCAGTGGTTTCGGGACGGGGTTGCTATTGCCGATGAAACCGCCCCGTCGCTGCTGTTTTCCGGGTGCCTGGAAGAGTCCGGCAGTTATGTCCTGCAGGCCGCGGCGGGGGGCACGGTCGTCACCAGCCGCACGGCGACGGTTTCGATCCGTTCTGCCGGCGACTCGTTTGAAAGCTGGGTCGCGGGGCAGGGGGTTCCGTCCAGCCGGCAGGGCATTGGAGATGCCCCGGCCGGTGACGGCATCCCGAATCTGCTCAAATATGCCTGCGGGTTGTCGGCCATGCAGGCCTATGCGTCGCGCGACCTGTTCACCTGTTCGGCCGACGCCGCTGCCGGCCGGTTTGTAATGCGCTACTGCAAATCAAAATACGCCTCCGATGCAGAGCTGATTGCGGAGTGGACGGCATCGCTTGCCGGCGAATGGAGTGCTGCGGGAGTGAGTCTGGCAAAGGTCGGGGAAGAGGACGGGCGGGAGGTCTGGGAGGCCTCGGTTGAAATCGGTGAGAGCGGATACATGCGCCTGAGCGCCCGGGCGACCTCCGGCGATGCCGTCACGCAGAGCTTTGCCGAGTGGCTGGACGCCCGGGCCGTGCCGGCAGAGGACGGAGGGGTTGCCGACTCCCCGGCCGGTGACGGCATCCCGAATCTGCTGAAGTATGCGCAGGGACTCGACCCCATGACGGCCTGCGACTCATCGGATGTGTTCCGCGTTGTGTCGAACCGTCCGGATCGGATTGTCATTACCTTCCGGCGCTCCAAAACAG
>JBFHEM010000040.1:0-43432 GCA_041584215.1 Tichowtungia sp. | reverse complement strand
ATGGGCCTGCTGGCCACGCTCTACACCGTGGCCGGCGGACTGGCCGCCGTGCTCTGGACCGATGTGGTGCAGTTTGTGATGCTCATCGGAGGCGCCATCTTTGTGGCGGCCGTTCTGTGCGTCAAACACCCCGACGGCGCGGCCGGCATTCTCTCGTTCGCGCAAAGCCACGACCACCTGCAGCTCGACGGCTCCATCAGCCTGTGGCGCATGACGCTCACCGGCGTGGCCATCTCCTTCTTCTTCCAGATGATGCAGGACTACGGAACCGACCAGGTGACCGTCCAGCGCCTGCTCGCCACCAAAACCAAACGCGGCATGGCCCAGGCCATCGCCTTCAACGCCGGCGTCGACTTCTGCATTATCACCCTGCTGCTGTTCATCGGGCTGGGACTGTTCGCCTACTACCAGCTCAACCCCGCGCTGCTGCCCGAGGCGATCAGCGGAGATAAAATCTTCCCCTACTTCATCGTCAGCGCCCTGCCCGCCGGCATCTCCGGCCTGCTGATCGCCGCGATTTTCGCGGCGGCCATGTCGAGCATGGATTCCGGCATCAACTCGATGGCGACCGTGGTGGTCAACGACTTTACCGGCGCAGGTGACCACGTGGTCCGCCGCGCGCGGATCGTCACCGCCGCGCTCGGCGTGCTGGCCACCGGGCTGTCCATTCTGCTTTTTTTCGTGGCCAAAGCCGAAGGGATCATTGAAACATTCGCGACGTTCATGGGGCTGTTCAGCGCACCGGTGCTCGCCCTCTTCCTGCTCGGACTGCTGACCAAACGCGGACGCTTCGGCGCCTGGGTTCCCGCCGCCGCGCTCGGGATCGCCTCCACCGCCTGGCTGCAGCAAGCCACCGAGGTTTCGTGGATCTGGTACTTCCCCGCCGGCTTCGCCGTCACCTTCGGCCTCTCCCTGCTCTTCAGCTTTTTCAAGGGCGGAAAAACACAAAGCCTTCCAGCCGATTGATGACCGCCAGGCCGCGACACCAAAAAGAAAGAGGCTCCTGCGTCGGGCCGGCCGCTGCGCAGTAGGCAGGGACGGACCGCCGGGCCGTCCGAACGGTTGCTCTGTGCAGATGCACGGCTCGCCCGGCGGTCGAGCCCCACCTGGGTTTCCAATGATTGGAAAAACGGGGCGACTTGCCATTTTTCGGCGGTTCCGGCGTTATAGATTCATGATGAGGCTGATTTCCCGCTCAGTAATCACCGCGACCGCTATTTCATTTTTAGCGCAGGCCGCGGAGCTTTCACTGCAAAACATGCAGCTCTCGTGGCTGGGTGAACGCGGACTGGCCTACGGCATTGAAACATCCTCCAACCTGACTCAGTGGACAGACAGCGGATTCTCCGCGGCCGGAAGCGGCTCACAAATTCAAACGCCGGCGAAGGCGGCAGCGAGGAATTTTACGGATTCTCCTACTCCGAACCCTCGACCGGCCCGTGGGCCTACGGGACGTGGGACCCGAACACCGGCTACGGCTTCGGCGACCCTCAACACCACGGCCTGTTGTTTGATTATTAATTTGAATTGCGGCGGCATCACCCGTGGGGCAGACAAGCGTGTCTGCCCAAATCGAAAACAAGCATGTCTGCGCCGCGAATCGGTTTTGTTGAGAACAGCTGGCACCTCTTTCTTAGCGTCTTAGACGCGTTTAAATTAAATCGATAGTTATAACCCAAGCTCTTCGGAATACCGAAGAAGCTCGGCCTACAAACAAACTTGCAGGACAGCCTTCCCGAAGGGAGGCTGTGTGCGGCTACAGTTCAATTCAAAACGCTCTCGCGTCTTGCGCCCAACCCCGCCCATCATCGATATTTCCAATAAAAACAAATCCATCCAGAATCGACAGCACCGTCCTCGAACAATTCCCTGAGTTCATCGAGTTCAAAAACCGAAAACAAGATAAGTCCGGGCAGATCGATGTCTCTGAAACCGATCAAGAGAAAACGCAAACCCCCGAAGACTTATTGGCATCCGCTTATTCAAAGTTACGCAACTCGCTGGAATCTGAAATTCTGTCATCGGTTAAACTCCACCCCTTTTTTCATCACAGGGCAGCCGGCTGCGCGACCTGCACGACCTGCCGAAGCACATCATCGGTTGTGACCAGCCCGATCACTTCGTTTTGCTCATCGGTCACCAGCCCCATGGACTGGCGCGCCTGGCGAAGCATCGGCATGATCTCGTCGGAGGGCGTTTCGGCCGGGATAAACACAGGCCGGGTCATGGCCTTGAGCACATCAATCTGTTCGCGGGCCAGCACATCGAGAACCGCCACAATGCCGGTGAACCGTCCGCTGGCAGGATCCCTGACAGGAAACCTGGAAAAATCCCGTTCGCGGGCCAGCGCCAAAAACTCGTCGCCCGTCGCGTCCGACGATACGGAAATAATCCGCTCCATCGGCCTCATGATCGCCCGGACCGGTTTCTCGCCGAGCTCAACGGTGCGGTGGATCATTTCACGCTCCTCCTCCGTCAGAACCCCGTACTGTTCGCCCTCGGCGACCAGCAGCTTCAACTCGCCCCGGTTTGCCAGCGCGCACAGGTCCTGTCGGGCCGTATTCCTGCCGGGAATGACCAGGCCGGCCAGCCACGTTGCAAATGCCCCCACCGGCCGGAACACAATCCAGGCCCACTGCAGCAGCACGACAAAGCGGGCCGAACGCACATAGGGCCGCGCCTGGAACCAGGCTTTGGGAATGAATTCGCCAAACAGAAGCAGAATCACCGTCAGACCAAGGGTCATGGCCGACCGGCCCGCAATCCCCCAGCCATCCGGAATCAGGTTCGCCCACAGAACCGAAGAGACCACCACGCACAGGTTGGTTCCCACCAGGGTCGTTCCCAGAAGCCGGTCCGGCTCTTCGAGAAAATAGGCCAGCAGGCGGGCCGCGGCATCCCCCTGCTTCAGCCGGTGCCGCAACCGAAGACGGCGAATGGAAATGACGCCCGTCTCCATGCCGGAGAAAAACGCCTCTCCCGCGACACACAGCACCACCGCGGCAATCTGAAACGAAACGTTCATGCCGTCTCCTCTTCAGCGAGCCGCTCAAACACAACGCTGACCACCCGCCGGCGCCGAACCGCACGAACCGTCAGGCGGCAGCCGGGCAGCTGGATGATGTCTCCGCGGCGCGGAATGCGCTCCAGCCGTTCGGAAATCCACCCGCCGATCCGGCTGGCCCCCTCTTCGGCGGTCAGCTGCAGGTCGAGTTCCGCGTTGATCTCCTCCAGACTCGTATCGCCGCCGATCTGCCACCGGCCGTCGCCGACCCGATCAATCCCGACGCGGCTGACGCTGTTGCTCAGCGGTTCGTTATCGATGATTTCATCCATGATATCGCTGAGGGTCACGATGCCCGCCGTCCCGCCGAACTCATCCACCACGCAGGCCGCCCGCTGCTTCCGCCCCTCCAGCATCACCATCAGCCGGTTCAACGGCATGGACTGCGGGACGAAGATCGGCGGAATGAGCGCGTCCTGCAGACTCGATGCGCCGGCCAGCAGGAAGCGGCGCACATCCAGAAATCCCTGCACATGGTCGGGCGTTCCTTTGTAGACCGGAAGAAACTTGAAGCGCGCGGCCCGGGCTCTCCGGGCGATCTCGGAAACGGGGTCCTCCTCTTCGGCGGCCACGAGATCGACGCGCGGGGTCATGACATCGCCGATGGTCAGTCCCTCCAGGCGAATGATCCCCTCGACGATGCTGCGCTCCTCGCGGTCGAGCACCCCCTGCTTCTCACTGTCCTGCAGCGCCGTGCGGAACTCCTCTTCGGTCAGCTTCGGGCTGGGGATGAGCCAGCGCTCCAGCAGGCGGGCGACCCGCCCGAGGGCGAGGGTTGCGGGAGTCAGCACCCGTGCAAGAACATCCAGCGGCATCGCATACAGGATCGAGAGTTTTTCGGGGAAATGCAGCGCCAGCCGCTTGGGGGAGATCTCGCCGAAGATCAGCAGCAGAATCGTCATGCACGGGATGGCCACCGCGATGCCCTGGGCGGGCAGCAGCTGCTCCAGCATCGTGTATCCGAGGGCCGAGGCCACCACGTTGACCAGCGTGTTGCCGATCAGAATGGCCGACAGCAGGCGCGTCGGCATGGAGAGCGCGCGCTCGATCCGCTCCCCTGCGCGCGGATGTTTCTGCCGGATCCGGTGAACCTGCAGCGGATCCAGCGAAAAGAGAGCGGACTCGGAGCTCGAAAAAAAAGCCGAGAGCCCGAACAGCAGCACCAGAAGCACAAGCTGAAGAATCAAAACCATCGTGTCGCAACCAGTCTCCCCCCTCGGGGCGTTCTATACGCAAATCCTTTTCCGTGCGGCTCAGCGCTGGACGTATTCCAGGCCGTTGACGAGGCAGTGGTGCGCGAGAATCAGCTCGCCGGCAATGTAGGCGGTGTGTGAGTGCGAAAGGAACTCGCGCCGCACCATTTCCTTGGTCATTTTATCCGGATCGGTTCCCCGGAACTCAATCCTCAGCTCGTGGTCTCCATCCACCCAGCCGGCGCAGATCATGCCGTCTTCGAGCTTGACGAGAAAGTATCCGTCGCCCTTTTTCCAGCGGAAGGGAAACTCCAGCTCATCGCAAAACACCACCTCCCGGTTCTCCCGGATATCGATCGGAATCCCAAGACATTTGCCGAGTTTTTCTGCCATGCACGCATAAAACTGACTTTCCGGCCCGTCAGCAAGAACAAAACAACACGGCCGGACTGCGCCGGCCGCATGATCTGCCCTACTTGGTGGCGATGTGGAGCCACTCCTGTACAACCGGCGAAAACTTCACCACGACCGGGGTGAAGACCACGCTGACCATCGTCATCAGTTTGATGAGAATGTTGAGCGACGGACCGGAGGTGTCCTTGCAGGGATCGCCGACGGTGTCGCCGACGACCGCCGCTCCGTGAACCGGGTTCTTGCTTCCGTCGGGCAGTTTTTTGCCGCCGTGGGCGCCGCGTTCGATGTATTTCTTGGCGTTGTCCCATGCGCCGCCGGCGTTGTTGAGCATGGTGGCCAGCACAAACCCGGTGGTGAGGCCGCCGGCCAGCAGCCCCATCACGCCGGGGACGCCGAGAATGACGCCGCTGACCACCGGCACGATGATCGCCATCAGCGAGGGAACCAGCATTTCCTTCTGCGCGCCGGCGGTGGAGATGGCGACGCAGCGGGCGTAGTCGGGCTTTTGTTCGCCTTTCATGATGCCGGGGAATTCTTTAAACTGACGCCGCACCTCTTCCACCATGGACCCGGCGGCGCGGCCGACGGCTTTCATGGTCATCGCGCAGAAGACGAAGGCCATCATGCTGCCCAGAAAAAGACCGCAGATCAAAAGCGGATTCATGATGTGCAGTTCGAATCGATCGACCAACTGCATCAGGTCGGCCCATTTGGCTTCGCGCGCGGTGAAGCCCATGAAGGTTCCATCGCCGGCCAGTTTGCCGATCCAGATTTTCACCTCTTCGATGTAGGCGGCGAGCAGCGCCATGGCGGTGAGCGCGGCGGAGCCGATGGCGAAGCCCTTGCCGGTGGCGGCGGTGGTGTTGCCGAGCGAGTCGAGCGCGTCGGTGCGCTCGCGCACTTCCGCGGGCAGGTGCGCCATTTCGGCGTTGCCGCCGGCGTTGTCGGCGATCGGGCCGTAGGCGTCGGTTGCCAGCGTAATGCCGAGGGTGGCGAGCATGCCGACGGCGGCGAAGCCGATGCCGTAGAGCCCCATGGACATGTCGCGGAAGCCGCCGGCAAACCCGAAGGCGCAGAGGATGCCGGCGGTGATGGTGACGACCGGAATGCCGGCGGAGTACATGCCGGTGGCGAGGCCGTCGATGATGACCGTAGCCGGGCCCATGACGGCCTGCCCGGCAATGCCCCGGGTGGGTTTGTATTGATCAGAGGTGTAGTATTCGGCCGCCTGGCCGATGATCACTCCGGCGGCGAGGCCGGAGATGACGGAGAGGACAATGCCCCACGAAATCAGCCCGCCCAGGGCCATGCCGGCAAGCGCGAGCACGATCAGGATCGAGCTGCCGAGCGTGCCGGCCAACAGCGCCTTGAGCAGATTTTTCTGGTTGGCCCCCTCTTTACAGCGGACCAGGAACATTCCGAGGATCGAGAGCAGCGTACCGATCCCGGCCACAACCATCGGCGCGGTGACGAGCCCGACGGCCTGCTGCACGGCGGCTTCGACGGCGGTGCTTCCGGCCGCCAGCGCCTCGGTGGCGTTTTCAAAGCCGCCGGCCTTGCAGGCCGCGAGGGCGTGGTGCGTGCCGACGGCCGCGCCGAGCGCGGCGGTGGCGAGGATCGAGCCGCAGTAGGATTCGTAGAGGTCGGCGCCCATGCCGGCGACATCGCCGACGTTGTCGCCGACATTGTCGGCGATGGTGGCGGGGTTGCGCGGGTCGTCTTCCGGAATACCGGCTTCGACCTTGCCGACGAGGTCGGCGCCGACGTCGGCGGCCTTGGTGTAGATGCCGCCGCCGACGCGGGCGAACAGCGCCTGAGTGGAGGCGCCCATGCCGAAGGTGATCATGGTGGTGGTCATGGCGACCAGCTTTTCAATCACCGTGCAGCCCGCGGGAACAAAGGTCATGCCGAACTTCACCACGCCGTCGGCCATGTGAGCCGGGGTGTAAACCAGCTTGTCGAGGATGAGGTACCACAGGCAGATGTCGAGCAGGCCGAAACCGACCACCACCAGACCCATCACCGCGCCGGAGCGGAAGGCCACCTGCAGGCCGCGGTTGAGGCTTTCCGAGCAGCCCTGCGCTGTGCGCGACGAGGCGGCAGTCGCGGTTTTCATGCCGATGAATCCGCACAGGCCGGAGAAAAATCCGCCGGTAAGGAACGCGATCGGAACGAACGGATTCTGAATATCAAACAGGGCGAGCAGCTGCAGGATGACGAGCAGCACCAGAAAAACCAGTGCGACCACCTTGTACTGGCGGACCAGATAGGCCATGGCGCCTTCCCGGACGTGCCCGGCAATTTCGATCATGGCGGCGGTTCCTTCGGACGCGCCCATCATCTTCCTGTAAAAATAGACCGCAAACCCCAGCGCCAGAATCGACGCAATCGGCGCAATCCACCAAATCCCCGGAATCACAGAGCTTTCCATCCTCGTTCCCTTTCATTAACAAACCGCGATATCAAAATGGCGCTGCCGTCGCAGCCACATTACGAAAGGGGAAAGAAAGTGGCAAGTGACATTCCTGCCCGGTCGGGGTTTTCCAGAGGGGCCCTGGAAAAAGGCCGACATAAGCTCTATAGACATTCCCATTCACTTCACTCCGCACCCCAGCTCCTGCCGGTAGAACAGAAAGTCCGTGAAATATGCACAGGGAAACAGTAGAAAAAAAGCTTGAAGCACCGATTCCGGTCATCAAACACGCATCCGCTTAGAACAGATCCAGCATCAACCCCTACTCAATTCAACAACAATCTTAGATATTACATCTCCAAGTATTATCTTTACGTCAAATGTTTTCGCAGGATTCAGCTTTACTAATTGAACATGCCTCTTGCCTTTGATCGTTTTGTTTTCTGTAGAATTCTTTCAATTTCGCCTCCATTTCACCCTGGTGCTTGTTTGCGCGGTCTACATTCCATCCTGAATCCTTCCCGCCTGCGGCTTTAAACATGAGCAAAAGCTTTATGCTTTCCAAGGGCTTGCTGCTGTCAATTCTGTCTTTCAGGTTGCCAAACTTAACTCCCACGGTGCTATTGCTCTGTTGCGAGTTAAATGATGTCGAGATCATGGCAAGGTTTCCAAAGCAGTTCAGGCTTTTATCGTCCCATTCATTGCCTTCCGCCTGTGTCTGCGGGTGCAAATGCTCAATCGAGCGATTCCTTCTAAACTTGTAGTTTTTAATCGCTTTTAGCTCATCGAAGTCAAATGTCTCAACTGAATTTTTCTCCTCATAAGTTTCCCACAGCAGGTAATCGAGCAACCAGAACCAGTAACGATCAATATTTCTATAATTTAATGTGCGTTCCTCCTCGGGCAAACGGTGCTCTTCGCAACTTTTCTTTTTTAATTTTTCTAGAAAATTCATGTCACGGGAGTTCCTGTCTCGATACGCATCGAGCACCCAACGTTGCGCCTCACCTGAACTTACGGTTAACATAGACTGGAACTGCAGTAGCTTTCGTTTGTCGCTATTTAGATTTTCATCGACATCATCGCATTCATTATTGTTTTCTCGGAATTTCAACTCTCCGTTATCATTGTAAATAATTTCTGCATCAAGCCATCGCCGATATTCAGTCATATTTTCCATGAACATTTTCTTCGATCCAGGGTCGAATTTATTTTTAAATGTCTCGATTAATCTTCGAGGATTAAACGATACCACCTCACGATCATTAAGGTTCAAAGACAACACATGAAGAAGAAACACTGGAGCCAAAAATATCGCCTGACTCGTATAACTACTTTGTGGGTTTTTCTGGTCGGAGATGGAGTCACTAGAGGACGTGCTCAAAATATCAAGAACCGTTTTGGCCAGACCTGCCACTTCATCATTGCCGCCTTTGTTCGACTCATCATTGTTCGGGGAGTATTTCTCTGAAAAATCTGTCAGTTTATTCCACTGCTCAGCGTATTCAGAAAAATATACTCCCTTGATAATTTCTTCCGGTTCAAGCTGGCGACCAGTGGCGTTTAGCCTTTCAAAATAGGTATTCAACTCAAACGCAGTATATTGATCATCTAGTTTTGAAGACAAAATAGCGACGCGTTCATAGACAAATACAGAAAATTGATCTAAGCATAAGCGATCCTTATCCATATCCTTATTGTCAAAATATTTGCTCAAAAACCTATCAAAGCATTCAAAAAATCGGCGCATGTTCGGGTTTTTTATTTCATCATGTCCGGATGAATAAGCGATTGCTAAAAGATCCTTTTCATCATCTGGTCGTCCAATGTATTTCATACGCAATTCATGATCAGAGAGCTTAACAAATTCTTCCCAACACTCTTTATTTTTCACATCACGTCTCACTAGCTCACATGCAAGTAACGTCAGAAATGTAAGGCGTTGTTGCCCATCAACAACCTCCCATGTGCATCCGTCGGCCTCATCTCTTTCAACAATGGTGATGATTCCAATATAATACTTATTTCTTTTATTCTGATATGCGTCATAAAGATCTGATAACAGTTGATTTATTTGATCTTCTCCCCAGACAAAAAGACGCTGGTAAATGGGGACACTCAGTCGAGGAGTTTTTTGGCCGCCGCAAAGCAAACTACTTAGTGTATAGTTGTTATTTTCTGGCATAACTTAATCCTTCTGCTTGAAATTTTCGGTGATGCCCTGAATATTTTTTTTAATTGCGAAAGAGCTCGATGCTTCGAGTTTTTCCAACATTTCCCGTAATGATTCCCAGTATCGGCATTGTACAGCCCTGTCGAAGGCGGGTTGATATCGCTCGACTGGATTCAAGGCCCATGCAAAAAACTCAGCCGACAGCGTCACACGGTCAAGATAGCAGGCTACTTTTGTAAAAATATATTCTGTCGCAAGCATTGTTTGACGAATTTGATTTTTATTTCGCAGAATGGACACCCTGTAGGCAATGCAATACAACGCTTCGTTCAGGTATTGTTCGCCAAACTTGCAATAAAACATAAACAATTCGGCTTTGATGGCGGAATAAAGCACGCCAGCGCTATGCCACCTTAAGCCATTCAAATGGTTCTGACAGGGCAACTTGCAAAATTGCTCAAGTTTCGCTCTATATGCTTCCACATAATGAAAAAACTCCATTCCTCCTGATAATATCGAATCAATCTTTACCTGTTTGGGGATCTCCATTACTCCGTCAAGTGGTTCATTTGCAACAGAGTAATGCTTAAACAGAACGCGACTTCGAGTGTCATCAGCGTGAATATTAAACTCGTTCCCGCGTACCCAGTGACGCAATCTGTACAAGATAAGGTGCAGTAATTCTTGCTGGATACCTTCGTCACTGGAAGGGCTCTCTTTCATGGAAAGTCGATCCCAACATGACGCAAAAAAATGAGCACTGCTGTCAGAGACATAGCGCAAATGATGCGTTTTCAATAAATCATAGTCTGATAAGGCTTTTCCCGTTGAATTTGACGCTCGAAAAAATGTGTAGGCCAAATCTTCCGATTCCTGAGCAGGCAAAGTTACACAGGTGAATACGAGATTTCCCTTAACAATGTCAGGTTTGATGTTAGCTGTTTTAATTGCCTCAATGATCGTTTGTTTCGCTCGAAGCAGATTATTTTTTGAGGATCGATGCTCGTTTGCCGTTCCTCCTAGCGTGGATTTCAAAATGGAGGGTGGGTTTCTTCGGTCCAAGCACCAGCAAAGAATTGCAAGAGTCAACAACCGTTGCTGCCCGTCAATCACATCATGACCACATTCTCTATCTCCTTTTAAAACGATCGATCCTAAATGAAGCCACTTCTCATCTGATCCATGCTGTCGGATAAAGCCTAAAATATCGTTAAAAAGCATCAAAATATTTTCTCTGCGCCAACAATACCCGCGTTGGTACGCAGGTATTTTTAGATTCAGATCAAAGAGTCTGTCCAGCGTTAGCTCTTGACAAATAACATCTTCTGAGAGCTTTGTTTGTTCCAAGGGAAGAAGCTGATGCATTCGTCCCTTTGCCCAATCAGGGTCAACCTGTCTTACCGTTGCCATGCTTGCACCAGCGAGGGTCGCCCATCGAATTCCATATGAACTTATGCCCCGTTCCGGATGCTCTTTGTCATAGAACCTCCATGCGTCAACATCAAGAGCATGGTTCCAGCCGTCTTCATTTTTCCAACACTCAACGCAGCGCTTCGCGATTCCCCAAGCAACGAGTCCTCCGCAATATTTTAGCAATACAACATCGCCTGACTTTATGAGCTTTAGCGCAGATGGATATTTTGCATCGTTGTGGAGAAGATATACGTTCTCATCCATACATCGCCGCAAGATAACAGAACTCCCAGTAAACCCACCAATATAGCATGTGAAATAATTTTTATCTTGATCCATAACAGCTCCCTATTAAATGTATTCTACAGCCCGAGGCGGAAGACAAGGGTCTCGTGTTTTGAGGCCAGACAAAACGGTTTCGATCTCTGAAAATGCCTGATTGATTTCCATTAAATGGCTCCTGTTTGATAAAAGAGAAACAACTGCGCACACGCCTGTGCATCGGACAGCGCGTTGTGGTGGTCGAGGGGGATGTTGAGCCGGGCGCAGCACGCATCGAGGCTGGCGGGCTGAAAACCCTTGGCGCGATAAAGCCGGCAAGTACATTTCCAGCGGTCAGCCAGAGTCAGTTCCCGGTAATCCAGCCCGTGATGTTCCATGGTACGTCGCAGCACACTGCGGTCGAACTGCTCATTATGCGCCACGACCACCTGGCCTTGAAGCCGCTCGCGCACCTCCGGATAAATTTCGGCAAAGGTCGGCGCGCTGACCGTATCGGCTGGGCGGATGCCATGCATGGCAATGCTCTGGCCCCAATAGTAGTTTTCGGGCGGCTGAATCAACCGATAAAACTCATCGGAAACCTGTCCATCAGTTACCGTGATGATCGCCACCGCGCACGCGCTGTTGCGGGATCCAGTCGCCGTTTCAAAATCAATGGCTGCAAAATTCATTAATGTCCTTTTTTATTCCTTAACCTATCGCCTGTCTACCCCAAAATTTAACGTCGATTGAACAAGTCTTCCAAGATCCCGGAATCTTCCCTGAATGCGGTGTAAGCAGGATCAAATTTTGGAAGTACGGCACTAAGACATCCAACCAAGCTATCTCATCTGATTTTCAACGACACCAATCCCAGCAGGGCGAACAAGATCGATACGATCCAGAAGCGGATGGTAATCCGGTTTTCCGCAGAGGGTGCAGGCTGGCCCCCCTCTTGCGCCCGGAATTTCTCCACCTCTTCAAAATGATGGTGCAGCGGCGAGCGGTGGAGTATGCGCTGTCCTTTTCCGAATCGAATGCGTGTGTATTTGAAGGTGCCGACCTGCATCACCACGCTGAGTGCCTCCAGGACGAATACGCCGCCCACCAGAATCAGAACCAGCTCCTGTTTGATCAGAATGGCGACCGCAGCCAGGGCTCCGCCGATGGCGAGGCTTCCGGTGTCGCCCATGAAGATTTGCGCCGGATGGCAGTTGAACCAGAGGAATCCCAGGCACGCCCCGAGAAGCGCACCGCAAAAGACCGCCAGCTCGCCCGCACCTTTCACAAAAGGAATTTGCAGATATTCCGCAAATGCAAAGTGTCCGGCGACATAGGCCATCACAAGATACGCCCCCACAGCCGGAGTCGCGCACCCGATGGCCAATCCATCCAGGCCGTCCGTCAAGTTGACCGCATTGGCTGAACCAATCAGGATGACTCCCAAAAATCCGATCGTTCCGACGACTTCCATCGACAGAATCAAAGGATCTTTCAGAAAAGGAATCATCAGCTGCTGAGTTCGCGCCCAGCGTTCCGGGTCCGACATGAGTACCAGCACAAAAATTGCAACCCACCCCGCCTGCCCCAACAGCTTACTCCGGGATGACAGCCCCCGCCCTCTGCGCAGCTTCAGCCAATCATCGAAAAAGCCCAACGCACCCATTGCCGCAAATGTACTTGCCGCCAACAACACGTAAATGTTGAACGGGACTGTCCAGAGCACAGCAGAAACCAGCGTTGCCGACAAAATCAGCAGTCCGCCCATGGTTGGCGTGCCGACTTTCCCCGCACGATCTAAAGATCCAATCCGGGAATCAACGTTCAGCTCACGAACCCCAGATTTTCGCAGCGCTCTGATCAGCCACGGCCCAAAGATCAAGCTGAGGACGAATGCTGTTCCCGCCGCCAGCATGGCGCGAAAGGTGATGTAGCGAAATACCCGCAACGGGGAGAACAAGTCGCTCAGATTGTGCAGATAATACAACATCATTTTAACCCCGATTAATCGCCAAATGGCTCCAGCATTATTATTCGACTGCTGTTTCTGTGCTTCGCGTCTTTGCGTCTTTGCGGTCATAAACCTGCTCCGCAGAGGCTTCATCTTCGCTCTCTTGCTTTTCTATGTGTTGAAATCCGATCCGCACCGCCAACCGATGACTGTCATTTTATTCCTCATCTTTTCCCTGCCTTAAATCGCAAATATCCTTCAACGCTCCGGCCACCACCCGAATCGTCCCGACCTCATTCAATTCCGACGGCAGGCGGGGATCCAGCTGGAGGCGGCGGAGCGATTCATATTTCAAAACACCGGATCGAAACTCGATCTGCACATCACCGCAATACAGCTTCAGTTCCGGGTCGAGAAGCTTTCGCTCCAACTCATCCGCCTCTTTCCGAAGTTTGGAAACTATCTCTTTCTCGCCGTCCTTCTCAGCCAGTTTTATTTCTATCAACAGTCTCCGAAACTGTTTTACCCCGTCGGCTGTTAAAAATGATTTTGCCAACCCTTCATCTTCTTGATTGCGCCCGGAGGTCGAATTCCACCTTTGCGCTCCTTCGCGGTTAAAAATTTCCCCCGCCAGCATTTCTGGAAACTCCACAACGATCTTCTTCAAATCTGTCGTCAGCTCACACTGACCACTGCGTGGACCGAAACGCGAAAAAACCGGTCGCAGCTTCAGTTCCGGGTAATCCTTTTTCAACTGTTTCAGCAAAGTCCCAGCCCGTTCCACCGCTCTCAAAAACCGTTCTCTGTTTAAATTCATGCGGCGATCTTATCGCAGCCGGTCAGACAACAACTGTCCGTGCAATTGCAAAAGGTGACAAATATCATGACCTGCAAAAAAAAACCGGAATCACTGCGATACAAATTCTTTTTCGACAGAATGGCCTAAACAAATCATTGACAGCAGAACCATGGAAATGAATGCCCCATATTTTGAAGAATTATTCTGCTGTCCATGATTCTGCCTACATTTCTTTGGCTGCAGCTCGGCTGCGCCGGGTTCATTCGTGGTTAAACCCTCCCTGATCAGACGTTTCATGTCCGAATAAACCTGCTATGTTGCTCCCATGAAAAGAAGCAAGACCCAGGCGGAGCGGCTGCTGGATCTCGACCGGCAGATGCGAAACAACAAATACCCCAACTGCACGTCGTTTGCGATCGATTGGGAAATCTCGACCAAAACAGCCCAGCGGGACATCGATTTCCTGCGCGACCGAATGGGCGCCCCGATCGACTACGACGCGTTAAAGCGCGGATTTTACTACACCGAACCCACGTTCATGCTTCCCGCGGTCCAGATGAACGAGGGCGAGCTGGCCGCGCTGCTGATGGGCACTAAAATGCTGGAGGCATTCCAGGGCACTCCGATGGCCGACAAGCTGACCTCTGTTTTTGAAAAACTGGCCGCCCTGCTCCCGGACAATATCGCCGTTCGGCCCGAAGAGCTCTTTACCCGCTTCAGCTTTACCGCCCCGCCCGCCATGCCGGTTTCTTCCGATGTTTGGAAAAAAGTTGTCCAGGGTTTGGAAAACCGCCAGATGCTTGAAGTCCGTTACAAAAACTGGCGCGGCGAGCTGACTCACCGCGTCGCGCCGGTGCATCTGGCCAACCTGCAGGGCGACTGGTATCTCTTTGTTCAGTTTGAGGGCTTTGACAACTTCCGCCAGATTGCGCTGTCGCGCATCCAGAGCATCAAACGGCTCAGCCGACCGGCTCAGATTCAGGGAACCTTCAATGCGGGGGAAGAACTGGCCGACACCTTTTCCAAATTCGCGGGCGAAAATCAGTCATTCCGCGTGACTGTACAATTCAGCAAAGAGGTGGCCGATGAGGTACTCACCCGGCAATGGCATCCGAAACAGCAGGTCAGACGGCTGACAGACGGCCGAATTGAACTCAGTTTCGACACCAAAGGCGACATTGAGATCAAGCGCTGGGTGCTGGCCTTCGGCCGAACCGCAAAAGTCAAAAGCCCCGAATGGCTGAAGGATCAGATTCTCGACGAAGCCCGGGCCATGCTGCGGAATGACCCGGCTCTTTCATCGTGCCGCGAATCAGACACAATGCCTTCGCCGCCGCCCGCCCGGCACCGCCGCGCTGCTCAATAATCCGTTCATTTTCATACTTCAGACTTCAACAATCATGGTTTCTCCATATAATCGCCCAAATGGCAAAAAAAAGAAAACCTGTTGAATCGGTCCGCTCACCCCGCCGCGAAGCAATCGGCGTGATTCTTCTCGCACTCTGTCTGCTCAGCTTTCTCTCGGTTTTTTCGTTTCACTGGGAGGACCTGAGCCTTTTCAACAACCCGCCGGTTTCCCCGCCGCACAACCTGGTCGGGCCGTTCGGCGCCTGGTACGCCGGCATCGGCTTCTGCCTGTTCGGTGTCGGCGGCTACCTGATGCCGTTCGTGCTGCTGACCGGCGGCCTGCTGATGACCCTGCGCTCCTATCAGAGAACCTGGCCGACCTGGAGCTGGCTGTTCTGCCTGCTGATCTCGCTGTCCTCGCTGTTTGAATATCAATCCGCTCTCTGGGGCGGCCTCGCGACCCGGCTGAACCTGACCAGCCTCGGCGGCATTTTCGGCCAGCTGCTGGCGATCCGCACGCTGGGCGCGTGGATCGGCCACACCGGCGCCGGCATCATCTTCGTCACCGCCATGATCCTGGCGGTCCTGCAGCTGACCGGCATGCACCCGTTCACCCCCTTTATCTTCCTCTGGAAGCGCATCAAGGGCCTGATGAACCGCGAAAAGGAGGCCGTCGAGAAGGCGCCGAAGCCGGCCCGCGCCGCCAAAGTGAAAAAACCGAAGCGCAAAGAGCGCAAGGGAGAGCTCTTCGTTCCGCCGACCCCGGCCGCGGCACCCGCCCCGAAGCGCAACGCGAAACCCGTACCGGCACCCGCGCCGGCGCCTGCCGTCCTCAAACCGGAGCCGAAACCCGCCCCCCGGCCGGCGGCCAAGCCGATCCCGAAACTGCCGCCCGAAAAAGACAATCTGGAGCATGTCTCCATCAACATCGCTCCCGGCATCGACGAGTCCGGCTATCAGCTGCCGCCGATCACCCTGCTCAACGAGCTGCCGTCGGCGGATGCGCTGCGATCGACAGAGAACACGGCCGAAAAATCGCAGATTCTGCAGGCCACCCTCGAACAGTTCGGCGTCGACGGGCAGGTCACCCATGTCGAAACCGGCCCGACGGTCACCTCCTACGAGGTCACCCCGGCCCCCGGGGTGCGGGTGAATAAAATTCTGGCGCTGGAGCGCGATATTGCACTGACCATGCGGGCGCAGAGCATCCGCATTCAGGCACCGATCCCCGGCAAAGATGCCGTCGGCATCGAAATTCCGAACACCAAAAGCTCGCCGGTCTTTCTGCGCCAGATCGCCGAAAGCAAGTCCTTTCATGATCCGAACATCGCCCTGCCGCTCGCGCTCGGAACCGATGTCAGCGGCCGCATGATTGTCGGCGATCTGGCCAAAATGCCGCACATGCTGATCGCCGGGGCCACCGGGGCCGGCAAAACCGTCTGCATGAATTCGCTGCTGACCGGCCTGCTGCTCACCCGCACGCCCGAGCAGATGCGCATGATCCTGGTCGACCCGAAAACCTTCGAGTTCCAGGCCTACGAAAACCTCAAGCACCTCGTTGTGCCGATCATCACCGACGCGAAAAAGGTGACACTCGGCCTGCGCTGGGCCATCAAAGAGATGGAAAAACGCTACGCGCTGTTCAAAAAAGTGAAAGTGCGCGACATCAAGAGCTTCAACACCCGCCCGATTGAGCAGCAGGAGGACATGTTCGGCGAGGTGAAACCCGCCAAGAGCACCATCCCGGCCAAGCTGCCCTACATTGTGATCGTGGTCGACGAGCTGGCGGAGCTGATGGGCGTGGCCCAGCAGGAGATTGAGCCGTGCATTGTGCGCCTGGCTCAGCTCTCGCGCGCCGCGGGCATTCACATGATCCTGGCCACGCAGCGCCCGTCGGTCAACGTCATCACCGGAACCATCAAGGCCAACATTCCGGGCCGCATCGCCTTCCAGGTGGCACAGGGCAACGACAGCCGCACGATTCTCGACACCATCGGGGCCGAGAAACTGCTGGGCAACGGCGATATGCTCTACCTGCCGCCCGGCAAAAACAAGCCGATCCGCCTGCAGGGAACCTGGACCAAAGACGAGGAGATGAACCGGGTCACCGAGTTTGTCCGCGCTCAGGGCACGCCGGATTTCATCACCGAAATCACGCAGAAGATCGAGAGCGACAAGCCGGCCATGCCCGAACTCGACGAGGACGACGAACTGCTCGAGCAGGCGATGGAAGTGCTGCGTTCGACCAAGCGCGCCTCGACCTCTTCGCTGCAGCGCCGTCTGCGCATCGGCTACAACCGCGCCGCCAACCTCATGGACCTGCTGGAAGAAAAAGGCATTATCGGCCCGCCGACCGAAACCGGTCCGCGCGACATCCTGGTCGATCTCGACGGGGAAATCCCCGACGCGCCCGGCATGGGGGAGGACTTGTCGGACATTGCGGAGGAGCCGCTGACTGAAGCCGAAGCCCCGCAGGACTTTCCCGACGAGGATGATGAGTACAGAAGCGAACCGTAGACGATCGAACAGGAACTGTTGAATTTCGATATTCAAAGGAAACGCCATGGCAACACTTGGAGAACAATTTAAGGCCGCCCGCGAAGCAAAAGGGGTCAGCGAAGCTGACGCCGGCTCCGCGACCAAAATTCTGACCAAAGTCATCATCGCCATGGAAGCCAACGACTTCTCCCATATGGCCGCCCCGACCTACGCCAAAGGCTTCATCAGGCTCTATGCAAAATACCTCGGTCTTGACCCCGAGCCGCTGGTGGAGCAATACACACAAAACCACGCAGGCTCCCCGCCGCGCCTGGTCGATCACAACAGCCAGTTTGAAAGAAACACGCGCAGACATCGCGGACTGCCCGGCCCCCCGAAAGGCGCCCCCCCGAAAGGCGGCGCCGCGAAACCGGGCAAACCGCTGAACGATAACGGCTCGCGACAGCCCGGCCTTGCGAAAGATACCGCCGCGAAACTGAATCCGCTTCCTCCCCTCGCACAGCTCGGCAAGCTCTTCGCCGGCCGGTTCAAAAAAATACCGCTCAGCCGGTTCAAAACAGCACCGCTCAGCCAGTTTAAAAAAGTACCGCTGGGCCGGTTAAAAAACGTGCCGGTCGGCCCGCTCAAAGACATTCGTGTAACGGCCGGCCTCGTCGCCGCGCTGCTGGTGCTCGCCGCGCTCATCAGCACGATTGCCACCTGCGTCCGCAAGCAGGCGGCGGAAACCGCGGAGCAGCCCTCTGCCGCCCCGGCCCGCATGCTGCTCGACGAACCCCTGCCCGATCTCTATCTCATCGAACCCGGAAAAATTGAATCGAACTGAGGATGAAACTCGATACCTGATACTGGATACTTGAAACGCCCCACCTCCAACCTCCAACCTCCCACCTCCAACCTCCCACCTCCAACCTCCCACCTCCGACATCCCACCTCCCACCCCCCAACTCAGACCTCTGATATGAACCCTCCCAACATTCTTACCCTCAGCCGTTTCGGCATGGCCGGCCTGCTGATTATCTTTCTCAACGCGACCTTCCCCGGCGCCGGGGTGCTGTCGCTGCTGATCTTTGTGACGGCCGCCGTCACCGACGCGCTCGACGGGCATCTGGCCCGCAACGTCTACGGCTGCACCGATTTCGGAAAGCTCATGGATCCGCTGGCCGACAAGGTCCTGACCGCCGCCGCCTTCATCGGCTTTGTGGACCTGGGCGTGATGCCGGCCTGGATGGTGACGCTGATCCTCGCGCGCGAATTTATGGTCACCGGCCTGCGCCTGCTGGCCGCCGATAAAGGCATCGTCCTGGCTGCCGGAATCTGGGGCAAACACAAGACCATCTGGCAGATGGTCTTTATCGGCATCGTGCTGCTTCTCGCCTGTTTCCAGCCCCTGGAAAAATTCAGCACCCCCTTCTGGTGGGCGGGACTCTTCGTCACGGCGCTCTCCGTCTGGAGCGGCTGGCACTATTTCGATCAGAACAAAAACCTGCTGGCGGGAGGAAAGTAAGCGATGGACAGTGAACAGCTTCTGGACTCATTTCAATACCGCTTTGCCGCGGCGGGCGTTCGCGAACCGACCCGCACGGCGGAAGAACTGCTCGCCCGCGTATTTCACTGCACCACCGGCGAAATTCACCACCGTCCGGTTCCCGAGCCGCTCTCCTCCGGGCAGTTGATGGCCCTCATCCGGCAGATGGAGGAGCTCGCCGCGCGCATCGAATCCGGCGAAGACGCCCAGGCCGTGCTCAACTGCCCCGACTTCTGATTATTCCGAGGGTCCGCCTTTCCCCGCCAGAAACGCCTCGGTCGTCTCGAAGCAGCGCAGGAGCCGGTCGGTTTTGACCGGCAGCACACGGATCAACTCGTCCAGAATGCCGCGATCGCAGACGAGGCGCCTGGAGGCCGCGCAGCTGAGGTCGTGCATCCAGCTGAGCTGCAGCACAAAGCGGTCCGCCATGCTTTTGAGATGACCGTAATGAATCGCCTCGCCCCGCTCAAACTGATCGAGCACCTCCCCCGAGGGCGGGCCGTTAAGGTCGATGTTCATCATCAGTTCGGGGTGATCATGAATCTGCCCGCTGCGCAAAACATCCAGGCAGATGAAAAAGATATCGAGCCGGTCGGCGTCGCGGATGAGGCGCAGATGCTTTTCCTCGTGCGCGCTCAGCGTGCGCGGCAGATCCTTTTTGTTGTGATACTGCACCGAGTGCAGGATCAGCGCGCAGGTTTCGTTCCGGAGGCCGTCGAGCAGGTTTTCTTTTTCCAATGTTTGGAAACCGAGGTCTCCATGGTCGATCGAGTCGGCGTCGGAAAAGGTTTTGTATTGCGCAAACTGCGGGAAACGGGCGGTGTCGTGCAGCAGCCCGATGGCTTCAGCCAGGTTGACTTCGCCGCCGGTCCACTGCGACCCCTCCGCCAGGATGCGGGCATCGGCGGAGACGCGAACGGAATGCTCGAGCTTGAGCTGATGCATCGGGTGGAGTTTGCCGCCAACGCGAAAACGATCCACATAGGCCCGCCAGCGCTCTTCGATCAGCTGAAGCTCGGCGCGGGTCATGGCTAGTACGCCAGCAGAGCGAGCGCCACCAGCGCGGCGCCGAAAACCACCTTGGACAATCCTGCGGCGCGGAGGGCGGCCGGCGACCGGAAGCACCGCATGACGCGGCGGAACCACCACGGCTCCAGCACGAAAAAGAGCCCGGCCACAATCCACAGATAGGCCAGCACCGAAATGACAAGCCGCCAAAGCGACGGGTGCCAGCGGGCGGCGGCCAGCATCGGACCGGCCGCCAGCAGCAGCAGGCCGCCCAGCGCACGCACCGAGAGCATTTCATCGAGATAAAGGCATCCGACGACAATCAGAACCGGGGCCAGCCAGTAGAGATGCAGCTTCCAGGCGTCGAAGCCGCCCAGATGCATCTGCGTGACCCCGTAGGCCGACCAGACCATATCCACCGCCAGCAGAATGCGCCCGGGCCACACGCTGCGCGGATAATTATCCATGCCGCGGCGCACCAGTTCGGGCGCGCCCAGCGCCACCAGACCGCCGCCAATGGCGAATGTTCCAAGAATCCATGCAATCACTGCTAAAGCCGACATCTGCTTTCCTTCCCGAAAGAGCTTGATAAAACAGGCACATCAAATAGATTTTTCGGCACGATTTCCACTCGAAACGGGAATTAAAAAAACAAGAAGGAGTAAAATCATGGGAAGCAAAATCTTTGATGTCGTAAAACCCGGCGTAGTAACCGGCGACGATGTACAGGCGATTTTTAAAATCGCCAAGGAAAACCAGTTCGCCCTGCCCGCAGTTAACGTGGTCGGTTCGGACTCCATCAACGGCGTGCTCGAAGCCGCCGCGGCCGTCAACTCGCCGGTCATCATTCAGTTCTCCAACGGCGGCGCTGCATTCACCGCCGGCAAGGGCTGCCCGGCAAACGGTGCGGTTCTGGGTGCCATCTCCGGCGCCAAACACGTGCACACCTTGGCTGAAGCCTACGGCGTGCCGGTCATCCTGCACACCGACCACGCCGCCAAGAAACTGCTGCCGTGGATCGACGCCCTGCTCGACGCATCCGAAGCCAACTTCAAAGAAACCGGCAAACCGCTGTTCAGCTCGCACATGCTCGACCTCTCCGAGGAACCCCTCGAAGAAAACGTGCAGACCTGCGCGAAGTACCTCGAGCGCATGAGCAAAATCGACATGACCCTCGAAATCGAGCTCGGCTGCACCGGCGGCGAGGAAGACGGCGTCGACAACACCGACATGGACGAGTCCAAGCTCTACACCCAGCCCGAAGACGTGGCCTTCGCCTACGAAACGCTGAGCGCCATCAGCCCGCGCTTCACCATCGCCGCCTCCTTTGGAAACGTGCACGGGGTCTACAAACCGGGCAATGTTAAACTCACCCCGACCATCCTGCGCGACTCCCAGAAATATGTCGCGGAGAAATTCGGAACCGCCACCGAGCAGCCGATCGACTTCGTCTTCCACGGCGGGTCCGGCTCCTCGCAGGCCGAAATCACCGAAGCGATCAGCTACGGCGTCATCAAAATGAACATCGACACCGACACGCAGTGGGCCACCTGGGAAGGCATCCTGAAATTCTACAAGGAAAACGAAGCCTACCTGCAGGGCCAGCTCGGCAACCCCAAAGGTGCCGACCAGCCGAACAAAAAGTTCTACGACCCGCGCGTCTGGCTGCGCAAGGGACAGGAAAGCATGGTCGCCCGCGTCAAGCAGGCCTTTGCCGACCTCAACGCCCTCGACCGCAATTAAGGAATACAGGATTCCTGGACGATTGGAATGACAGAAAAGCCTCGGCGGGAACGCCGGGGCTTTTTTCGCCTTCAGAAAATTGAGCTGATTATCCGCTTCACCGACAGGTAAACCCATCTGTAAAAACCGGAGGCCTCATGACCCGGAAACACCCGCAGTTTTTCTTTGCCGGCCTGCTCGCGGCCGTGTTGCTGGCCCCGGCCCGCGGGCCGGCTCAAGTGAACAAACCCACCGCAGAACAGCTGGCGCGCTGGCTGAAACAGTTTCCGGAAGCGGATGCCGACGGCAACGGCACCCTGAGCCTGGACGAAGCCCTGGCCTACAGGAAAGCCGCGGCCACCCTGCGGCCGGCCGCCGGCAAAGAAGAGCCGGCCTTTCTCGGCACCCCAAAACTCGCATTCAATCCCGGCTGGGAACACTCCGCATTTCCGGAAGAGGCCGTCTGCCGCAAAACGCCAGAAGAGATTCTGGCCATTTACCGGTCCGGCCCGGAGGGCCGCGGCATACCGGCCGCCTCGCTGTCGTTCCCCAGGCCCGCAAACGGCGGACTGCGCATCGTCGGCACAGGCCACAGCTTTATGGCGCCGGGCTACGAAACCCTGCCTCGGATCAGCCAGGCGGCCGGGCTGAAAACCTCTCTCTGCCTGCATACCGGCGGCGGCATCACCGGCAGCACACGCTACAAATGGGAGCAGGAAAACGGCATCTTTGAATTCGAGCGCGACCCGCTGCCCAAACTGCTCGCCGCGATCGCCAACGCCGACTGGGAGGCCATGCTGTGGGGCGGCTACTACTGCGACCGCCCCGAGTTCTACACCTGCTGGATCGACTTCTGCACCCGCTATCACCCGGATATGAACTTCTACCTGTCCGACACCTGGCCGCAGCTCTGCCAGCTTGAAGCGCTCTTCGGCCTGAGCTCAATCCCCGAATCCGAAGCCTTCTTCACGGAAGACATTCTGGACCGCATGGGTCAGGCCAACCGCGACGACGGAATCCGGATGGTGCGGGCCATCCGGCAGCAAACCACCGATCGCGTGTTCATTATTCCCACCGCAGACGCAATCACCGAAGCCGCGAAACGCTGCCTGCGGGGCGAGCTGCCCGGCGTGGAGGGAATTCACCGGCTCATCGGCGGAAAAGAGCGCTCCATCTGGCGCGACCAGATCGGCCACCTCGGCCCGGGCTTTGACCGCCTCGAAGGATACGTTTTCTTCGCCGCGCTGTACGGCCGCTCGCCGGAACACATCTCAAATCCGATCCATTTTGCTGGAGAAGCCGACTATCCCTCAAAAGAGCTCGATGAAATTTTCCGGCAGATCGCGTGGCAGGCCGTCGCCGGCCATCCGCTCTCCGGCGTGCAGGACACCAACGGCAACGGGATCGCCGACCGCCTGGAATAGACGCTACTGGCGTCCGAACTTGCGGTTGAGCTCGGTAAAGCTCTGGAAGATCAGCGTCGGACGGCCGTGCGGGCAGGTGTAGGGCATCTCGGTTTTGGCCAGATCGTCCACCAGCCTCTCCAGCTCTCGGACGGACAGATTGTCGCTCGCCTTCACGGCCGCGCGGCAGGCGGCCTGCGCGACGGTTTCGCGCAGCGCATCGCGCGTCGCCCGGGCCGTCGCCCCGCCCTTGTCGAGAGCTTTGGCGATGTCGTTCAGAATCACCAGCGGCGAACCCTGCTGCAGGTGCACGGGCAGTGCATCCACCAGAAAGGTGTCCTGCCCGAAGTCGGAAAGACCGAACCCCATGGCCTCGAGCGCGGGCAGCTGCCGGCGCAGCGCCTCGGCATCGGCCGGCATCAGCTCGATCGTCTCCGGCGCCAGCAGCCGCTGCTGGGCCGGCGAGCCGGCGGTGATGTCGCGCACAAATTTTTCGAAGAGGACGCGCTCGTGCGCCGCCTGCGGGTCCATCAGCACCACGCCGTCCTCCGTCTCGAGCACCGCATACACTCCCCCCGCCTGCCCCAGCACCCGGCACCACTGCCAGGGAGAAGAGGTCGGCGACCGGAGGTCAGAGGTCGGGGAAGCACAAGGCTGTTGGTCCACATTCTCTTTATGATCCTCCGACGTCTGACCCCGGATCTCCGGCGTCCGGCGTCCGACATCCGCCCTCTGACCGCCGGCCTCTGTTCTCTGATCTATGCCCCCCGGTCTCTGATCCTGGATATCCAGCTCATGCTGCTTTTCGAGGCGGGGCGGCCGCACCACCGGCGGGGCATCAAACTTAAACGACGGCTCTCGCTTTTCCTCCGCCGGAGCACTCAGCACCAGGGCCTTTTCAATCGCGGCGATCACGCCGTCGCGCACCGCCGCCGGGCGGCGGAAGCGCACCTCTTTTTTCGCCGGATGCACATTCACATCCACCGCGTCGGGCGCGGTTTTGATAAAGAGAAACGCGGAAGGATGCCGGCCGCGCGCCAGCACGGCGTGGTACGCCTCGTTGATCGCATGGTAAATCACCGGGGCCGAAGCGGGGCGCCCGTTGATGAAAACATACTGATCGGAGCGGTCCTTGCGACTCGTCTGCGGAAGCCCGGCATAGCCGGTCACCTTGACATCGTCCGCCTCAAAATTGAGTTCGCGCAGGTGGCTGAAAAAGGAGGGGTTGTAGAGTTCGGCGATGCGGTCGGCCAGCGTGCCGCCGGCGGGCAGGTTGTAGAGCTCGCGCCCGTCGGACACCAGCGACAGCCCCGTTTCCGGATGCGCCAGCGCATAGACACAGAACAGCTGGCGGATCTGCGCCAGCTCCGTCGACTCCGTCCGCAGAAACTTGCGGCGGGCCGGCACGTTGAAAAACAGATTGCGGATTTCGAACCGCGTGCCGGGCGGACAGCCCGCGTCAGCCACATCCTGCAGCTTGCCGCCCGCGACCCGGATTTCCGTCCCGCTCACATCCTCGGCCCGGCGGGTAATCAGCGTAAAGCGCGACACCGCCGAAATGGACGAGAGCGCCTCGCCGCGAAAACCGAGCGTGGCGACGGCCTCGACTTCTTCGGCTGTGCGGATTTTGCTGGTCGCATGGCGTTCGATTGCCAGCAGGGCGTTGTCGCGGTCCATGCCCGAGCCGTTGTCGGAAATGGCCATCAGCTGCATGCCGCCGCGCACCACCTCGACCTCGATCTGGCTCGCGCCCGCGTCGAGCGCGTTTTCCATCAGCTCTTTCACGACCGACGCCGGCCGCTCGATCACCTCTCCCGCCGCGATCTTGTTGATCACATGGTCCGGAAGCATCTGGATAGAAGTATTCACAGCCGATGATCATACCGGCTTCCGTCGGCGTTGGAAGATTTTTAACCGCAGATGAACTCCGGAACTCCGGCAACCTTTTCGCCCCCCCTAATGGGGTGGAGGTTAAGCGTTGGAATACCTATTTCTCACCACGGAATATCTCCTGTCAAAGTTCACACGCTATCTCCATGTACAACAGAGGCTAAGCAGGGGCGATTTTTCGCAGAATGATGTTGGGTGGAGGCTGAGCCGGGCGGGGATCAGACTCAGCGGGCGAGGAGCCGGCGGGCTTCCTCTTCAGAGAGAAATTTGTCTTCTCCGGCGGCGTCGAGCAGGGCTTTGACAACGTTCCCGCCGGGGTTGTTCTGCATGTAGAGCCCGGCAATATGCGAAATGTAGGCAGTCGCCACCGAGGTGCCCTGCGAGCCGCCGGCGGCGCCGGGGGCGATAATGTCGACGAAGTCACCACGATTGGAGTATTCGGTGTATTGTCCGTCGGCGGTTCCGGCCGCCACGCCGATGACGCCGGGATAGGCGGCCGGGTACATGGGTCGACCAGTGTTTTCATTGCCGGGAGCAGCAAAAACGGGCGAGCCGTTGCGGATGGCATAGCTGACCGCCTGTTCGATAAACTGACTGGGGGTTTCGGAGCCCCAGCTGAGGCTGATCGGCCCGTCGCTGCTTTCGACGGCATGGGTCATGGCGGACATGAGCGTGTAGGAGTCGGCCGAGCCGTCGTCGGCAAAGGCTTTGATCGCGACGACCGGGACGCCCTCTCCGACCGCGGTGTTGTAGGGATCAACAAGGCCGGCGGCGAGTTTCGCCATCAGGGTGCCGTGGCCGACCGCGTCGGCGGTGAGCGGGGAATCCGGGTTGGTGGCATCGAAGGCGCTGAGGACGGCCGCATTGAGCGATTCATCGGAAATAAGTCCGGAGTCGAGGACGGCGACCGCAACGGTTCCATCGGCAGAAGGCGGTGTCCACTGCGAAGGAGTGCCGGAGCCTCCGGAACCGCCGGGCAGCAGGCCGGGCAGGTCATAGACATAGTTGGGTTCAGCCAGTGCAATCGACGGATCGTTGGCGAGCTGCGCGGCGAGGTCCGGGATGTTGGTTCCCTCCGGCAGAAGGATGCGATAGACCCCGAGCGTTTCGTTGGCATCAATCACAGTGCCTCCGGTGCGGGCGAGAAAGGCGCGCAGGTCGTCCGGGGATGCGCCGGGGCCGAACCCGATGAGGATTTCGCGGGCCAGGAAGCGGGCCTTGCCGTCAATGGTCGTGTCGATGCGGCGCGTTGCGCGCAGCGGCCGCGCGTCGTCATCAAACCCTTCGCGAAAAACCCGGATGCCGGTGAGGGCGATGCGGCTGCCGAGCGGCCCGGCGGTGCGACTCCAGTCGAGGCGGTAGTCGTACGGGGCAAGCAGCCGGTCGAGCGCTTTTTCCGCGTCGGCATCCTGCCACTCCCCGCTGACGGTTTTCTGCACGGCGGGATCGATCTGCACCTGAACCCCGGCGGCGGCAAAGCGCTCCATCAGACGGGACAGCGGTTCGTCATCCACCCGCAGCCAGAGCCGGTCCTGATCGATCCGGAATTCACGGATTTCCGCCGGGGCGGGGAGCGCCGCGAACATCATCAGCAGAATGGTCAGAAAGCGAAACATACGAGCACGGTAGCAGTCGATTGAACAAATGGCAACCGATAGCGTCTAAACGGGGCGATTGACGTAGTTTTTACGGGGGTGTATCTTTACATGCTTATGAGACGGGAAATACAAAGTCTGGTTCTGGCGGCGCTGCTGTGCGGCACCGCGGCAGCCACCGAGGATCTGGACGCCGCGCTGGAGGCCCTGAAGAAGAAGGCGCACCGGCGCGACTATTCCTCCCGCGCCGTTCTGGCCGACCGGGAGCTGACGGTTCCTTCGCCCCAGTCGGATGAGGATGCCGCGCTGGATGCGAAGCTGCTCGAAATGGAACAGTCGCTTTCCTCGGAGAACCCCGTTCAGGCGCGGCCCATGCCGCGCCTTTCGCCCATGCGGCCGCTCCCCCGGCAGGAGGAAAACAACACCTGGCTGACTCCGGCCCTGCTGGATAACAGTGCCGACCTAGACGGCCCGCAGAAGGAGCAAACTCCGTGGATCAATCAGGAACTGGAACGCCAGAAAAACCGGCAGCTGGAACAAGCCGCTCTGGCAAAAGAGCAGGACCTGATTACCCGGCAGGTGAACGATCGGCTGGAAAATCAGGCCGCGTCCCCGTTTAACCCGGCCGAGGGCTACAGCCGCTCCCTCCAGGAGGTGATCGGCGGCCTTTCCGCAAATGAATCCCGCCAGAAGGAAAGCGAATTAAAAAACCTGTCCGGCCAGCAGCGCCCGTTCGCAATCAACAGCTCTTCATCCCGGTCGCTTATTCCGTCCACACCCGGCCTGACGCAGGCGTCCGGAAATTCCCTTTCATCCGGAACAGAGATGTTCCAGATCAAGCGGTCCACCCTGAAACCCCCGACGGACTTCAACGCCAAGTGGGATCAGGAACCCGAAACACTGACTCCGCTGAAAAAACTGCGTAAATCTTCGCTGATCGATCATGATCCGTTTTCGACTGATTTCGCCCCGCGCATCAACAAAGGCATCTGGGACTAATCCGGGCTGCCGAGTCCGTCCAGCATTTCGAAGGCCTCCCGGGCCCGCAGAATTTTAGAGCGCTGAAGCTGAAAGGACCGGAGCGTTTCTTCAGGCGGCTCGGCGGAAGCCTGCAGAAGCTCCAGCGCACGCTCGGACGACCGCAGCGCTTTTGCATAATCACCGGCCAGGTAGTAGGCTTCCGCCAGGGTGTTCCACATCGACGGCTCAAGCGGAGCAAAAAGAAGCGCTTCGCGACTGTGCCGCAGCGCCAGGGTCACATTGCGCACGCCCGCCCCGGTGGCATAGCACCAGGCCAGGTTGTTATGCGACAGCGGATTCTCCGGATTCTTTTCGACCAGTCTGCTGAAAATGTCGACGGCATCTGCGTAGCGCTCCATGCTGACGTACAGCGTGCCCAGCCGGAACAGGATATCCTCACTGTCGGGCGCCGCCTCCAGCGCCCGCTGGTAGGCCCGTTCGGCCTCTTCGTATTCCCCTTCATCGGCATACTCCAGACCGGTCGAAAGAAAAAAGCCGGCTTTCTCCGTCCTGACCTGATTGGTGTCGGCGGCCGGGAGCGGCTCCGCCCGGGAAAGCTGCCCGACCATGTTTGAGGTGATGTTGATCGGCTGGACGCTCGATCTGCCGGAAACCTTTTCGATGCCGATGTTCAACTCCGACCCCGGCGTTCCCAGCTCGTTCAGCGTCGGCTTTCCGGCCTGGCCGGAAAGTGACTGCGCCTCCAGAAAGAGAGCCGGCATACACAGGGCAAACAGAATGATTCGTTTCATTTTCATCACAGGGTTTGAACCGTCACCTGGACGACAGACGGCTCTGTTTTTTCAACGTGGACGCCGGACGGAACATCCACCCGGACAGGCACTTCATACTCGGTCGGCGCGGTCAGCTCGGCACAGTTGACATACACGGTGATATCGCGCGCCGTCAGATTTTCCAGCTTATCGGGGCTGCCGCGGAGGACCACATCCACCTTCTCCGGCCGGATCCGAACAATTCGTTTATCGTCGGATGCCATCAGCGGATAAACCGCATTCCCTTCGATCCGCCGCGTATCCACATGCTCCACCAGGCCGACCGATACCGACACCCGGTCGGGAATCGCCGTCCACGGCTGTCCGTTCGCGGCCACCTCAACGTGGGTTTTAAATGAAGCATAGCGCGCCTTCAGGCTGATCGGCACCGTGCGCACCTGCTCCAGGTTCAGCAAGGTCTGCTCCGCCCCGCGCAGCCGGACCGTCGCCGGCTCGCACACCGCGTTCTCCAGCTGAATCCCCTCCGGCAGATTGCCTTCAAACGAGGCCTTCACCGGCAGCGAGCGCTCCACCTCGCGGTCGACGGTTACACTGACCTCCTCCGGATAAAACTCCACCGCGTGCGCCCGCGATGGGGCTTTCACATAGCGGTGCGCAAACTTCAGCGTCTGCCGCAGGCGGGTCGGATCGGAAATATCCATCCGCAGCGAAACCTGATCGCGGCTGATGAAGCGGACATCGTCGCGGGAGCCGCGGAAGCGGATGCTCACGACATCGGTCGACTGGTCCTGCACGGCCAGCCCGCTCACGGTGGAAACCACCACGGGAATATCGGCCACCACCACTTCATAGCTGGTGCTCTCGCGAATGCCCTGCCAGACGGCAAACGCCAGTACCAGGCAGGCCAGCTTCAGAATCCATTTGCGGGTCGCGGCCGACATCCTGGCGCCGCCCACCCGCTGGAGCGTCGAATTGTGCTTATCGCTCACCGGTTCCCTCCCCGAAAATAAAACTCATCTGTCCGTGGTCCGATTCCGGCCGGCGGGCGATGCGGCGGAGCCCGGC
The DNA here is from genome assembly GCA_041584215.1 of Tichowtungia sp. GTDB lineage: Bacteria > Verrucomicrobiota > Kiritimatiellia > Kiritimatiellales > Tichowtungiaceae > Tichowtungia. Next base: position 13,943 of record JBFHEM010000040.1, on the reverse strand, counting down.
GGGCTCGCGGCCGAGGAACGTGGACAGGATGCGGCGCAGGTGAGCGCCGTCGAACCCGCGCTTCAACCGACCGTTATAGGCAATGGAAATCACACCGGTCTCCTCGGAAACCACCACCACGATCGTGTCGGACTCCTCGGTCATGCCGATCGCCGCGCGGTGCCGGGTTCCCAGGTTGCGCGCGATGTTATCGTTCTGCGTCAGCGGAAACACGCAGCCGGCGGCGGCGATGCGGTCCGCGCTGATGATCACCCCTCCGTCATGCAGCGGCGCGCCGGGATAGAACAGCGCGGTCAGCAGCTCGGCGGTCACCTCGCTGTTGAGCGGCGTCCCGGTATCCTGAATGGTCTTGGTTTCCACCGCGCGCTCAATTGCGATCAGGGCACCGATTTTGTGCGACGCCATCATCTGCACCGCATCGGTAATCGGATCGGCCAGCGCCCTGCGCGCCTTGGTCGCCAGAAAATTCCCCTGCCGTCCGAGGCGCGCCAGCGCCCGCCGGATTTCAGGGTGGAAGATCACCACCAGCGTCAGTGCCAGATAGACAATCAGCTTCTGCAGCAGCCAGTTGAGCACCGGCAGGTTGGAAAACTTGGTCACCGCGATCAGGGCAATAAACAGAATGACCACGCCGGTTAAAATGGCGGACCCGCGCGTGCCGCGGAAAAACTTCAGCAGATAATAAAAAACCGTGGCGAGAATCAGAATCTCAACCAGTCCGGTCCAGCCGGGATTTTCTATGCCGTTCAGCCAGTTCATTTTAAAAAAATCCTAACTCCGCAACACCTGAATCCGAATCCATATCGAAGCACGAAAATCCGAATGCGAGCACTGCGGTCTGTCTGCATCTCCTGCCGACAGGCACCCCGCTTTTAATCATTTCTCCCGTTGGCATTTATAATTTTTTCGTGCGGCGGTCTTCAGGATTTCGTACTTCCCGTATTTCTCAGGAAACTCGAGTCAGTGTATCCACAAGCCGGATTGCATCGCAAGATTCCTTTACATCATGCACCCGTAAAATCCGGGCGCCGCGCATCACCGAAAAAACCGCCGCCGCCAGGCTGCCCGCCAGCCGCTCGTCCACCTCGCGGCCGAGCAGCCGTCCGAACAGGCTCTTGCGGCTCACGCCGATCAGCACCGGCCGCCCCGCCGCCGCCAGCTCGGGGATTCCTCTGAGCAGCGCCAGATTGTGTTCGTCGGTCTTGCCGAAGCCGATGCCGGGATCGAGCGCGATCTGCGCTTCGGCCACGCCCCGGGCCGCGGCCATCGCCATGCGCTCCTCCAGAAAACTGCGGACACTGGAAACCACATCCTCGTACCGCGGGCGGTCCTGCATCGTCTCCGGAGTTCCGAGCATATGCATCAGCACCAGTCCCGCGCCCGTCTCCGCGGCCACCGCCGCCATCCCGGGGTCCGCGCAGGCCGACACATCGTTAATGATATCCGCCCCGGCGGCGACCGCCGCGCGCGCCACCTCCGCCTTCATCGTATCGATCGAAATCAGGCAGTCGCTCTGCTCGCGCAGTTTTCCAATGATTGGAACCGTGCGCCTGATTTCTTCCTGAGCCTGGACGGGTGCCGCGCCGGGCCGGGTCGACTCGCCGCCGATATCGATGATATCCGCCCCCTCCTCAACCATCTGCAGCGCGCGCGCCACCGCCTTTTCCAAACCCTGGAACACCCCGCCGTCGGAAAACGAATCGGGCGTTGCATTGAGGATTCCCATCACCAGCGTTTTTGCCTCGCAGTCGATCTCGCGCCCGCGGCAGCTCCAAATCAATTTTGAGTTTCCAATCATTGGAAAAACCATACGTAAAATTTCCAGGCATTGGAAAAACAAAAGGCGCCCCATGCTATGGGTTCCAATATTTGGAAACCACCTTGCCGCTTTTCAACTCCATTTATTAACCACGGTATCCCTGGCCAGGGAAACCGAAACCAAAAAATCAGTATATTTATATTTACAAACTCCATTTTACATATATTTTTGGAGTTATGATTACCAGAAATATACAGCTGCCGGACACCTCGACATTTCTTTTCGGCCCGCGCGGGACCGGAAAGACGCGGTGGCTGAAAACAAATTATCCAAACGCCATTTATGTTGATCTGCTGGACTCCTCCACGGCGCTGCGGCTATCAGCCCAGCCCGGGCGGATCGCGGAATGGATCCCGCCGGGCTATGGCGGCACCGTAATTATTGACGAAGTGCAGAAAATTCCGGAATTACTCAATGAGGTTCACAAGCTGATCGAATCCAGCTCAATGCGATTTATCCTGACCGGATCGAGCCCGCGAAAACTGCGAAAATCGGGAACCAATCTATTGGCAGGACGAGCATTGACCCGCAGCTGTTTTCCGCTGACGGCCGCTGAGCTGGGCTCCCGGTTTAATTTGGAAAAAACACTGCTGCACGGACACCTCCCAACGCTGTATGACGACAACAAAACCGTTGATGCCAAAGAGTATCTCAGCTCCTACGTGCAAACGTATTTGAAAGAGGAGGTTCAACAGGAGGGCCTGACACGAAATATCGGAAACTTTACCCGCTTTCTTGAAGCGGCCAGTTTTTCCCAGGGCGAGGTTCTTAACATCTCAGCGGTTGCCAGAGAGGCCTGCATAAACCGAAAGGTGGTTGAAGCCTATTTTGACATACTCGAAGACCTTTTGATCGCCAGCCGGGTTCAGGTGTTTCAGAAAAAGGCCAAGCGCCGAATGGTTCAGCATCCAAAGTTTTTTTTCTTCGATGTCGGAGTCTACCGAACCGTCCGGCCCAAGGGCCCACTGGATGCGCCGGAACAAATCGATGGGGCCGCCCTGGAAACCATCGTTTTTCAAGAGCTGCGCGCGTGGATTTCCTATCACCAACTGGACCTGTCCATGTACTATTGGCGAACCACCAATGGGCAGGAGGTGGATTTCGTCCTTTACGGCGCCGATGGTTTGATCGCCATTGAAGTGAAAAGAGCACGTCGGTTTGACCGGAAAGACCTCCGGGGCCTCAACGCATTTCAGTCCGACTACCCCACCGCCCGGTGCATCCTTCTTTATGGCGGATCAGAAACCCTCTATCACTCCGGCATGAAAATTATCCCGACGGAACAGGTGCTTAAAAACCCGCAACAGCTGCTCGTTGCAACTTGATCAGGGCGCCGGGGACAGCTGCCCCGGCCGTCCGCAGAGAATCTGAGCAGGAGCGGCCGCCTGAAGGCGGAACTGCAAACCTTTTGCGGAGGCGGCAGAAGCGGCTGGCATTGAACGGAAGCCGGACGGAGTCTGACAAAATTCCAGGAGCTGGAAATCCCTTGTTGAGGGCCGCGTTTCCGATTAGTCTGCGGACCAACGGAGGAAGCGATGGAACGGCTGAAGCATGTGAATGCCATTCTGCTGGCGGGCGACCGGCGCGCCAGTGTCAGGGTCTGTGATGACAACAAGGCCTTTCTGATGCTGAACGAAGAGCCGCTGCTGATCCATGTTCTGCGTGCGCTCAAGCAGGCCCGCTTTGTGCGGAACATTACGATCATCGGCCCGGCGGACCGCCTGGAGGAGATCATCGGCCGGCACGCCGCCGCACTGGCGGGCGGCGGGGAAATCCGGGTGATGGAGCAGCGGGAGAACATGATCGAGAACTTCAAGGCGGCCTATGTCGACTCCCTGGGGCTGCCGGAGACCGTCGCCTTTTCCGACCTGCGCGAAACGGAACACGCCGAGACCCCGGTGATGGTTGTGCCGTGCGATATTCCCCTGCTCACGCCGTGGGAGACCGATGAATTCATCGCCCAGAGCAATATGCACGACTTCGATTATTCCATCGGCATCACCTCGGAAAAAGTGCTTCGCTATTATCACCCGGCCGGCGGGAAGCCGGGCATCCGGATGATCTATATTCATGTCCGCGAAGACCTGATGCGCCAGAACAACCTGCACCTGGCCAAGCCGCTGAAGATCCGGCACCTGGACTACATCGAGAAGATGTATGAGTGGCGCTACCAGACCCATCTGTTCAATGTGCTGCGCATGATGTTCGCGCTGCTGCTGGTCAGCTGGCGGTTCGTCGCCGCGCTCAAAGTGTTCATGTTCCTGCAGCTCTCGCTCTACTACGACCGGCACGGCCACCCGCGGCTGGCGGACCGCCTGCGCACGCACGCTCCGCTCGACGCGCTGCCGCGCGGCATCGGCCGCATCATCGGCGCGCGCACCCAGGTGACCTATACCCATCTCGGCGGCGCGGCCCTCGACGTCGACCACGACGAGAACCTCGCGGCCATGCAGACGATGTACGACGACTGGATGGCCCATCAAAGCGCCTTGCGGCAGCCGGGACTGTCCGGTATGGCACTTCGTTAAGGATTGTAGGGCTGGAATGGTTGAGCTTGCGAGACCTTCCCGCCGCAGCGGTTCGGCTTAGATTTGTTTCATTTGAAAGGGGTTTCATTCAGGAATACGGCGGGACGCGAAGCGAGGTCGGCGAATGCGACCGTTCCGGCCCTGCAACATTTCAAACACGCTTAACCAAGTGCCATTCGGGACTGTCCGCACCTTAAACCGGCAGCCCCAACCCTGCATTGACAGTCCTGCCGCAAGAAATCATGTTATGCGCATAACATAATTTTCTGCCGTGCAGGGCCTCGCGGCTTCTTTCATTCCAAAGGTTGGAAAACCCGTCGGCTCCGCTATACTGCGCGCATGAATATCTCCGAAGCCGACCGACAGCAGTTCCTTGTGTTTCAGCGCAATGAAATCACCGAGTACCACATCTATCGCAGGCTGGCTGAAAAGGCCAAAGATCCGGCCAACCGCAGAGTGCTGCTGCAAATCGCCGACGACGAACTGCGACACTGCAACCAATGGAAAACGGCCACCGGCACCGATGTGAAGCCAAACCGTTTCATGGTTTGGAAATATGTGTGGATCACCCGGCTGCTCGGGCTCACGTTCGGCATCAAACTGATGGAGGCCGGCGAGGCCGGCGCACAGGAGAACTATACGGAATACGAAGCCGCTTTCGCCCCGGCCGGACAAATGGCGGCCGACGAAAACGATCATGAACAGGAGCTGATCAGCCTGCTGAACGAAGAACGGCTGCAGTACACCGGATCCATCGTGCTGGGCTTGAACGATGCGCTGGTGGAGCTGACCGGCGCGCTGGCCGGACTGACCCTGGCCCTGCAAAACACGAGCCTGATCGCGCTCACCGGCGCCATCACCGGCATTGCGGCGGCCTTTTCCATGGCGGCATCCGAATACCTTTCCACCAAATCCGAGGAAACAGAAAAACATCCGGTCAAAGCCTCGGTGTACACCGGCTCCGCCTACATCGTCACCGTGCTTGTGCTGATTGCCCCCTACCTCCTCTTTTCAAACTACTTTATCTGCCTGGGCATCACCCTGCTGCTCGGCATTGTGATTATCGCCGCATTCAACTATTACATCTCTGTCGCCAAAGACCTCAACTTCCGCCGGCGCTTCATGGAAATGGCCGGCCTCAGCCTCGGCATCGCGGCCATCAGCTTTTTCGTCGGCTTTCTGCTGCGCAGGTTCACCGGCATCGAGATTTAACCGGCTCCACGGAGGGGTGCGGGCCGGGCGCTCCTGCCGGCCCGGCCGGGGCCTCAGCAAAGACGCATGCAATCGTGCTACAAACAACCCTGCTTTTGTAATCGAAGCCGGTAACAGTCTTTGATAGCTTCCTGTTCATGAATAAATCTCGCGAAGTGCTCGAGGCGGTAACGGAAAGCTGCGCCAACGGACAGCGGATCGATCTGCAGGAACCGGAACGCATCCGCAGGGAGCGGGATGATTTCCGATTGAATTGCAGAAGCAGCCTGCTAACCAATCGTCAATCGGCAATTTGACGTCGAAGCGAAAAACAGCAACAAGTAGAGGATGTTTAAAGAAAGGGGCTTATTATGTTTACTACAGCATTCTGGTGGGCCCTGGCCGGGCTGGCGCTGATGATCAGTGAATTCGCAGTCCCGGGCCTGATTCTGTTTTTCTTCGGAATCGGGGCGCTGGCGACCGCCCTGCTGGCGTGGCTGCTGCCGCTCGGCCTGGAATGGCAGCTCGTTGTCTTTATCACCGTTTCGCTGGCTTCGCTGTTCGGCCTGCGCCGTCTGCTCAAGTCCGTCTTCATGGGGCGCACCTCCGGCGGCCCCGAAGCGTCCGGCGAGCTGAGCCGGATGATCGGCGCGCACGGCGAAGTCACCGCCGCCATCGAGCCGGGAAAACCCGGACGCATCCAGCTCAACGGCGCCGGGTGGAAGGCCGTCGCCGACGAACCGATTGGCGCCGGAACCCCCGTGGAAGTGACTGCGCAGAACAACCTGACCCTAACCGTAAAACCCGCACTGTAAGGAGAACACAATGGACGCTGGCATTATTATTCTGATTATCATCGCGGTCTTCGCTGTCATCGCGATCGCAAAAACCATGCAGATCGTGCCGCAGCGCCAGGCCTTTATCATTGAACGGCTCGGCAAATACCACAAAACCCTCGAAGCGGGACTGCACATTCTCATCCCGTTCATCGACAAGGTGGCTTACAAACACAGCCTCAAGGAGCAGGCCATCGATGTGCCCCCGCAGATGTGCATCACCCGCGACAACATTTCCGTCGAGGTCGACGGCATTCTCTACATGCAGGTGATGGACCCGAAAAACGCCTCCTACGGCATCAACAACTACGCCTTCGCCTCCTCCCAGCTGGCGCAGACCACCATGCGTTCGGTCATCGGCAAACTCGACCTCGACAAAACCTTTGAAGAGCGCGACTCCATCAACGGCACCATCGTCGAAGCCGTCGATGCGGCTTCCGATCCGTGGGGCGTCAAGGTCACCCGCTACGAAGTGAAAAACATCACCCCGCCGCAGAGCATCAAGGACGCCATGGAAAAACAGATGCGCGCCGAGCGCGAGAAGCGCGCCGTGATCGCCGAATCGGAAGGGGGCCGCCAATCAAAGATCAACGAGGCGGACGGCGCACGGCAGGCGGCCATCGCCCGTTCGGAAGGCGAAAAGATGAAGCGCATCAACGAGGCCGACGGGCGCGCCGCCGAAATCCGCGCCGTGGCCATGGCCACCGCCGAAGGCATCACCGCCATCGCCAAAGCCATTCAGGCGGAAGGCGGCACGGAGGCCGTCAACCTGCGCATTGCCGAGCAGTACATCACCGAGTTCGGCAACCTGGCCAAAACCAACAACACGATGATCATTCCGTCCAATCTGAGCGATGTGGCCGGACTCGTCGCCGCCGCCAAAAGCGTGCTTACCCAGACCGGGAAAACGACCGGCTGACCGGCAAGATGAACGCGCAAATAAAAAGCCCCGACCCGGCCGCAGAATTTGCAACCGCGGAGCGCTGTTTCATCACGGAAGTGCTGAACGACGAATCCGACCCCGAGCTTTCGGTGGCCCGGGCGCGGGTCGAACCGGGCGTGACAACGGCCTGGCACCGGCTGACCGGGACCTCCGAGCGCTATCTGATTGTCTCCGGCCGCGGCCGCATGGAGCTCGACGGGGTGCAGGCACGGGACGTGTCGCCGGGCGATGTGGTCTGCATTCCGCCGGACCTTCCGCAGCGGATCACCAACACCGGCACGGACGATCTGATTTTCTTCGCGGTCTGCACGCCGCGCTTCCGGCCGGAAAACTATCTTGCGCTCTGAGCCGTTCGGCGGAAAAACCCGTCACGGCAGAACGCGCCAGACACTACTGAGCGTCTTTGAGCGCGTCCTTGACTGCCGCCTTGATGGCATCTGAAAAAATTGTCGCACCGCTGATCGCATCCACATCGGTGCTGTTCGCCTGCACGATACGACGGGGAATTTCCGTTGCCGCGCGGCGGCCCCGGGACTCCCGGCTGGATGTCACTTCCACCTCATCAATCCGTCCGTCTTTCACGGTCACGGCAACCCGCACCGGCCCGTTGTACCCGCCGGCCTTGCCGGCATAGACGCCGTCCTTCAGTTCCGCGGCCAAACCGGCCGCAGCCAGACCAATCAAAACAGCTCCAATTGCTTTTTTCATAATCCGCATAACGTACACAATCCGGGAATATTGTTCAAACGTGTCAAAAAAGTATTTTGACCGTTTTCTTTTGCCAAACCGCCCTGAGTCTGTAGGGTCGTCAGTCCATTTTGAATACGAACCGAAGGACAACACATGATTGAAGACGGAAAAAAGGTACGCATCCACTACACGGGCACCCTGAGCGACGGCGAGCAGTTCGACTCCTCCGCCGGCCGCGACCCGCTGGAATTTGAAACCGGCGCCGGCATGGTCATCCCCGGCTTTGACGCCGCAGTGCGCGACATGGAAGTCGGCGGCAAAAAAACCGTCACCCTGCCCTGCAAGGAAGCCTACGGCGAAGCGCGCGAGGAAATGATCGGCGACATTCCGAAAGCCAACTTCCCGGAAGGCATGGAACTGCAGGTCGGCATGCCGCTGCAGATGCAGGGCCCGCAGGGTCCGCTGCCCGTTGTGATCAAAGAGATCAAAGAAGAGGCCGTCACCATCGACGCCAACCACCCGCTGGCCGGCAAGGACCTGACCTTCGAGCTCGAGCTCGTCGAAGTCGTATAGCGGGATTCGGGCTGAGGGAACCCTCGGCTCATAGAGCCGACTCTACATCTCAACCCAAACTCATCGGCTCATAGAGTCGCTTAACGATTGTGATCCCGTTTTTGATCCTATTGTAGGACGCGCTTCCCGTATTCGGGAGCGTGTGATGAGCACAGGCTCTCTGAGTACAGAGACGCCTGTCCTACAAAATCAGGTTTATGATACCTCAATCGTTAAATGCTCTAGAGCCGACCCTGCAGTGCAGCGTCGGCTCTATGAGCCGATCCCCTACTCTTCCTCCCCGTCGAATTCCAGAGCGGCGGAGTTGATGCAGTAGCGCAGGCCCGTGGTTTCCTGCGGGCCGTCGGGAAAGACGTGGCCGAGGTGGCCGCCGCACTTCGCGCACAGCACTTCGGTGCGGATCATGCCGTGGCTGTCATCCCGGCGCTCAAGGATGCTTCCGGCGGACACCGCCTGATCAAAGGCCGGCCAGCCGCAGCCGGAATGGTATTTGCTTTCCGAGGTGAACAGCACGGCCCCGCAGCCCGCGCAGCGGTAAACCCCCTCTTCGTCGTGATCGGTATAGAGTCCGGTAAAGGCGCGTTCCGTACCGGCCTGGCGCAAAATCCGGTACTGCTCCGCCGTCAGCTCGGCCCTCCATTCGGCATCGGTTTTCTCAACAGGGACATTCATGGGCTCCTCCTTCTCCTGCATGCATCCCGCCGGCAGCAAACCGACGCCTGCAATGCACAGCAGGCGTCCCGCTTGCTTAAACGAGCGGGACGCTCGTTCCGCTTTCAATTCATTTTTCACAACGCCTCCAAAATGGAGAGCAGCCTCTCCGTATCCGTCAGATCCTCAAACACATAATCCGCGCCCGCCTTTTCGAGCGCCTGCGCATCGAAAATACCGGTGGCGACGGCAATCGAGACCATGCCGTTTCTGTTGGCCGCCTCGACATCGCGCGGCGTGTCGCCGATCAGCACCGCCCGCTGCGGATTGCCGGCGCGCTGCAGCGCCAGGCGGGCGATTTCCACCCGGTCGGGATGATCGCAGCCGCAGCCGAAGCCGCCCGGATCAAAATAGCCCAGCAGGCCCGCATGCTTGAGCTTCAGCCGGGCGGTGGCCTCGATGTTGCCGGTCACGATGCCGAGTTTCCAATGGTTGGAAAGTTCCGGCACGATTTTTCCAATGTTTGGAAACAGCTCGGGCGGGGTCTGCTCCAAATGTTCGCCGAGCCGGGCGCCGAGCCGCTCGAAAAAGGCCCGCTCCATCTCCGGCGTCGAGGGCTCGCCGCGCTCGGCGCAGATGCGGCGAAACACATCCAGGTCGGTCGCCCCGTAAAAATTAATGTGCTCGACGCCCTGGTCCCAGCCCAGCGCCTCTTCAAACGCCTGACGAAACGCCTTGCGCCCCGCGCCGCGGGCGTAGAGCAGCGTGCCGTCGATATCAAAGAAAATCCACTCCGCTTCTTTTTCCATATTGCTCTTCTCTAATGTGCCCCAAACTGGTAAGAACTCCGGTTTTCATCAAACAGACGCCCTGCGGCTGTCTGTTCCCGGGTTATCCGTTCTTTGTTTTTCGATACTCGAAAGCATGCCTTTTTCCCGGGCAAATGACCAATATCTAAAACAGAAAGAGAACACACATGTCCAAAACCTATAAAATCACGCTGCTGCCCGGCGACGGGATCGGCCCGGAAGTGGTCGCCGAAAGCGTCAAACTGCTCGACGCCATCGCGGAAAAATCCGACTTCACCTTTGAATACACCGAAGCCCTCGCGGGCGGCGCGGCCATTGATGCCGCCGGCGACCCGATGCCGCAGGCCACCATCGACACCTGCAAGGCGTCCGACGCGGTGCTGCTCGGCGCGGTCGGCGGCCCCAAATGGGACGAGCTGACCGGCGCGATGCGCCCGGAGTCCGGCCTGCTGAAAATCCGCAAGGAGCTGGAGGTTTTCGCCAACCTGCGCCCCGTCTCGATTCCCTCGTCGCTGGTGGAATCCTCGCCGCTGCGCCCGGGCGTCGTCATCGGCGTCGACCTGCTGACCGTGCGCGAGCTGACCGGCGGCATCTACTTCGGCCAGCCGGTCGGCAACGACGGCTTTGAAGCCTTCAACACCATGCGCTACACCGTGCCGGAAATCGACCGCGTCGCGCGCGTCGCCTTTGAATGGGCCCGCAAGCGCCGCAACAAGGTCACCTCCGTCGACAAAGCCAACGTGCTCGAGGTATCCCGCCTGTGGCGCGACACCGTCAAAGCGCTGCACGCCAAAGAATTCTCCGATGTCGAACTCGACCACATGTACATCGACAACGCCACCATGCAGATGGTCATCAATCCGCGCCAGTTCGACGTGATCCTCACCGGAAACATTTTCGGCGACATCCTCTCCGACACCTCCGCCACGCTCGGCGGCTCGCTCGGCCTGCTGCCCTCCGCCAGTCTCGGCAAAGGCACCGGCCTGTTCGAGCCGGTCCACGGCTCCGCCCCGGACATCGCCGGACAGGGCAAAGCCAATCCGATTGCCATGATCCTCTCGACGGCGATGATGCTCGACGACCTCGGCGAAGCAAAAGCGGCGACCGCGATCCGCAAGGGGCTCGAAGCGGCGCTCGGCCACAACCTGCGCACCGCCGATCTGTGTCACGAAGGCTACACCCTCGCCTCCACCTCGGAAATGGGCGGGCTGATCCGCACCGAAACCCTGCGGCAGCTCTAAGAGTTCGCCACATGAAAAAGACGAAGCCATCTCTCGCCGTGCTGATTGTCGGCCTGCTGATTGTTCTGGGCCGGCACGTCCTTACGGATCGGACCGCACAGGAAGGTTCCGTCGGGCAGGCCTGGAACAATGAGCAGAGCGACACCCAGGTGGAAGGAAGCGGCACCGTCATCAGGCTGCTTCCGGATGACAACGACGGCTCGCGCCATCAGCGGTTTATCCTGAAACTGCCCTCCGGCCAGACCGTCCTGATGGCCCACAACATCGATCTCGCCCCGCGCATCCCCGCCCTCGCGGCGGGCGACCGGGTCGAGTTCTGCGGCGAGTACGAATGGAACCGCAAAGGCGGCGTCATCCACTGGACGCACCGCGACCCGGCCGGACGGCATCCCGGCGGATGGCTCAAACACCGCGACAAAACCTACCAATAAAGCTCCGCCGCCTTCACGGCCTGCCGCCGCTGCCAGCCCTCCAAAGAATCATCGCGCGCCAGCTGATCGGGCCTGAGGTATTCCGAACGTGCTCTTTGTATTCTCAAAAAGAAGCGAAACGGCAAACGCACTGCAGAACTGCAGAAGATCGCGATCAGAGAGCTTGTCGCGGTCGAATTCCGACCGCAAATAACATCAAAATATCGACTCATGCTTATACAGTATCACTTGACTCTTTAAGCTTTAAATTGACGTGCAGAAAACAAGCCATTAGCATTGCGCCCTGTTTACCACTGAAATAGGAAGTTCGCTCATTAAATGTTAGCCGGGAGAAATGAACAATGACTGACCTAATTCCATCTCCGACTGCAGAACTGGTAAGAGCGTCGGATGTTCCGACCCTCCTTGATGCAATCAGACCTGCATGGCAGGCGAAGGACTTGATCAATCGTGTCCGGCGGCTCATAGCCGTGGACCCAAGCAGTGCTTGTCAGCGGCTTTTCAACGCATCGGTGCACGACCTCCGAGAGAAGGTGGTTGTCGCCGGATTAGATATCGCAACAGAAGCGGCAAAACAGCACAAGCTTCCCCCAGTCTCCGTCGCTGAAGACATCGAGAATTACCCCACAAGCAAGCTGATCGATCTTACGTACAGGATGGGGATTCTGAGCAGGCCAGATTGGCGACGGTTAGCACGTTGTTACGAGATCCGACGGGATCTCGAGCACGAGGACGACGAATACGAAGCAGGTGTTGAAGATTGCGTGTACATCTTCCAGACCTGCATCAATATCGTCTTATCGCAGGATCCAATCCACTTGATCCGCGTCACGGACGTGAAGGAATTGGTGGAGCAGCCAGACCCGTCGACGCCGGCACCGAGTCTGCTGCAGGACTATGAGCATGCGCCCCAGCCCAGACAGGAAGAAATACTGAAGTTCCTTGCTTCGGTCGCACTGGACAGCAGCCAATCCGACTTGGTCCGTCAGAATGCATTCAGTTTCCTGAGTCACTTTGCAGCAATCACTCAAAACGCCGCACGCCTGACCCTCGCTTCGCACCTCCAGGGGAAGATAACGCGGGGTGGATCAGTCCGGCCGGTTATTCGCGTTGCGTTCGCTTCGGGAACCCTTCCCTATCTGAAACAAGCGCATCTCAAAGACTTCTATACCGGCATTTTAGACCAAATGAAGAAAGTCGGATTTAGGTGGGGTGCACACGCTTCTCATGGCGAATTGCTGCGCTCATTTCAGGAAGTTGGAGGCCTCGCCCATTGCCCAAGTGACGTGAGGAGGGAGATCGTCTTGTGGTTGATGCTCGCCTACCTCGGCGAGGAGGGTGGGCGCACATCGTATGGCAACGTGCGTCACGTGTTTTACAGCAACACGGCTGCGCCTTTGGTCGAAGAACTTATAAAATCCTCAGCCACCGTAGTAGGGGATGAAGTCCGTGATCTGTCCACGTCGAAGGTCATTCAACGGGCAGTGCGCACAGACCACATTCAGCGGCGTCTCGACGCCATTCTTGACTGGGTTGAAAATAGGGGTCAGTCCGCCTAATTCGTTATTTTATGCATTGAAGAATAGGAATAGGGGTCAGTCCGCCTAATTCGTTATTTTATGCATTGAAGCCCCGAGGCACCTCTGTTTAACTACGTACATGGCAAGAAAACCGCGGGTTGAATTTGAGGGAGCTACGTATCATGTGATGTGCCGGGGAAATCGTCAGGAACCGATTTTCAGAGACGGGAAGGATCATGAACGATTTCTGGACACGCTTGGAGAGGTTTCAGAGCGCAATGGCTGGCTCATTCACGCCTTTGTCCTGATGGGCAATCACTACCATCTTCTGCTTGAAACTCCGGAGCCGAATCTCGTCGACGGCATGCGCTGGTTTCAAAGCACTTATACACAACGCTTCAATGCGCGGCATCAAGTCTGGGGTCATTTGTTTCAAGGCCGGTACAAAGCGCTGCCTGTTGATCAGGGGGAGTATTTCAGAACGGTCGCTGACTACATCCATCTGAATCCGGCCCGTGCGCACGCGTTCGACCTGGAAAGCGGCAATTTAACTGATTTTAAATGGAGCAGTTTTTGCGGCTATATGCGACCCGCCAAGCGCCCTGAATTTTTAACGGCAGAGAAGGTGCTAAACGCCCATGGGTTCTCCGATGACCCATCCGGACGGAGCCAATACCGCAATTATATGAAACGTCGGATTCTAGACATTCT
>JBFHEM010000039.1:0-45123 GCA_041584215.1 Tichowtungia sp. | reverse complement strand
GGGGGCTGGAAAGCCCCCGCTCCGGTGTGAGCAGCACAAACTGCGACTGCCACGGCTCGAGATCGACCGGGATGACGATGCGGCCATCATCCGCAAAACGAACATTTTCCAATGTTTGGAAACTGCCGTCCATGGCATCCCAGATTTGAGCCTCGACCGTTCCACTGGCTATAACGCCAGCTAAGCTGCAATTCAAGGTGACTTCCGTTTTACGGTGATTCGGCTGGAGGTTGCAGATGAACCAGCAGTCCACGTCGCCGATCCGCGTGTGGCGGAAGGTCAGGCCGTTGCTCAGCGGGGTGTCGGCAATCTCAACGTCGGGGACCCGGTATCCGCGCAGGATTTTTATGAACTCGGCGTAGGCGGGCGACAGGGGCTCGGTGGGCCGCCAGTCGTACGCCAACCCGAACGAGGTCAAATACTCGAACCCGTCGCAGTCGGGCAGAAAACAGGTGGCGCCGCGGTCCACCTTCCTGATTCCGCCGTCGGGCTCGAACAGCGCCTGTATCGACCGGGCCTGCCGCAGGTCGCGTTGCTCGCGGTTCATCAGCCCGGTGGTTTTATCCGGGAGCGTGTTCAGCGCGAAAACGGTTCCGCCGGAGCGCACAAACTGCTCGATTTTTGCGAGCGTTTCCGGCGCGAGGAAACGGACGCGCGGAAGGATGAGGACCGAATACGCGTATCCGTTGATTTCCAGCTTTCCGTCTTTAACGGCGGCGTGCTTTTGGAGCAGGTCGTCGTTGACGCAGTCGAAATCGTACCCGCTGGCGACGAGGATTTTCGGCAGCGGGCCGAAGGGAATATCGCGCACGTTTTTAAAGGGGAAGGCGGCGCGTTCGGACCAGACGGTCGGCATGGGGGAATAGAGCAGGACATCGGTTTCGGCGCGGCCCTGACGCAAAAGGAAGGCGGCGCGCGCCTGGTAGTCGGCCAGCCCGCGGACCCACGGCCACCAGGTGTTGACGTGGCTGATGCGGTTCATCCAGGTGAAATCGCGGGAGGGCGCGATTTCCTTTTCGGGGGTGTAGAAATAGCCGTGGTTGTAGAACTGGGTAATTCCGTCGCGTAGGAACAGATCGGAGGCGCATTTAATCTGTTCCATCGTGGTGCGGTAGCGATCGTTGATGAAGGTGAACGATTCCGCCGATGTCCAGCGCTTTTCCGCGGACGGATACAGCTGTGCGCCGCTGACGGTGAGCTTGTGCGGATAGGCGGAGGGATCGAAACTGCGGCGGGTAAACTCCGTTTCCGGCCGCTGCAGCCGGCCGGATGCCTCGATCAGCTCCGTGGTGAAGCGGTAGTGCGGCTGCAGCCGCATCTGCATACCGCATTCGGCGGCATAGTCGCTCAGCGTGTCGATGACACCCTCCATCCCCATGCGGTGCAGGAATTCTCCGACATCACAGCGCACATAGGGCGCCTCGGGAGATCCGTCGTATTTCAGCATCGGCAGCCAGGGGCGGAGATCGTATCCCTTTTCGCGCTCAAAGCGCTCAAACAGGCCCGTGCTCCACAAAGTGAAATCCTGATGCAGCTCAAAACTGTCGTTGAAAAAGGAATCCACGGTCTGGCCGAAATGCCGCCCGAACAGGGCGCGGTACTTCCCGCCCATCGTGTCCGCACAGGCACGAACCGCTTTTGAGTCGAGATGATCCACCAGCGCGGATTTCGGCGTGTAGTTTTCGCAGGCGCATTTCTGTCCGGAGAACGCGGTCCAGAAGCTCATCAGCTTCCATTGCCCCTTTGGCAGATCCGCCCGCACCGTGAGCTGCGGGTTGACGGAAAAATCGCGGTTGCCTTCAACGGAACCGCTCAGGTCAACCCGCTCCCCGCAGTCCGGCACACCGCCGGCCCGGAGCCGGACCGCAACGACGGCCTCCAGTTTTTTTTCCGTATGCGAATAAGGCCGATGGGGAGGAGGAATCAATGCGTATTCCGAATTTCGACCGCCCTGAACCTCCTGTTCAGAAATCGCCAGCGCCTTGGACCGGTCGTCCCGCGGCACCCAGCCATGGCCGAGATTCCAGCCCGGCCCCAGCGGCGGCGTCACCAGCATGCCCAGCTCCTGCGCTTTGGACACCGTATAGCCCACCATCTCCAGAAATTCATCGGAGCCGAATTCGATATTCCCCTTTTTATAGATTTTGTCGTAACTCATGATTTCGACGCCGCCGAACCCCTTGTCCTTCATCTCGCGGAGCTGGAAATCGATGCCTTCTCTGGTTACCGCATTGCCCGGCCACCACCAGCGGGTATGCGGGCGGCAGGTGGCGGGCGGATTGCTCCACCCCAGCTTCAGTGCCGCCAGGGTTTCCGCCGCGTTCTGTGCCCCGGCAATGCGCGACTCGATTTCGCGCGCGCGCTGCACTTCGGGATTGATGCACGACCCCAGCGCCTGTCCCTGAACCGCCGGAGCCGCGCCGGGGCCAAACCACTCGATTTTCATCCAGTTCACCCCGCCGGGCTCAGCGCTGTTCAGCGGCTGCATTCTGCGCAGCTGGACCCCGGCCAGTGAAAGCGCATCCACCGTCAGCTGCACGGCATGGGACAGCACGGGTTTTCCGTTCAGGAAGGCGGTGGCGATGCCGTCCGCAAAATCGCACTCCAGCGCCAGTTCACAGCTGCCGTCCCCGGCGGTCCGGTACGTGCCGAAAACCGGCTCTGCCGCGCCGACCACCTGCCCCAGTCCGACCGAGACGGTTTTGCCGTCCGACGAAACGGACACCGACAGCTCAGAAGAACCCAGCCCCGCATGCGGAACGGGATTGTTCATGAAACCAAACGCGATCCAGGCCGGCTGTTCCGTTTTCACAAGATGAGAATTGCGCATCACGCTTCCGGGCACAGCCGAAAACTGCACGCGCGCACTGAGCCGGATTTTTTTTGCCGCAGCCGGAACGGTGATGGGGCGTTTCACAAACCCGTCAGCCCCCTTCCCCAGCCCGGCCAATCCGCTGCCGTCCTGATGAACCACGCTATTGCGGCTGACCCAGCCGCCGCTCCCGGCCAGCGGGCCGGCCGCCCCGGAAAAATCAGACTCCAGCAGCACCGTGCCGTGCGCCGCCAGCGCGGCAAAACACAGCATTAAACCTGTTCCAAACCCGGTCGTTGTCATTGGACTCCCTTTCCCAAGAAAACGGGGACTGGAAAGTCCCCGCTCCGGATCGATTATCGAGCCCCTGCTTCCGCATGCGGCGGGGCTGCAAACCTATTCCGCGACGATGCGATAAAAACCGACGGCGCCGATCAGGTCGTTCGTGACCAGAACCGCACCGCTGCCGGTAATGCCGGTCTGGAAATCGCCCCACGCTCCGTCAACCAGATCCGAGTTGGTCTGCACGGCGTAGGACGCGCCGGCCTCGGCGGTCCAGGAGAGAGACAGGCTGCTGCCGCCGGGCAGAAGCTCAGCCTCCACGTTTCCGATTTCGGTCACGCCGCCCTCCCCGACCACCAGGGACCCGGTGCCGGTGTAGGTTCCCGTCCCCAGGCCGCTCAGAGCCGATGCCGTGTAAGTTCCGTCCGGAACCGTGGTGCTGCCGCCGTCGAGCGAAAGGCTGCCGACGGTGTCCGGTATGCCGCTGAAGGCCAGGTCCAGAACCGCACTGCCGTCCAGCACCAGGCTGGCCGTATCGGCGATATAGTCGTTCGACACCCCGTTGGTCAGAACGAGCGCTGCGCCGCCCGACACCGTCACATTGCTGCTGCCCAGTGCGCTGTCCGCGGCCGCAACCAGCGTCCCCGCAGAAACGGCAGTCCCGCCGGTGTAATCACTGGCTCCTTTGATGATGAGCCCGCCAGAACCGTTTTTGATCAGGCCGCCATCCTGCAAGTCCAGTCCGGAATAGTCCGTTCCGGTCGTACTGATTCCGGCGATGGTCAGGTTATTGCCGGACACGGTCACCGTGCGGTTGCCTGTACCCCCGATAAACCCGGCCCCTGCCACACTCAGATCCAAATCGTCTGATCCGACGAAGGTGAAGCCTGAATATATTTCAACCCCCTTTATTCCGGTGACGGTCATCGCAGAACCGGACGTGTTGTCCAGTGCAGCGCCAGGATCCATCCTCAAGCTCGCTCCGTTCAATGCCGCGGCATTTCCCAAATCCAATTCGCCAGCGCCTACCTTGAATGTCGATTGGTCCGCAAACGTACCGACTCCATTCAGAACCAGCGTGCCTGCACCTTTCTTTACGGGAGGAAAAGCACCGTTCGCGCCGGGATTGATACCCCCTACGCTTCCGTTAAGCGTAAGCGTTATCCCGGCATCAATGCTCAGTGCGGGATTTCCTTGATTCATGACAAATGCTTTGGAGGTGGCAAAACTGTTGGTGACAACCAATTCGGCGTTTTGACCGATCGTTACAGTTGATGAGCCGCTGCCCAGGTTGCTGTCGCTGCCCACAGTAACGCTGGACGCATTGCTGACAACCGTATCGCCGGTATAGGTGTTGTTGCCGGTGACAGTAACGACGGATCCGATATAGTAAGCTACCGATCCGCTGCCGCTGATGTCATTGGCTACGGTGATG
Source organism: Tichowtungia sp. (assembly GCA_041584215.1). GTDB lineage: Bacteria > Verrucomicrobiota > Kiritimatiellia > Kiritimatiellales > Tichowtungiaceae > Tichowtungia. The sequence continues at coordinate 40,594 of JBFHEM010000039.1, read as the reverse complement.
GCGTCTGCGCGTCTAAAAAGCAGGCTGCCATTATTGGTAACGTCGCCGGTACCCAGTGATCCGGTTGTGTCCACGGCGCCATCGCCGACCTGCAGCGTACCGCCGCTAATGATGGTTGTGCCGCTGTAGGTGTTGGTTCCGAGAAACTTCAGAGTGCCCGTACCGCTTTTCAGTATGGAGCCGCTGCCCAAAACCGGAGCATACATAGCCGACTCTCCGGAACCGCCGATGGTCAGTGTGTGTGCGCCCAGATCAAGACTGTTCGTGTTCGCCGACGAATAGTTAAATCTCAATTGACTCGACGAATTATTAATCCACGACTGCGACGCACCCAAAGCGACACTCTGACCCCGGTTTGATGTGTTGCCAAAGACCAGCCGGCCCGCACCTGGATTCATCGTGACGCCGCCGGAGCCTATTGTAAGCGTCCGCACCGTCAGGCTGTTCCCATAAATGGTGGTATCGCCCGTGTTATTGATCACTAAACCACCGACGGCCGTGTCCGCAGTCAGATAAGGAGTTTTACTGACACTGACCAGAGAGGTAGCGAAGATCGCGGTATCCGATGCGCCGGGAGCCGCACCGGGAACAGATCCCGAACCGTCGGCTGCGGTGTTCCAGTTAGCGAGAGTGCTCCAAGGCGAAGAGCCCGCAACATTCCACCACAAATCCGCGGATTGCGCCATGAAGCACATTCCTGCGATCAAAAAAAGTATTAATCCCGCTACTCTTTTCTTCATGTTCCGATTCCTTTCGTTTAATGACCCAGCGCCCTCTTGGCGACTATTCGTGGATTGTATCTGCCTGAGCAACAGAGCACAAGCAGCACTCCCGGTATTTCCGGGATAAAATCTTATCTCTTTATATTTCTGAAATGCTGCCCAAACACACAACCGATTAGACGATCCGAACTCATTCTTTCTCAATGTTCAAAATGAATCGTATAGCGAATTTCCTCACTGTTGCGGGTTTTTACAACCACAGCATCTCCTTCAGTAATATAAAATGCGGCGGCTTCCAGTTCGCATGAAGCGTTGCCAACAACGTGCAGTCCGGCCATAAAATCACCCCGGTCAAAATATTCCTTTTGATCCCAGAAGACCGTGATGACTTTATCTTTGTGATTAAAATCATATGCCTTCACGCTGAAGCCGAACTTGGGAGATACAAAATCATGCGACGTTATTTTCCAGCCGGGAATTTCCGAACTTCGAACTGATGCCGATTCAAGCGTGTGATCCGCAGAAGCTGCGGATTTTCCCGCCTCAACAATCCGGTCGTCCTCCTCACGGTGAATACCGGCATCCGGTTCCCGAACCCAGATCACCGGCTCAGATCGGCATGTCGAGTCGTTATATTTCCCGACCGCAAAAAACTCATTGGTTCCCAAATTGAGCGCCAGCTGATCATAAACAAAGATACCGGAACCTTTCGCATCCATCTTGCCGATTAAAACGGGAGCCTCTGAAAGGTTTGTTCCATAAAGAAAGACCTCATCACAGCTGGAGTACGCTTTCACTTCCGTTGTGCTGCCATGCCTGATCCTGAAACGACTGCTCGTAATATGAACAAACCTGACCCGCTCGTTCCAGTTGGCCTTGTACAAATAGAATGCATCTTTTTTGATATCGCGGTCCCTCGTAACCAGACCTTTATCGTTCAAACCTCGTGTGCTGCCTTCGGATCGCCCGGAGGAGGCAAAATCGAACATCACCCACAGATAGGTTGCCCATAAATGCCGGGCTCCCTGGAACGCCTGAAGCGCATCCTCGTGAACAACGTTCTGCCACTCTTCCGGATGCCACGGGCCATTGGTCGGCGGGCGGCGCGGAGGAATTTCGTGATGGACGGGACTCCCCCCTCCTCCGTATTCAGAGATCCCCATTCCTTTATATGTATTATATTCATCCCCCGTCTTCAGGGCATTTTTCTTTTCGTCGACAAACTGCTCCATCGACATATCAAAATACCACTGCGGGTACGTGTTCCAGGCGATGAGGTCTGTTTCCCAGCCAAGCATCGAATCAAAACAGATCGCCTGCGTCGTCAGCCGAACCGGATCGTTCTGATGAGCCAGCGTGTTCAGTTTTGAAATAAACCGCCTCATCGTATCGTAATATTTGGAGTTCACTTCATTTTGCAAACCCCAGAAACAGATGGAACTGTGATTATACGTCTGCCGGATGAGATCGAGCAGCTGATATTCTGTCACCTCCATAAAATGCTCCGTCACCGGATCTCCGGAATAATCCGTGCCGGAACGGCCTTCACGGGTTCCCATGTGACCCCCCAACGGAATTTCGGCCCAGACAACCAGTCCGTAACGGTCACAAAGTTCATAAAAGCAGTCATCGTGCTGGTAGTGCGAAAGACGAACCGTATTGGCGCCCGTTTCATAAATGATTGAAAAATCAATATTCCGTTCGAACGGAGTTAACGCCTTTCCCACAGACCCGCCGAAGTCCTCATGCAAAGCCACTCCATGCAGCGGATACGGGTTCCCATTCAGAGAAAAGCCGCCGGCTTTGTCTACATGATAATACCTGAACCCGATTGTGTCGGATACCTGATCCACGGTGCGACCGTCTGCCTTCAAAGCAACGGCCACATCGTAAAGCGCAGGATCCATCTCCCCGTTCCACAGCCGGGGATCATCCACAACAAAGCTTCGGTTGAAATCGACAGATTGACCGCCGGGGATGGTCCCCAGGACAAACTCCTGACGATACGATTCACCGTCAGGAACGTCATCCTCCAAAGGAAACCGCAACGGGTTTCCTTTTTTACCGATTTCAACCACATCGTACGCTTCATCGGCAAGCCGGCCATTGAATGCGATGCCTTCAAACTTCTTTCTGCAAAGCACAACGTCTACGGTTACGTCCACTGCGGCAGAGCCTGAATTCACCAGGCAGCTCTTTATGTTCACATTCCATTTTTTGTTATTCACATCTGAAAGAACCCCGTCAGCCGTCAGCGCCTGCTTCGTCGGGGTCACATAAATCCCGCGGGATCCATGATCGGTTCGGTCAATTCGCAAATCTCCTGTGCAGAACCAATCGACATTCCGATAGAGCCCGCATTGAATGGTAAAATCCATACCCAGCGGAGCGATCGTCTGCCAATCGGCATCGCCCCGAACCCTGGCGGCTATCACAATATCCTCACCGGGCTGAACTGCATCGGTGATATCCAGTGTAAACGCCGAAAATCCTCCTTTGTGGGTATACGGTTCTCCCCGATGGTTTTTTAATCCTTCGGGATTCATCAGCCTGCCGTTCACATAAATGTTGCACATGATCCCGGCGGCCCCAAAGCGAACATACACCCGCCTGCCGGAAGCCACGGCTTCGTTCCAAACGCTCCCTCCCCAGATGACTTTTTTCCGATACCAGCCAACGCCTCGGTAATACACTTTATTGAGTGCTTCGGAAGCCGTCCACGTATGCGGCAGGTTGACAACCTGCCAGTCAGCATCATCAAACTGAACCGTTTCCGCGTTGGCCGCATCCTCTTTTAAAAACCGCCAGTTTTTATTGATATTTCCCGCGGATGCAGGCGAAAAGTCCGCCGACGAAACCCATGGAATTATCGCTAAAGAAAGAACCCTTTTTCCAAAATGAATCCATGAACTCACAAACAACGCCCTTTTCTTCTCCTGAATAATACCGTTCCAAAAAAAGCGGGGACTGAAAAGCCCCCGCTCTGAAACCATTACGTTTCCACCGTCGTCGATATGCGGCGGAAAAGTAATGCGTTAAACGCTGCCGAACCTATTCCACAACGATGCGGTAAAAACCGACGGGGCCGATCAGGCTGTTCGTGACCACAACCGCGCCGCTGCCGGAAATGCCGGTCTGGAAATCGCCCCACGCCCCGTCAACCAGGTCCGCATTGGTCTGCACGGCATAGGATACGCCGCTCGCGGCCGTCCAGGAGAGAGACAGGCTGGTGCCGCCGGGCAGGAACTCATAATCCACACTGCCAATAATCCCGCCTGCCCCGACAACCAATGACCCGGCACCGGTATAGGTTCCCGATCCCAGGCCGCTCAGCGCCGCCGCATCGTAGGTTCCGTCCGGAACCGTGGTGCTGCCGCCGTCGAGCGAAAGGCTGGCTATCGTGTCCGGCGTGCCGGTAAAGGCCAGATCCAGAGCCGCGCTGCCGTCCAGCACCAGGCTGGCCGTATCGGCAATGTAGTCGTTCGACACCCCGTTCGTCAGAACCAGCGTTGCACCGCCCGACACCGACACATCGTTGCTGCCCAGCGCACCGTCCGCCGCCGCAACCAGCGTGCCTGCGGAAACGGTTGTGCCGCCGTCATAGATGTTTGCGGACGAAAGGATCAGTGCGCCACCACCTAATTTAACCAACGTTGCATCAGCGGAACCGCTGACGACCCCGGCCAGTTCCATATCCTCCGTTGTCGTAATTCTTGCTATATTGTTGGACGTGGCTGGCGCGCCGAGACTGACGTCCTGTGTGAGCGCATTGGCACCCGTCAGATCGACCAGTGACTCCAGATTTCCCCGAATATAGTTGGCCGTGCCCGGTGCGCTAAAGGAAATCGTCGTGCCCGTGCCGAGCGCGTTCACATGGTTCAGCTGCAGTTTGTTCCGTCCATTGAACGTCCAGTTGCCGCTCCAGCCCGAATTGTCGCCGGAAAGTTTCACAACGCCGGATTCAAAACCGTTGATGCCTACGTTTCCTGTTCCGGTAAACTGCCCCGTGAATTCCGTAACATCACTAAGGGAATTTCCGGCCATGTTACTGGCAAACTCGATATCGTTTGCGATGACCGCAGATTCGGCAGAATTCCATTGGGCGCCATCGAAGACCACATCGCCGGTTCCGAAGGATGCATCATTGTAGGTGACAACCACGCCCGAGTAGAGAGTGGTTCCGCCGGCATAGGTGTTGGTACCGTTGAGGTACAACCTGCCGGAACCATTTTTGATCAGGCGGGTGGTGGCGTTGCCGCTGATCACCCCGGTCTGCTCCATATTCGCAGTCGTTGTGAAAGTCGCCGTGTTGTTGCTGTACGAGTTGGAGCCGAGACTGATGTCCTGCGAGATGGCGTTCGCCCCCGTCATCGCAACCAGCGTCTCCAGCGTGCCCCGGGAGCTGCCGGCGGAGGTGCTGTTATCGAATGTGATCGTCGTGCCCGTGCCGAGCGCGTTGACGTGGTTCAACTGCAGCTTGTTCGCCCCCTGATACTCCCAGTTTCCGCTCCAGCCCGAATTGTCGCCGGAAAACTTCACCGTGCCAGACCCGAATCCGTTGATTCTAAAGTCGCCTGCGCCGGTGAACTGCCCCGTGAATTCCGTAGCCGAGCTCAGGGAATTCCCGAACGTGTTGGCGGCCAGGTTGATATTATTGGTGATGGTCACGTTGCTGCCCCCGTTCCACCGTCCGCCGTCAAACGTCACATCCCCGGTGCCGAAGGCCGTGGCGCTGTAGGTTTTCACGGCGCCGCTGTTCACGGTGACGCCGCCGGCGAAGGTGTTGTTTCCGTAGAGAAGCAATTCTGTCAGTGCACCGCCAGAGCTCACGGTCAAGCCGCCCGCACCGCTCAAATCACCATTCAGCCGGACGTTTTTCGCGCTTGCCATACTCACCTGACGCGTGGCGCCAAACGCCATGTCGAGGTCGATGGTTTGCGTATTCGAGCTGTTGTTGGTGATGCCCCCGCCCAGCGTAATCGCGTTGCCGCCGATCACGAACGCCCCGGCACCGCTGTCGAAGGTGATTCCGTTGACCGTCAGGGAGGAAAGGTCGTTGTTGGGGGTCAGGCGCGTTGTGCCGCCGAAGGTAAGACCGACGGGAAAAGACGGAACCGAATTGTCGTCCCAGTTGTCGGCCGTGTTCCAGTTGTTATTGGCACCGCCGCCGTCCCACAGGTTCGCCGCCTGAGCAGCTCCGGCGATGAAAGCAAGAGCAAGCATGATCTTCCAGTTCTTCATATGTTTTCCCCTTTCGGTTTACCTTACAACACCAACAGCTGAATATCTGTGTTGGTTCGAAGCCATTTATAACGCCGGACCGCTGAAACGTAAAGGATAAAGTTGCGCCGCCTATTTATCATTTTATTGCCCAATGTGGTCCGCAGGCTCAGGATATTCGCTGTGGTCGCTGTGAAAAATTTAACCTTCCATCGCCTGTCAAGTCAGGCAATATGGCGGGCGTTTAAAACATGAAGGGGATCCGATGAAGTGCAAATCCGAACTGTTTCTTTTTCTATGGTCAGCGACTGCGCTCGCAGCCATGGCGGCGCAGCCGGTGTATACGGGCTATTACCGCGGCTCGGCCAAGGTCATGCCGCCCGGCCTGTATTCGTTCACCGACCTCACCGATGCCGCGGGCAGCGCCACGCGAGTCGCCAAACCGGCATTCCCCGGGGCCAACTGGCAGAAAACCGCCTTTGACGGAAAGCGGCGGCTCACCTTCTTCCGGGCGGTCGCCGGCGCGTCCCGAGACGGAGCGGGGCTGTATGATGCCGGCACGCTTTCAAGCATCAGCAAAAACCGCGGCACCGGCGCGGCCTGCACGTTTGCCGACTGGCACGGCATCGCAGCCAGCGACCCTTTCTTTTACGGCCTGTATGACGGCAGCGCCCTGGCCGGCCCGGGACTGTACCGCTTCGAGGATCCAACCGATCCGGAAAGCACGGCGGTTCGCCTTTTTCCGTCTCAGACGTTTCCCGCCGGCACCTGGAGTGATGTCGCGGTGGACGGCGATCGCTTTCTGTTTGTCAAAACCGCGGCGGAAGGCGACCCCGGAATTTATCAGTACAACCCGCAGGCGGACTCCTTCACGCGGGTCAGCGGGGCGGAAGACTACACGGACTGGGACGGGCTGGGCGCCTTTACGGAAGCGGCCCCGGAACCGCTGTCGATAAACACAGAGCTTCGTGACAAAAACATTTATGTCGTCCTGCTCGGAGGGCAGTCCAATGCACTGGGATGGGGATATCACCAGTATCTGCTGGATATTGGAAGCCCGCTGGCCGAACCGCAGGCGGATGTCGACCTGTTCACCGGAGTCGAGCAGTACCTTCCGCTTCATACACTCACAGCCCTTCAGTCGGGATCGGCCAACGCCCGCATAAAGAATGGCAGCGTGCAGCAGTATCCGGCTATCACGAACGCCCCGGTCAGCCGCTTCGGCCCCGAGCTGAGCCTGGGCCGAACCGTGCGCGACCTCATTCAGGAACCGGACTCAAGAGTCGCCGTCATCAAGCATGCCGTCGGCGGAACCAGCCTCTACAAACACTGGCTGCCGGACGGAACGGCCGGACGCGCGGCCGACGGACCCATCTATCAGGATTTTCAGGAGACCGTCCAAAAGGGAATCGCCGCCCTGCAAACGCGCTATCCGGACCATGGCATTAAAATACTCGGCATGGGCTGGGTGCAGGGAGAGGCGGATGCGGGCAATCACGCAGGATCCTATCAGGCGAATCTGACGGCGCTGATCGCGGACCTGCGCGCGACAATCGACCCCAATCTGGCCTTTGTCCTGTCCAAACTGTCGCCGAATCAAAACACGAGCGCCAATTACGATATCATCCGGGCGGCTCAGCAGGCGGTCGCCGATGCCGACCCGCGGGTCGTCGCAACCGAAACGGCTGGTCCCGACTATTTAACCGCGGCCGGCTTCCCCGAAGGCGGCGTTCACTACCTGTCCGCCTCCTATCTGCAGATCGGGCGGGATCTGGGTTGCGCCCTGGCCGCCGCCTGCGGGCTGGCGGTCGATCCGGCCGGGCTGCCGGAAAAATAGACGATGCCAGCAGCCTTCCTGCCGCAGCGATGGGCCCCCATCCAATGGGTATAACGTTAAGTGCTAACTCTCATGATTGTAGCTTAACAGGCGTTATAGCCAGTAGGAGCTGGCTGAGGAACGATGCCTTCCAGCCAAGAGTGAATGGGGCCGAGTTTCAGGGGGAGGCGGGAAGGTCTCCTTCGTCAACCGTTCCCGGCCCTACAAAAATCCCAGCACGCCGCCACCCAAAACATGGAAAAGATATTCGCAGAATGATGTACGGCAGAATAATTTAAATGCCCCGGATCATTGCCGCCTTGCTTCTTTTGGGGTCTGCAAAGGAATCCCGAAAAAGACAGGAGGCACATCTGTCGGAAGCCGAACGTACGGCGGATATGGATCAAGCGGCGGATCGGGCGGCGGTTGGTAGTTGCAGAGCTTCCGCATTGCACATAGCATGCTGGTCTACATGAAAAACCTCAGACACATTTTATTCACACTCGCCCTGCTGGCCCTTACCGCGCAGGCGTCGGACAAGCTGCTCAGCAGCCTGCAGCCGCGCGGTCTGGTGAGTGACTACGCCGACGTGATTCCCGCCGCAGAGGAAAACAGGCTGCTCGCCATTCTGACCGAGCTGCAGCAGAAAACCGGCACACAAGTGGCGGTTGTCACCCTGCCCACGCTCGACGGCGGGCAGATCGACGACTTTTCAATTCGCCTGGCCGAACGCTGGGGCATTGGACAGAAAGGCAGGGACAACGGGGTCCTCCTGCTGGGCGCCACGCAGGAAGGCCGCGGCAACCGGCTGCGGATTGAAGTCGGCTACGGACTCGAGGGCGTCATCAACGATGCGCTGGCCGGCCGGATCCTCGATGAATATGTGGTTCCGCTGTGGAATCAGCGGCAGTACGGCACCGCCATTGCCAACGGCGGCGCGGCCATCGCGCAGCGGATCGCCGCAGACAAAGGCGTCCGGCTCTCCGGCGTGCCGCAGTACACAGCCAGCCGCGGCCATACCCCGCAGCCGCAGCGCAAATCCAACCCGATTCTCAGCCTGCTTTTCATCATCGGCTTTATCTACATGGCCATCCGCCATCCGCAACTGCTGATTCTGCTGCTGATGACCAGCGGGCGCGGCGGCGGATCTCGCGGCGGCGGCGGGTTCGGCGGCGGCGGCTTTGGCGGCGGCGGCTTCGGCGGCGGCGGCGCGAGCCGATAGAAAGAGAATGGAACAGCGGATTATTGGAGTACTGGAAATGAAACTGGAACAACTGACTCAGGAACTGCAGACGGCATGCGGAACCAATCTCAAATCGGTGATTCTCTACGGATCAGCGGCGGCGGGCGACCATGCGGGAAAGCAATCGGACTACAACGTGCTGGTGGTCACCGAAGGGCTCGGCCGTAATGAACTGCTGGCATTTTCGAAAACGGCCAAGGCGTGGGCCAGGGCGGGCAACCCGGCCCCGCTGCTGTTCACAATGGCCCGGCTGAACAAGTCGACCGACGTCTTTCCGGTCGAGCTGCTCGACATCAAGGAATGCCACAAAATTCTCTGCGGAGACGATGTGGTGAGCGGCCTGGACATCAGCACGGACAACCTGCGCCTGCAGATTGAGCACGAGCTGCGCGGCAACCTGATTCAGCTGCGCCAGCAGTACCTGCTGGCCGCCGGCAGCGCCAAAGAGGTCTGCAGCCTGATGGTCCGCTCGCTGTCCTCGTTCCTCGTTCTGTTCCGCGCCAGCCTGCGGCTGTTCGCGGACAGCGTGCCGCAGAAAAAGTTCCAGGCATTGGAAAAACTGAACGAAACCGTCCCCGTGCCGCTCGAGGTGTTCCGCAAAGTGCAGGAACTCAAAGACGGCACGCTCAAACCAAAAGCGGTTGACGCGGAAACCCTGTTTGAAGAATATATACAAACCATTGAATGCGTGACTGATGCAGTCGACGCACACATCCAGAAGGAGAATGCATAATGAAAAAAACACTGCTGATTATTGGAATTGTCGTTCTGATCCTGGTCGTCATCCCGCTGATGATGATCAAAGGAAACTACAACCGCTTTGTCGGCCTGCAGGAAGGCGTCGATGCGCAATGGGCCAACGTGGAAACGGTGCTGCAGCGCCGCTTCGACCTGATCCCCAACCTGGTCAACACCGTCAAAGGCTTCGCCGCGCAGGAGAAGGAGATTTTCACGGAGGTGACCCGCCTGCGCAGCCAGTGGGGAGAGGCCCGGACAACCGACGAAAAAGTCGGCGTGGCCAACCAGATGCAGGGCGCACTCGGCCGCCTGATGCTCGTGGCGGAAAACTATCCGCAGCTCAAATCGAACCAGAACTTTCTGGCCCTGCAGGACGAACTGGCCGGGACCGAAAACCGGATTTCGGTGGAGCGCCGCCGCTACAACGAAAGCGTGCGCGACTACAACACCGCGATCCGCAGGTTCCCGGGCGTGATCATCGCCAACCTGTTCGGCTTCGACAAGCGCACACCGTTCGAAGCCGCGCCCGAAGCCGCGACCGTTCCGACCGTCGAATTTTAATCTGCAGCACAGACGCGCGCCGACAGGCCGGAGGTTCCAAGCATTGGAACCTCCGGCTTTTTTTTTGAACAATAAAGTTCGCTCTCCTGCGTTATCTGAATCGAAGCGGGCGCCCACCGATACAGAAACACAACAGCAACAAGGAGAGCATCATGAAAAATAGAGTTAAAAGAATCATCCTCAGCGTTCTTGCCGGCGGCGCACTCTGTGCCTGCGCGGCTGAAGAATTGGCTCCAACCGGGCCGGAAACCGATACCGCGCCTCAGGTTCGCAAAAACACAAAAGCCGACCGCTCGCAGCGACAGGCAAAACGCAAAAAACTGCAGACCGCCGGCCGGCAGTTTGCCCCGCAACAGCAGCCACAAGCGCAGGTGCCAAACCGGCAGTTCGCTCAGCGTCAGCAGTTTGCCCAGCGCCAGCAGCCGCAGATGCGCGGTCGGCAGTTTGCGCAGCGTCAGCAGCCGCAGATGCGCGGCCGGCAGTTTGCGCAGCGCCGGCAGATGCAAATGCAAAACCGGCAGTTTGCTCAGCAACCGCAGATGCGCGGCCGGCAGTTTGCCCAGCGCCAGCAGCCGCAGATGCGCGGTCAGCAGTTTGCCCAGCGCCAGCAGCCGCAGATGCGCGGTCAGCAGTTCGCGCAGCGTCAGCAGCCGCAGATGCGCGGCCGGCAGTTTGCCCAGCGCCAGCAGCCGCAGATGCGCGGACAGCAGTTTGCGCAGCGTCAGCAGCCGCAGATGCGCGGTCAGCAGTTTGCCCAGCGCCGGCAGATGCAAATGCAAAACCCGCAGCTGGCGCGACGCCGGCAGCTGGCTCAGCGCCGGCGCGCGATCCAAAGTGAGGCGGGCAACAGCGCCGTCCGGCGCGGACCGAACGCTCAGAACATGCCCTGCGAGCCGAATTGCCAGTAATCCGCCGGGCTCCAACCCGAACACAGAACCCGTTTTTCCAACCCTTGGAAAAACGGGTTCAATTTAAAACGCTCTGCCCCCCGAGCTTGCGGACGAACGCGTCGGGCGGGGAGACGCGCTTCTGCTTTTCGTAGTCGAAAACGGCGATACCGGTCTTGGCGGCGGCGACCACCGCGCCGGTGTCCCTGTTGGTGAGGCGGTAAAAGATGTCGCATCCGAGGCGCGAGAAGTCGCCCGCGGCGACTTCGGCGACAAGCACGTCGCCGGCGAAGGCCTGGGATTTAAACTGAATCACAGCATCGATCATGATGGTTCCGCAGCCTTCGACATCCAGTTCGCTGCAGCCGAGCGATTTAAGAAAACGCACGCGCGCTTCATGGATCAGGACCAGTGTGTCGGCATTGCCGAGGTGCCCGCCGTAGTTGAGATCGGTGATGCGCACGGTGAGTTCGGTGCGGAACGGAAAGGTTTCCGGAAGTTCGAGTTTAATTCTTCCCATTTAATAGCTCCTTTTTTAGGTTGATTCGGGACTGGGGGCTGTGTAGCTTACACCGCTCGTTTTAAAAAATACATTTTTTGGAGAAAAGTCATGAGAATTCGCAGAGCTATGCGCAAGAAACCGCTTCGCCGTCCGGTCAAAAGCCCGGGAGCACGCCGCTATCGTGTTGCGCAGCAGAAAAAACGCCTGATGGAACTGGGCCTGTCCGAGGACACCATCCGCAAAATGAACACCCAGCAGATCCGCACGGCGCTTCGTCACCCGAAAAAAATCAGCGCCTAAGCTGTTTCGGCAGGACGCAGTGAAGACGAACGCCCCGGTTTTCGGGGCGTTTTTTGTCGGGAGTGAGCATGGGTGAAAAGAACATTATTCTGATCGGGTTTATGGGAACCGGCAAAACGGTCACCGGCCGCGTGCTGGCGGACCGCACCGGCCTGGAGCTGGTGGACATGGATTCCCTGATCGAAGAACGCGCCGGCAAGCTGATCTCCGAGATCTTTGCAACCGACGGCGAAAGCGGGTTCCGCAAGCTGGAACGGGCGCTGGCGCATGAGCTGTCGCAGCGCGAGGGACTGATTATCTCGACCGGCGGCGGCGTGGTGCTCGATCCGGCCAACCTGGCCGATTTCAGCCGCAGCGGACTGGTGGTCTGCCTGACGGCCTCGCCCGAAACCGTCTTCCAGCGGCTGGAAAACGACACCACCCGCCCCCTGCTCTCCGGCGACAAGAAAGAGCAGATCAGCGCGATTCTCGAATCCCGCCGTCCGCTGTATGATGCCATTGAACACCAGATTGACGGCGACCGGCTCGATCCCGAAGGACGGGCCGAGGCGATTCTCAAACTGTACAAACTTGAAACCTGAAGCCGAACCGCTAAAGTGGTCGCTTTAAACGCAGGAGTTAACTATGACGGACAGCACGCACGAAAAGATTCAGAAGAAGCATGAACTCGAACAGCATGAAGTGAAACAGGTTGTCGATTTCCTCAAGCGCTACGGAAAACTGATTGCGGCCGGCGTGATTGCCGCGACGGTGGCCGTGCTGGTGTCCCGCGGACTGGCGGCCCGCAAAGCGGCCAAGATGGCGGAAGCCGAACAGGCGCTGATGACCGTCCAGAACCCGCAGCAGCTCGAAGATCTGGTCAACAACTACAAATCGACCCCGACTGCGCCGGTTGCCCTGCTCGACCTGGCCAAGCGGCTGTTCAACGAAGGCCAGTTCACCCAGGCGCGCGAACAGTACGAGCGGTTTGTCAGGGACTACAGGCGCAGCGACCTGCTGCCGATTGCCGAATTCGGCCTGGCCCACTGCACCGAAGCCGACGGGAACTTTGAGGCGGCGATCAGCGAACTGAAGGACTTCCTCGCGGCGCATCCGGGGCACTACCTCGAATCCCCCGCCATTCTGGCGATCGCGCGCTGCATGGAACAGGCCGGGCAGATCGAAGAAGCCCGCATTACGCTGGAAGACTTCCTGGCGGAACATGCCGGATCCCACTGGTCCGGCGCGGCGGAAACCTCGCTGCAGCAGCTCGGCAAATAATCAGCGAACCAGCCGTCAGCAGTCCAAACACTGGAAAATTTCCGGACAGGAATCGACAGGATGCGGTTCCAGGGTTCGGAAAAGCAGAGCAGGCGTCCCGCCTGCTCCGCCGCACGGAGCTCTGTCTCAATGTACCGCAGGCGTCCCGCCTGCTCCGCCGCACGAAGCTCTGGCTCAACGTACCGCAGGCGTCCCGCCTGCTCCGCCGCACGGAGCTCTGGCTCAACGTACCGCAGGCGTCCCGCCTGCCATGCACCGAGCTTTGCCTCAAGAAAATTACAGAAATCCCACGGATGGCAAAGCCGTCCCGCGGATGGAGTATTATATTGAAGGGCAAGCATCTGCGGTATTCCGCAGGGTTTCCCGGAGCAGGTTTTTGAACGCAAAGACGCGGGGACGCAAAGAAAAAATGCCGGGAGCGGGCTCAGCGGGCGAGCGCTCATCGTGCAAACCGCATGCGTATAATTCATCGCGGTTTCGACGTTCTTATATGAAATTGGCCTGACTGACAGCGACACCCTCTATTTTCGACTGGACGAAAACAGTGTTGTGGATTCAGAAGAGGTGCGTCCCGGTGTGATTCTCGACTTCGAAAAAAACCGAAAAACATTTAGATCTCCGGGCCCTGGCGAGGCGCCTCGTCTCCGGCGGCGCATTACTCCATGTCTTCTTCGGGCTCCGCGGCCTCGTCCAGAAGCGCGGCGCGGGCGTTGATGTACGGGCCGGGAAAGAGCTCAATAAACTCCTCGGGGTTGTCGAGATACATTTTGCGGACATTGCGGTAGGCTTCACGCGCATAGCGCAGAACCTCTTCGAGGTTCCCCGTTTCCACATCGCGTATCGCAAACAGCAGATCGTCGGCGGTGGAATCCTGCACATTGAGCAGCAGCTGCTTCCTCTCCGGCGGCAGACGCTTCATGTTCTGTGTGTGAACGGTGTACTTGATGTATTCCACCACCCGCTCATCCATGCCGGCCTCAACCATGAAGATGAGCTCAACGAGTTCGACGCGCTCAAAGACCAGCCGGACGCGCGGCGGGTCCATGCCTTCCGGCAGCGCATCGCGCAGCTCTTCCATGCTCCGGTCGAATTCATCCAGAATTTCGTCGCGCGAAATCGCGTTGTCGGGCATCCAGTGGATCAGAATATTGCGGTCGGAGTCGTGATAGAGCAGCGGCTTGTCGATTCGGAAGCTCGCCTCGCAGTCCTCGCACGCCACGCGGTTGAGCCGGTTTTCAAACAAAGCCTGCTTCAGCTCGGGCTGCTGCGCCACATTGATCGAGTCGTACAGCTCGACGTCCTGGGCATGACTGCACTGAGGACAGCGGATATTATAGGTTTTCTGAGTGCTCATGTCGGCTTTTCCCCTGTAAAAAGCTGCCCATTGTACGCGATGAGCCCCGTCCCGTCAACCGGCCGGCTTATCGAGACGTTATTTAGACAGGAGCGGCCTTGACCCGCCGGGGATACATGACTAGAACAGTTCGCTTTAACCGGTCTCACGGAACCTGACCCGTGTAGAAAGAAACAACCATGACAACGATCCCGTGGTTCGAGCTGTTCGGCTCAACCCCCGTTGAGATCATCGCCACGCTCAGCGCCATCGCCGGCGTCTGGCTGATCGCCCGGCAGAACCCCCTCGGCTGGCCGCTGGGCATCCTGTGGGCGTCCCTCTCCGCGTGGCTGGCGCTCACCCAATGGCAGCTGGTGTCGGACGGCATCCTCTATCTGGCCTACATCCCGATTCAGCTCTACTGCTGGATCGTCTGGGTGCGGCGCGGCGCACACGACGAACAGCCGTTCGCGCCGAGCTGGCTGCCGCGCAAAACACAGCTCCTGCTGGTGATGTCCGCGCTGGCCTGCATCGCAGGCTGGGCCGCCGGCATCTCCGCGCTGGCCGGAGAGGTGAGCTGGATTCCGGCCCCCTCGCTGCTGTGGCGCGATTCGACCACCACCGTGCTCAACTTTTTCGCCCAGTTCCTGCAGGCCCGCAAACGCATGGAGAACTGGGTCGGCTGGCTGATCGTCAACCTGCTCGGCATTCATATCTACTGGGTCAAGCAATCGCCGGTCTACTCCATTCAGTATGCCTTTTTCCTGGCGCTCGGCCTCTACGGCTGGATCCAGTGGAACAAATCGATTCGCGCCGCAGATCTGAAAGAACGCTCATGAAAAACATCATTCTCTCCGCACTGCTTTTCCACAGCACCGCGCAGGCCTCTTCCAACCTCTGGAAAAACGCCAGCACCTCCGTCACCGCCAGCTACGACTCGCGCTACATCCTGCACGGCTACGACCTGGGCCCGAGCCTGCTGCACGGATCGCTCGACCTCTACAGCCCGCTGAACGAGGTGATCTCCGTCTGGGCCGGTGCCTGGTACGGAACCCAGTCCGACGGGACGTATAACGAGCTCGACCTCTATACCGGAATCGACGCGCAGCTCAACGAGCACCTCGCCGTCGGAGTCGCCTACTCCCTGTTCAACTATCTCGAAGTGAGCTTCCCGACCAGCGCCGAGGCCCACGAGTTTTCCGGGCACATCACCCTGAGCGCCGGGGAGCTGTCGCTCTCGCTGCGCGATCTCTACGACAGCGAGGCCGGGGGCCATCTCGCGCGGGCCGCCCTGCAGTGGAACAAACCGCTGACCGAACAGATCGGCCTCGTGCTCAGCGCCGAGACCGGATATTCCTTTGGCTACTTCACCGAGGACGACGGCCCGAACCACGCCCTGTTCAAGCTGGCGGTGCCCTGGCAACCGACCGAGCACCTCCTCGTGCAGCCTTTCATCGCGCGGTCTCTTGCGCTCGATGCCATCGACGCGTATGAACAGGATCACACCTACGGGGGAATCTCCGTCACAGCATCCTTCTGATGAGAATCATACTCACAGGCGCAGAGTCATCTGGAAAAAGCACGCTCACCCGCCAGCTGGGCGACGGCCTCAACCTGCCGGTTGCGCTGGAATATGCACGGATCCATCTCGAGAAAAACGGCCCGGATTACGACGAAGCGGATCTGCTCGAAATGAGCCGCCTGCACATCGCCTGGCAGAAAGAAAAAATCCCGGACGAAGTCCCGCTCGGGATCTTCGACACCGACCTGATCAACTACAAGATCTGGGCGGAGGAGGTGTTCGGCCGCTGTCCGGCCGAAATTCTGAACGGCATCGAACAGGAGTCGCATCACGTCTATCTGCTGTGCGCCCCCGACCTGCCCTGGGAACCCGACCCGCTGCGCGAAAACCCGCACGACCGCGAGCGGCTTTTCGAGCGTCACCGCGCCGAAATCGAAAAACTCGCACGACGCTATGAACTTGTCCGCGGCCGCGGCGACGAGCGGCTCAGCAACGCCGAAGCCGCGGTGAAGAAACTGATGCGCAACGAGTAACGGGCATCATCAGAGCCCGCTCCCCGGAGTTGCGCAGTACGCAGTACGCGCATTAACGCCTCATACCGGCTCTGCGTAGAACTTTATGGTGAAAGCAGCCGAACTGGAGAATTTTCAGACAGGATTACAGGATGAACAGGATTGAATCCTGTTGATCCTGTCAAAAAACAGCCGTTACTCAGCTGCCATAAAAATTTACGCAGAACCCTTATACCCGCCGGACGCGCGATTCGTCGTAGCGGTACTCGGCCTCAAGGGTTTCGCCCGGAACGCCGAGCGGAAACAGCGCGAACGGGCTCAGCTCTGCGGGCACGTCCAGCACCTTGCGGCAGCCCGCCTCGCGCGGCGGCACATGGATGACCGCGATCCAGACCGTTCCGAGACCCAGCTCGTGCGCGGCCAGCTGCAGGTTCTGGGCGGCGCAGGAGCAGTCCTGCTCGCCAAAGCCCTCAAATCCTTCGCGCGACTTGTCGAGGCAGATCAGCACAGCGGCCTGCGCCTGCCTGAACATCGCGTTGCCCTCGTCGACCGCGTCGGCCAGCGCGTCGAGCGTCGCGCGGCCGGTGGTGACTGTAAAGTGCCACGGCCGGCCGTCGCCGGCGCTCGGCGCATTCATCGCCGCTTCGAGCAGCGTCTTGAGCTGCTCCTCCGTCAGCGGGGTGTCCTTAAACGCGCGGATGCTGCGGCGGCTCATGATTGCCTTGATTGTATCCATCAGAAAACTCCTTTTAAAACAGCCGATAACCATGCCGCAGTTCCGCTGTCACTGCAAGAAGAGACCGAGCGCGCCCAAAACAACTTGTGCTGACGCCCGCAACGGGTAAGCTCAAACAGTTACAAACGCTGAAAGACTGAAGGGCGGGCACCCGCATCTTCTTCAAGGTGAACAAATCACATGAGCAAACTCATCCAGACACTGGACCGCCGGCTCCCGCTGCTGGCCGCGGCCATCCGCAGGCTGACCGGAAAGAAAAAGATTGAGCCGTTCCGCACGCTGATCGAGGGCGACAACAACACAATCCGGCACGAGGGCGCCCGGCTGTGGGACGTCGTTTTCGAGGTGTACGGCGACAACAACCTGATTGAAATCGGCGAAGGCTGCGTCGTGAAAAACGTGCGCTTCTACATCCGCGGCCGCAACCACCGCCTCCGGATTGAACGGGGCGTGCGTTTTCATCACGGCGCGCAGATCTGGATGCAGGATTCCGACGGCGTGCTGACCATCGGCGAAAACTCCACCTTCGAAAAGGTGCATTTCGCCGTCACCGAACCGGGCTCCAGACTCACGATCGGCAAAGAGTGCATGTTCGCCTTTGATATTGACGTGCGCACCGGCGACTCCCACTCCATCCTTGACGCCGAAACCGGCCGGCGCATCAATTATGCGCAGGATGTGTCCATCGGCGACCGCGTCTGGGTCGCGGCCCACTGCCTGATCATGAAAGGCGTTCAGATTCAGGATGACAGCATCGTCGCCGGCGGGGCGGTTGTCACCCGCCGGTTTGACCGGAAGGGGATCGTCATCGGCGGCAACCCCGCCAAACAAATCAAAGAAAACGTCACCTGGCTGCGCAATCGGATCTACGATTCGTAGATGCGCCGCGGGCGCCTTTTTTCCAATGCCTGGAAAAACCCTACCCCTGCAGCCGGGCAACGACCTGCAGGTCGGCTTTTGAATAGGCGTGTTTTCCAAGCTCTGGAATTTTCACCCATTTATAATCGGCGCAGTGGATGGGGCGCGGGCGGCCGGAGATGATTTTGGTGAAATAGACGTGCATGGTCATGGTGAAGTGGCTGTAGGCGTGCTGGACCGTCATCAGCAAATCGCCGACCTCGACGTTAATTCCCAGTTCCTCTTTGAGCTCGCGCGCGACGCACTCTTCGATGGTCTCGCCGGGCTCGAGCTTGCCGCCGGGAAACTCCCACAGCCCGCCGAGCATGTCGCCTTCGAGGCGCTGGGCAATCAGCACCTCGCCTTTGCGGTTGAGCGTGGCCGCCGCGCCCACAACAATATGCGGCACCTTTTTCTTCTTCTTCATCACCGGATATCTGTCCGGCTCGCCCTCGGCAAAGGCGGCGCAGACCCGCTGCAGCGGACAGTCCGCGCACTTGGGCGCCACCGGGACGCAGACGAGCGCGCCGAGCTCCATCATCGCCTCATTGAATTCCCCGGCGCGGCCCTCGACGAGCAGCCCGTCGGCCCAGGCCTGCATCTTTTTTTTGCCCGCCGCGTCTTTGGTTTCGCCGCCGTAGGCGAACAGCCGGCTGAGCACGCGGATGACGTTGCCGTCGACCACGGCGGCATCTTCGTTAAAGGCCAGGCTGGCGATCGCCGCCGCCGTGTAGGCCCCCACTCCGGGCATTTTCTGCAATGCCCGGACGGGAGATTCCACGCAGAGGCGCAAAGCCCGCAAAGATTGTTTTTCAGAGTCTGCTGTTCCCCTTTGCGCCCTCTGCGCCTTTGCGTGGGAGACTTCATTTTTTCCAATGCCTGAAACTTTTCCGCCGGGGGTTCCCGACCCATGGAAACATTCGCGGTCATTCGCGTTTATCGCCACTTCGTTGCCCCGCATTCGCGGGGCCCGGCTCGCCTCCGGCTCGGTTCGCGGCTCGGTTTTCCAGGCATTGGAAATGTTTCCGGCGTATTGATCTGTGATGATCTTTGCCGCCGAATGCAGGTTGCGGGCGCGCGAGTAGTAGCCGAGGCCCTCCCACGCCTTGAGCACGTCGGACTGCGGCGCGCGGGCCAGCGCGCGCCACGACGGGAAGGTTTTCATCCAGCGCCTGTAATAGTCGATCACCGTATCGACGCGCGTCTGCTGCAGCATGATCTCGGCGACCCAGACACGGTAGGGCGTGCGGTTTTTGCGCCACGGCAGGTCGCGGCGGCTGGCCGCGAACCACGGCAAAAGCCTGGATTTCACTTCGTTTTTAACGGTTTTCTCACGAGATTGATGCGGGGCGGTCCTTGACATGATCGGTTGGTTTGTTAGGTTGAAAAACTATTGATGTCGATTTGCGGAATAACATTTAAGGCATTTTTATCAGATAAAAGGAAAACTCACGACACGATCCGCACGACTGTTTTTTTGGGGGCGCCGCCTCTTTTTCCTCAGTTCACATGAACCCCAGGAGAAATATGAGCTCAACCCCCATCTACAGTGAACAGCAGCAGGAACTGGCCGGCCAGATCGACGACAAAACAACCCTCAAAAGCTGGAAGGATTGGAAATGGCAGCTGAAGCATTCCATCCGCGACATCGCCACCTTCGAAAAACTTCTGGATGTCGAATTCACCCCCGAGGAACGCAACTCGCTCGCGGAAACCGTCGACAAATTTCCGCTGAGCGTCACACCCTACTATCTGTCGCTGATCGACCGCGAGGACTTCCGCAGCGACCCGGTCTTCAAGCAGTGCATTCCCGATTCGAGCGAGCTGATCATCGGCGATCACGACATGGCCGATCCGCTGCACGAGGACGCCGACAGCCCCGCGCCGGGACTCACCCACCGCTACCCCGACCGCGTGCTGTTCCACATCAGCAATGTCTGCTCCATGTACTGCCGCCACTGCACCCGCAAACGCAAAGTCGGCGATCAGGACTTTATTCCCGGCAAAGAAACCATTGAGGCCGGGCTGGAATACATCCGCAGCAACCCGCAGGTGCGCGACGTCCTGCTCTCCGGCGGCGACCCGCTGATGCTTTCCGACGACTACCTCGACTGGATCCTGACCGAGCTCGGAAAAATCGAGCACGTCGAACTGATCCGCATCGGAACCCGCATGCCGGTGGTGCTGCCCTACCGCATTACCCCGCAGCTCGTTGAGATGCTGAAAAAACATCAGCCGCTGTGGATCAACACCCACTTCAACCATCCGCGTGAAATCACCACCTCGTCGCGCGCCGCATTGAAGATGCTGGCCGACGGCGGCTTCCCGCTCGGCAACCAGACCGTGCTGCTCGCCGGCGTCAACGACTGCCCGCGCATCGTCAAAAACCTGGTTCACAAACTGGTCCAGAACCGCGTGCGGCCCTATTACCTCTATCAGTGCGACCTCTCCGAAGGGCTCGCCCACTTCCGCACGCCGGTCAGCAAGGGCATTGAAATCATCGAAAGCCTGATCGGCCACACCAGCGGATTCGCCGTGCCGACCTATGTGGTCGACGCCCCCGGCGGCGGCGGAAAAATCCCGGTCATGCCCAACTACCTCATTTCGTGGGGCACGCACAAGGTTATCCTCCGCAACTACGAAGGGGTCATCACCAGCTATCAGGAGCCCGACACCTACGAGCCGATCTTCTGCGACAGCCAATGCGATGACTGCCAGCTGACGCTCAAGCTCGACGATGCGGATGAATACCAGTCGGTCGGCATCGAAAAGCTGCTGCGCTACGACGACGACGCCATCTCCCTTGTCCCCGCCGACAACGAACGCCATCAGCGCCGGGAAAACGAGGCGGACAATTCATGATCCCGATGCATGCATTATCGTGGATCGCGCTGGGAATCATTGCGGTGCTTGGCGGCCTGGCGTTCCGGCGGCTGCGCTCCCTGCAGAACGTCCGCAGGGAAACGCTGAACAACCAGAGCCGGCCGGGGGCCATCCCGGCCCACTCAAAAAGCAAGGCCCTGCGACAGCATCAAATCAGCCGAATGGAGTCGCGCTTCAGCATCACGCGCCGGACGATTGTCATTCTGCTGCTGGCGGCCGCCGGGGGACTGGTCGCCCTGCCATATCTGGCACAGCTTGCGCCGTCGGTTCTTCCGCTCATCATCGCCGCCGCGTCGGTCATTATCGGAATCGCGGCCAAGCCCATCATCGAAAACATCACCTGCGGACTGGTGCTCTGCTTCGGAAAACTGGCCCGCATCGGTGACACCGTGGTCATCGACGACGTCTACGGCGTGATTGAAAACTTCACGCTCACCCACAGCGTGGTTAAACGCTGGGACTCGCTGCGCTACGTTGTGCCCAACAGCTCGATGATGACGAAGGAATTCATCAACTACTCGCTGTACGACAACAACCGCTGGGTTTTTGTCGAATTCTGGATCGATTACAACGCCGACCTCGACCTGGTCGAGCGCCTCGGCAAAGAAGCCCCGCTGGGCAGCGCGTATTACGCCGCCGGCCGCGAGGAGCCGTGCTTCTGGGTGGCGGAAACCACTCAGCAGGCCGTCAAGTGCATGGTCGTCGCCTGGGCCACCTCTCCCGCCGACGGATGGATGTTCAGCCACGACATTCGCAAAGCACTCGTCAAATCGCTGAGCGCCCACGGGATCACCACGCACATGCACCACATCCAATCCATGCCGTTCCCGGCAGCCGCCGAACAGGAGCCCGCCGCGCCCTGACCGCATCGCCTGCGAATGCACCGCAATCCGGCAGCAGCCAACGCGCCCGGAGGTCGCGTTCCACCCCATTTCCAATGCTTGGAATTTTTGCAAAATCATTGATGGCAGAATCATTCAGACAGCCGATATTTTCCCAATGGGTTTTGGAACATTTAACCGCGGATTGAGCCGATTAAAACGGATTATTTACAAGGTTTGGAAGAATTACGGCCAAAAACTCCAGGCGTCATTAAAACCCTCTTTGCCACCCATCCGCCCTGAACCTGCCGCAGAGCCCGCCAGAGTGCTAAAAACCTCCAGAGCCACCGTGTATATCTGGTATCTAACGAAGTGGGTGGTAAAAACAACATCCGCACCGGACGGCTCGGAGAGCCATCCCTGCCTATTCTTTGTGACCTTTTGTGCCCTTTCGTGGCTAACATATGAATCTCCTCCGGGGAAAGGTTGAAACGATCTCTCAGTCCGTTAGGGTGGAATCCATGTCTGACACACTCGAAAAAATCGGCAACTCACAGATTCAGCACGGGCCGGACAACGACCGCATCTATTTGATGAAGCTCGACCCGGCGGATCTTCCCGGGATGATTGACCGGCTCGCCGCGCTGGCCGCCGAAAAGGGCTATACCAAAATTTTCGCCAAGCTGCCCGCGCCCTGCGCCCCCTCCTTCATCGAGCACGGGTATTGCCGCGAAGGAACCATCCCTGAATTTTACAACGGCGATACCGATGCGGCCTTTCTCGGAAAATTCATCGATCCACGACGCGAAATCGACCCCCGGCGCGATGAGATCGAACAAATCATCATGCTGGCGCAGTCGAAAAACGGCCGCCTCGGAAAACCGCTGCCGGACGGATACACACTGCGCCCGGCCGTCGAAGCCGATGCCGCTGAAATGGCAGAGATCTACCGGCAGGTGTTCGCCTCCTACCCCTTCCCGATTCACGACCCGGACTACCTGCTCGAAACGATGCGCAGCCACGCCGCGTATTTCGTGGCGGAAAAGGACGGAAAAATCGCCGCCGCCTCGTCGGGCGAAATGGACAAAGAAAACCGAAATGCAGAAATGACCGATTTTGCGACCCTGCCGCAGCACCTCGGCAACGGACTGGCTGTTCATCTGCTCCAGTTCATGGAACCGGAGATGAAAAGGCGAGGCATCGCCACGCTCTACACCATCGCCCGCGCGATCTCGCCCGGCATGAACATCACCTTCGCCAAATGCGGCTACGTCTTCGGCGGCACGCTGATCAACAACACCCAGATCTCGGGCGCCATCGAGAGCATGAACCTGTGGTATCGATCCGTCCTGAATGGCGGAATATAGGATTTGACTCAACTTCCGCTTGTTCTAGAATCGTTCGCAAACAAGGGGAGATGTCACCATGATTACAAAACGAATGGAAAAAGCCCTCAACGGGCAGATCAACAAAGAGTTTTATTCCGCCTATCTCTATCTGGCGATGTCGGCTTACTGCAATAAACTCGGCATGCCGGGGGCGGAACACTGGTTCCGGATGCAGTACGACGAGGAGGTCATTCACATGACCAAAATGTTCGACTACGTGATGCAGCACGGCGGAGAGGCGCACCTGCTGAAAATCGATGAACCCCCGCGCGAGTTCGGCACCGTTCTCGAGGTGTTTGAATCCAGCCTGGAACACGAACAGTTTATCACCCGCTCGATCAATGAACTGCTCGATGTGGCCGTGGAGGAAAAGGACCACGCCTCGCAGGTCTTCCTGCAGTGGTACATCACCGAGCAGGTCGAAGAAGAGTCGAATGTCGGCGACATCGTCGACCGGCTGAAACTGTCCGGCGACAACGGCGGCGCGCTGATGATGATCGACGACAAGCTCGCGCAGCGCCTGCCGCCCGCTCCGCCCGCCGCCAAATAACCGGAGAATGTCCGCTATGCCCAGAAAACTGTTCCTGTCTCTTGTCGCGCTGTCGCTTGCCCTGACCGCAGCGGCCGCCAATAAAAAAACGGCCATCACCATGCTGGTGTTTCCGCGGGAACCGCTGCTGGTGCAGATTGCTCAGGACATTTCTCGGCGCTACACGGCCCTGCTGGTCTGCTACCAGCAGACCGGCGACCAGACCGCGATTCACGCATGGAACGGCAGATCCTGGGTGGCAGTCTCTGAAGAGGCGTACGCCCGCGGCGATTTTTTCAAGGTGGGCCCGGACTACGCGGTGATTGTCGAGGCGAAAAAAGGTGCCGCGCCGGAGGTGATGATTCCAGACGGAAGCTGGTTCCCGGCCGGCAACCGGCTGGCGACCAGCGACCCGCGCGCCGTGATTCACCTGCTCGGCCGCTATTTCGATTTTCCATACAGCTACTGGATGCAGTTCAGCCGCCGCTACAACTATGAGCTGGAAGCGATCAATCCGTCGCTGAAGAATGTCTTTTGGTGGCACTTCCGCGGCAAAGACATCCTGCCTGCAATGGAAAAACGAGACTATAAAGCGGACCTGGACAAATGGCTGTCCCTCGACAGCACCCCCGTTCTTCCGCAAGCACCCGCTGAACCGGCTGTGATCGACAGGGTGCCAAAGAAGAGCCTGCCGGCCGCGGCGCCTGCGATGGAAAAACTGCTCGAGGACCTGTTCGAAACGGAAAAACCCGCCGCGCCGCCCTCAGAAACCGGCGACAGGAACGAGCCCGGGACGGATCCCTCTAAAGAGCCGGCTGTGAAAGAACCGGCACCTGAAACAGAGGCGGCCGCCGCAACCGGGGGAACCATCCCCGCACTGGCGGCTCCGGCAGAAGAACCGGAGATCCCGGGAAAAACAGAGGAAGCCGCCCCGGAAAAAATCAATCCTTTTTCCATGCGCGATATCCCGGCGGCTACAGTCATCCGTCCGTCGAAGTAAAGCCGAACGCCGGCGCCGTCAGTGCCCCGCGATCCGCGGCCTCACCGTCTTTCGACTCAAAAAACACGCCCCGTCGGCGGGTGGACCGGATACCCGGCTCCGCCGTTTGAATGCAGCCGGGTTGGGGCGCGCTTTTCTTTTCCAATGGCCGCAAATTCGCGTATGCTGTTCGTTTTTACAAGGAGTTCTATGAGCAAACAGCCGCGCAAAGAGGAAAACCCCATGGTCAGCATCATGCTGAACGTGGTGATCCCCGTCGTTATTCTCACCTTCCTGAGCAAGGACAAATATCTCGGCCCGCTGTGGGGACTGATCGCCGCGCTGATCCTGCCGATCGGCTATGGCCTGCATACCCTGGTCAAAGAACGGCGCGCGGATTTCATTTCAATTATCGGGATTGTGAGCGTTCTGCTGACCGGCGTGTTCGGCATCCTGAAACTGCCGCCCGAGTGGATCGCGATCAAGGAGGCGGCCGTGCCGCTGATTATCGGGCTGGCCATCGTCATCTCGCTCTGGACCCCCTGCCCCCTGATCCGAAAAATCCTGATGAGCGAGAAGCTGTTCAATGTGGAACGGCTGCATGAAAAGCTGCGCGAACTGAACAACGAGTCCAAATTCGAAAAGCGGCTGGTCGGCCTGACCTGGGGGCTGGCCTCCTCCTTCTTTCTCTCGTCGGCGCTGAATTACGCGCTGGCAAAAATTGTGCTGAAGAGCGAGCCGGGCACCGAAGCGTTTACCGCGGAAATCGGCAAAATGACCGGCCTGAGCTACATCGTCATCATGATCCCCAGCATGGCGGTCATGATCCTTGTGCTCATCGCCCTGATCAAAACGCTGACGCACCTGACCGGCCTCAAGCTGGACGATCTGCTCGCTGAACATCTTCAGGAAGAAAAACCTGCATCCGAAACACCCAAAGACCTAAAGAAATCCGAATGACGGAACCCCGAAGACCCAATTCCCGGTCAACGGGATCGTTCGTGCCTAAGATTTCCGCAGCGCGATCATATTGGTCTGAAGCCACTCCTGTTTGCGGTAGAAAATAAGCGCCGGCACGTTGCGGCTGTCGGCCAGCAGCTGAATCCGCGCCGCCCCCCGCTCATGCGCCCAGTTCACGGCGGACTTCAGCAGTGCTTTGCCCAGCCCGCGCCGGCGATAGGCCGACGAAACCACCATGTCCTCGATCCAGCCCGACCGAGCGCCCTCCGCCGTGGAGACCACCAGCTGAACGGTTACCATTCCGACAACCCGCCCCCGGCGGTCGGCCACCCAGATTCCCGCATTCGGAGAGTCCAGCAGCATCTCCAGCCCGCACCGCTGTTTCTGCTCATCAAACTCAAATTCCGTCTCGACCGCGAACAGCTCCTGGAGCAGGCGCGTCATCGCGCGCACATCTTCGCGGGAGGCCGGGCGAATCCAAAAAGCATCTGTATCTGTTTTTTGATTCTGATCCGTCACATTCATCATGTCACCATCTCCCCACTTCGCCCACCAAATACATCTTTGTATCCATGATGCGGCAAAACATTCATCCGTGTAACTTTTTACAGAAAAGTTACGTTATGGGCATAGTAACAAGCAGGCCCTGTGCCGAAAAAAACCGCCCCGGTGCACCCGGAGCGGTTTTCAACGGTCCTGACAGGCAGTTAAATGATAATTCCGCCGTTGTCTTTACTAAGGTCGCCCGGAGTCACGATCTTGCTCGCCTGCTCGCGCTGCATCTTCTGGGCCTCTTCAACCATGCGGTTCATCGCGTCTTCCATCGCCTGCGGGAACGCGGCCACGGCCTTTTCAAGAGTTGTCGCCTCAATGCCCCCCTGAATCGGAATCGGGCCGTGCGGACTCATCACCTGCGTGTGTCCGCTGAACACCGCCGGGCGGGTCAGATCGTCCGTGCCATCCAGCTTGATCGGAACCAGCTTGCGAATGCCGCCGGTTTTCAGATCGGTGTAGGCCTCTTCACGATAGAAATTCGCCGCGTCCATTTTGACATCGCTTATTTTTTCGGGCTGGTCGCTCATCTGTACTTCCTTTCACGCCGCGGAACGCGGCCGTTATCAGTTAAATGTTACTGGTCAACAGAGCCATATAAGCCGGCAGAAAAACGCCCGGACAACTGAGAACTGACAACCGATAGCTGAAACTGCAATTTAGCCACAGGACACCCGCCGGGGGAACCCTGTTTTTGGGTTTTCTTTCCGGCCTCACCGTTCTATGCTCGCCCGCAACCTACAAGGAGACCGACGATGGAACACCAGCCGATGAGCAGGCTCAGTAAAATTCATCACTTCCTCGCGCAGGATCTGTGGAGCCTCGAACCCGCATCGCTGACCAAAGCGCGCGCCGGCGGTCTGAAGCTTCTGCGCATCGGCATGCTCATCATACAGGGCTTCAAACAGGACCACTGCACGCTGCACGCCTCCGCCCTCACCTTCATCTCCGTCATGGCGCTCGTTCCCTTCCTCGTCATCCTCTTTGCCATCGCCAAAGGGTTCGGCTTTGAACGCGCCAGCGAAATGCTGATCGAAAAGACCGCCGGAATGCCGGAGGCCTTCCAGCAGGCGGTCACCAACATCATCACCACCGTCCAGTCCGCCAGCGCCGGAACCCTCGGGTCGGTCGGAACGATCATCTTTCTCTGGATCGCCATCAAAATGCTCAGCAACATTGAAGAGACCTTCAACCTCGTCTGGGGCGTCAAGACCTCGCGCACGCTGCTCGACAAAATCCGCAATTACATCGTCATCCTGGTTGCCACGCCGATGCTGCTGATCGTCGCGACCTCCGCCCAGCCGGTCCTCCTGAGCTTTGCCAGCCGCCTGGAGTGGATGGGTCCGTTTCTCAAATTCGGCCTGCAGGCCGTTCCGGTCTTCACCATGGCCATGGCGTTCAGCATCGTTTATCTTTTCCTGCCCAACACCAAGGTGAAATATCCCGCCGCCTTCTGCGGGGCGCTCGTCGCCGCGATCCTCTCCGTCCTCTTCCAGTACGCCATCATTCTGCTCGGCGTCGGCGTCAGCCGTTACAACAAAATCTACGGCG
This sequence comes from Tichowtungia sp., assembly GCA_041584215.1. Classification (GTDB taxonomy): domain Bacteria; phylum Verrucomicrobiota; class Kiritimatiellia; order Kiritimatiellales; family Tichowtungiaceae; genus Tichowtungia. The sequence goes on along the minus strand of JBFHEM010000039.1, from coordinate 12,682 downwards.
CACTGGCCGCCATCCCGATCTTCCTGTTCTGGGTCCAGATGAGCTGGATGATTCTGCTGATGGGCGCGGAGACCGCATTCTCGGTCCAGAACGCAGGCACCTATGCCCGCGAGCGGCTGGCGGCCTCGCCCAGCCCCCGCTCCCGCCTCTGCCTCGCCGTCGCCCTCATGAAACACATCACCGACAAATTCGAGTCGTCCGACGCCCCGTTCGACACCGTCGCCTACGGGGTCAAAAACCGCATTCCGGTCCGGCTGATCAACGACGTCATCCACTCTTTGGCGCAGGCCGGGCTGGTCGCGGAATCCGCGGAACACCCGGGCTGCTACACCCTGCTGCGCGATCCGCTCAACATCACCGCCCGCGACATCACCGACGCCATTCTCGACGACGGCGCCGCCCCCTCCGCCCTGGGTCTCGCCAACGACTTTCCACTGTTTGGAAAAATCAGCGGCGAAAGCTTCCAAACCCTGGAAAAGCAGGTGCTCAAAGACTTTTAGCGCGTCGCCAGCTTCAGCAGCACCCGGCCCAGCGGATTGCCCGAACTGCCCATGCGGCAGATCCGATTCTGCTCGGTCACGCAGCCCCGACGGAGCAGCTTATCCAGATGGCGCAGCAAAGCGGATGACGACATCCCCGTCACATCCCGCAGAGCCGACGTCGACAACGACCGGCCGCGCAGCGCGCGCAGTATTTCAACTCGGCGTTCATGAGTAAACGCCGTCGCATGGCGGATCAGCGCAGCAAACGAAACCGACCGCTCACAGCACTCCTGCAGCGCCGCCAGGACCTCCGGGGCGAATTCAACGGCTTCGTTGGCTTCCGCCCGGTAAAACACCTGCATCTTTTCCCGCCGGCAAATCACCAGCCCGCACTCCGACAGCATCTTCAGCTGAAGACTTGCGTTTGACGGCGAGATCCCCGCCAGCCGGCCGGCCTGCGCCACCGCCAGCTCCTTTTCAACGAAAAGGTGCCACAGCAGCTCAAGCCGGGTTTCCGACGCAATCACCCGACACGTTCTCCACAGCCCCCGGCGCAATTCCATCACAACCTCCTCACCCTCAGAATGATTTCAGAGATATATTCGCGCAAGCTGTTTTGTTCAATGCAATTATAAACATCAGAACCCCATACCTGTAAAGGTATGGGATGCATCCTCACCGGTTTAGAGTTTTCCCGTTCAGGCCGGCGTGATTTAATCGGCGGTCTATGAACTTTAAAGACGAACTCAATGAAGAGCAGTACGCTGCTGTCACTGCGCCCGACGGGCCGTCGCTGGTCATTGCCGCCGCCGGCACCGGCAAAACCCGCACGCTGGTCTACCGCCTGGCCTGGCTGGTGAACGAGCACGGACTCGACCCGCGCCACATGCTGCTGCTGACTTTCACCAATAAGGCCGCGCGCGAAATGCTTGAGCGCGCTGAACAACTGGTCAACCGTCCCTTCACCAGCGGCTACAGCGGCACCTTCCACCACTTCGCCGTGCGCATCCTGCGCGCCCACGCCGACCGCATCGGTTTCGGCCGCGATTTCACCATCCTGGACAGCGAGGACTCAAAAAAACTGCTGCGCAGCTGCGCCGACGACCTGAAAATGGACAAAAAACATTTTCCGAAACCGCAGGTGCTCCAAAGCATCTTTGGGGTCATCAGCGGACAGATGGGCGACCTGGCCGATGAACTGGCCGACCGCTTCGAACACACCGAAGTTGATTTTGAAGACGTCATCCGCGTACACGATCTCTACCAGAAGCGTAAAAAAGAACAGAACGCGATGGATTTCGACGACCTGCTCATCCTCGCGCTGAAGGTGCTCGAGCGCGACGAACGCGTCCTCCGCTTCTATCAGGATGAATTCCAATACATCCTCGTCGATGAGTATCAGGACACCAACGCCATTCAGGCCCGTCTCGTCAGCCTGCTGGCCGACGTGCACCGCAACATCATGGTGGTCGGCGATGACTTCCAGAGCATCTACTCCTGGCGCGGAGCCGACTTCCGCAACTTTCTCGATTTCGAGCGCCACTACCCCGGCACACGCACCTTCAAACTGCAGACCAACTACCGCTCCACGCCTCAGATTCTCGAGGTCGCCAACGCCGCCATTGCGGGCAACCCCGATCAGTTCCAGAAAGAACTGCGCGCGGTGCGGCCCGCCGGGACCAGCCCGGTGCTGGCCGCGCTGCGCGACGGCAGTGCGCAGGCGCGCTACATCATTGAAAAGGCGCAGGAGCTGAAACGCGAGGGCATTGCCTTTTCCGAGATGTGCGTTCTCTACCGCGCCCACTACCACGCGATGGAGCTGCAAATGGAGCTGGCGCGGGCCTCCATGCCCTATGTGGTCACCTCCGGCGTGCGCTTTTTCGAGCAGGCGCACATCAAGGACGCCTGCACCATCCTGCGCATTCTCGTCAACCCCGGCGACGAAATGGCCTTCACCCGCCTGCTCGAGCTGTTTCCAAAGGTGGGGAAAAAGACCTCGCTCAAAATCTTCCGCAATCTGGGCGGGCGGGTCAACCTGCAGCGCAAAGAGGTCTGCGAGCAGGTCGAAGCGGCCCTGCCCGCCTCCGCGCGCGAAACCTGGAAACTGGTCGAGCCGGTCTTCCTGGCCTACCGCGAGGAAAACCTCGACGCCGATCCCGGCGAACTCATCTACCGCTTCAACAAGGTGTTCTACAACGAATACATGGTTGAAAACTTCGACAACTCCAAGTACCGCGCAGAGGATCTCGACGGACTGATCGACTTCACCGCCAAATTTGATACCACCGAAGCTTTTCTGAGCGAGATTGCCCTGCTGAGCAACCTCGACGCCGAAAGCGGCACGCCCGCCGAGACGGAGCCGGCCGACGCCTTCCGCCTGAGCACCATCCACCAGGCCAAGGGGCTCGAATTCAAAGCGGTGTTTGTGCTGTTCCTCAGCGAGGAAATGTTTCCCAGCACGAGGGCAACGGAAAACGGAGACGATTCCGAAGAACGCCGCCTTTTCTACGTGGCCGTGACCCGCGCCGAAGACCACCTCTACCTCTGCTCGCCGGAAGTGCGCCGCCAGCGAGACGGCGGCATCATCTTCCTGGAGCCCTCCCGCTTCCTGAAGGAAATCCCATCGCAACTTGTGCAGAAAGACCGCGGATTTTTTTGAGAGACGGAATTGCGGAGCAGTGGATCACCGGTAAAACTGCCCGGCACCCAAGGCCTGCACGGAACTCCGCCGGAATGCGGAGCCGCGCAGCGCCGGACTTTGTTCCGGCGCTTCCAAAGGCTGGAAAAGCAGGTGCGCCTCAGCACAATAAAGTTCCAGGCATTGGAACCATGCGGCGGATGCTCAGCCGATTTCCCGATTTCTTCATTTTTGTCGATTTATCAAGGATTCCAACGGCTGGAAGCCGCGAACCGCGGCCGGCTCGGATTTCTCCAATCATTGGAAACCCTTTACCAACCAGCCGCCAACCTGCTAAAAAGGCCTCATATGATGAAACATAAGGCAAAACATCTGCGCATTCTGATTCTGCTGTCGATCGCCGGCATCGCGTGGGCCCAGCTGGACCGCAAGATCTTCTATTTCCCGGATCATACGGGATACACCACGCCTGCGGCGGACGGCTTCCCATACGAAGAGGTTCAGCTCCAAAGCAAAGACGGCACAAAACTCTCCGGCTGGTTCACATCGCGGGTCCGCACAGAAAACTGATCCCGGGTATGCTGACCGAAACAGACAAACTGCGCGCCCGCTTCCGGGAAAACGATCAGGTCATGACCGGAAAACGAAAACCGGTCTTCGGCCTCATCCTCCGCATGAACCGGACCACCGCGACCGTCCGCTGCGACCGCAGCGGCGATGAATACCGCGTCCCCTTCGAACTGCTGACCCATCAGGATCCCGCGCAGAGCCGCGATGCCGCGCAAAAAATTGAGGCCGTTGACGCGCTGGCCGCCGACCTGCTGGCCAAATTCGAGCTCAGCGGCTGGATCTTCCGCCTGGATTACAGCACCCGCCGGGCCGGCTGCTGCAACTACCGCGACCGGACAATATCGGTCGCTTTCGATCTGGCCCGCAACGCGGCCGACGAAGGCATCCTCGACACGCTCCTGCACGAGATCGCGCACGCGCTGGTCGGCAAAAGACACAACCATGACGCGGTCTGGCAGGCCAGGGCCAGAGAGATCGGATGCTCCGGAGAGCGCACCCACCGGCTGGTCTTCTCGCCGCCGCGCTACCGCGACACCTGTGCAAGCGGATGCTGGAAACAAACCGCCGAACGGCGCAACCGACGGCTCGTCTGCCGAAAATGCGGAGGAAAGCTGATCTACTCCCCATACAGCGCACAAACGGCCTGACCCGAATGCAGCGAGACGCTGCCCGGCACGATCAGAACTCGTGCTTTTCTTTGGAACAATCCTCCAGGAGGATGTGATAAATCAGGCTGGTAAGATCAGTCCCCATCGCCAGGCTTCGCCGCGCAAGCTGTCGACGCACGTCGGCCGGCAACTCAATGTCGACTCGCACCGTATCATAATAATCAGGCTCCATCATCGCCACCCCGCTTTGCTGTCATGCGGCTTACCCCGAACATGAGGAGCCTTCCCCGATCCGACAGACCGCATATAAAGGTTTCTATTAAAGCAAAAAGCCTGCAAACGACATATACGCCGTATGGCGTATTTCACGCCGGAGAAGAAGGCAGATCGGCACCGCGGAATCCACGGGCTGCGCGGGCCGGAAAATTCATTCGGAATAATATTCCGCAATAAAACCGGCCCGCGCTGCGTTGTTGATCAGGAAAGGGAAACCACCATGAAAACCAAAACCAGCATTTCCGTCAAAAAATTCCGCAACAGTCTGAAAAGCGGCAGCTCACTGATCCTATCCTTGGTCACTGCCGCCCTGATTTCTCTGCTGTTCATTGAACTGGCAGACAAAGTCGATACCGGCATCGACCTCGCACTGCTCACTCAGCAGACCTACAAAATCCACTTCTTCGGATAAACAGCTCTTGCGCCGCGACCACCCCGCAGGGAGGAAAAGCCGGCGTCCCCGCAGGGCAAGGCCCTGCACCGAGCTGCATCAGGAACCGGGCCTGCCAGCGCCCGGTTAAATGACGAAACAAAGGCAAAACCGCCGGCACGGGCCGTTAACCCAGGCAACCCGGGATTAACGGCTTCTGAATGCCCCTAGCGCTTCACGCGGGCGTTGCCGTTCCAGATGCTCCAGAGCTGCTCTTCATCGGCGGGCTGAGCATAGTCGGTCAGCATGGTGACGGCCAGCGCGCCGGCGGCCCAGCCGAAGCGGGCGCATTTCTGAACGTCCCATCCCTTGAGAATGCCGTAGAGCAGTCCGCCGACAAATCCGTCGCCGCCGCCGATGCGGTCGAGCACGCCGATTTCGCGCGGCGGGATCACCTCCCACCCGCGGCCGTCGGTCACCACCGCGCCCCACAGGTGGCTGTTGGCGGAAACCACTTCGCGCAGGGTGGTCGCAAAATACCTGGCGTTGGGATAGGCGGCCTGAACCCGGCCGATCATCGCCTTGAAGCCGTCGATCTTTTGATCGAGCCCTGAGCCGCCGGCCGGCGGCCCCTCGATGCCGAGGCAAAGCTGGAAGTCCTCTTCGTTGCCGATCAGGATATCGGCGCGCGAGGCGATTTCCGCAAAGGCAGCGGCGAGCTCTTTTTCGCGGCCCTTCCAGAAACTGGCGCGGTAGTTGAGGTCGAACGAAATTTTAGTTCCGTTTTCTTTGGCGACGCGGGCGATATCGAGGCAAAACTGAGAGGTCCTGGGCGAGAGCGCGGCGATCAGTCCGGAGAGATGCACGATCTCCGCCCCTTCTTGGCCGAAGATGCGGTCGAGATCGAAATCGTCCGCGCACAGCTCGCGGCCGACTTCGCCGGCGCGGTCGTTCTGCACGCGCGGGCCGCGCGAGCCCCAGCCGCTGTCGGCCATATTGATCTGATGGCGGAAACCCCACGGGTTGTCCTGCTCAAATTCAGGCCCTTCAAAATCCATGCGGCGGCTCTTGAGATTGTCCTTGATGAAATGCGCCACCGGGCTGCCCTTCACAAAGGCGGTCAGCACCTTGACGGGCAGACCGAGAAAGGAGGCCACGCTGGCGACATTGCTCTCGGCGCTGGTGGCCTGCATTTTAAAGGTGTCGCTGCAGTGAAACGGCTGGGAATCGACCGGCGTCAGCCGGATCCCCATGCTGGTGGGAATCACCAGTGAATATTTTTTTGAGGCTGTATCTGTCATCGCTCCGTTCCTTTCCTTATTAAAAAGATCCCACCCATTGCGCGCCGCATTCAGCACTCCGGCACTCCGGAACAGAACCGCCGGCACAACACACCAATATTCAATCTCAATGGTTTGAGATAATACTTTATCGCCATATTTCCGCAAGCAGTTTTTACAGATCGAGCGAAACAGATTGAAAACGATGCGAAGATCCGTCGACAGGCATCGCCTCCCGCAAGCAACCCCGCACCGCAGGGCTGAAGAAACTCAATTAAACTATACAATCTCCACCGCTGAATGGTTTACTGACCGCCATGATTTTACTCCTGTAAACTGACGTTGAGCCGCCTATGAAAGAAAAACTGAACGCCCCGGTCTCCATGAATGATATCGCCCGGCATCTGGGGATCTCCCGGGCCTCCGTGTCCTATGTGCTCAATCAGACGCCGCGCATGAAATTGATGAGCCCGGAAACCATTGCACGCATCCAGCAAGCCGCAAAAGAACTGGAATATAAGCCCAATGAAATTGCGCAGGCGATGAAAACCGGAGTCACCCGGACCATCGGCTTTGTGACACACCCCCTGCAATGGGAATCAAATATTATGGTTCTGCACGGATCGACCGAACAGGCCCTCTCCCAGAATTATTACATCAAATACATTTCAGCAAATGAAAAGAAAGACCGGCCGGAAGAAACGGCCCGGCACTGCATCGACCAGAAACTGGCCGGCGTCATCTGCATGAATATGGACTACCGGTTCCTCAAATCGATGTATGAAATCCTGAGCCCGATGAATGTGCCGCTGGCGCAGGTTGTCAACGGGTTCGACAATCTGGGCCATATCCTCGTTACGGCCGATGACATCATGGGAACGAAACTCATGGTGGACCACCTTGCCGACCTGGGACATACCCGGATCGCGCTGATGTCCAACAGCCGCGAACAGCCTTCGTCCGTTAATCGAATTCAGGGATTTGAAGCCGCCATGACAACCAGAGGACTTGCGATCCCCCGCGGATATATCCGGGAGGGAAAATTTGACCCCAAAATCATCGCGAAAGAAACCCGGGCGCTGCTGCGGCTGAAAACCCGCCCGACGGCCGTCTTCTGTGATAATGACCCAACGGCCATGTCGGTGATCAATACGCTGCGCCGGGAGGGGCTGCGGGTTCCGGAGGACATCTCGGTCGGGGGGTATGTCAATCTGGCCGTCTGTCAGTTTTTTGATCCGCCGATCACAACCGTTGCGCATCCGTTCAGCGAACTGGGGCAAACGGCCGTAAAAGAACTGATCCGGCAGATTGAAAAGGAAAGCCCGTCGACAGCACTGCACACGGTCTGCCTGCCCACCCATCTGATTCAGCGGGCGTCAACCGCACCTCTCCGCCCGTAGGCACCGGCCGCCATCCTTGGGATTGACCCGGCAGGTTTACACGTGTAAATTTATTTTCTAAACAAAGGAGCCCGATGAGTTTTTTCAATCTGGTTGCCGGATTACTATTTATCCTGTCGCCGCCGCAACCGGCCACGGCGGAACCCGCCCCGCGCATCCGAACGCGCTCCGGACCTGAAACGGGGAAGTTTTATTATATTGAAAACGGAGCAGCCCGGCTGTTTGAGCCCTGCGGCAACAGCTGGGTCATTCTGCACGAGGAGGCCGACGGAAACCTGCAGCACGCCAACTTCAGCCCGGAAATATACAACAGCATTGCCACCGAGCGGGCGCTGACCCAAATGGAGCAGAGCGGATACAACACGGTTCGCGCTTTCATTTTCAAAGGCCACTTCAACTGCACCGAGCTCACAACCGTCGGCGGCGGAGCAAACGATCCGACCGGAGAGCTGAACTCCGCCTACATGACCAACTTTCTCGACTTTCTGGAGCGGGCCCGCAATCACAGCCTCCACGTTCAGCTGGTCCTGGACGGATATCCGTGGACAACATATTACCGGAACATTGGCCTGACCGACCTGCCCGACATCGAAGGCAACAACCGGGAAAACATGACCCCGGGCAGCATTGCCGCAAAGACGGATTATCTGCAGCGGGTTGTGCAGGCCGTCAAAGATGCCGGACTGGCATCCACGGTTTTTTCCTATGAAATCAGCAACGAACCCTGCTGCTGGACCGATGTAAAACCTTTCAGCGCAACAAACGGAATCTTTGAGACCGCCGCCGGAACCTACGACATGAGCTGTGCCGCCTCCCGGCAGGCCTGCGCGGACGACAACCTGATTCTCGCCCTGTCCACATGGCGCAATGCCGTCAAAAACATTGACCCCGACGCACTGGTCAGCGTCGGCCTGTTCAGCTATGCCGCCGTCGGAAAAGCGGGCATGGCAACGAACGGCCTTCTGCCGCTCGGCACATCCGATGTGCGCTGGCCGGGCCGAATGAAAGATGTCGTTTCCGTCACCGACTTCGGCGACCTGCACATGTACATTCAATCCACCGGCACCACGGTACCGCAGCATCTGGAAAGCCAGGAGTGGTCACAGATTCCCGACAAAAACACCAAGCCGTTCATTGCCGGAGAGTTCGGAGCGCACCGCAGCGCCTATTCCAGTGACGATGCCGCCGCACAGGCCCTGCTGGACTGGCGCCAGGACATGCTGGATGCCGGTTTTGCAGGAGCCAGCCTGTTCACCTGGGACACCACCAACCACACCCGCTGGACCGCAACCGAAGAAACCGGGGCCGTCAATAACGCATTGAAACCCGGCGATGTGTCCATCGACGAAATCTATCTGCCGCTGACCAATACGGCATCCACGATCGCCCTGTGGCCCATGGACGCAACCAACGAAACCTACAACCGAATCGACGACGCGTCCGGAAACGGCAAACATCTCTGGCTGGCCGGCGACAGCCGCATCTCCTTCAGCCATATCGGCAATTCGCTGGTTCTGGACGGGGACGGCGACCACGGCGCAAAAACCGACTTCTGGCAGGCCTATGACCAGGTTCAGATCGATCTGTGGATGCAGGCTTCCGCAACCAGCCTGGAGCGTTATTTGATCGATATTCCCGATGTCCTTCATCTGCGCCTCAAGGAGGACTCGATCTGGTTCGATGTTCAGCAGAACGACGGCACATGGGTTTCCTGCAATCTTCCCAGCCGGTTCATTGAAAACGATCAGCTGGAACACATCCGCGCCGTCTGCGACGGCGGTGCCATCCGCCTGATCCGCGCCGACGGCGTGCAGGCAAAAGCTCCTTTTTCCGGCGTGCCGCTGCAGGTCACGCGCAATATTTACATCGGCGTCCGGGCAGCCGGCGGGGATAAATTCTTCCCCGGCAAGCTGGACGAGATACGAATTCAGGCGGAATAACTATTTATGAGAAACAAACGGACAACCCTCATCGCTCTAACCGCTCTGGCGTCTGCTGCGTGGACTGCTCCTCTGCCGGCCACCCTCGAAGACGAAGCCGCATGGCAGGGCGCCGAATGGATTTCATCCACGCAGGCAACCGCGGCCCAACTCGCCCCGGAAGGTGTAATGGGGCCATGGATTAAAGCTGCTCCCGAAACAGAAACTGCCGCCCCTGCCTTCTCGTTCGATTTTCAGCTTCCGGACAAACCGGTTGTTTATGCCGGAGCCTGGTGGGGAACATCCGTTCCGACGGAAACAACGTGCACCGTCAACGGAAGCGGCGCGCCGTTCACATTCCGGAAGAACGCGCCGCATTATACCGACTTTGCATTCTGCCTGCAGCCCGGAAAAAACAACATTCAATTGAACCTGCCGGGCGCTCCGCAAAACACCGCAATATCCTTCGGCATGCAGATTGTGTTTGCGGACGGCAGCGAACAGATTGTTCCATCTTCCAAGCATTGGAAAACGGGCGGGCAGCCGGTCGAGCCCGTCTGTGCATACGGCGAAAAACCGTTCGGCACGGCCGAAGTATACTGCCTCGCGCCGCTGCCCGCGGCATGGTTCAAAAAGGACTTTGAGCTGGAAAAACCCGTGGAGTCCGCCCGTCTGTTCCTTTGCGGTCTGGGCTACAGCGAACCGCACCTGAACGGCGAAAAAGCCGGCGACCACGTGCTCGATCCCGGCCAGGCAGACTATGAAACCGAAGCGCTGTATCAAACGTTCGACGTCACGGATCTGCTGCAGCGCGGCGACAACACGCTCGCCGTGCTGCTCGGCGACGGATGGTACAACCAGGACCGCGGATTCAGCACGCCCGGCTACCGATACGGTCAGCCCGGGCTGCGCGCCCTGCTCTGCGTTGGGTTCAAAGACGGCTCGACCCGAACGCTTATCAGCGATGACAGTTGGATGTGGCGCGAATCGGAAATCCGAATGGCCAACGTCTACCTCGGCGAACAGATCGACTTCCGCAAACAGACCACCGAATGGAAAAAATCCGGGTTTTCCAACCATTGGAAAAACACAACAACCGTTCCGCCGCTGAGTCCGCGCCTGAAAGCCCAGGACTTCCCGCCGATCCGCAAAATCCGCGACATCCAGCCGGTCCGCATGTGGCAGACCGGCGCAAAGACCTGGTGCTTCGATCTCGGGGAAAACATCAGCGGCTGGGTCCGGCTGAAATTCAAGGAACCCGAGGGCGCGGTCATTCGCATCCGCTGCACCGAAATGCTCGATGCCGGCAACACGTTTCTGGTCAACGCCCCGACCTCCTTCTGGAACTGTCACGGCGCGCCGCAGCACCATGAACTGATCTGCGACGGTCAGCCGCACGACTGGGAACCGCGCTTTTCATATCACGGCTTCCGCTATTTTGAAATTTCCGGGCTCAGCCGGGCTCCGGCGGAAGGCGACGTTGCCGGAGTTGTCGTCCACACCGATATTCCCGTGGCTGCAACCTTCGACTCGTCCAACCCCATGCTCAACCGGATTTTTGAAATGGGAATCCGGTCTCATCTGGACAACATGCACTCGATTCTTGAAGACTGTCCGCACCGCGAAAAATGCATGTGGGGCGGCGACCTGCATGCCTCGTGGGCCGTCGGGTTCCGTTTGCTGGATGCCGCATCCTTTTACCGCCAGTGCGTCAACCTGTATTACACGCCGCCGTTTGCTCCGGACGGAATTCCCGGCAACATCGGCGTCGGCCGGCGCATCGCCCGCGGATACAGCGATTTCAGCTGGGTGGTTTCGCCTCTGTTCCTGAGTTGGCGGCTCTACACCGAAACCGGCGACCTCGAAACCGCCCGGAGAAACTACCCGCACATGCTGCATCTCCTGCAGCGCTTCGAAAAAACCGCCCCCGACCTGATTCCGGAAAAAGCCGCGCACGGCGATCATGCCGCCCCGCCCGAAATCGAACGGACTCCTCAAAATAAACGGCTGATTGCCGCCATGAACTTTTTTGCCGCGGCCGGCCGCTTCGCCGAACTGGCCGATGCACTCGATCAACCGGATGACGCAATCTGGGCGCGATCCCTTGCCGAACGCATCCGCGCATCCGTCCTGAAAAAATATTATGATGCCGAACAGCACACCTTCGGCAACGGAACGCACGACAGCCTGGCGCTGGCCTTCGGCATTCCGGCACCGGAAGAACAGCCCGCTGTGGCCCGTTCGCTGGCGCAGACCTATCGCAAAAACGGCAAGGTGTTCGACGGCGGGTTTATGTCGTACAACATCTACACCGAACTGGCAAAAAACGGCGAAGTCGACCTGGCGCTGGACATGCTTCTCAATCCGGATGTTCCCGGCATCGCCTGGAGCATCAAAAACTATGACGCCACCACGATCTGGGAGGTGTATCGGCAAAACCCTCTTTACCAGAGCTCGCACAACCATCACGCGATGAACCATCCGTCCGCGTGGCTGGTCACGCACATCGCGGGCATTCAGTCATCTTATCAGCAGCTCATTCTGGAGCCGTTTATTCCTAGCAGTCTTGAGCAGGCCGGCGCGACGGTTCAAACCCCGTCGGGAACGATAAAGAGCAACTGGAGACAAAGCGCCGGAAACGTGGTCTGGGACATCGTCATTCCGCCGAACCGAACAGCAGAAATCCGGTTCCCGGCGGAGGCCGGCCGGCCGGCGGAAACCCTGCCCGCCGGGGAATGGCACTTTGAGTGGACGCCTTCAAAGCAACGATAAGCGGCACCCTGAGCGGGCGGAGGCAATGATAGAGTGGGTGCTCTGATTGAAAATCCTATATTCTATCTACTCGATACATAATCATTTTCTGCAACTCTTCAACGGTCGGATGCGCAAAAAACAGAAGAAAACGAAGAGGTGGCATAAACATGATCTTGCTGCCGAACGGAGATTCATTTTTGAGGTAAATCCACGCATGGCGTGGGCTGACAAGTCTGTTTTCCTTTACGTCCTGCATTTCCTTCAATTTAAGCCGAATGGTTTTGAAATAATTGGAAATGACCAATTCGTCTTTTTCTATATAGACCTTTTTCAGGCGCATACAGCACCACCACAGACAGGTGCTTCCGAGAATTGTGGCGATCAG
>JBFHEM010000038.1:0-47757 GCA_041584215.1 Tichowtungia sp. | reverse complement strand
GGGGCGGGAAGGTCTCGCAGACTCAACCATTCCCGCCCTACAAACCTTAACTGTGTGCCATTCAGGACATTTCTGCCCCCTTTTTTCATAGAGCTCTGAAGCGGGCGGGACGCCCGCCCGGCTTTCCAATGCCTGGAATCTGGCCGACTGGTTTTTCCAGGGATTGGAAACTGACGGCGTCAGGGCACAGCTGTTTTTCCAACCTTTGGAAGCGCAACAGCGCGGCGCATTCAAAATGCGCCGCGCCGTTGCGTTCAGCCCGTGACAAAAAGTCAGCGGGGCCCTTTATTCATAAATGACCTGATAGAAGGCCTGCGGGGCGTCGGTGTCGTTGGTTACACTCAGCGCCCCGGTTCCCGTAATGCCCTCAACGACATTGCTCCAGGTGCCTTCGAGCAGATCGGTTCTGCGCTGCACCGTGAAGGTTGCAAAATCACGGCCCTGCCAGCTGACTTGAATCCTGTTGCCATCAACCAAAGCGATCTGGGAGGTCGCTGTCCCCGCTTCCACGGCAATCCCCTCTAGCACGAGCTGCGGATGATAGGTCGCATCGTAAAACTCGCTGGAACGGAAAAAGGCCACTTCCCCCGCATCGCCGGCACCCTGCGAAATAAAAACCAGCCCGTGGTTTTCGGACGGGTCATCAATCCATTTTTGAACAACGGCTGGATCCAGAATGAAATCGACCCAGCCCGCCACCCCGTCAACCGACGTGGCGGCGGCGACAATATTGGTCGTGTAATCGGTGCCGGCAATGCCGCACCCCTGCCGACCACCGGCCCAACCTTGCGTGTTTTGTGTGTGAAAACGCCAGTCGGCGGTACCATTTTCCAGCTTATCTGCCGACGACCCTTCGACCCATCCATGGTTTGCTGCGGATACTTCATACGCATGGATCAACACATCCATCGTTTGGTTGGCCAGATTGTAGTCATACAGACGCAATGCGGCACGCGTGATGGACACCAGATTGGAAGCACTGGTCAAATCCGGAAACCGAATCAGTCCATTAGCCTCTGCGGTGGCAGTAACGCCTTTTCCCACCTGAAACCGGTCTATCCCGCCATAATTGTATATAGAGGAAGCATCACTGTCTGGACCGCGGAGAAACGTATCCTCAATCAGGTTGGTACCACTCAAAGTTACAACCTGCACTCCCTCCGCCAGGATATCGAGTTCGATGTCATTGAACTGAAACACAACATTCGTATCATTTCTGGATACAGCGAACAGTTCGTCCGTGCCGTCCGTTGCAACATCGAGCAAACTCGCAATCGGCCCTCCAGTGGCCGTTGAAGTAACGGTCGCCGTATCCGACCCGTTATCGAACGTCAGTGCACCGGACGGGCTGGAACGGATTTCCGTGCTGATCAGATTGATGTTATAGGCTGCGGTGACATCATTCGAAGCGGCATCTTTCAGGGTCACGGAAAAATCGAGGTCTTCTCCATAATCCAGCCAGTCGTTGTTGGCACCTCCTTCAACAGCCAGCCCGTTGCCCCCTCCGTTTCTCAAAGCCTGACCGTTTATACTGGTCACCTCAATTTCAACGGAGGCAAGATCGCCGATGGCTTGATCGCTCACATCATACACAAAAGTGAAATTTGTTTGACCTATGGGAAAATATGAGAGGGGCACAAGCCCGCCGCGACCATGTACATTCGAGGTAAAATCGAACGCCAGATTTGCAGCGAAGGCCTGCAGGCAGGCAAGGCAGCTCAAGGCAAGTATTGCGGCGACCGGTGCACCGCTGCGGGAACCCATTGACCTATATTTTCTCATCTTCCTTCTCCTTTGTTTCGTTGTTCCTATCCAATCAATTTATAACGCGATGCCTGTCTGCACGCCGCAGCCAATAAAATGCACAAAAACGACTGATAAACATTCTACGAATTTATTTATGAAGCGGCCATGGACAAAACGGTTCAAACCATGGACTTCTTAATTTTCCAAATGCAGGATTTGCCTGCCCGGCCAAGCGTCTCCCCCTTCTTCAAACCCCGCAGGCTCAGTTCACCTGCCACTCCAGCACCAGCTGAGGATAACAGGTCGAATCCGCATATTCACTGGAACGGAAAAAGACCACTTCTCCCGCAGCGCCGGCTCCCTGGGAGATCAGAACCAGTCCGTGGTTTTCGGAGGGAGTATCGATCCATTTCTGGACCACGGCCGGTTCCAGCTCAAACTCGACCCAGCCCGCCACCCCGTCCACCGAAGTAGCGGTGGCAACAAGACTGGTTGTGAAATCCGTTCCGGCAGCGCCGCACCCATTCTGACCGCCGGCCCAATCGGTCGAGTTGTATTTTTGAAAACGCCAGCAACTGGCCCCGGTCTCGCTCGCATCGCTGGACGAGCCTTCGACCCATCCATGGTTTTCCGCGGCAACTTCATACGCATGGATGTCCACATCCATCGTCTGGGTACCGATGTTAAAGTCATACAGGCGCAGCACGGCCCGCGTGATGGACAAGCCGGATGCACTGCTCAAATCTGGAATGCGAATCAACCCGTTGGCTTCATCAGAGGCATTGATGCCTCTGCCCACGATCAGCTTGTCCTGTCCGCCATAGTTATTCGGAAAGGAAGACACCGTGTTCGGGCCGCGCAGATAGGTGTCTTCAATCAGGCCGGGCCCGCTCAAGGTTGCCGTCTGCACGCCCCCCAGGAGGATTTCCAGCTCGATGTCGTTGAGCTGGAAGGCCACATCGGCGTAATTCCTGGACACGGAGAACCGTTGATCAGGCCCCTGTGTTGCAACCGCCAGCACCTCCGGAATGGGGGCGCCGGTGGCCGTTGAAAAAAGGGTCACCTTGTCCGTTCCGTTTCTGAAAACCAGCGCGCCGGACGGACCGGAACGGATTTCCGCACTGACCACGTTGATCGAATAGTCTGCAGTTATATCATTCGAACCGGCATCCCGCAGGGTCACCTGAAAATCAAGATACTCGCCGAAGTCCAGCCAGACGTAATAATCCCCGCCATCGACCGTCAACCCGTTGTTGCCGCCGGTTGTCAGCGCCCGGCCGGACGCACTGCTGACCGCAATCTCGACGGACGCGATGCTGCCGATGGATTGTTCGCTCACATCATAAATAAACGTGAAGGAGGCGGTCCCGGCAGGAATGCTTCCGGCGGTTGAAACCAGCCCCTCGCGACTATGCTGATTGGAGGTGAACGCAAACGACACCTGTTCGGCCCGCACGCCCCGCCCAGCCATGGAAAGGACCGCCAGCAGAGCCAGGACTCTGCCTGACCGCACGAAATGGCTGCCGACTGCCGCCGCCTTTTGTTTCAAAACACTCATCTGCTTTTCCTCTGTTTCACTCGGTCAAAATCTGACTTCACCGCACGGCATTGATTCCTCACCGGCCGATCCGAAGCACCCGGTAAAATGCCCCGTCTTCCGGCGGGTCTTCATCCATGAGCTGCAGGGACTGGTTCTGCAACAACGGCCCGACAGACTGCACGCTGATCCACTGCGACTCCACCAGATTGGTCGTTCGCTGAAGCTGGTAGGTCTGCCCGGCCAGACCGTCCAGCCACGCATCCACAGACGCACCGGAGGTGATTGACAGTCCATCCACATAAAATGCCGGCGTGTCGGGGTCGCGGAAGTTTTCAATGCCATCTCCGTCCGTGTCGCCGAACCCGTCCGTCGCATCGGAAACGCCGTCGTTATCCAGGTCGCCGTCCGAGAAGATGATCCAGTCGATCGCAAAAGCCGCATCGGGAACATTGAATGGGTCCACGCGCAAATAGCTGATGAGTCCGGTCCAGTCCGCGCGGCTGCCGACATCGAAGGAAAGGATCTGCCAGTTTCCGGCATTCGTGTAGCTGTTGACGACCCACTTAAACTGAGTCCCCAGTTTCCAGTAGAACACCGCCTGGCCGGCCTGCTCGCCCTGCACCTTGACATAAATGGATTCAATCCGGTCGCTGTCCACGGTGCAGCCGGTCGTGTAGACGTAGGGATCCTGGCTGGTCGACCGGCCTGCAAGCACTCCGTTGAAAACGGCGGCATCGGTGACATTGGCCCAGTTTGTCCAGCCCTCAAAGTTTCCGTCGGTGTTGAAGTGGAAATCCAGGCTGTATGGATCGCGGCCGGCGGCCAGCTCCTCCGCATCGCCGGTTCCATCGCCGTCCGAGTCCAAATCGCGGTAGTTTTCGAGGCCATCGCCGTCCAGATCGTCTGTGCCCTCGAACTCGTCGGACATCCCGTCTCCATCAAAGTCGCCGTCCGAGGCGGGCATGAACCGCACCCAGTCGATCGACACGGTCGCATTCGACAGCATGGTCGGCTCGAGCTCAACCTGCGGCATAAACCCGTTCCAGTACGGATTGGCGGACAGGTCGATGGTTCGTTCAACCCACTGCCCGTCCGGCGGCACGCTGAAGCTCACCGACAGCAGTCCTTCGGTGTCCGAGAAAAAGGAGAACTGCGCCAGATCGTTCGTCTCGCCCGGCTTGTCGACCCGCATGCGGACCTGCAGTTTTTTATACACGTCGGCATTCACACCGGTCCCGGTGTCGCGATTGCCCGTGTTGAGATTAAAGTAGGGATCAAACCCTGTCGTCGCCGTCCAGATTCCTCCGGTGGAAACGACATCGGTGATGCCATGCAGGTTGACAAAATCGTCAGAAGAACTGCCGCTCCATACGCGCATATAAACCGGCATGGGCACCATCCACGGCGAAACCGCCCCTCCGGCAGCACAGGTGCGAACGCGCCACCAGTGCTGGCCGTCAAGCTCCGCCCCGACATAGGTCACATTCGCGGACTCCAGCCCGGCCCGGGCAAACCGCACATCGGTGAATTCAAAATCGGCCGCCAGCTGGAATTCATACGTCAGCGACCCCTGATCCGGCTCGGTTGCCGGATCCCAGGCGAACACGGGATTGGGCGAGTTGGCAATCGGCTCGTAGAGCGGAGAGCGCGGCGGAAGCAGCCACGGGGAGAACGCCACAAAATCAACCGAGCAGACCGTCGCGGAGGCATTCACCGGGTCCAGGCGCAGCTTGATGGCCCGGCCTGCCCAGTTTGGCTCAGCACTCAGATCCAGTTCATACGTATCGGTGCCGGGAGAAACAGCAAAACTTTTAAAATAGGGTCCGCCGTCGTCATTCCACCAGAAAAACTGCCCGAAGCCGCCGCCATCCGTTGTCTGGCGAATACGCACCCGTTTATAGTGATCAGCATCAACAAACGTTCGGTCATCATCAATGGCCAGCTGGAAATAGCCGTCCGCGCCGCTGGTTCCGGTAAACTGTCCGTTACTGACAGACTCGTTGCTGAAGTTCATTACACCGAAGACTTCATCCGGATCGTCGAAGTTCCAGCACGGCCCCGCCTCCAGCTGCACCCAGTCGAGCTGCATCTGGTTGCCGGTTCCCCCGTCAAGCACCAACCGGACCTCCCTGATGTCTTTCCCGATCCAGGCCGTATTTCCGCCCAGATCAACGCGGCAGAGATTCCATCCCTGATGAACCGGGAACGAAACGGAACCGGTTCCATTGCCGGAGTCCGTCCATTCGAACGCAGCCGTTCCGGAAGGTGCGTCACTGAAAAACAGCCGTGCGCCCAGCGCATAATAGGCCTCGGAAGCAACGGTGTGCCGGGCTTCATCCAGCTCCAGCGAAAGCGAGGCTGACTCCTGTGCGAAAACGGCGGAACAGATGCCGTCGGCAACCACCAGGGAGCTGAATCCGGAAGAGCTCTCCACGTCGGAGCTGTACCCCATTGCCCAAAGCAGGTTGCGCGACTCCGAAGCTGTTTCATGGGACTTCAATGCCGTGAAGGAATCATTTTCGTGATTGTCGATAAACTGCTGAAGAGCCGTCTGATAGGTTGTGCCCTTGATGGGGTTGTCGATCGCCCACTGATACGGGCAAACCACATGCGCCCCGGTCTGCCAGACCGTATCCAGCGCGAAGAGGTGCTCCGAGGCGCTGTAGCTGGAATTCGGATGAAATTCCACCAGCCCCCAGCTTTTATCGTCGGCCGCCAGCGCATTGAAAATTGCGGCATTGGTGGCATTGTCCCCGCCGCAGGTCAGGCCGTTGCCGCCCCCCTTCACGAACGTGGTCGTCCACGGGGAGGCTTTTTTTGTAAAGATCGGATTGCTGGTATCGTCGAGCAGTCCGCACTGCTGGTGGCCGAACAGACGATCCGGGCTCCAGCCGCCGTCCCGGGCGGCATCCATCTGCCGCTGAACATAGGCATTGACCTGCGCCACGCGGAATTCGTGCCATTTCTTCCACCAGCGACCGGTGGAGCTCGAATCCCACGAAACGGTGGTCGGCGGATGCACCGCCGCCCAGCTGCCAAAGGAAAGCCCGAAGTCTGAATTCAGCGCGGCCAGGCTGCTGTACTGGCCCTCGCCATCATACAGTCCGGAACCGCTCAGCCAGTCGCGAAACTCCTGCTTCGACCACTCGCTGTAGTCGCAGAACTCGCCGTTGCTTGAATTCTGCCCGGTTTCGGACGACATCGTGCAAAAGCTCATGATATCGGGCGACAGCTCGCGCAGCCATGCGGCATAGCGGGCCGACAGGCGGGTATTGCGCTTAATGTAATCATCGACCAACGGCACATACGCCGAAAGGGAAAGCTGCATCTCCAGCTGGTTATAACTGCCGGAAGACGTCTGCTCATCAATCGTCGGATCCTGCTCATTCGAAGAGTCACGAATCAACCCGTTGCGATCCCGCTGCAGCAGGGCGCCGCCATCGTATTTTTCCAGATAGTTGTGCAGGATATCCAGCGACTGGTTCGACGCATCATTCCACGGGTTGGCATTCAGATGAAGGCCGACAGGCATATCAAAGGCGCGCCCGGCATCCAGGCTTTCATCCAGCGCAAACACTTGGGGCAGATAGTCGTAATAGCCGCCTTCGGCCCGCATGATCTGGGTGGACTCGGCGCCGAATCCGACCTTCACATTCTTAGGCATCGTGCCGCCCGTACCGGACAGCATCAAATCGCGGTACGTCGCGGCATCGGATCTGGCACCCAGGGTATTGACGTGGAAGGTCTGCCAATACGCGGTGTCCAGCGGATCCGCCTGCAAGACCAACCAACCGGCCCCCAGCCCCCAGGCCAGGGCCGTCCCGCATAAAAAACTCTTCACCCGCATTGTCTTCTTCAAGTCACCCTCCCGATCCAGCCTGCAAACCTCTTTTATTCCGGCGCTGTACTGTGTTCCAGCGAAACCCGAAGCACCGGTCCGGCAAAACACATCTGCCTTCTTATGCGACGTTTGCATATAGTACCAGATCTCATCCAGCAGCCGCCATGGACAAATCAGGTCAAAGAATGGATAAAACCCGTCCTTTCCAGCACCGCAGGGTCATGACCGGACGCGCCAACCGATGCACTGTAAAAATCGGTGAGCTCAGTGGACTCCCCTGCCCATCAGCACCATTTGGCCCGTTAAACACGGAAATTACGCGAAGCAAGACTCTTTCCACGACCGCTGACGCTTCCGCCGTCGCTCTTCGAGCTATGGCGGACAAGAAAAAAACACTGTTTTCTGAGGTTGGGAAACGGCGCGGAGCACCGTTCTACTCAGCACAGTGCTCTGCGCCGTGCACTCGATATCTAATCGCCGGAACAATAGAGCATCTAACGATAAAAATACCGATTGATCAGTTTGCAGGACGCGCTTCCCTTAGTCGGGAGCGTGTGATGAGCACAGGCGCTCTGAGTACAGAGTCGCGAAGCGAGGCCTCGTTATCAAATATGAGGAAAGCTGCACCGGGAATTCCTGAGCTGGAGACCCCCAGAAAGAGCCGATTATCTTTTGACGCCAAGATATCTTGAGATCCAACCAGGCACTGGAAAGACAAACGAGACGCCGAGATTTCCCCAGAGTTATTGGTAGAAGCTCATTTATAGAAAGCGGGATTGACCAAACCTTCGTTTCGCATTGATCTACCAATCACAGCACCCAACTCTTCAATGGCATGGTTATCTGATTTGTCTTTAGCCCATCCAGACCATGTCCATTTGACCTGATGGTTCTGGTCGTATAATTTTGCTTCACCTTCCACAAGAGACTGATACATGGTAACAGCTTGAAAGCTGTTATATTGACGCCCCACTTCTTTACTTGATGAACTTATCAAGTTAACTGCAAGAGTGAAAGGTAGAGTGTTATTTTTGGCAACTAATTCGTAACCTGCGTGTCTGTTGATTTGCTGAATGATAAACTTGTCCATGATAGATTCCCAGTAAGGGGACCCATTGGCTTCCGATTTAAAATTGATTATTGTTTTTGCCCCCTCTGGAGGTTGAACAGTGGACCTGCATCCGGCTAATGCAATAGATATGAGGATTAATGTTACTATTTTTTTCATTCTGATCTTTCTTCTAGAACACATGACTATTAACCAAATTTGGTCGATAATCGGATAATGGAGGGTTTCGACCAAATTTGGTTGATTTGAACAACCAACATCCACACTTTTTTTGCTTATAAAGAACATAATGATCATGTGGTGATATCATGGCAAGTAAAATGCTAAAACCGCTGACAGGCAATCGGATTCAATGCGCTGACGCCTGGGCACCGTCCGAACCGGCCCGAATGGCACGATCCAGCGAAAGCAACGACCAACCACTGTCCTGCTAAAATACGCATTCCCGCGGTGCCTCCGGCTTCGATGTTTTCTACAACTTTAACGGTCCACAGATGCATAGCACCGGCAACATCAGCAACAGCAGATAAGATCCGTGGGACCGCCCTGCCATCCGCGGGACTTTTTTATCCATAAGTTTTGGCATTCAACCGCCGCCGAATAAGTCACCCCACGGATCGTAAAGCCGTCCTACAGATACCCAGTCGCCGTCTCGTCGCGATCAGCGACACCTTCCTGCCGGCACCAGCTCCCTCCGCCAGCTGTCGGGTTGCCGGCAAATCAGTAAATAGCAGTGGTTCAAAACAATCCGCGGAAAAAAACATTCGAATCATTTTAGGCATAGCGCGTCCTGCGCCGGCCGATCCACGGCTGTTTTGACCGCGGATATCGCGGATTTGCGCGGATATGGATCCGTTTCCATCCGTGCGATCCGCGAAAAAATATTCGGGTCATTCGCGGGCAATTCTCTTTTGTGCGTATTCCAGAACCGCTTGTGCATATTGACTGAAGACCCCGCGCAGATCCTGCACGTACTGCGTCAGAATCGACTCGGCCAGCCCGCGGTCATCGCCGCAGCGATACAGCGCCTCGGCCAGCAGCAGCTCCCGCAGGGATCGCTCGCGCACCCCCGAATCTTTGTCCTTTCCCGCCGGGGTCTGTTCCATCGCCTCCCCGACCGAGAGCGCCGCATGGCCGCTCATGCCGGGACGGCGCAGCAGCGCCGCCAGCGCCGGCGCCGCCTGCGGGTCGCCGATCATGCCCAGCGCCAGCGCACAGGCTCGGATATGCGAAAACTCACTCTGCGGGGTCAGGGCGCTGAGCTTCTCAACAATCAGCGCAACCGCCTCGCCGTCGCCAAGCTGCCCGAGCGCCATCACCAGGCTGTCCATTTCACTGACCCCCGACCCGTGATTGCCCATACCGACAAACGTCCAGCCCGTGTCCCAGGCGCGGCCTTTTAGTTCCTCGTGGAGGGTTTCCCGTCCGGCCGGGCTTCCCAGCACCGCCAGCAGGTGCGCGCAGCGCAGTTTTTTCTGCGGATCCGCCGCGGCTTCCCAGGCCTGCTCAACCAGCGGAACGGACTGGTCCGCGGGCAGCGCTAGAATCACGGCGAAATCGCGCCCCGACTCCAGTTTCATCAGCGCGTCGTGCACCCGCTCGACGCCCGGCGGCTGCCAGTCGGCATGCGTGAGCACCTGGTCATCGAGGTTGCCGGCGTAAACCAGATGGCGCTGCAGTTTGCGGATGTCGATTTGGCGGGCGGGCACGTTCTGCCCGGCGGCCATGGCCGCGGCCACGCCGGCGGCGTAGCCCTGGTTCTGCACATCGGGCTGCATGCGCACGATCGGCAGCGCATCGCGATGGTAACTCGCTCCGATCGATGCGACCAGAATCCCGTCGAGCCCCTTCGGCAGCAGGCAGCGGTAGGGCACATAGGCTTCCAGCAGCTGTTTGCGCGGCGGGAACCAGAACCGGAAGACGGGATGAATGGTGTAGCCGTGTGAATCCAGGTTGCTCGTCCCTTTTACAATCGTGTCGCCAAAGGTGTGACCGAGGATGATATCCAGCGGCGTCAGGGTGTAATCGCCGACAATGCAGCGGCGCTCCCGGGATGCGATCAGCGGGGAAATATCATACACGCCGGCATATTTTTTCAGGGTTCCGACGGTGTGCATGCGGGTCCGGTCGACCACGTCGCTGTCGCGCACGTAATCCCAGTCGCTGTTTTTGTAGCGCTGCCCGGGCGCGGCGGAGCTCAGGCCCGTCCCCTGGACCGCAACCCGGTCGCCGCCCGCAAAGCGGCACTCGGCGCCGGCCGCCGCGGCAATGTCCGCGTTTCCCGTCGCATCAATCACCGTCTGACACAGAATCACGCCGCGGCCGAACGGCGTGACGACGACCACGCCCTTCACCACTCCGTCCTCGACAAACGCTCCGTTGCCCATGCAGCCGAACCAGAGGTCGCCCCCGGCCCGGCGCAGCTCGCTCCGGTACCATTCCTTCTTAGCTTCGGTCCAGTTCGACTCATTATCACTTTTCAGCCGGCTGACACCCTGATCGATTTCCGAGGTGAACCCGACCCGGTTTCCATACCAGTAACTTCCGATCATGCCGACGGTGCTGACTCCGCCGAGCCCGTTCAGGTATTCCACCACCAGCGTCCGGGCGCCCTGGCGGGCCGCGCCGATCCCCGCGGGCGCACCGCCCGTCCCCCCGCCGATCACCACCACATCGACCTGCCCGAGAACCGGAATCGACCGCTCCGGGCTGTGCACAGATCCGCTGACCCCGACCGCGCTGCTGCGCGGGCCGAGCAGCGGCTCACGGATATCGCCGGCGCACACGGCAGCAGGCGCTTTCTCCCCCGCGACCGCGGGCCGCTCCGGGGCCGGCAGGCTCGCCGCAAGATGCGCGGCCGCCTGCCCGACGCGCGCTCCGGTCTGCATCAGTTCAAACGGACGCAGCAGCTGCGCGGCCGCGGCCCGCGACAGGCCCGCACATCCGCCGAGGACGAACAGGCGCTCCACGCCGGCCGGACGGAAGGCATCCAGGTCCGCAGCGGCGGCGCCCGGCCAGTGCGGAATCTCTGCCCGAACGCTCTTCATCGGATCCGGCGGCACCTGAAACAGAAAATCGCTGCCCGCGATCTGGTCCGCCTGCCACGTCCGGTCGCGGGCGGTCTGCTCCGCCCGGGCAAACGCCTCGAAATCCGATCCGTTCACGGGAAGGCTCAGGGTGTATTCCGTCACCGTCCGCCCGTCGACATCCGGGAGCAGGCGCCGGGATTCGAGCCCCGGACCGGACACCGGCTCGCCGCCGATCACGATCCGCTGAAAGACCTGCGGCCCGTCCGGAACCGGCAGGAACTCCGCGCCCAGCAGCCGGGCAACCGTTGCGCGGGAGGTGGCGTCGATGATCACTTTCGCCCGGACCGCCTGCCGGCCGGCGCGGTTGGCCATGACGATCCCGGCCGGCCGGCCGGCCGGGTCGAGCAGCACATCCGTCGCATAGCTCCCGAGCAGAAAGGACACCCCGTTATCGACCAGCGCCCGGCTGAACGTCTGCTTGGCATGAAACGGCGTAATGGTTTTCACCGGCACCGGTCCGGCAATCGTTTTTTCCGCGCCGACGGGCTCAACCGCAATCTCCCCCAGCAGAATCCGCTCCGCATCCGCCCGCCGGGTGACCTCCAGGCGGATCACCCGCACCGACCGGTCCAGCGGGACGGACAGAACCAGCGGCTCGGTTTCAAATCCCCGATTCCCGGTTTTGTTTTCGGTTTCTCCGGCCGGCCGCCAGCTGACCAGATCCGTGCTGACAGACACGGCCACACGGTCGACCGCAAATTCACCGGGCCGCTGAAAGGCCATCAGGCTGACGCCGCCGACCGGCCGGTTCTTTTCCAAATCCAGGGTCAGTGTCACATTGCCGTTGTACTGCACGCTTTCCTTGCGGGCATCGGCATACCGTCCGTCGGTCAGCCTGTTCCCGCGGTCACGATGAGGCGCCGCAGACGGAAGATCCGCCTGATAGGTGAACGGAACGAAAGCTCCCGGTTGCGGTGCGGACAGCGGAAACAGATCGCGACCGAGTTCGGTTTGAGGAACCTCCCCCGGCTCCAGCCAGAGGCGGCCCGTCCCGCACAGATCGGTCCCCAGGTAGGAACGCGAGCTGAGCAGGAAAACCGAGGCGCCGCTTCGCGCCGCTTCGACGGCGGCGGCCACACCGCCCGAGCTCCCGCCGACCACCACCACATCCACATCATAGGCAACGGGAATTTCCCGCGCCGACTCGGTGACCTGCGCAAATGATGCCGCGCCCGCGGTCATAAACAATAAAACAACTGCCCTGCTGAACTTCATCGTCATTTCCTTTTTTTTCAGATCCCGTCAATTGCCGACTCGCAGCACTCGATAAAACGCCCCGTCGTCCGGCGGATTCTCATCCATCAGCTGAACGGCCTGATCCTGCGGCAATGGATCGGTGGTCTGGACGCTGATCCAGTCCGGCTCCACCAGATTGGTTGTCCGCTGAAGCAGGTAGGACTGTCCCGCCAGTCCGTCCAGCCACGTATCGACAGACGCCCCGGCGGTAACCGCCAGTCCACCGACCACCAGCGGCGGAAAGCCGGGATCGCGGAAATCCTCGATCCCGTCGCCGTCTGTATCGACCGTTCCCTCCTCCGCATCGGAAACGCCGTCGTTGTCCAGATCGCCGTCCGAGGAGAGGATCCAGTCGATCGAAAACGCGGCATTTGAAACGGAGAAGGGATCGACCCGCAGGAGACTGACGGGCCCGGTCCAGTCCGCGCTTCCGCCGACATTGAAAGAGAGGACCTGCCACTCGTTGGCGGTCGTATAGTTGCTGACCAGCCACTTGTACTGCGTTCCGAGCTTCCAGTAGAAGACCGACTGACCGGTCTGCTCGCCCTTCAGCCTGACATAAACCGTGCTGATCGCATCGCTGTCCACAGTGTAGTCGGTGTTGTAGACGTAGGGATCCTTTGTTGTCGATCGGCCCGAAAGCACTCCGTTGGAAACGGCCGCATCGGTGAAATTGGCCCAATGGGTCCAGCCCTCGAAGTCGCCGTCTGTGTTGAACTGGAAGTCCATGAATGTCTTCGGCGCCGCCCCCTCCGCGGCATTGACCGGGGACGTCCCCGCAAGATATTCGCTCCAGTTGGGGGTGCCGTCACCGTCGGCGTCGCCCTCTTCGTCATCCAGCCCGTAGGCTTCGAGCCAGCTGGTCGGGGTGCCGTGTGCCGACTCCGCGCCGCTGAGCAGTTCGGCCTCCAGCGCCTGGACCGCCGCCAGAATTTCATTCGGCGTTCCGTACAGAACATACTGGTCCGATTCCAGCGCCTCATAAACATCGGGGTCGCCATGGGCCGGCGCGAGCAGGCCCCGCAGGTTATGGCGGGCCCGGATACTGACCTGGGTCGGCGTGGCGCTGCTATACAAAATCTTGCAATCGGTCAGCCGGTCTTCACGGTACGCCACCGACCCATCCGCCTTGTTGATTCCAACGGTGCATTTCCGGTTGACCTCCGTCATGGGGACATACAGCGCGAAGCCGTGCGAGGTGGACGGGTTGGTTCCATCGGTCACCATCAGGAAACCGTAGTCCAGCGGATCCGGCTCCGTGGGCGTGATCCCGCTGCCGGGCAGCTTATAATTCACGCTCTCGTTCCCGAGATCAAACGCCTCGGCGTGCCAAACTCCGCCGCTGTACCACATCTTGTTGACATAGCCGTTGGCCGCCGTGAAGCGGATGCCGTAGCTGGTGAAAATCACGCCGGCCAGATCGGTTTCCGTCGCCGTTTGCACCCCGTCCAGCGTCGATGAGATGTCGCCGGCGGAGGCGATTACCGATGGATTATAGACGGTGCCTCCGTCCATGCGCAGAGCGCCCGGCCCAAACTGGTAGATGGGGCTCGGATCGCGCACATAGCTGTAGCGCTGGAAAAAGCGCACGGCGGAAACCTGCCCGCCCGCCTGCGAAACCGCGTTCTCATAAAACCCCTCGAAGTCGAACTCGCTGCGCACCTCGTCATCCTGCGTCCAGTCCGCCGGCTCATCGAGCGCATCGGTGTCCCCGGTATACGGATCGCCGATCGGACTGGAATCCTCGTTCAGCCCATCGTTGTACTTCTCGTAATCCGGCGCCAGATCTTCATGCACGGTAAAATCAAAAACCGCATCGGAATACAGCGGCAAATTGTAGCTCAGAATCTTCAAGCGTCCGTTCTCCTCCGCCAGCGTGACCGGTGCTCCGGCCTCGTCGCGGAAGCCGGCCTGCGTCGGGTTGTAGCGCCCGCCGTGCAGATTGTCCCGAACCGATCCCTGCCAGCCGCGCCCGTAGGCCGCTTCCGTGGCCATCAGATCCGTGGCCCCGCCATCCACCGAAACATGGTTGACGAAGCCGCCCCCGTTATCGGTAATCCCCAGCCGCATCACGCCGGCCGTGAACAGGTGCGTGCTGATCGTCGGATCCGAAAGCTGCACCACGCTCTGCGACGTCGAGCTCGATTCGGAGAATGACAATACCAGGCCGGCCAGCTGAAAAATCTGATCCGTCCCGGAACGGGTCAGCACGAGACTGTCGCCGGTATTCACCACATAGGGTTCACTCAGCGCCTGGGCAGAGCCCCCGGCGATGAGGAGATCAACCGTCCCGTCTCCGCCATCAAATAAAACCCGGGAACCGGTGCCGGCGGCCCGGCGATAAAACAGGCTGTGGACGTGGACATTGGCCGAAACCCGGTCATTGTTCTGATCCCGGACCGTGAAAACGAAGCGCAGCTGCTCGCCGCCACCTCCGGCGTCCCACCAGCGGTCATCGGTGCCGTTCCAGACCCGCAGCCCGTACCCGTTGGCATCGCCGAACGACTGCGCTGCGCCGGACCCGTTTTTTGCACTGATGGCGATTTCCACACTGGCAAAATGGTAATCATTCGTTATCGCGAGCGCTACCGTGGTGCTGGTTATTTCCGTCGCGGTCACCAGCGTCCGGAAGTCGACGGTCAGCTCATCGGCGCAGGCCGCCGCGGCCAGGCACCCCGCGGCCCCGATCGCAGACCAGAGACGTGTTCTGAAGATAACACTTAGAATAGACATACCTTCCCCCTTTCAGCACGATCGGCGCATGTTCGACGCGCCGCACCGGCTGTTATTTCTTCGGACGCGCTACGACCGGCAGCGGATTCGGGCCGAGCATGTTCTGCAGCCGCGCAGCCATCTCCCGGGCCTTTTCCGGATGCTCGCGCACCACGTTTTTGTTTTCATTCGGATCCTGAGCCACATTATAGAGCTGATCGGGCGGCGCGTCGGGAAGCAGCTTGCCGGCTTTGTCGCGATAGGTGTTTTCGAATCCCATTTGTTCGTACGAAACGCCGAAATGGCCTTCGGTGGTGAAGCCCTGCGATCCCGGGTCCGGCAGGTAGACCCACGGCCCCTGGCGCAGCGCAAACCCGAGCACGCCCTGATAGACCATTTCCGTGCGGACAAACGGTTTATTTCCCGCGATCGCCGGAAGCTGGTTCAGGCTGTCGGGCGCCGCGCCCTGCGGAACCGGCACGTCGGCGGCCGCCAGCAGGGTCGCCATCAGATCATTCAGCCCGAAGAGAATGCCGGACGCTTGTTTGCGGGGAAGCCGGGCGGGCCAGCGGAAAACACAGGGAACCTTATGACCGCCGTCCCAGGCATCGGTTTTCTGCCCCAGCAGCGCGCCGTTCGGCCGGTGCCCGGCCTCAACCGGCTCGCCGCCGTTCACCCCGCCGTTGTCACTGGTCAGAACCACCAGCGTATTGTGCGCCAGTCCTTTTTTATCGAGCGCCTTCAGCACGCGGCCCACACAGTCGTCGAGCTGCTGGATAAAATCGCCGTACAAACCGGCCTCGCTGGTTCCGACAAACTGTTCGTTGGGAACAATCGGAAAATGCGGCGCCGTGTAGGCCAGATACATGAAGAACGGCTCTTCGTCCGTCTGCTGTTCGAGGTAATCGACCGCGCGATCCGTCAAAATCAGATCGATTTTGTCCTCGGGCCGGGCCGCATGGGCCGCCGCGCCGCCCTCGCTCGAACCCCAGCCGTACGGATGCGGTTTTTCCTGCTGGGAAATCATGCGGACCGGATCGTCGGGATCGAGTTTGTAGCAGTGGTCGTTTTCAAAGAAGACAAACGGCGGTTCGTTATGGGAGCGGGTCGTCCCGAAGTAATAGTCGAAGCCGGCCTCTTTGGTACCCGGCGTCAGCGCCGCGTTGATGTCAAACGGCTTGTGGTCAAATCCCAGATGCCATTTACCGAACCCGACCGTCCGGTAGCCGGCATTTTTGAGCAGCTGCGGCAGGAGGACCTCGCCTTCATCGAAGTAATAGCTGTAGCCTGGGTTCGGGGTGCCGCGCCACCAGTAGCGCCCGCAGAGGATGGAGTAGCGGGCCGGCTGGCAGACCGCCGCGGCCGAATGGGCGTCGGTCAGACGGATTCCGCCCTGCGCCAGCCGGTCAATGTTCGGCGTTTTAACCTTTTTCGCGCCGTAGCAGCCGACATCGCCGTACCCGAGGTCATCCGCGACAATCAGCAGGATATTCGGCCGTTCAGCCGTCTGCGCACCCGCCGCGACAGATTCCGCCGCCGCAAACCCCGACACGAAAAACAACAGAACGAGCTGTTTTGCCCCTGAAAATAAACGTTTTCCTGAACTATCCATCTGATTTCTCCCTGATTGCATAACATCGAACTCATCCCAAAATACCACACTCCGTCATTCCGACCATGGATAGAACGGTTAATTTAATGGATAATTCAGGGACTGGCCCATCACCGACCCGGCCCGCCATCAGAAAAATCTCATTCGACACCGTGTCCGGAAAAGCTTATTATTTTTCCGCTTAAGCGGTCTGGCCCGAATTGCCTGAAACAGCAAAGGAAGCTTTAATGAATCTCATGGCATCGAAGAAAAAACGACTGATTCCGGCAGATCTCGCCGGGAACTATATCGATACGGAAACCGTCCTGCACCGCAACCAGATTCTGGAGAGTGCCGGGCTCGACAATTTTTTAATCCGGCTGCCCCGCCTGAAGCTCAACGTGCATTTCTATTATAAGTTTGTCGAGGACGGGGAATGCACCATCATTGATCACGGACACTGGCACTGGGAAATCACCCGAATCTGCTCCGGAAAAGCCGCCTACTCCATTCAGTCGTTCGAACGCAGCGTTCTGCCGGATGCATCAAACTATCTGATTATTCCCCCGAAAGTTACGCACAGCTGGCGGATGACCAAGGCGCCGCTGCTGGAGCACAGCTGGCAGGTGCGAATTGCAGCGGAAGACCACGAAGGAGAAGCGGTTCTGGACGCGCTGCGTCAGGCGGTCATCGACTCCAACTTTCTGATCCCGGCATCCTCGGCCCAGATTCAGGCGGAAACCCTGCTCTGGGAAATGGCCGGCGAAGAGCGGAACCCTCAGATTTTCGGCACCATCCTGTCCGGATTTGCACGGATTGTACTCGGAGACCTGCTGGCAAAACTCAAACCGTGGCCCGCCAATCTGCTCGCCGACCGGCATGATCCCAAACTGATCGCTGAGGCTCTGGCCAACCGCCTGCGCGTATTTCTGGACGAAAACCTGAAAAATCCGATCACCCTGAAAGATCTGGAGGGGCATTTTCACTACAGCGAACGGCATCTGAACCGGATCTTTCAAAAAGTCCACCTGGTGTCCATTGGCCAGTACCTGCGGCAGCAGCGGGTTGATCTGTCAAAACAATGGCTCGAAACCACGGATCGTTCGATCAAAGACATTGCGCTTTCGCTCGGCTACAGCAACCCCGGTCAGTTTTGCCGCTATTTTCGCGCGCAAACCAATCTGACTCCGTCGCAATATCGCGCCCGCCAGCAAGCCATCAGCTCCGAGAGTCTGAGCAGAGCAACCTCTTAAACCGCAACCGGTCGCTATACAGATCACAGAGTTCACCAAGGCATAGCCGGAAATGCATCCAGACTGTCCAGTTTTACTATCCGCCAAACCTTCCAAGCTCCGCACCCTGTGCAATAATTCAAAAATGTTTAAACATACACAAAACACTGATGACTGGCGGATTCTTGAAAACGGAACCGTCATCCCAGTCAGCTCCGGTTACGCGGATCAGCCTTACTTCCTGCGTGCCGATGACGGAGCACTGGTCCTGATTTGCACCACCGGAGACGGCACGGAAGGCGAAGCCGGCCAGCATGTAGTCAGCATCCGCAGCACCGATGACGGGCAGACCTGGGAAGCTCCGGTTGCGCTGGAACCGCCAACCGGGGTCGAATCGTCCTACGCCGTCATGCTCAAGGCAGACACCGGCCGGCTGTACGCCTTCTATAATCACAACACAGATGACATCCGCAAGGTGCCCGGCGACAAAGCAGCCTACCCGGACGGCTGGTGCCGCCGCGTCGATTCGCTCGGCCATTTTGTTTTCAAATACTCCGACGACCACGGCAAAAGCTGGTCGCAACAGCGAACCAACGTACCGGTCCGCGAGTTCGAGATCGACCGCGAAAACACGTCCGGCGGAAAAATCCGTTACTTCTGGAATGTCGGCAAAGCCTTTTCCTGTGCAGGCAAAGGATATGTTCCGCTCCACAAAGTGGGCGGATTCGGGGTCGACTTCTTCACCCGCTCCGAAGGCATCCTGCTGTGCAGCGACAACCTCCTCACCGAAAACGATCCTGAACAGATCCACTGGGAAACGCTGCCCGACGGCGATATCGGAATTCGTGCACCGGAGGGCGGCGGACCGATTGCCGAAGAGCACAGCTTTGTCGTTCTGAGCGACGGCAGCTTTTTCTGTGTCTTCCGCACCGCCTGCGGATACTCGGCCTGTTCATACAGCCGCGACGGCGGGCATAGCTGGAGCGAACCGGACTTCATGCGCTATGCGGATGGCCGCCGCATCAAAAACGCCCGCTCCGCCACCTTTATCTGGAAGCTCTCCGGCAACCGTTACTTCTACTGGCTCAACAACCACAGCGGCACCTCCTACGCCGACCGCAACCCCATCTGGTTTTCCGCAGCCAAAGAGATCGACTCCCCGAACGGAAAAACGCTAGAATTCTCGCAGCCGGAAATCCTGCTCTACAACGACGACATCACCCGCCGCTCCTCCTACCCCGACCTGATGGAAATGGACGATGGGTCATTGATCTACACCGAAACTGAAAAAGAAACCGCACGCCTGCACCGTATCCCAGCCGATGTGGTGAAAAACATTTTCAACCCGGCTCCGCCGCCTGAAAAAGACCGGCTCACCGCCGGCGAAACCCTGCCGGTTTTTTACGACCGCGAAGGCGGCTGGGAAATGATTTCCGGCGAAGAAACCCGCAATGGATTCAGCGTTGAACTGACGATCGCCCCAAATACAAAGCCGGGCCTCCTGCTCGATAATCGCACGGACTCCGGGCGGGGGTTTGCCATTCAACTTACCGACAAACTGACACTGGAAATTCTGCTCAACGATGCCCGGTCCGAATCGCACTGGGAATCAACAGAGCCCCTTGACCCAAAAAAAGAAAACCACGCGGTCATCGTCATCGACGGGGGGCCGAAAACCATTTCGATGATTATCAACGGGAAATTTGATGACGGCGGAGAAAAACGGCAATTCGGTTTTGGCCTTTTTCATCGCTACTGTCAGAGCCCAAACGGAGGGGAACTGCGTTCCGGAACAAGCCTCAAAACATACACCCTGTACCGCAGAGTCCTCTTCACCGCCGAAGCGGTTGCACTTTATAGAAAGGAAAATCAGTGAGTTTAAACAAACAATCCCCCTGGGTCTGGGTCTTCAGTATTTATGTTCCCTTCGGGCTTTTTAACGGATTTATGCAGCTGTTCCCGCAGAATCTCGTCAAACTGCTGGGCTTTTCCAACCAGCTGGTTGGATTGATCAGCATGGCGGGATTTATTGTCTCCCTGCGGTTCCTCTATGCGCCGTGGCTGGACGGAGCGACGACCAAGCGGCGGCTGGTTCTGATTGCCACGGCGATCGGGGCGATACTGCTGGCGGGAACCGGCGGCATGCTGTTCGCGCAACCCGCACCCATGGTCCTCTACGGGGCAATCTGCATCATGCTGGCACTGACCGCCCTGTGCAGTGCGGCCTATGAGACATCGGCCGACGGGTACTATATCCGGGCGCTCGACCCGTCGCTGCAGGCTCAGTTCATCGGCATCAAAACCACCGCCATCCGTTTCGGCATGTTAACGGGGGTGATGGGGCTGATGATGGGGGCCACCAAACTGGCGGCGCACTACGGCGCAACCGGCGTTGAGTCCACCGACAAGACCGGTTTTCATATCGGGTTCGGCTGCGCCTACCTGATCACCGCGGTCATTCTGATCGCGGCGGTTTTCTTCAACAAAAAGATGATTCCGGTGATTGAACAGGATCAGCCGGTGAAGCATCAGAAGTTTGCGCTGAAAGAAACACTTCAGGAATATTTCCGGCAGGAGCGTGTGGGGCTGATGATTGCGCTGATTCTGCTCTTTCGCTTTGGGATGGGCTTTGTGCAGGTGCTGCGCAACACCTGGCTGCTTGATCCGGTCGAGGCATCCGGACTGAACTCTCCTGCCGGGTCGCTGCCGCTGTACAGCATCCTGACCGATATCCCGTGGACGATTGTCGGCGGCGTGCTGGGCGGATATCTCATCAAATGGTTCGGGCTGAAGCGAACCTTCATTCCGCTGGCATTCTGCGCGAGTCTGCCGACCTTCTTCTATGCGATCCTCTCCTGGAACTGTCCGGCGCATACCGTTCAGCTGTTCGGCGAAGTGCTCAAAACGGGCGTGATTGTCGGCTCGAGTCTTGAATCGCTTTCCTACGGACTGAGCTTCAGCGCACTCTTCTACTACATGCACATCACCGCCACCGTCTCGGGGCGCAACAAAACCTCGATTCTGGCCATTTCCATGTGCCTGATGAACATCGGCTTTACCATTCCGATGTCCATCAGCGGCTATGTGCAGTCCGCGCTCGACTATACCTGGACCTTTATTGCAGGCGGGGCCATCACCCTGCTCATTCTGTTCATTATTCCGTTCCTCCGCCTGCCGGATATGTCTGCTGCAGCAACAGAGCCCGAGTAAAGCTGCTTTGAAAAACCGCGCTTTTGTGAAAAAAAAGATGAATAATTCATTATGAAAACCAAAAAACAGCTTTTCATCAGCGCGCTCTCCTTGAGCGGCATTGCTTTTTCGCTGACGGTCCAGGAGGCTGCCGTTCCGTACACCCGCCCCGCTCGGGCACCGGCAGCCAGCGATGTACAGATGCGCACACTGCGCTTCCGTCCGCGCGACCACAAAGACGATCAGGACACCTTTAAGGCGATGGATGATTTCCATGTGACCCGGCTGGAGTGGTCATATGTGGAAGCCTGCGAACCGGGGACGGAAGATCTGACATCGCTGGCGGCCGACCTGGAAAACATCAAACGCACCCTGGCCTCCGGCCGCATTTTCGGCGGGGCATCCAACGCCAGCAGCGGAACGGATGTGACGTGGGACATGGCCCATGGAAACCACGTCAAAAAGCACACAATTGTCGACCGCAACGGGCACCCGGTGATTGCCGGCCACATGCGCTACTGGAAACAGCCGCAGTCCCCCGGCTGCGCAAATGATCCGGCCTATCGCCAGGGTCATCTCGATTATGTGAAAAAATATATCGATGCCGGCGCCACCGCCATGCAGCGCGACGAACCCTCTGGACAGATTTCTTATGCAAAGAACGGCTCCGGCTGCTTCTGTGATTATTGCATGGAGGGATTCCGCACCTATCTCAAAGAAAATGTTACAGCTGAAGACCTGATCAAACTCGGCGTAAAAAACATAGAGACCTTCAACTACAAAGAACACCTCAACGCCATCAGCCCGCCGCCGGAAACCGACTTTTTCGACTGGAGCGATCCCGGCACAGTCAAACGCATCGGCGGCAAGCGGCACAGGCATTTCGAGCAGTTTCAGCTCGATTCCTGCACTGAATTCTTCGCGTGGCTTCGCGAGCAGGTCAAAATCTACAATGGCGGCAAACAGATCGCCTATTCCTGCAACAACACCTCGTTCCAGAACTGGGAGGATCCCTACATTCCGGTCTTCGACTACTGCATTTCGGAGATGATGCTGAAGACCGGCAACCCGGCCCATATCTATGAACGCGCGCAGGCCGCCCGCAAGCTCGGCAAACTGCAGGTGTTCGGAACCCCGAAATCCATGGGCGCAGACATTCCAGAATCAACGCTGGTTCCACTCAAGCAGCAGGTACTCGCCACCGCCTTCGCCAGCGGTGCGAGCGGCAGCGTACCGTGGGATGTCTTCATGCAATCGAAGGACGGCAATGCCCGCTATTTCTGCAAACCTGAGGATTTTGCGCCGCTCTTCGGCTTTGTGCGTGCCAATGACCGCTATTTATCCGGCTACTGCAGCGCCGGCGGCAAAGGGCCCGGATTTGAAGACAATCCGTACGCCGACGGGTTCCCGGTTGACTTCGCTAACACCAACCTGTGCGTCGTGCTGCGCGCAATTCCCGACGACCCCGAAGCCCCGATTGGTATCCATCTGGTCGACTGGACGAAAGGCCCGACGGAACCGATGACCCTCAAGCTGAAAACCGACGCCTGTTTCCCCGGCAAAAAGCTGTCGATCAAGCTGCGCATCCCCAAAGCGTTTGATGCGGCCGAACATGCCGCCGCAGAGGCTGCGGCGCAAGCCATGCGGGGCGATGGAATGCTCGGCCCGTCACAATCTGCCGCGTATGAACCGCTCGTGAAAGAAATCGAACTCGCAACCAACGTCAGCAGCGAATGGACCGCCCTGACCGTCCCGCCCCTCAGCCCGTGGGGCATACTCATTGTTACCCCGGAAAACTAAGATGAGACCGATCGAACGCGAACTGAAATCCAAAGGAATCCTGCGCAAGCCGCTGGATCCGGACTATCTGAAGCTGATTGGAGCCATAGATGCCGACTCCAGGCCGGCTGCCGGCCCGACCGCCCGGCAGCCATGGACAGAAACCTTCCACCTCTTCTGCTGCCGCGGTTCCTGGACCCAAAACTTTTTCACCGGAGCGCTGCATCTTCATGCCCCAAACGGTGTAAGTCCCGACGGAGACTGGATCCTTAAAGGAAAAAAAATGCTGCACGACGGGCTCAATACCAACAACTCCGGTGCACTGACCGGACAGCCCGCCGTCGATCGCTTTGATTTTGAAGCCACCTATCGCAAGGGCGAGTTAAGCACATGGAAAACCCGCCAGGCCATTGTCCTCCATCACGGCGACCACCCGGGACAGGAAATCAGCTCAACCGTTCTCATCAAAACCGGAAGCCTGAGTTCAACCAGCCTGATCCTTCAAATCAATGCCCATAAAAAGATGATTCCGCGCCCGGCAGGAATTCCGGTGCGCACCCTTGCGGACTGTTTGATCGGATGCCGGCTCCGGCCGCTCGATCCGGATTTTTCGAAAGAAGTCTGCCTGCTGGAAGAATTTTCCGTGCTCAAATCATCCGGACGACTCTATTGCGAACCATCGGCCGACGGCATGCTCACAGTCGTTCTGCAGAGCCGCGGCTCCCTGCCATTTGAATTCTGGCTGAATGAAGATCAGCGTCTGATTGCCGCCCTGCAGGGCAGCTTTGGAACGGCCTGGATTCCTTCGGCATTAACCCGGCACACGCACTCCGAATTCATTCAGGCTGAGCTGGATCGTGAAGTCACTTTTTAAGGATCATTGAACATGAATATAACCCGTCGCAACGTTCTTCAAGGCATCGCCGCCGGAAGCGCCCTGCCGGCCCTTGCGCGCGCAGCAGGTCTCAACGCCAAATCCAGACCGAACATCCTGTTTATTCTGGTCGACCAGCTGCACCACAGAGCCATCTCCGCGCTGGGCAACGCCAACGTGCATACCCCGAACATTGACCGGCTGGTTCACTCCGGCACATCGTTTGAAACCTGTCAATGTGCCGCCCCGGTCTGTATTCCCTGCCGAGGCAGCCTGCTCAGCGGGCGCATGCCCAGCGAAACCGGCATCTGGATCAACACCGCGCACCAGAAATCGCAGGGAAAACTGCCGCGCGATATTCCAAACATTGGACAATGGCTTCAGGCGCAAGCCAGCTATGAAACCATCTATGCAGGAAAATATCATCTGCCTCACGCCCACACCTATAACATCCCCGGCTTTGAAGTGATCGCATCCGGCCTCGAGCATCGCGGAGATCCGGGCGATTCCGGCGTGGCGCGCGCCTGCGAAGCCTGGCTTTACAACCATCAATCCGACCGGCCTTTCATGATGGTCTGCTCTCTGGTCAACCCGCATGACGTCTGCCACTGGCTTTCCATCAACACCGACCACTCGCCGGATCGACTGGAACGCTATCCGCTGCTGGAGAGTGTTGCGGATCTGCCGCAACTGCCGCCAAACGTTGAGATCGATTCCCTGGTAGAATCTGAGCGGCACAAAGCCATCCGCACCGAACAGCAACCGACACACGGCGGGTGGCAGGAAAACGACTGGCGCTACTATCTGTGGGCCTACTACCGGCAGGTGGAAATGGTCGATGCCGAAATCGGTCGCGTACTCGATGCGCTGGAAGCCACCGGACTGGACGAAAACACACTGGTTGTTTTCACGTCTGACCACGGCGAAGGGTGCGGAGAACACCAGATGGTCCGTAAAGGATTTCTGTACGATTCCGCAATCCGCGTCCCGCTGATCTTCAGCTTTCCCGGAAAAATTGCCGAAGGGAAAACCAACAGCGACGCCCTGGTCGGCAGTCTCGATTTAATGCCCACCTTCTGTGAATTTGCCGGGGTCCAGCCCCCTCCGGGACTCAACCACGCTCAATCACTCTACCCGGCGCTCACCGAACACCCGGGGGCTCCGCTGCGCGACTGCGTGGTCACCGAAAACAACGACCCCGCCCGCAACAAGCCGGACGCAACCGCCGCCGGACGCGCACTGCGCACAAAACAATACAAATACATCACCTATTTCGACCAATCCGTCGAACAGCTTTTCGATATAGAAACCGACCCCGGCGAAACCGTCAACCTTGCCGAAAACAGCCGGTACCGCGCAGTCATCCAGGAACACCGCGACAAACTGAAAAACTGGGCCTCCGCTCTGACTCCCAGCCCCCTGCTGCCTTCCAATCCCTGGAGAATCTGAAATATGGAAAAAGCCATTCTATCCTGTATAGCAGCCGCAGCCCTGACGTGCTCAGCGGCCCCCGCCGACAAGCCCAACGTCCTGCTGATTTCGGTCGACGACCTCAACGACTGGGTCGGCGCCCTGCACGGGCACCCGGACACCGTGACCCCGAACATCGACCGGCTGGCCGCCCGCGGCGTGGTGTTCTGTGATGCCCACGCCAGCTCCCCGCTGTGCGGCCCGTCGCGTGCCGCCCTGCTCTCCGGCATCCGAGCGTCCACCAGCGGCCTGCATGACAACCACAGCCGCTTTGATAAACACCCGATACTCATGGAGCACGACAACCTGCCTCAGTTCTTCAAGAAAGCCGGATACACCACGCTGGCCTCCGGAAAAATATTTCATTACGACTTCCCTCAATTCTGGGACGAATCGATCCCGAAGGGCGACCGCATGTACAAGGCGGGACAGCCCAAACGCAACGGGGCCGACATCCCCGGCATCTTCGACTGGGGCCCGCTCGACATTTCGGAAACCGAAATGGACGACTACAAGATGGCGCAGTTCGCCATCGACCAGCTCAATCGGAAGCATGACACCCCGTTCTTCCTGGCCTGCGGCATCTACCTGCCCCACCTGCCGTGGTATGCGCCGCGCAAATACTTCGAGCCCTTTCCGCTCAACAGCATCACCATGCCGCAAATCAATCCCAACGATCTCGACGACCTGCCCCGTACAGCCGTTCAGATCACCGGCCCCGGCTATTACGACATCATTAACGCTCTCGGACCCCAGAAGCATAAAGAAGCAGTCCAGGCCTATCTGGCCAGTATTCATTTCGCCGATGCTCAGGCCGGCCGTGTTCTGGATGCGCTCGAAGCCAGCCCCTATCGCGACAACACCATCGTTGTCCTGTTCGGGGACCACGGCAACCATCATGGACAGAAGAATAAATGGCATAAGGACACCCTGTGGCGCGAAAGCACCCGCTGCCCGCTGATCTTCTATGTTCCGGGCATGAATCCCGCGCAGCACCGCTGCGACCGCATGGCCAGCCTGCTGGATATCTATCCTACGCTGGCCGAGCTGACCGGGATTCCGGCCCCCAGTCATCTGGAAGGCCGCTCCCTGAAACCGCTGCTTGAAAACCCGACCCGCAGCTGGCCCCACGCCGCCATCACCAACCGCCGCCCCGGGCAGGACGCCGTCCGGACAGAACATTGGTGCTGCATCCGTTACCACGACGGCGCTGAAGAACTCTACAACCGGAAAAAAGATCCGCATGAATGGAACAATCTGGCGGACCATCCCGAATACCAATCCGTAAAAGACGAACTCATCAAACAGCTTCCGCCGGAAACGCTCTGACTTCAAAAAAGAAAGGCCCTTATGAAACTTCATGCTCCACTGATCTCCCTGCTGCTTGCAGTCGCCGCATCCCGGGCGGACACATTGCTGCAATATAATTTCTCTGGCAAAGACGCCCTGTACCAGCCGACAGAGACTCATCATCTGCTCTCGGCACAACCCCTTGAGCTCGGAAAAGGAATTGAGTGGGGAGACAGCTCCGCGCTGGGAAACTCCGGCCGTTCTCTGCTTTTTGACAACTGCGGCTTCAACAGCACAAGTGCCGATAAGGCCCTCGCCAACAATGACTACATCGCCATCTCCCTCAAGGTGCCGGCCGGTCGGAATCTGTCCCTCGAAACGCTGTGCTTTCACACCCTGCGCCGCGACCTGGCTCTTGAAGGAAACAGCGCGCCCGACCACGCCGCCGTCTTTTGCAGCGCGGATGAGTTTCAACAACCTTTAAGCGCGGAGTCCATCGAACTGCAGCCCGGCGATGCCCGCATTTTCGCCCGCCATTGCGTCGATCTCTCATCACTTGGAGAAACGAACGAAATAGAGTTCCGAATTGTATTCTGGAACAGCGAAGGAATCGGAACCCCGAAACAGCGCAAATTCCGAATCGATGACATTCAAGTGACCGGAACTGTTGCCCCGGCAAATGCATCCCTATCCGACGACTGGTACACCGATTCGTGGATTCACTCACACATCTCCCTCAGTCTGCCGCCGGGCGACCTCGACTTCATCGCCCGTCAGATCGATCAGACCGGCATCGATGCCGTGCAGTTTCACACCCACAAACTGGATCTATGGGACGCCGCCCGCGAAGCCAAACTGGACAGAAAACTGAACTTCAAAATGGTCTCCACCATTAATTCCGCCGGCACCTGGTATTCTAAATATGATGACAACCCGAATTACAGCTACCGCATTCACCCGGACGGCAGCTTTGCCGGGCGCTGGACCCGGAAACATCTATGCTTCAATGCGCCGGTTGTCCGCGACGAGGTCATTCCTGAGAAGTATAAAAAACTTCCTGCCCGGCTGCAGCCGGATCAGGTCTGGATTGATGAATGCGTCATCACTGTCAACCTCTGCTGGTGCGAGCACTGCACCGCACTCTACAGACAAATGTACCATTCCGATCCTCCGACCGAACTGACCGGCAGCAACCGCGCAGAATGGGAGCAGTGGGTGCAGTTTCATCGCGACAGCTTCACCCGCTGGATGAAAGATGTAGAAACATCCATTCACTCCGAAGTGCCGAATGCATTGGTCACCTTTAATCACGCATGGTTTATGGAACAGCCTGAATCGCCACCGGAATTCATCAAAAACCTTTCTGCGGACATTCACAACGATCACCTCGAACTCGGCCTCTATGCCCGCTACGGCGGATCCGCTTCCGTTCCCTTTGATCTCATGCCCGGCCTCGGCGACGACATCTGGGCCGGCATTCATCCCAAAAGCCTGGATAAAATCTATAACGACGTCGCGCTGATCACCGCCCACGGCGGCCGCTGGAACATCGGCGAATACCCCACCACCTTCACCAAACTGCGCGCCGAACCGAAATATCAGGGCAGCGGATATCGCCGGGCCGACATCTATTTGGATCTGGCCAACAAAGGCGCACAGTTCGCCCGGGAACGGCAGGCCTTCTGCCAAAACACGAAGCCCGTTCCAAATGTCGCCGTTCTGCACAGCGCCCGCACCCATTACGACCACGTCATTAAAAACACGACCACCGTCAACAACCAGGGCGGCTACGGGATGACTTCCGACGGGAATCTCAGCCGCAGCGACACCGGCGCCATCAACAACCGCGTCTTCTGGCCCAACAACAAGCCGGTTTACGACAACGTCATCGGAGCCTACGAATCACTTCTCGAAAATCACATCCACTTCAACTTCATCACCGAAGATCAGCTGCAGCAAAACATGGATGGAATCAAACTGCTCATCCTGCCGGAACAGCATCTACTTGAAGACGCCACCGTTGCGGCCATCCGCCAGTATGTTGCCAGCGGCGGAGCCCTGCTGGGCACCGGCTCCACGCTGGATGCCGGACTCAGCGACCTGTTCGGAGTGGAACCCGTTGATCAGGAAGCCAACCTGCGAATCCGCATCGGCCGCAAAACACTTGAGCCGCAAGCACCCCGCACCGTGCGTCCGACCACTGCCAGCGTGCTTCAAACCTTTGCCGGTTCGAAAACGCCATGGATCACCCGAAACAACCACTGCATCTATATTGCCGGCGATCTGTTTCAGGAATACTTTGAACACAGCGGTTACTCCTATAAACCAACCGGCGATGACGACCTGTTGCGCGAGTACTTCAACGATCTCTACACCCAACTGCTCCCCGACGACGGAATCAAAATGTCAGCCTCTCCGTGGCTGGAAATGACCCTGCGCAAAAATACGGAAGATCACCTGCTCATCCACCTCATCAATCGCAAAATCAACTGGAAGCAGACCAGTACATCAGACAAAGCCATCCGCCTCTCCCTCCCGGTTGAACAGCCCCCCCAAACCGTCACGCTGCAACCCGCCGGCACACCGGTTCGGTTCAAATATAAAAAAGGCCGGCTCAAGCTGGAGTTAAATCCAAAACAGATTCCGCACCATCAAATTCTGAATATCAACTAAAGAACATAAACACCGGCAAAGTGCCGCATGTCCTCTTTCGCACATCCTTTGTCCACTGAGGGAACCCAGTAAAATTTGAAAATGCGCATCGACAATTTATCATTCATTCCACAACTCATGTTCTAATTATAAATAAAGGAGCAGCATGAAAATATTAACCATCCTCATTGCACTGGCCATCAGCTGGAGCTGCCACGCAGAAATCATTGCAAAGTACGAATGCAATCTGACAGCAGGCTCAACCGACTCCGAACTGAACACTGCCGCAGGCGATGTCTCTGTCGGCGCCGGAGCATCGGCCTTTGGATATTCCTCTGTATCACAGGCCAATAAAGCCATTCTGTTCGACAACGACGGCTTTAACCAAACCACCCGCACCGGAGCAATCGCCCAGGACGACTACCTCACCTTTACGGTCGATGTAACCAACGGGTACAGCCTGGATATAACCAACCTGACCTTCTACACCCTGCGCCGTCCAACGGAAGGTGCAGGAGCCCCGGACAGTTATGGAATCTTCACCAGCCAGGACGACTTCACACGCTCCGTCGGCACGGCGGTTGAAGGCATCACTGTCGCTTCGAGCGATACCTCCTCAGACTTCGTGAAACACACCGTGAATCTATCCTCATTCGGGGAACTGCAATCGGTCACGGACTCCACTGAAATTCGCATCTACCTCTGGACAACCGGCGGCATCTCCACCCCCGACGCCCGTAAATTCCGCATGGATGAGTTTACTCTGGAAGGAACCGTTGAAGCCGTTCCGGAACCAACCACACTGAGCCTGCTGGCGATTAGCTGCATATCGCTGGGCTTGGTTCGCAAGCATCTTTATTAATTCAAGCAACATTACGACTCAGATTCCAAATATGAAAAGGAGCACTATGAAAAAGTTAGCCATCCTCATTGCACTGGCCATCAGCTGGAGCTGCCACGCAGAAATCATTGCAAAGTACGAATGCAATCTGACAGCAGGCTCAGCCGACTCCGAACTGAACACTGCCGCAGGTGATGTCTCTGTCGGCGCCGGAGCATCGGCCTTTGTATATTCCTCAATATCACAGGCCAATAAAGCTATCCTGTTTGACAACGACGGCTTTAACCAAACCTCTCGTTCCGGAGCAACCTCCTATAATGACTACATCACCTTCACCGTTGACGTGAACAGTGGATACAGCCTGAGCATGACCAACCTGACCTTCTACACCCTGCGCCGTCCCACCGAAGGTGCCGGAGCCCCGGACAGCTACGGAATCTTCACCAGCCAGGACGATTTCACACGCTCCGTCGGCACGGCGGTTGAAGGCATCACTGTCGCCTCGAGCGATACCTCCTCAGACTTCGTGAAACACACCGTAAATCTATCCACATTCGGAGAACTGCAATCGGTCACGGACTCCACCGAAATTCGCATCTACCTCTGGACGACCGCCGGCCTTGCCACACCCGATGCCCGAAAATTCCGTATGGATGAGTTTACTCTGGAAGGAACAGTTACAAACGCTCCCGCTGAATCGAGCCCTCTGACGGACTACACGTTCGACGACACAGCGGAATCCGAAGCCGGCCAGTCCGGCGCGAGCGGCGGCACCTTCGGTCCGGGAGCGGGAATCACCGGCTTCAGCTATTCTTCCGTCAGTGTCGACGGCAAATCGGCTCTGTTTGAAAATGCCAGCTTTTATCAGACCACGGAATCCGGAGCAATTCCCGCCGAGGACTACCTGACCTTCACCCTGTCCGTTTCAAACGGCTTCCGCGCGGCGTTAAGCAACCTGACCTTCCACACGCTGCGCCGACCGACCGACGGCGCAGGCGCGCCCGACAGCTATGCGGTCTACACCAGTCTGGACAACTATGCGGCACCGGTAGCCTCGGAAGAAGGCGCCATCATCGTCGCCGCCAGTGATACGGCCAGCACCTTCACCAAACATACGGTTGACCTTTCCGGATTAGCAGAAATTCAATCGCCGACGAGTACCGTCGAATTCCGCATCTACATGTGGACCACCACCGGAATTGCCGGACCGAGTGAACGCGTGTTCCGGCTCGATGATGTTGTGCTTTCAGGCATGGCCGTCAGTTTAACAGCCCCGACTGGATATGAAGCGTTCGCCGCTCAATATGAACTGGCCGGCGATGAATTCGACGATCAGGATCTCGACGGAAAAAGTAATCTTTATGAATACGGGCTGGGCGGAAACCCCACCAACGGCACGGATGACTGCATCCAATCCGTGTTTGTTTACGGCCCCAGCGACATCGTGAGCTTTACCCATTCCGAATTAACCGATCCGGAACGCGGCATAACCTACATCGTGGAAAACAGCACCGATCTGGTCGATGGAACCTGGACGAATTCCGGCTGGAGCCTGGTTTCCACCAACGCATCCGAAACATCCGGATTCGAAGACATCAGCCACCAGTTCAACGGAGCAGGCAGCAGCAGCCAGTTCTTCCGCCTGCGCATCACCAAGCCATAAAACCCGCCGCAAACATATGCTCAAACTGATTGGATTTGCCTTCCTGCTCTCCATTGAAACCGGCTCGCAGTCTCTGCACGTCTCGCCGGCGGGAAACGATTCAACGGGAAACGGGAGCGTTTCCAA
This sequence comes from Tichowtungia sp., assembly GCA_041584215.1. Classification (GTDB taxonomy): domain Bacteria; phylum Verrucomicrobiota; class Kiritimatiellia; order Kiritimatiellales; family Tichowtungiaceae; genus Tichowtungia. Next base: position 15,817 of record JBFHEM010000038.1, on the reverse strand, counting down.
TCCCTGGAAAAGTCCTGCCACGGCACAGGAGGCGGTACGCGCCATGGTCGCCTCGGGGCTCACCGAAAACGTGGAAGTCGTACTCCACTCCGGAACCTACAAACTGAGCGAGCCCTTGATCTTCGGCGTTGATGACTCCGCACCGGACGGCAAAACCATCACCTATACCGGCACGCCCGAAAGCGGCGCAACCGTCCTGCAAAGCGCATCGGCCATACCCGACCCGTCCGGATGGGAACCCTTCACCAACGGCATCTGGAAAATCAACGTCGGCCCGGGACTTGACATCGACACACTGTGCGAAGACAACATCCGCGCCGACGAAGCCCGGCACCCCAACCGGGGAGCCAATCGGCTTTACCCTCAGGCGCGGGCTCCGTGGATGGCTTCGTCCGGCGGCAGCGTGGAAAGCAACGGACTTTCGTCGATCACCTACAACACCGGCGACATGGACGGCATCAATCCGGCCGCCGCACAGCACATTGCAATCTTCGCGAACGAAAATCACGACTGGCACTCGTGGGTCTGCGCGGTTGACAGCGTCGACACAAACGAGAACCGCATCGTATTCGACAACCAGGGCGACTCAACGGCCGTCGGCGCGCTGGCACGCTACTATCTCAGCGGCTCACTGGAATATCTCGATGCACGCGGAGAGTTTCACTATAACCCGGCCTCCGGCGACCTCTTCTACAAACCCCGCACCCCCGGTCACCCGGCAACTAAAAACATTCATGTTCCGCTGCTCAAAACACTGGTCGAAATCCGAGGAGCTGACCGACTGGCAACCGTCCAAGGCCTGGAATTTAAAAATATGGAGCTGAGCGGCACCGCCGCCATTGCCCCCGCCCTGCAATGGTGGGCCTTTGACTGGGGAAAAGAAGATTTCGGTGTCGTCAACTTGCGCAACACATCCGGCGTCGTCTTTGACGGATGTCACATCCGGAATGCGGGCCGGCACGGCATTCTCGCAACAGGGCACAACGAAAACATTCACATCCAAAATTCGCTGATTGAAAACTGCGGCGTAAGCGGAATCATTCTTTGCAACCGCTATTCCGGCGGAACCGCCGACCGTCTGCGCAACTGCACGATCCAAAACTGTGTCGTACAAAATGTCGGCAACCTCGGCCTGTACGCCGGATGCATTGAGCTGATGTCTACCGAAAACTGCCGGGTGGAACAGTGCGGACTCTACGACTCCGCCCGCTACGCCGTCACCCTGCGCGGTAATGCCACCCTCACCGGCTCCTACAACAGCTTTCCCCGATCAACCGGCAACGTGGTTCGCAACTGCCGCATCGAACGGTGCATGCAGGACAGCGGCGACGGTGCCCCCATTCACAGCGCCGGCATCAACCAGGGCGACCGCGACTACATCAACCGATTCGAAAACCTCTATATCTACAACACCTGTTCAATCCTCGGCATGAACGATCCTTCGCAGATCGCAGGCATCCATATGGACTGGGCACAGGCCACCCAGCTGCAGGTCTTTTCCAATATCCTTGTCGAAGTGAGCGAAGGTCCGCCGATCAAGCTGAACAACAACCCCACCCAGACCTACCACAACGTCTGCTGGGAGCCGGAATTCGACCCGGCATTCCTGACAGACAACACCATCGGCATCGCCACACCTCTGCCCGAATGGTTCAACGTTTCGCGCCCCGATACTCACGTGTACCGGGATTGGGTCATCGACAACATAGACCCGGAGTTTCATAAGACCGGCGACGCATGGATCGCATCTCAAGTGGGCAGACTAAAAGCCCCCATCGACTGGATGGACGCACCGAAGTCGTGGTTCTACAGCAAACAAAGCACCGCCGACGAAAACCACCGGGCCACCTGGACCCCGAACCTCAGCGAAGCCGGTTACTACGATATCCACATCTGGAAATTCCAGAGCACCGAGCAGAACGCCACCAACGTGGACGTAACAATCGTTTCGGCCGAAGGCACAAACTGCCTGTCCGTCAACCAGCGGGACAACGCCATGGTCTGGGAAAAAGCGGGTACCTGGTTCTTCGAAGCGGGCACCAGCGGCTTTGTCTCGCTCAACGCCGACTCGGCACCGACAGGGTCATACGTGCGGGCCGATGCCGTGCGCTTTACGCTCGCCGCACAGTCCGAAGAGCTGCTCTGGGCCGACGATTTCGAAGCGGGCTACACATCCGGCACAAATCTAATCGGCCAAGGCGAATGGACGACATGGGCCGGGGCTTCGCCGCTGATTGCAACGAATGCAACGGACACATTCCTTCAGGGCGTTTCCGATGATGACGCGCGTGCAAAAATTCCCGCCCCGGTTTCCGACAGCCGTTTCATCACCATCCAAAGCTCTCTGTCCATCCCGAACACGGCAAGCATTGTAGCAAGCCAGAACCATATCGGGCTGGGAAGCGCCGCCGCCAACGCTGTCGGCATCAATGTCGGAATGAACACAACCGGAATCTTCATCTCCACCAACGGCATCGCCATGAGCGAATTCACCTACGGCCACCTGGACGGACAGCCCGTTGTTCCAAACCCTGGAACAATCTACACCCTGCGCGCTCAACTCAACCTGCTGGCAGGAACCGCCCGACTTTTCGTTTCCACCGACGGGACAACATTCCAGTCGCTGGACTTCGACACGCCCGGCGGGTACCGGTCAACCCTTCCGTTCGACACCGCACAGGCTGCCGGCTGGGATGCGGTTTATGTACGCATGGGCCAAAACACCGGCAACCGCATCTACGACATCTCCATCGAAAACTAGGCGGCGGAATCATGAGACAATGCGGGCTCAGGTTTTGATAGGAACTAAGCTTTGAAAATAAGCTTTCCGCTTAAACCCGAACATCATGTTTTTTCGCCAACCGTTTCAATGAAAGATCCCGGGTCAGCAGCAATGCATTGTTTCGCCGGGCCAGAACCAAATAGAGCATGTCATACACCGAATGTTCAGTTCGACATGCCATTGCGAACGCTTCTGTATCTCGCCTGAAACTCTAAAGTAAATCTTTCGATTCAACGGCCCATCGCAACATCGGCAAACCGACTCACTTCTTCCCAACAAAGTGTGTCATCCAGTACCCACGATCGTGGGTACTGGATGACACACCCGAACAAGAAACCCAGCAAAAATTAATCTTTTACGCCCTCTTAAACCCGCTGATCTGTAATCTAAAATTGAAACAGGCACGATAGGCGTACTCGATACGCCTCACATCAACTCATCAGTTGAAAAGGTCTTCTGCCGCCACAGCCGCCCGCACGCCGACCTCTTTTTTGCGGCGGGGATGAATGTCGCCCAAATCGCCGAGGTCTTTAATGTCCACCAACACAGCCTGATCCGTTTTTGAAACGACCTCGCTCTGTTTTTGCTGCACCACAGACCATGCCTCGCGCAGCTCATCACTCCCAGCGTCATAGTCCGGCAGCTGAACAATCACAAAAGGCAATACCGGGTTGTTCCACATACTCCGATAAGCGGTAATCAAGCGGCCGAGCCACTGGTGGTATTCCTGTGCCTGAGCGAGCGTGTCGGCATTACTCTCCCCCTGATACCACAGCACTCCACGAATCGGCAGGTCGTCAAATGGCTGAACCAGTTCTGTAAACAGCATCGAAGGAACGGCCCGCCCCAACCCCCAACGGGCCAGCCGATGCTCCCCGTATTTGCGGAAAGTTCGGCGATCTTCCTGTGCGGCCTGCAGAACGTCTGGATTGCTCACCAGCGGTCGCATCCGACGCCCAATCTCCGTATCGGGAAAACAGGAGGCCGGCACCCAGGCCTCAATGCCGGTGCCGCCGCGGGCTGCCACAAATATCCCGACCGGGGCCTGCCGCCGCCGCGCCATCTCCATCGCAAAATACGCCCCTACCGCAGAAACCTTTTCCACATTTCCTTCATTCACAACCATCCATTGGCTTCCATTGAAATAACGGACATCCACGGATTGAATATCCAGCACCGCTTCGCCCGCCTCATCAGAATCCTTCACCTGACGCTGCATATTGGACTGTCCGGAGCAGAGCCAGATATCGCCGATGAGTACATCGGTGAAGGAAACTTGAAACTCGGAACTTGAAACTTGAAGAACCCGAGGCATGGAAGAAGCGGGCATCGGATCGAGAGTCATTTTCCAATGGCTGGAAGAATCCGCCACCGCCGTTTTTTTCCGGTTCGCGAACTCAACTGTCACCTTTGTGCCCGCCGCGGCGCGGCCGCACAGCGGCACGGAACAGTTTGCCGGCAGCATCATATGATCCCCAAACCAGGCCGGCACACTCAGCGAAATGATCCGTCCGCGCACTCCGTTCAATTTGTCGTTCAGCATTTTCTCGCGTCCTTTCCACTGCAAATAGGATTTCACCCGCTGCAGGTCCGCCCCGCCGCGCGCTTTATAACGCTCCTTCAAAAAGGTTTTGGCCGCCTCAATATCCTGCACCTCCACTCCCCGCGGCCGCAGCACGCGGTCCTCAATCCAGCGAATGTTCAGAATATTGCGCTGCAGGTCCGCATGCTCCCAAACCGCATCAAATTGTTCCGGGTTTTCCAGCCCGTCCAGCGAAACGCCCTGCGCTTCCAAAAAGAGTTTTGCCATCACCATGGACCCCTCATCACCGGGGTGAACCCGGTCCAGCCCGATCAGCGTGGTCGCCGGATTCTTCGACTGAAGCTCCCGGTTCATCTGCGTCATCGGTCCGTGAAAATCGACCACATCGCAGCCGTATTTTTCCGCCAACTGTGTCGCGATCTGTGCGGCAATCGCCAGCCCGTCATTACAACCGGGATTGTTCTCTCGCGCCTCCGGATGAATCAGGGTCTGATCATACGGAGACGGGATCGCCACAACACAGCGAATCCCTTTTTCAGTAATGCGTTTCAACAGCAGATCCATCGACACCTCATAGGCTTTCAGCGCCGCTTTCTGATCCGCCTTATTCTGTGGAGAATCCGCTTCGGTATAAGTGGTCCGGCGCACATCATTCATCCCGAACATCACACAGACAACATCCGGATTTTCAGCAAAGACATCCCGATCCAGGCGGTCGTTCGCCCCCATGGCGGTATCGCCGGAACAGCCCGCACTGATGAACACCGGCGGGTTGTCCGGATACGCCGCGACATACCCGCACCACACACTCGGCCACCATTTTCCGAAATGCGTGATGCTGTCACCCAGCACCACCACCCGCTCCGCCGGGTTAAACGGCTCCATCGAAAACCCTGGCAGTGCAAAAAGAACCAACGCCCACAGGAACAACAACCACTGTTTCCAGACATTCATGACACTACCGGTTAGATCGATTGATATTTTGCAAGCAGGGCCTGCGCCTGCCCGGGCGATTCAACCACCGTGTTCACCGCCAGCCCCTGCGGCGGCAGTTTGGAAAAAATCCAGTCGAAGTCGGACAGAACCAGCGCGCGACCCTCGGGCAGGCTCTTCGCTGCGTCATAGCGCGCGACGGGATACTCGCTGCCGACAAAAAATCCAAACAGCGGGCTTTCGTTTTTCCGGGCGTAAAACTGCCTCCACAGCGCCACACGCTCATTGATGCTTTTATTCATGACTCCATATTCCTTTTTCCTGCTCTAAACCAAACAAGGGGCAAAATGATTAACAGAATGATGTTTACAAAATAATGGAGACTACCGTTCGTCTATGGTGAGAGAGTCGCTCACAGGGCGACTGCTACAAGAAAAAATTATTCTGTTGTCATTATTCTGTAAAACTCTCAGGGAATTAAAACAAGTCCGTCAAGCGCCCCGTCAGATAAGGCAATGCAATTTCCGATGCAGATTTCAGCCATGCGGGCATTGGCTTCCGCCGTGTTCGACGCGCAGTGCGGCGTGAGGATGATGTTTTCCAAACATTGGAAACTTTCCCCCTGCGGTTCGTAGGGTTCTTTCACAAACACATCGAGCGCGGCCCCGGCGATCTGCTTTTTTTCCAAACATTGGAAAAGTGCCGATTCATTGATCAGACCGCCGCGCGCGGTATTGATCAAAAAGGCCGATGGTTTCATTTTTGACAGAAATCCGGCATTGACCAACCCGACCGTATCCGGTGTTTCCGGCAGGTGCAGCGAAACGTAATCGGCCGTTTTCAGGCAGTCATCCAAAGAGGTATCGAGCACAATATCATAGGCGATGATCTTCATTCCAAAACCCGCCTCGGCGATCTTGGCCACCTCGCGGGCGATCCGACCGAAGCCGATCAGTGCCAGCGTTTTTCCGCGCAGCTCGCATCCGGAAATCTTGTTCCACTTGCCGGATTTCATGTCGCGGTCGAAGGTCGGAATCGTGCGCGACAGCCCCAGCATCAGAGCCATCGCATGCTCCGCCACCGCTGTGTCCAAAACACCGGGCGTGTACCCGACCCGGATGCCGCGCTCTTTACAGAGCTCGACCGGCACGGAGGTGCAGCCGACGCCGAAGCGCTGAATCAACGATCCGGGCCGCAGTGCGTTGTAAAATTTCGTCGAATATTTTTTGGTTCCGATCACAAACGCCTCCGCACCCTTTTCATGGAACGCCAGCGCCTTGTCCTCTTCCAGGGGTTGAATCAAGCACCACTCCAACCCGTGCTCACCGGCCGCCGCATCAAACAATTCCACCGCTCTCGCATATATCGTCTCTTCTAAAACAATTTTCATTTCTGTTTCTTTTCCTTTTAAAACCGCGAATGAACGGAAATCCACGCTAATCATTTAGTGCAAAAGATTCTGCCGTGCCCAAGTCCCAACCAAAACAAATCAAAATAATTTTCACTCACGCCCGCGCAATCCTCTCTCATTATTTTGACCTTAATTATTCTGATAAAAAACCGCTATTGTTTAACGGCGGCGACGCCCGACAGCATGGCGCGGCAGCCTTCAATGATAAAGCCGGTGTCGAGGCCGAGCGCGATGAAGCGGAAGCCCATTTCAATGCGCCTGGCCACCTGCGGCGGATCGTTGGGGACAATATGGAAACCGGGCGGCACGCCGTGCTTCAGGCAGGCGTCGAGCAATGCTTTCTGCGCGGCCAGCACGTCGGGATGCTCCAACTGACCGGCCAGATGCATGGACGATGACAGGTCATACGGCCCGATAAACGTCGCGTCGATGCCCGGCACAGAAAGGATTTCGTCGACATTCTTCACGGCATCGATGTGCTCCAGCATGATCACCACAATCACACTGTCATTGGCCGCGTTGAAATAACCGTGGAAATTGCGGCCGTAATCGGTGCAGCGCGCCAGCGATGCGCCGCGCATTCCCTGCGGCGGATACTTGGCGATGGCGACGGCTTTTTCCGCCTCCTCCTTGGTGCAGACGCATGGAACGATAATTCCGTCGGCCCCGCAGTCGAGCGCCTTCTTGGCGGCGACCTCATCGCACGCTGGCAGACGCACCAGCAGATCCTTGCCGGAGCCCTTCACGGCGCGGCAGATATTTTCCAAGGTTTGAAAATCCTGCGCGGTATGCTCCATATCGACGCAGATCCAGTCAAAGTCTTCCCCCGCCATCATCTCGGCCACATTCGGATGCGGAATCATGTTCCACGCGCCCAGCGCCACCTCACCGTTTTTCAGTTTTGTTTTTGTGTTGCCCATAAAATATTCGCTTCCGCATTATTGTTATAACACTTATATAACATGCTCCTGCCGCCGGTCAAACCCAAACGGCACGACAGGCTAACGTTTTAAACGTTGACAAAGCTAACGACCTGAGCGTTAATAGTTCGCATGGACTCTCTGGAAATCAACCGGGCATTGGCGGCAGGTGCATTCGACACGCGAGGCGTACTGCCTAAAGTGGACACACTCAAACAGCAACCGGCTGTTTTCAAAATAGATTTCGGCCTCGCCGAACTCCCCTGCGAACCGGGTATTCTTCTGATCCGGGGAGCGCGTCAATACGGCAAAAGCACCTGGCTGCAGCAACGCATTCACGACACCGCGAAAGAATTCGGACCGGGCTCGGTTTTTTATCTGAACGGAGATGAAATCCGAAATGAAACGGATCTGGAAGAACAGCTTTTAACACTCAGCCGGCTGTTTTCACCCCGTGCAGCTGTCCGCCGGATTTTTGTGGATGAAATTACAGCAATTAAATCGTGGGAGAAGGCTTTGAAGCGCCTGATCGACCGTAACGATCTCCAGAATATTCTGATCGTAACCACCGGATCGAAGGCCACCGACCTGCGGCGCGGGGCCGAGCGACTGCCCGGACGAAAAGGCCGCCTGGCCAGAACCGAATACCTCTTCACCCCGATGTCTTTTCCTGAATTCAAACGGATCTGCTCGGCGCATCTTCCCGCTCAGGACATCCTGCCCGGCTATCTCCTCTGCGGCGGATCGCCTCCAGCCGCATTATCGCTGATTGACAGCGGCTGGATTGCACCGTACGTGACTGAAATTATCCGCGACTGGATCTACGGTGAATTTGCCGCATCCGGGCGCTCCCGAGACCTTCTCCTGGGTGTCATCGAATGCCTTTTCCGGTTCGGCGGAACCCCGGTTGGATATGCGAAAGTGGCCCGCGAAGCCGGCATGGCCAACAATACCGTGGCCGCCGGATATATTGAGCAGTTTACGGACCTGCTGTGTGTTGCCCCGGCACCGGCCTGGGATGCCTCGCGGCAGCTTTCAAACCGGCGGCGTCCCTGCAAGTTTCACATGACGAATTTACTGGCGGCCACCGCATGGCACCCCGCTCATATCCGCAGCCCGGCAGACATCCACGCGCTGAGACCGCAGGATCATGCGGTTCTGATCGAGTGGGCCGTTGCGCAGGAATGCTGGCGCAGGGCCGCTCTGCGCGGTGACGAAATTCCTGAAAAAATGAACTTTTGGCAATCGGCAAACCATGAGATAGATTTTGTCCTTTCACCGACTGAACTGCTGGAGATCAAACGTGGGAAAAGCGGACCGCTGGATTTCGGCTGGTTTCCAAAGGTGTTCCCCAACGCCCGACTGACCGTCATCAGCGCATCTCGTTTCGAAACCGATACGGTTGAAGGAATCACCCTTCCAGATTTTCTGTCCCGTCCACCCAACTGATCCCGTCGAAAATTTATGAACCCGTTATTCAATCGCAACGAACCGACCAGCGAACAGCATGTGACCGAACAGCTGCGCGGCCACATTCTGGCCGGCGAGCTGCCGGTCGGCGAATTTCTGTCACAGCGCAAGCTGGCCGAACTGGCCGGGGCATCGGTCATTTCCGTGCGCGGCGCGCTGCGCCGGCTCGAAAACGAGGGGCTGGTCGAAAATGTGCCGCGCGCCGGCGTGCGAATTCCGCAGGACACCCCCTCTTCGGTGCGCAACCGCTACCTGGTGCGGCGCGCACTCGAAAGCGCCGCCGTTGAACAGATTTGCGGAGAATTGTCTGAAGAAGCAAAAATCGCTCTGCGCAACATGGCGGAACAGCTCGACCGGCTGGCGAAAGAACATACCGAAACCGACACACAGCAGTTCGCCCGGCTGCACCACAATTTCCACCTGCTGATCGCCGAAAGCACCGGCAACCCCCTGCTCGTTCAGATGCTGAAACGGGTCATCAACCCCAGCCTGATGATGCTCAACGCCCGGCGCTCCTGGCAGCAGCCCTCCGAACTGCACCAGAACCACACCGCGCTGGTGAAGGCAGTTATCAGCGGAAATAAAACCGATGCGGTTCAAGCGATTCAGACCCATATTGAAATCGGCCTCAAAAGCGAACTCTCAGCGCTTTAGTTATGACTCGCGAGGAATCGGGCTTGAAACAACCCGGATTACTCACCCGGCGCGATGACCAGCCGGACAAACCCGGATGGAGCCCCCCAGTACCGGAATGCGGTTGGTGACCGCATAGAACTCCGTGTCGTATTCACCATACGGCTGCAGCACGTCGCAGCCGGCATTCGTCCAGGACGAATCGATCAGGTCAGCGGTCGCAGCCGGGAATGAAGAAAAAAAATCACAGCTCATGCACGGAGGACGGGGCCTTGACCGTCTTGCGGAAGGCCGACGGCGACTGGCCGGTCAGCTCCTTGAACACCGTGCTGAGGCGGATGTCGGAACTGAAGCCGCAGGCTTCGGCGATGTCGGCCACCGACAGGCTGGTGTCCGCCAGCAGCTGGCGGGCGCGCCGGACGCGCTGACGGCGGATCTCGACCAGCGGTGTGCGGCCCAGCTCCGCCTTGAACCTGCGCTCCAGCAGGGTGCGCGAAATAAAGACATGCCTGAGCAGATCCTCGACCTTGATCGGCTCCCCGATGTGATCCTGAATAAACGACAGCGCCCGGGCCACCGTCGGGTCCCCCACCTGCATCACATCGCTCGACTGGCGCCCCACCATGCCGGCCGGCGGCAGAAAGTTTTTTTTGCTTTGGATCGCCTGCGTCTTCAGCAGCCGGTCGAGCAGCGCGGCGGCATCGTAGCCCACCTTTTCAAACGGCATGCGAATGCTCGACATCGGCGGCTGGGAAATGTTGCACAGCAGCTCATCGTTTCCGACGCCGAGCACCGCCACCTCCTCCGGCACGCGCACATCCTGCTGGCGGCAGAACTGCACAAACTGAAACGCCTCCCAGTCATCGCAGGCGAACACCGCCACCGGCTTGGGCAGCGCCTGAAGCCATTTGGCCTTGCGACGGTCGATGCTCGTCCGCTTGCGCTTGTCCACATCGTATACCTTGGTGGGATACAGCAGCGTATGGCAGTCGAGCCCCTTCTCGTTCAGGGCATATTCGAACGCCTCGGCGCGCTGGATCGAAAACTCGTGCTCCTCGTTGCCGAGATAGGCAAAATGAGCAAAGCGGCGGTTGACAAAATAATCGGCGGCCATGCGCCCGACCGCATCTTCATCCACGGTCACGAACGGAACCGATTCGTCATCGGGCTGGGTCAGCACCGACACCCACGGCAGCGCGTAATGCAGCTCGCGCATGCCGGACGGCAGATCCACTGCGCCGGAAATCACCCCGTCCGGCCCCCAGCTGCGCAGATCCTCCTCCAGAACCGGCGAATCGGACTGCACCAGATGGATCACCCAGTCGGGATGGTCGTGCACAAACTTCGACACCCCCAGCAGCACATTCTGCCCGTACCCGTGCCAGGGAACCACCACCGCCACTTTTTTTGAATTCGGCATAGCTCCAAACAGTTACACCGGCCGGCATCCGCCCCGCAAGCGAAATCATGAAACCATTAAATTTAATACTGAAATAAATATAAACATCCGCGCACTCCTTCTGTTTAAATTGCATTTTGACTGCTAATGATGAGGCATTATGAACAAACCGTTTTCTGAAAATACATCCGCCCGCTGGATCTGGTCCGGCGAAAAAACCCACCTGCGCGCCGCAGACGCTTCGCCGTCGCACTACGAAGTGCGCCGCTTCCGCCGGTTTTTTTCCATTCATGCAAATTGTAGCTTAGCTGGCGTTACGGCCAGTGGAACGGTTGAGGAACGAGACCTTCCCGCCGCGGCGGGACGCGTAGCGAGGTCGGCGGAACGCGACCCAACGTCTGCGACCATTCCAGCCCTACAAAAAAAGCCGGAAAAATTGGAGATCGCCGTCACCGGCGACAGCCGATTCATTCTGTGGTGCAATGGACAGATCGTCGCGCGCGGCCCGGCCAAGGGCGATGTGGCCCACCACTTCTATTCTGTCACGGATCTGGCCCCCCATTTGAAAACCGGCGAAAACGCGCTGGAAGCGCTGGTGATGGATTTTTCCAAAGTCAACTGCCACCCGCCGGAGCTCGGCGCGCCCTGCTGGAGCATCAACCACTCCGGCGGCTTCCTGCTCGAATGCGGACAGATGCCGGAGCTCTCCACGGACAGCAACTGGCAGGTGCAGGTCGACAAACGCTTCGAATTCCACAACGAAGGCTGCCCGCACGGCGGATTCGTCGGCTACTTCGAACGAGTCGACCCCGCCGCCGAGTGCGGCGACTGGCAGCCCGCCGCCGAGCTCTACCCGCCGACCCGCATCGAGGACTATCGCGATGCGCCATCGCCCTACGGACTGCTCGAAGCCATCGTCCCGCCGCTCACAGAGAGCGAACCCGAAGAGTTCAAGTCCGTCTTCGCCCCCGGCGGAGGCGACGCCGAAGTGCCGACGGAAATTCCGGCCAACAGCCGCATAGAAGTGATCCTCGACGCCGGCGCGCTGCAGACCGGTTTTCCAATGGTTGGAACTTTTGGAGGAAAAAGTTCCAGGGTTCGGATGATGTACGCCGAAGGGCTGCGCCTGCCGTGGTCGGTCGAAGACGCAACCATCCTCGGGCGCGGCATCGACACGGCCAACGTCTCGACCATGAACAGCAGCGAGCAGGCCGGCTGGACGCTCGACCGCCGCGGTAATCTCGCCGGCTGGTTCGACGAAGTCACCCTGCCCGGCGGCGAGTTTTCTTACGAACCGTTCCACTGGCGCTGCTTCCAGTTCATCAAGCTGACCATCGAAACCGCCGATGAGCCGCTCACGCTCAAACCGCTTCAGTACCGCAGCGCTCTGTTCCCGTTCGAACAAAAACACGAGTTCCAATGTTCGGACGAATTTTTCCAAACATTGGAAAAAATCAGCTGGCGCACCTTCCGGCTGTGCACCCACGAGACGTTCGAGGACTGCCCCTACTACGAGCAGATGCAGTACTCGGGCGACAGCCAGATCACCTCGCTGATCGCGCTGGCCGCCACCGGCGACGGGCGCCTCACCAAACAGATGCTCTATCACTTTGCGTGGTCCATGCGTCCCGAAGGCCTCACCCAGTGCCGCTACCCGTCGACGCTGCCGGTGATGATTCCGTCGTGGAGCCTGCATTACATTTTGGTGCTGGCCGACTACTACGATTACACCGGCGACAAAGAAACCGTGCGCGAGCTGCTGCCGACCGTCCGCAACATTCTCGACTGGTTCGACCGCCACAAAGACGAAAGCGGACTGCCCGCCTGTCTTCCGCACTGGAACATTGTCGACTGGTCGCCGCGCTGGGACCGCGGCTGCCCGCCCGGCTGGGACCGCGGCCCGACCTGCATCATTTCGTCGCAATACCTGCGGGCATTGCATGCCGGCACAAAACTCGGGCTGAACCACTGCGCCGAAGAGGCCGCCACCGTTGCGCAAAAAATCAACGAGCTGTTCTGGAACGAAGAACGCGGGCTGTACGAAGACTGCCCCGGCGGCCCCGACGCCAGCCAGTACGGCAACGCCTGGGCCGTGCACTCCGGTGCCGCCACCGGCGAACGTGCAACGCGTGCGATGGACGCCGCACTCAACGACCCGGCGCTCGACCCGGCGTCGTTCTTCGGCATCTACTTCATGATCCGCGCGCTCGAAGACTGCGGGCAGTACGCAAAATTCCCGCAGCTGCTCGGACGCTGGCAGGAGATGATCGACGGCGGCTTCAGCACCTGGGCCGAGGACATCACCTACTGGCGCTCGCTGTGCCACGCCTGGAGCGCCTTCCCGACCATTGAATTCCTGCGCGGCGTGCTCGGCATAAAACCCGGCAAACCCGGCTTCGAGGAAATCCTCATTCAGCCGCAGCCGCTGGATCTGAAATTCGCCGAAGGCTCGGTGCCGACCCCGCACGGAAAAGTTTCCACAGCCTTCAAAATTGAAAACGGCGTGTTCTCAATCGAAGTGAAAGCGCCACCCGGTATCCCCCTGAAAATCATTCTACCGGATGGCTCGGTTCACGAAACCTCATCCGGCACATTCGACGCAACGACCCCCTTTGATTCATGCCGCACGACATGATATAGTGGGCCTGTTTATTGAATGAAATCCCCATGAATAAACAGAGACCAAACATTATCCTTCTTATGGACGACCAGCACCGCCACGACGCGCTGGGGATCCACCGCGACGTTGTGCAGACCCCGCATCTCGATTCGCTGGCCCGCGGCGGAATCGATTTTCAGCAGGCGGTCTGCCAGTGCCCCATGTGCATTCCCAGCCGCAATTCGATGATGTACGGGCTTTATCCCTCGCAGCTCGGCGTGCGCACCAACAGCTGCGGCATCAACCGCGAAGATGTGCCCGGCCTGATTCCGCTGCCGGAGCGGCTGCGCCGCGCCGGATACCAGACCGCCGGCTTCGGCAAAACCCACTGGAGCCACGGATGGGAAAACCCCCATCCGTCGGCGCGCGGATTCGAGGTGCGCGCCATCGGGCAGGACGACAGCGAGGAGGCGCGCGAAAGCGGTGCCAAAATGATGGGCGCAACCCATCCGGAGGCCCTGGCGCGCTACAATGCCGAAATCGCCGAATACGGTCCCGGGGAGGAAAATCCGGCGGGCTATCTCGGACGAACCAGCGCCCTGCCCGAAGCCGACCACCGCGACGGCTGGATCAGCAGCGAATGCGTCAACTGGATCGAATCCGGCGGCATCGATTCCGGCCGCCCGCTTTTTCTCTACCTCTCCTTCATGAAGCCGCATGCCGCCTACAACATTCCCGCCGGCTACGAGGAGCGCTACAACCTCGACGACATCCCGCATCTGCCCGAACCGCCCTGGCCCATGGAAGCAGAGCGCAACAGCCACGTCAGCCCGCAGCGCGAAGCCGGCTTTCTGCACAACCGCCGCACCGCCATGACGGCGGCCTGGCAAAAGCTGACCCAACTGGAGCGCAAACAAAGCACGCTGCGCTACTTCGCCAACATCAGCTGGATCGACGACCTGTTTGGCCGGACTCTCACCGCGCTCAAAAATGCGGGCGCACTGAATAATGCGCTGATTGTTTATGTGAGCGACCACGGCGAAATGATGGGCGAGCGCCATCACCGCTTCAGCAAATACTGCCTCTATGAGTCCAGCGTGCGCGTTCCGCTGATTTTATCCGGCAGCTACATTCCGCACTCCCGGCGGAGCACCGTCAACGACCAACCGGCGCAGCTGACCGACCTTGTCCCGACCCTACTGGCCGCCGCCGGGCAACCCGCGGATCCAACTCTGCCGGGAACCGACCTGCTCGCTCCGTTCAACCGGAACGGCGCTTTTTGCGAACTGCACGGTTCCGGCTTCGAACAGCCCGCCGTCGCCCCGGCGTGGATGTGGCGCAGCAAGGAGTGGAAACTGATTCTCTACACGAACGGAACCGTGCCGGACCCGGCCGAAGAATCGTCCCGAACCGTCCGCGGTGAACTCTACAACCTGCAGGCCGATCCTCAGGAGTGGAACAACCTGTTTGAACATCCCGACTGCCAAACGGTTCGAAACCAAATGACGCAGGAACTGCTGATGCATACCGCCTTTACCACAGCCCGATATCCCGGATGGGTGCCAAAAAATGAAAACTGAAAACAAAGCCTTATGAACCCGGATTTTATCCGGTCCCCGCCCGTCTCATCATCCGCGAATCATCCTGATCTCCCGCAAACGATGTCCATCCGCCTTCGCCGGAAGGCTTTCGGCATCCAGTTCATGATCCGGGCGCTCGAAGGCTGCGGACAATACGACAAATTTCCGACAGGCTGCTCGGTCGCTGGCAGGAGATGATTGATGGCGGAGTCAGCACCCGGGCCGAGGACATCACCTGCCGGCGCTCACTCTGCCACGTCTGGAACGCCTTCCCGACCATCGAATACTGTCGCCTTCAGCTCCTCGGCGATGGTGGCGAATTGTTCGAGGGCGGCTTCGAGGTCTTCGGTGATTTCGAGAGCGAGGACATCCGGATCGGGGAGGTTGGCGGAGTCTTCGAGGGTTTCGTCCTTGAGCCAGAAGATGTCGAGGTTGGCTTTGTCGCGTTTGATCAGCTCTTGGTAGTCGAAGCATTTGAAGCGTTCGGTCTCAACACGGCTGAAGCGATCTCCTGTAGGCCGGGTCCCCTGACCCGGCGCGGCCGGGG
>JBFHEM010000037.1:0-48200 GCA_041584215.1 Tichowtungia sp. | reverse complement strand
TCGGCATGCACGGTTTGCCGCCCTGGGAAAAACAGTATCCCTACGAAGAGAGCCTCAAAACGCCGTTCATCATCAGCGGCCCGGACATCCCCGCCGGCGTGCGCTCCGACCTGCTGCTTTCCCCGGTGGATATCATGCCGATGCTGTGTTCGCTTTGCTCGGTGTCCATTCCCAGGACCGTCGAAGGCCTGAACCTTTCCGAAAAAATTTGCGGTGTTGCCGGCGCGCCTGAGCGCGAAGCGGCCCTGACCATGAATTTTTCCAATGCCTACGGCTCGCTCAAAGAGGGCCGCCAGTGGCGAGGCATCCACACCAAAACGCACTCCTACATTCGTCATTTTGACGGCCATTGCGAGCTCTACGATCTGCAGGCCGATCCGCTGCAGATGAACAACCTCGCGCAGGATCCCGCCTCAAAACCCGTTTTCCAGGCGTTGGAAAAAACGCTCGGCGAACAGCTCGCCGAGCGGGGCGATGAATTCGGCCCGTGCCGCGATCTGCGCCACTGGTTCGATTCCGAACGCCGCGTCGTCGCCAATGCCTTCGGCCCGCTGCCGCATCCGGAAACCGAACCGGACTGGTCGCTGCTTTGATGGAATCCAGAGCATGTGACAAAAACAGGTGACAGAATAATTTTTCCAATGCCTGGAAAAAAAGACTGAGTCATGTTTTGCGTCAATTTCGCGTGTTTAGCCGGCCAAATGGTTGTTGATGGGCAGGGGATTGACCGCAAAAAATGCAAAAAAGAGCGCGAAAAGGTGAGAGCTGGGAAATACCGAACGTCGCATCATTGGGTAAGCATCATTCTGTAAATCTGCTTTTCCAAACCTTGTAAAAATTACATATATATCAGTAAAAACGCTTTTACAGGCGGATGTGTCGTGTTAACGTTTCGGTTTAAATGAGGGTTTGCTGCGATGGGAGATAAGAATAAGAACGAACTGAGCCGGACACAGAAGGTCGTGTGGGGCAGCGGGGCGCTGGCGGATTGTTTCATGAACAATTCGCTCAACATGCTGGCCATGCCGATCTACAACATGGCGCTGGGTGTGCCGGCGACGGTGATCGGCTGGGCGATGGGCATTCCGCGTCTGTGGGATGCGTTTTCCGATCCGCTGATGGGCCATGTTTCCGACAACGCGCGCACCCGCTTCGGCCGCCGCCGTCCCTTCATTTTTCTGGGGACGCTGCTGTGTACGCTGTTCTTTGCTCTGATGTGGATGCCGCCGTCGTCGTTGTCGGTGAAAGCGCTCGGGCACTGGTTTCTGATCCTCGCGCTCTGCTACTACACCGCCTACACCATATTCAGCGTACCGTGGATTTCGCTGGGACTGGAGCTTTCGCCCGACTACAACGAGCGCACCCGCGTGCAGGCGTGGCGGTCGTTTTTCAATAATGTCGGCGGCCTGCTGGTGGCCAGCATGTGGTGGCTGTCGTTCAAGCTCGGCGGCGGCGACCAGATGCGCGGCCTGCGCATCGAAACGCTGATCCTCGGGGTGGTCATTCTCGTCAGCGGACTGGTCCCGGCCATTTTCGCGAAGGAACGGGTGCAGGAGGAGGGCAAGGAAAAGATCAGGCTGATCAGCGGCTTTATGACCACGATTAAAAACCGGCAGTTCCTGCTGCTGGCCGGACTGACGCTGAGTGTGATACTGGGGATCTACCTGACCGGTCCGTTCGAGGGCTACCTGCTGTCCTGCTATGTCTACAAAACCCAGGAAGCCGCCTCGAAACTTCATATGTTCGGCAACTGGTTTTACCAGATCCTGAGCCTGCTGCTGATTCCGGCGGTGTCGGCCGTGGCGACGCGCATCGGCAAAAAGCAGACGCTGATGATCGGAATCGGGCTGGCGATCTGCTCCTACCTTGCCACCTGGATTGCCTACAACCCGAACTGGCCCTATATGTTCCTGCTCTGCAAGCTGTTTGCCGCGCCGGGGCTGGCCTGCGTCTGGATTCTGGTCAATGCCATGCTGGCCGATGTGTGCGACGAGGACGAACTCGATACCGGCCACCGCCGCGAGGGCATGTACACCGCGGTCTACGGCTGGCTGGTCAAACTCGGCTTTTCGCTGGTCTTTATTCTCTGCGGCTACATGGCTTCATTTTCCGGCTACGACCCGGCGCTGAAGGGTGCCCAGTCCGCCGAGGTCATCTTCCGCATGCGCCTGCTGCTGACCGTGGTGCCGACAATCATTTTGACGGTGGCTGGCATTTTGACCGCCCTTTATTCGATTACCGAGGAAAAGGCCGGGGCAACCCGCGCCGAACTGGAGCGGCGGCGGGAAGCAGTCTGATTTTTAAACCTGGAGAGATTGATGAGCATCAAAATTTTTGGAGAACAGAACCTGCCGGATATGCCCTGGGAGGATCGCCCCGCCGGCTGCAGCGATGCGGTCTGGCGCTGCAGCGCCAACCCGGTGATCGGCCGCAACCCGATTCCGTCGGCGCCGATGGTGTATAACAGCGCGGTCGTGCCGTACGAAGGCGGATATGTCGGCGTGTTCCGCGCCGATCACAAATGCAACATGCCGTATCTGCATTTCGGCCGCAGCGACGATGCGCTGAACTGGGAGATCGACAACGAGCCGATCGTTTTTGAAGGGGCCGATCCGGCCATCAGCCACATTGAATACGCCTACGATCCGCGGGTCTGCAAAATCGAAGACACCTACTACGTTTCGTGGTGCAATAACTACCATGGACCGACCATCGGGCTGGCCTCAACGAAGGATTTCAAGACCTTCACCCAGCACGAGAATGCCTTCCTTCCCTACAACCGCAACGGCGTTCTTTTCCCCCGGAAAATCAACGGCAATTTTGCGCTGCTGAGCCGTCCGAGCGACGCGGGCCACACGCCGTTCGGCGACATCTACATGAGCGAAAGCCCGGACATGTGCTTCTGGGGCAAACATCGCTTTGTGATGGGTGCCGGCGAAAAATGGTGGGAGTGCGTCAAAATCGGCGCCGGCCCGGTGCCGATTGAAACCTCGGAGGGCTGGCTGGTTTTTTATCACGGAGTGAATGGAACCTGCAACGGGTTCTACTACAGCATGGGCGCGGCCCTGCTGGACCGCGATGATCCGACGAAAGTGATTGCGCGCCTCAAAGAACCGCTGCTCTGTCCCGAAGAGGACTACGAAGTGGTTGGAAAAGTGTCCAATGTGATCTTTCCCTGCGCCGCGCTGTGTGATGCCGAAACCGGCCGGCTGGCGATTTACTACGGCGCAGCCGACACCGTCACCGCGCTGTGCTTCACAACCGTCGGCGAAATCGCAGGAATGCTGCTGTCATGATGAAAAACCGCGGGGCGGCAATGGGGCTGTTGATGGTCTGCTGTTCGGTCGTCTGGGCAGCCCCGGAGCCGGCCAATCTGCTGATCATCACGGCCGATGATCTGAACTGTAATTTTGTCGGGGCCTTTAATGGACTGATTGAAGGGCTGACGCCCAGCATGGATCAGCTGGCCCGGGAGGGGCTGTGTTTTGATCGGGCTCATGTGACGGTTGCGGTCTGCCAGCCCAGCCGGCAGACCTGGATGACCGGCCTTTATCCTCATAATCAGGGAGCCATGGGGTTTATACCGATTCGCAAAGGAATCAAAACACTGGGGCAGGAGCTGCAGAAGGCCGGGTACTATACGGCGATCCTGGGCAAGGTTGCCCATCACCAGCCGATCGAGCAGTACGGTTTTGATGCCGTCATCGGCTCCAAAGAAGAGCTGCCCGGCGGGCGCGATCCTCAATCCTATGCCCGGCAGGTGCGCAGGGTGATGGACGCCGCGGAAGCCGCCGGAAAACCGTTCTTTATTCTCGTCAACACCCATGATCCGCACGCACCGCTCTATGGCAGCGAAAAAGACCGCAAGTGGTACGGCTATAAAGGCAGTCCGGTTGCCGCCCCCTCCAAAGTTTACACGCCGGAAGAGGTGGTGGTGCCGGGATTTTTGCCGGATCTGCCGCAGGTGCGCAAAGAGGTGGCGCAGTATGCGAGCTCCGTGCGCCGGTCCGATGACACGGTCGGCGCAGTGCTGGCCGAGCTCGAAGCAGCCGGGCGGACGGATCAGACGATGGTTATGTTTCTTGGCGACAACGGGATGCCGTTTCCCTATGCGAAAGCCAACAGTTACCTGCACAGCACCCGCACGCCGTGGATTGTCCGCTGGCCCGGAGTGGTTCAGCCCGGATCGCGCGATGCCGATCACTTCGTCAGCGGCATCGACCTGATGCCGACCGTGCTCGACTCGCTCGGTGTGCCGATCCCCGACGGGCTCGACGGCAAATCCTTTCTGCCGCTCCTGCGCGGCGGGCAGCAGGACGGGCGCGATCAGGTTTATACGGCCTATTACCGGTCTCCCGACGGAACGGATTATTCCATGCGGGCCATTCAGATCGGGGACTTCCGGTATATCTTCAATGCGTTTTCACTGAAAGGTACCGTCTATGATGCTTCCCCGCTCAAATGGCTGACGTTTGAGGCGATGGAGCAGTCTGCGGACCCGGCGGTGCAGCAGCGCGTTCAGTTCCTGAAGCACCGTCCGGAGGAAGAGCTCTACAACCTGGGGCGCGACCCGGATGCGCTGCACGACCTGGCGCCCTCGCCGGAAGACGCTGTCATTAAGCAAAAACTGCAGCAGGCCATGCTGCAGCAAATGAAAACGACCAGTGACCCGCTGCTGCCGATGTTCATCAACTACCTGGCGCGTTGAGAAATCCTGAAAAGAATATGGCGAAACGATATCGAACAGGATGGCTGCTGCTGGTGGTCATGGCGGGGCTGATGCCTTTTGCAGGGCTGTCAAAAAACACCCAGCCGAATGTCATTCTGCTGCTGGCGGATGATCTGGGGTTCGGGGATATCGGGTATACCGGAAATGAGTTCGCCGCAACGCCGAACATTGATGCGCTGATCAAAAGCGGCATGTGGTTTTCCAGCGGATACGCGCCCGCCGCGCAGTGCTCGCCGTCGCGCGCGGCGATTATGTCCGGCCAGACGCCCGGCCGCCTGCACCTGACCACCTGGATTCCCAAGCCCGGCAGTGAGAACCAGGCCTTTCGAACCAACTATAAAGACCAGTGCCTGAAGATTCCGAGGAATGCACTGCCGCTCGAGGTGATCACGCTGGCGGAACGCCTGAAAACCAAAGGCTATGCAACCATCAGCCTCGGGAAATGGCACATCGGGCACAAGGACTTTGCTCCGGTCGACCAGGGCTTTGACGAACAGCCGGGCTGGTGGCCCTGGTCGTTCCCGAAAAGCTGGGTTGCCCCGTTCGGGCTGGAAACCCTGATGCAATATCGCAAAGGCACTTATATGGCCGATGCGCTCACCGATGAAGCCATTCGCTTTGTCGGCGGGCACCGCGAGACCCCTTTCTTCATGGCTTTCCAGTTCTACAGCACGCACGCCCCGCTGTCCGGAAAACCGGAAGACGTTCAGGCCATGAAGGCGCTCGGGGCTAAAAGCGATAAAAAGGCGGGCTATGCCAATGCCAAATTCGAGGCCATGAAAATCAGCCTCGATGAAAATATCGGGCGTCTGATGAGCGCGCTGGAGGAGTTGGGTCTGGCTGAAAACACAGCAGTGATCTTCACCACCGATAACGGCGGGGTGGAGCCCTATGCGCGCAACCTGCCGTTCCGCGCTGGGAAAAAACATCTTTACGAAGGCGGCATCCATGTGCCGTTCTGTATCCGCTGGCCCGGACGGACGCAGGCCGGAAGCGTGTGCGATGAACCGGTCTCCTCGATGGACCTGTATCCCACGCTCATGGAGGCCTGCGGCGTCGAAATTGCCGACGGACAGCCGATGGACGGCGAGTCCCTGCTGCCGCTGCTGAAAGACCCGGATACCCCGCTCGAACGCGAGGCGCTCTTCTGGCACTTTCCCAACCTGAGTTATGCCGGACCGATCTGTGTTTCGCCGCGCGGCTGTGTGCGCCAGGGCGATTTTAAACTGATCGTTCCGTATCATCCGGATGAAGCCCCGGAACTCTACAATTTGCGCGAGGATCCCTCGGAGACAAAAGACATCTCCGCCCGTCATCCTGAACGGGTCGAGGATATGATTCGGCTGTTGAAGCACCATTTGACAGAGACACAGGCCCAGATGCCGGAGCCGAACCGTTTGTTTTAAATGTTAAAAAACCGGAGAAGAGAAACGATGATGAAACGTATACTCGTTGCTGTTTTGATAATGTGCGCCGCCGCACAGGCGGAGCTGTGGATGCCGAGCCTGTTTTCCCACAACATGATGTTTCAGTGCAATAAACCCGCGCCGGTCTGGGGCACTGCGGAACCCGGCACACGCATTACCGTGGAGTTTGCCGGGCAGAAAAAAGAAACCGTGGCCGATTCTTCCAGCCGTTGGAAAATCACCCTCGATCCCATGCCGGCTTCTTCCAAACCTCGGAAACTTCAAGTTTCCAGTGTCGAGTTTGCCGGTCACTACGCTCCCTGCCGTCGCTTCGCGCCAGCCTCTGCCTTCGGCGGTCAAGTTTCCTTCACCAACGTACTCGTTGGTGAAGTCTGGCTGATCAGCGGGCAGTCCAACATGCAGTATTCCATGGGCAGTATCGGCGCGCGGGATGAGATTGCTTCTGCCGACCATCCGCTGATTCGCTACTTTCACCAGGAGGATCAGATTGCCTCGGAACCGGCGGCGGATGCGAAGAACGGGCGCTGGATGGTTTGTTCGCCGGAAACCGCAGAAAAATTTTCGGCTGTCGGCTATTACATGGCGCGCGAGCTGCAAAAACATTTAGATGTTCCGGTCGGCCTGCTCTACGCGGCGCGCGGCGGCGCGCCCGCCCGCTGTTTTATGAGCCGCGATTCATTGCTGGAAACCCCGGCCACCCGCCCGTACATCGAACAGTACGATGAGGCGCTGAAGACCTACCCGGAGCGCAAAGAAAAATTTGACGGGCAGATGGCGGCCTACAAAGAAGCGGTGCGTCAGGCGAAAGCCGCCGGCAAAAAACCGCCGCAGATGTCGGCCGGCCTCAACTGGGGCTGCATGGGGCCGGGGCACCGCTTTCAGCCCTACGGTCTGTATAACGGCATGATCAAGCCGCTGCAGCCGTTCGCCATCCGCGGCTTCGCCTGGTATCAGGGCGAAACCGACGGCAATCCGCGCGACGCGGTGATCTACCGCACCATGCTCCCGGCGCTGATCGGAAACTGGCGCGATGACTGGCAGGACGGCTCCCTCCCGTTTCTGATCGTGCAGATTGCCAACCATCATCATACCAGCCCGGAAAACGAAACCATCGGCCGGCCGAAAGTCCGTGAAGCACAGCTGATGACCTCGCAGACCGTTTCAAACACCGCTTTGGTCGTTACCATTGACGTCGGTGAGCGCGACGATATTCATCCCAAAAACAAAGCCCCGGTCGGCGCGCGCTTGGCGCTGGCCGCCCGCAAAATCGCCTATGGCGAGGATCTGGTTTGTTCCGGACCGGTTTTCCAAACATTGGAAAAATCGGATCAGACTCTGCTGCTCGATTTTACAGACATTGGAAGCGGCTTGGAGCTGCGCAACGGCGGCGGCGGTTTCGAAATCGCCGGTGCGGACGGCAGCTTTGTGCCTGCTAGGGCGCAGGTGGACGGCTCGCGGCTCAAGGTCTGGAGCGCGCAGGTTTCAGATCCATGTGCTATTCGCTACGGCTGGCGCGGCTGGACCGAATTTTCGCTTTTTAACAAAGAGGGGCTTCCCGCCTCGCCGTTCCGCAGCTATACGGATGAGGACGGCATTGAATAAAAGCAATTACGGCTTCTCTTGCGTTAGATGCGGAGAGGGTCGTTATTGTGAAAAATTCCGGCCCTGTGCGAATTTTCATGGTGAACCCTGTGCCAAAGGCACCGCACAGTTCAGCATGGGGCGCCGCCCCAGGAGTTCGGCCTCCGTCACGTCCTTTCGCCCTGAAGGGGCGATACAAATCAATCAATAAACGAAGCGCTGGTTAAAACGTTAAGTGAACGTTTTGACAGGGAGTATAAGAATGCGCAGCAGTAAGCATTGAGTCTACAAGTCATGAGCTGGCGATGTGGCCTGGTTGCGTGAGGCGTTTCCGCATACAGGCGTATTCCAATGTTTGGAGGTAATCCGCTGTCGCAGGAAGCTTATGTTGTGTCATCCAACTACCACGATCGTGGTAGTTGGATGACACAAAGACGGGGTGCTGCATCCCGGGTTGTCCTTTCCTCTGCCGGCTGTCATCGGGGCGAAGATCCCGCCTCGGAAGTGACAGGTCCGGTGGCCCGAATCAAACCTTTTTACTGAATACGACCACCTATACCATTGATATTTCTTCAATGGGAACGAGAGTGTTCTTCAAAGTCATAACGGAATGATGTTTGCCGGCTGCAGATAAACCACTGAAGGTGTAAACACCGGTTGAAAAACATTGGCGAAAAAATGAAAGTGGAACTAAATATTAACAGGTTTGACTGGTGTTTCGCTGTGCAGAACTGCTATTTTATAAAACCACTTTTAGAAAACTGTCGGGAGGTCGCGGGTTGAGAAAAAAAGTTTTAGGTTTCATTGCGCTGCTGAGCCTGGCGGGTGGCGTGCGGGCAGATTTTACGGTCGATGTGTCGGCAGAGAAGCAGGAATTTCTCGGTTTCGGTGTGCAGATCTGGCCGGGGCAGGAGGCGCTCGAGCCGGCCTATGCCGCGCTGGGGATCCGCTGGGCGCGCATGTCGGTGCCCGGCATGCGCGAGTGCACAATGATGCAGGGGTCGGTGGATGAGTTCGCGGAATATTTTCAGCCGAAGATTGCGACCGACACGTTTCGCGGCACGATGGAGCTGCTCAAACGTAACCGGGTGACGCTGGTGCTGAACGCCTTCAGCATTCCGCCGGTGTGGCAGGACCAGGAAAAGCAGCTGCCCAACGAACACCTGGAGCTGTTCGCCCGCATGTGGGCGGGCGCGGTGAAGTGCCTGGTCGAGAACGGCATGCCGCCGCAGTGGCTGGAGCTGTTCAACGAGCCGGACGGAACCTGGAGCGGCCGCTGCTGGCCGGATAAATACAACAAGGTGGTCAAGCATGTGCGGCGCGAGCTCGATGCGCTGGGGTATGACGACATTCAGATTTGCGGGCCCGGGCTGGCGCATGTCGATCTGCACGGTCCCGACCAATGGGTCGATGCGCTCGATGCCGACGCGGTGAAGGCGCTCGGCGCCTGGTCGCTGCACGGCTATGAATGGCACCGCCGCGAGAGCGCCGAAGTGCTGCGCGAGGAACTCCGCGACGGCTTTCTGGCCTCGGTTGCGCAAAAAGATCCGCAGGGCGAAAAGCCGCTGCTGATCACTGAATACGGCACCTTCTGCACCAACTATCACGGCACAGCGTATTTGTCCCCGCGCGATTCCAACGTCGAAAAAACCGCCGCGCAGATTCCGGCCTGGAACGTGCGCGTGATCGAAAACGGGCTCTCGTTCCTCAACGAAGGAATCAATGCGCTGATCTACTGGCAGCTCGCGGATGTGGACTGGGGCGACGATAATTTCGGCATCTTTTCGCGTCCGAAAGACGGCGGGCTGCCGCAGATGCCCTATGAATCGCTGCGCGGTTTTTTTCCGGAAGTGGCCGAAGGGTTTCGCGTGGTGGAAACGCGGCAGGAGCCGGACAGCCATTTGTACGCGGCCGCGCTGAAAAAGGGGTCAAAGCTGGTTTGCTGCGTTATCAACCGTTCCACCGAACCGCAGTCAACCGCGCTTCGCCTGAAAAACACCGCGGATCTGACACTCGTCAAACGCAATGATTTTGAAGGCGGCGTCCTGTCTTCTGAACTGCCGGACGTGCCGGTGCGTGGCGCTCTGGATGTGACGGTTCCGGGTGACGGATATGTCACGCTGGTTTTTGATCAGCGTTCGATGGCGCCTGACGGGGTTTCTACGGTGCACACCAGAAAACCGTTGCATCGGGTCGAAGGCTTTGGCGGCTGCGCGTGGACCGGCGACCCCGGCGCGCTGTCGGTGATGCGGGAGCTGGGCATGAGCTGGGTGCGCTTTAATATCGAGGGGATCAACCGGTTTGATCAGCCGGACATGCCTTCCGCGGAATACGTTGACTATTTCAACCGCGTGACGGAATGGGACCGCATCCGCTATCTGTGGGCCATGAAAAAGGAGATGGATCTGACCTTCATGATGGTCAGCTTCGGGGCTCCGCCGTGCTGGCGTGACGAAAAAAATGCACTCAAGGCGGAGCACGCCGAGGATTTTGCCAGACTGTGGGCGGCGGCCGTGCAGGCCTTTTCCGATCAGGGGTTTGCTCCGGAAATGATCGAGCTGTTCAACGAGCCGGACGGCGACTGGGACACCTACTGCCCGCCTGAAATATACAGCCGGGTGGTGAAGGCCGTGCGCCGCGAGCTCGACCGCCGCGGCCTGCAGACGATCCGCATCGTCGGGCCGGGCCGCGCCCATCTCGATTTCGGCACCGCCGAGCAGTGGGTCGACGTGCTCGATGACGAAGCGGTCAACGCCCACGGCGCCTGGTCGGTGCACGGCTGGACCTTCCACGGCCCCGGCTCGCACAGCGTGCCGTATGTCCGCGATTCCGCCGCCGGGTTTATGAACTCGGTGCGCGCCAAAGATCCGGAGCAGAAAAAGCTGCGCATCATGACGGAGTTTTCCACCAAAGATACGGTCTTTGACGGCGTCCGGTTCGGGGACCACGCGAAACAGTTTAAAGACACTGCGGCGGACTCGCATCCCTTCGCGATACACGTTGCCGCCGACCTGCTGTCGCACCTCAACAGCGGCTTTAATGTGCTGCTCTTCTGGCAAATGAGCGATCAGTGGTGGGAGCCGGCCGGCTGGGGACTGATGAAGCGGATGAGCGACGGCTATGCGCGCCGTCCGGTTTTCCAGGCCTTGGAAACGCTGCTGCCTGAAATCGTGCCCGGTTTCCAAACCCTGGAAACCGTCAGCGACGGGGACGCAACGGTCGCCGCGTTTGTCAAGGACCGCCGGGTGGTCGTTGCGCTGGTCAATCCGTCCAATGAGCCGGTTGTTCAGGCTGTTCACTTCGAGTCGGCGGATCACGCGCTTTTGTTGAAAGAGAAACAGTTCACGGCCTCCGGAACGGCGATCCGTTTGCCGCGCGAGGAAATTACATCAGAATGGGTCGCCCGGCTTCCGGCCGGCAGTCTGACCGCAGCCGTTTTTGAGATAAAGCGATGATATGAGAAAGATTTTGAAAACAGCGGCGATCGCTTTGTTCTCTGGATGCTCTCTGGCGGCAGCCGGATCGCTGCTGTTTCAGTTGATCGGCAAGCCGGAACCGCAGTGGTATTTGAAGGTTCAGAATCAGATGACGGACGGGTTGGATGGGGTGGCCTTCACCAATGAAACCGTCAAGGTGCGCTCGCTGGTGAAGAACATCGGAGAGACTTCGCAGAGCTGCACGTTTCATGTGGAGGTGGAGACCGATGACGGGCAGCTGGACCATTACCAGTGGGATGTTGAAAACGATCCGGGACTGTCTTTCGCCTATACCGTGACGATTCCGACCGATCGCTTCGGCTTTACCGAAGTCCGCGCCTGGTGCACCGACATCGGCGGCGCGGATGTGCGGGCCAGGAGCAGCTGCGGCATTGCCGTGGTGCATCGGCCGCGCAATTATGATGCATTCGATGATCAGTCTTTCTGCGGAGCGACCTATGTGAACGAGAGCGAGGCCGGCCGGCGGCTGGGCATCAAGTACAACCGCATCTATGTGAAATGGGACCGGCATGAGCCGGCGCAGGGACAGTTCGACTGGAGTTATATCGACGACTTCGTGAGCGCGAACACCAATGCCTTCATCTATCCGCTGCCGACCCTCCGGGTGGAAAGTGTTCCCGATTGGGTCACGCCCTGGGAAATCGGCGGAGACAATACGGCGTTCCTGGCCGCCTGGTCCAACTTTGTGCGGCAGGTGGCGCTGCGTTATCAGGATGCGGCAGGCGGCTACATGATCGGGGCCGAGCCGGGCCGTTCGCTCGGGCAGTCGTTCGGCGGCTGGCTTGAAACGGGCGGGAATTGCTATGGGCAGATGCTCGCGGCCGCAACCGGTGCGCTCAACGAAGTGGATCCGGATTCGCCGGTCATCGCCTTTGCCACCACCCGCACCACGCTCGAACACAAGGATGTGTTCATTCGGGCGGCGCACGGCACCCATTCCACCGGCTATGAATATATTTCCCATCACGCCTATCCGTCACCCCGCAGCATTGCGGATCCCGCGGCCGGCAATCCGGTCATGACGAACCTGGACGACTGCAACTGGCCGGACCGCTTCGGAATCGAAAACGTGCGCGATGCCCAGATTCCCCGGCAATATCAAAAGGTGCAGCACCTGAGCGCGGAATTCGGCGGCGGCATAACCAATCTGTGGCCGACGGAGATCGGTTACACGGTGCCGCTGGATGCCGATCTGGTCGGGCCCGAGCTCTTCATGCACGCCGCGCTGTGCGCTCAGGTCTATTGTGTGGCGCGCGCGGTGCCCGGCGTGAAACAGCTGATGTGGTTCAACATGCGCTACGGCGGTGAGGATACGGCCGGCTACGGCCTGCTGCGCGGCGATTCCGCCCGCCCGGCCGCCTGCGCCGTCGCCACCTTTAATTCTTTGCTGCATCATGCCGAAACAGGCCGCTTTATCTGCGACCGGGCGGATCTGGCCATCATCCGCTATGAAAAACCGGCTGATTCTGAAACGGTTTTTGCGCTGTTCCGCTGCAACGGCCTGGAGAGTTTTTCGGCCGCGCTGGTTCCCGGTGCGGAGGTATGGAACAGCTTCGGGCGGATTGTTTCAACGGGATCAATCGATGTGGCACTCGGCACCCTGCCGGTGTATATCCGGGTTGCTGAATCCGAAGCGGATGCCGTTGAGGCCGCGCTGGCGGCAGCCGGCGGCGCGGCCCCGGAACCGCAGACGCTGCTTTGCGAGGGTTTTGAATCCGGGTTGGGGAGTTTCAGTTCCGGCGGCACCAACTGCCTGCTCTACAGCGGCGATGCCCTGGCTTGGGACGGGACCAACGCGCTGGAAATCCGGGGCGCGGCCGGCCCCGAGTCCGCGGCCGTGCTGATGAGCACGATGGATGTCGGAAGCTTTACGAATGTGACGGTCTCGTTCTGGTACACCGGCGTTTCGATGGAGGACGGCGAATCGTTCAGCGTGGATTATTTCGACGGCACCGACTGGCAGCCTCTCCAAACGCTGGCGTTTGGAACCGAGCGGTTTTCCGACCAGAATTTTTATTTTGAATCGATCGAGCTCGATGCCGCCGCGCACACGCTTTCGGAAGACTTCCGCATCCGTTTCACCGGCGGCGGCTCGGCTCCGGACGACCGGGTGCTGATCGACGAGGTCTTTATTCGCGGCATGACTGCTGCCGGAAAAACTCCCAGATGATGTCGGTCGCGTTCAGTGTGCTGCTGTTTTTTCCGGCGAACCATTCCGGCAGTTTTGAATTGCCGCCCGGCCAGTGGTGGCCGTGTCCCGG
This sequence comes from Tichowtungia sp., assembly GCA_041584215.1. Classification (GTDB taxonomy): domain Bacteria; phylum Verrucomicrobiota; class Kiritimatiellia; order Kiritimatiellales; family Tichowtungiaceae; genus Tichowtungia. The sequence goes on along the minus strand of JBFHEM010000037.1, from coordinate 34,705 downwards.
AATCGCCAGACAGATCACCGATTCCCTGCCATCGGGGGCGGCGTATGCCGTGCGGATGGTTCCGGAGGGGCTAACGGAAGTCGTGGCTGACGGTGCCGGCGTAAAAAAATGAGCCCAGGTTTCCATCATTTGCTGTGTGGGCGGTTTGATGCCGTAAAATTTGTCTCCAATCCGGATTTCGCCTCCAAAATAGGGGCTCTTCGGATCCGCCGTGCCGACGATGTACAGGACTGGAACGGGGCGGTCTGGAACCGGCCCGCTCAGCCAGTCCACGCCGGCGACCGGGGCCGCGGCGGCAAACCGGGTTGACAGCTCGCGGGCCAGACGAAAACTCAGTGACGCGCCGTTGGAAAAACCGGTCGTATAAATCCGCTGCGGATCGACAGGATATCGGGCGGCTAAAGCATCCAGCAGGGCGCTGACGAATGCGACATCGTCGACTCCCTGTGCAACGGCACCGAGGCCGGTCCGTTCGGAGCCGTCGTTCCAGGTCTGCGGATTGCCGACAAAGCGGGACGGCCGGCCCTGGTGCCGGGGCGTGCCTTCGGGAAACGCGACGATGAATCCTTCCCGGTCGGCTTTTTCGATCCATCCGGTTTCATCGATCGCGCTCTGAGCCGTTCCGCCGCCGCCATGAAAGAAAAGCACCAGCGGATGGTTCTTTTCAGCGCTGCAGCGGGCCGGGACATGAATAATGCAGTGGCGTTCCTGTTCCGCGATCATTAGATCCAGCTGATGTGTGCCGGCCTGCGCGGTCGCGTCGAGGCCGAGCCCCGCGAACAGCAGGCAAAATGCGGAGAGGGTCATTTTCATTCGGGCGGTTCCTTTCTCTCTAATGCAGCTGGCCGGAATAGTTGCCGGTGTGGCCGGGGACAGGGCGGCCGGCGATGAAGTGTTCGACGAGTTGCCCGGCCTGGTCCGGCGTGTCGATGCCGTAGCACAGATCGATGCGGAAACGGCGCGCGCCGGCGGCCTGCAGCCCGTCGGTTTTTCCGGCCAGTGAGAAGGGCTCCTTGTTGACGAGCACAAACTGCTGTCCGGTTTGCTCCACTCGGAATACGCAGTTCGAACGGTCGGTCAGCTCTGTTGCGTCTGCCGCCGGTTTCGTGGCGGAAATCATCAGCGGCGTGTGCTGATAGACCGGTACGATGGCGGCGCCGCCCAGCGCCTCAATCAGTGCCGTCAGGTTTTCCACCTGGTCTTCGGGCGACAGCACGAACTGCAGAATGCCCTGTTCCCGCCATTGCAGTGCCGCCTGCGTGTTGAGTATGTACAGCGGCCAGTCCGCGGTGATGTCCGTTTTCCCGCTTAAGAGCTGCAGCCCGCCGAGGTTGGCCGCCTCCCATTTTTGATGGCCGGGCAGCGAATCGATCAGCTCCTTATATGCCGCGACTTCATTTTCCCGAATGATGACGGGCAGGGCGAGCCGCAGTCTGTCCGGCAGGGCGGCCGCGGCTTTCTCAATCTCTTCAGGACGCGCCGGATCGACCTCCAGGATAAATTCCGCGATGTCTTCCAGACAGGGCCTGCCCTGCGCTGCGTCGAAGGGAAAGCGCCGCATTTTCACGGACCAGCAAACTGCGGGCGGCGGCGGCGCGACGGGGAGTTTTTCCAGGGGTTGGAAATTCCGGCGTGATTGTTTCCAATGGTTGGAAAACTCGTCAATCAGGCGGCGGCGGGCATCGTTCAAAACGGACATCGGAACAAAGACCGGTACCGAGTTGTCCAAAAAGGTCAGGCTGCCGAGCTGCCAGCTGGTGTCGCCGAGTTTTTCAAAACACTGGCGGACCGAGGCGGCGGCCTTTTCCGGCTGGCGCGCTTCCTCGAACGGTCCGGGCAGGGCCAGCCGGCTCTGCGCGCCGCCAGCCGAGGCGGTGAAGGTGATGTTTTCCACGGTTTGGAAAACCTGGATGTCGACCGGGCGGCGCTGGCTGTACTGGCCCGGGCGCGGCGCGGAAAAGCTGTAGCGATGGCGCACGGCCTGCGAGATGGAGCAGTAGATCCGCATGCCGTTGTGGATGGGCGGCGCGTCCGGCGGAAGACGGACGGCGATGTCTGTGCCGGCGGGCAGTTCGACGCGGCGTTTGGATTCGGGGTCGCTGGCCAGCCGCAGGTCGTTGGCGGCGAATCCGTAGGCGAAGGTTTCGCCGGGGTTTTCCACCTTGAGTCCGTCGTGCTTTCCCAGCACGCGGCTGCTTTTAAAGATGAGCCAGCCGCCGGGCCGGATTTGCTCAACGGTGCCGATGAGTGCGCCGTGGTGCCCGGCATGGACCGGGTCGATCGGGAACTCTTCCGCGTCGGTCAGGTGCAGGCCGGTGGACGGCCGTCCGAAAATGGTTTGGATGTCCGAGAGGGCCTCCTGCGGGTTGTCCATCTCGCCGGCGATTGACTTTCTGTAGAAGTCGGTGACGGCGGCGACGTAGTGTGCGCTCTTCATGCGGCCTTCAATTTTGAGCGAGGAGACCCCGGCGGCAAGCAGCGCGTTCAGGTGGCCGGCGGCGCAGAAATCCTTCATGGAGAAGGGCAGGTTTTCCTTTCCGTCGCTGTCGCGGAAGGGCTGGCGGCAGCAGTAGGCGCAGTGGCCGCGGTTGCCGCTGCGGCCGAGCAGGTGAGACGAGAAGAGGCACAGGCCGCTGTAGGAGTAGCACAGCGCGCCGTGGATGAAGACTTCGGTTTCGATGTCGCACGCGCGGGTGATGCTCTCAATTTCCTTCAGGGAAAGTTCGCGCGCGAGCACAACGCGCGCGAAGCCGGAGGCGGCCAGCTGCCGGGCCCCGGCCAGGTTGTGGACGGCCAGCTGGGTGCTGGCGTGCAGGCGCAGCTGCGGAAAGTTTTTGCGCAGCAGGCGGGCGACGCCCATATCCTGCACAATCACGCCGTCGGCACGGAGGTCGCGGATCTGCGCGAGGGTGTCTAGCGCGGCGGGCAGCTCGTGCTGCTGAACGAGGGTGTTGAAGGTGATGTAGACGCGGCGGCCGAGGTGATGGGCGAAGCCGATCAGTTCGTCGAGCTTATCGGCGGAGAAATTAGCGGCGTTGGCGCGGGCGGAAAAGCGGGGCAGGCCGGCGTAGACGGCGTCGGCACCATAGGCGAGAGCGGCCCAGGCGGACTCGGGCGTTCCGGCCGGGGCCAGTAGTTCGGGTTGGGATGGATTCATGGTGCGGAACGTTAGACTGAACCGGGCTCGAATTAAACCAAAATGGAGGGCAAGCTGATTTGCATCGGTTCAGGAGCCCCCGGTTGGGAGGCCGCCGGCTGTTCAGGGGATGCGGGGCGTCAGGTCCAGGCAGATCAGCCGGGGCGGGGCGTCCGCGTCCGGCCGGTTCCGGCAGATGCAGGCCCGTCCGTTGCTGAGCACCGGTGCGGTCCAGGTCTGGTCGGCGCTGAACAGGCGGACGGCGGACATCACGCGGCAGCCGGACGGGCTGAGGTCGAGCCACGCCAGCAGGCCGGTTTCGCCCAGGCAGAGAAATTTTCCGTCCGCGAAGATCAGCGATCCGATGCCGAAGCCGTCCCGGCCGGGCGGCGGGCGGTAGCGGTTCGCGCCGCCGCCGGCGGTTTCCAATGCCTGGAACGCCTGATCGCCCGTTTTGGGAACGATCCGCCACAGGCGCTCGCCGGTCTGCCAGTCCATGCAGACGAGCTTGTTGTTGGCAAAGCCGTAGAGACATCCGTCGACGAGAATCGGCGTGGCCCAGTGCGAGGCGAAGGCTTGGGTGCGGTAGATTTCCCTGAAGGTGAAGTCCGGCTGCACGTCGAGCATCACGCCGCCGACATCATAGGAGGAGGAGATGAAAATGCGGTTGCCGTCGACCACGGGCGTGGAGGCGTTGACCGAGGCGTGGCGCGGACTGCGCCACGCAAAGCGCCCGGTGACGGTCCCGTCGGCCGGATCGACGCACAGCAGTCCGCCGACCGGCGGGCTGGACTCGCCGCCCGCGAAGACCAGCAGCATCGGTTTGCCGTGCAGGGTTGCCATGACCGGGCTGGCGTAGCTCCGCCCCCACTGGTCGCCCGACACCCAGCGCGTTTCGCCGCTCAGCTTGTCGAACGCCGCCACGCATTTTTTCATGCCCAGGTTGATGAAGACCGCGCCGCCGTCAACCAGCGGCGAGGGGGTGAAGCCGAAAAATTCGGTGTCGAGGTCAAACTCGTCAATCAGGTCGCGGCGCCAGATCAGGCTGCCGGTATCCAGCTGCAGGCAGCATAAAATCCCCTGCGCGCCGAGCGTGTAAACGCGGTCGCCGTCAATGGCCGGGCTGGCGCGCGGGCCGCTGAGGTATCCGAAGCGGTCGCGGTAGGTGGTCGGCGTGTCATTCGACCAGATCAGTTCGCCGGTGGATGCGTCGAGGCACTCAATCGTCTCCCGGTTCCGGAAGCGGGTGTGGTGAATCAGCCGGTTGCCGGCAATGGAGGGCGCGGAGTAGCTTTCCCCGCGCGGACGGCTCCAGAGCACGGCGGCTTTCGACAGATCCGTCTCCAGTCCGGTTTCTGCGGATTTTCCGTCGCGGCCGGGGCCGAGAAACTGCGGCCAGTCGGCGGCCTGCGCCGTCAGTGCGGCGGCCCCGATCAGAAGGATCCATGTCCGGCGGCGCATCGGATCGACGCTCAATGGGTGTGGTACAGCGTTTCGAATTCGGCAATCAGCGCGCGCAGGGCCTGCACCTGTTCAAGGTCAACGCTCTGCTTGGCTTTCATCGCCGCGATCATCATGCCGTGCAGCGCTTTGAGCTGCGCGTCGTAATGATCCGTTCCCGGTTTGATGCGCTGGGCCAGGAAATAATAGGTCACGATTTCGGTCAGCTTGTCCGCGTGCTCTTCCTTGTTGTTCACCCAGCGAACCAGCTGATTGATGTTCTGCGGCGAATCCGCTTTCAGTGTGTGGATTTCCTTCATCGATTTCTCGATGGTGGTGACGTGCTCCTTCATCAGGGTGATGCGGGCGGCATCGTCGTAGATCCCGCAGGGAATCTGGCAGTGGGCGCCGGCGGATGCGGCCAGCAGGGCCGCGAATGACAGGGTCAGTAATGCTTTCTTCATCTCAACTCCTCCTTGCCGAAGCACTCTAGTCTTTCCGTCGCCGCTGTAAAGAGTAGTTTTTTACTCTTGTATGCCGAGGAACTGCACGCATGTGGCGACCGGGACGGTGATTTCGCAGCCGGTGAACTCGAGCCGTCCGGTCTGTTTGTCGATGCGGAAGACCGCGACATTGTCGGTATGCGCGTTGGCGGCGATCAGGAAACTGCCGGTCGGGTCGATATTGAAATGGCGCGGGTGCCGGCCGCGGGTCGGCTCGTGGCCGCGTGCGCTCAGGGTGCCGCGCTGCGGGTCGACGGCAAAGATCGCCAGGCTTTCGTGGCCGCGGTTGCCGACATACAGAAAGCGTCCGTCGGGCGTCAGGCACACTTCGGACGTGGTGTTTTCGCCGTCAAAATCCGCCGGCAGCGTCGGCAGGGTCTGCAGTTCAGTCAGTGTGCCGTCGCGATATCCGTATGCCGCAACCGTGCCGTTGAGTTCCATGCAGGCGTAAACGAATTTGCCGGACGGGTGGAAGGTCAGGTGGCGCGGGCCGGCACCGGGGGCTGTTTGAATGCAGGCCGGGGCGTTTGGGGTGAGGGTTCCGTCCTTCAGCCGGTAGACCAGGATTTTATCCAGGCCCAGGTCCGCGGCCAGCGCAAACTGTCCGGCCGGATCGCAGTTGAAGGAGTGGGTGTGGGCGGCCTCCTGCCGCTTCGGATTCGGGCCCGAGCCGCTGTGCCGGCGAATCGCCGTCGGTTCGCCGAGCTCGCCGTTTTCAAGGATTGGAAGAACCGCGCAGCTGCCGCCGCGGTAGTTGGCAACCAGCAGCCAGCGGCCGGTCGGGTCGATCGACACATGGCACGGTCCGGGACCGCCGGAGGGCCGCGTGTTGAGATCGGTCAGCGTTCCGTCCGCTTCAATCCGGCAGGCGCTGACGGCGCCTTCGCTTGCCGCCGGCGCGCCGCCGGCCGCCTCGGTCGCGTAGAGGTGTCGCCCGTCGGGGTGGATGGCGATGAAGCCGGGGCGCGCTGAATCGGTGGCGCGGACCGCTTCGCCGAGCTGTCCGCTGGACGGGTCGAACAGGGCCATATAGATGCCGCGCTGCCCGCCCCTGGCCTGCGTCCCGAAATAGACACGAACCAGGCCGGCCGGCGCGGAGTTGGCGATCAGCGAGGCCGCGAGTACAGATGCGCAGGAGGAGTTTGTTTTCATACACGCAACCTAGCAGGTCCGTTCGGGCTTTCCAATGTTTGGAAACATTTTTGAGCGCCGCAGTTTCCGGTTTCCAATCCCCGGAAAAAACCGTGCTGCATCGCCGCGTTCTTTTCCAGGCATTGGAAAAGGAGTTGTGCTATTTTTCCGGTCGATGAATGCGAAACCGCATACGGCCCGCTTCCGGTTTTACGAGGAGCTGAACGATTTCCTTCCGCCGCAGCGGCGGAAGCTGGAATTCGAATACTCTTTTGACGGCCATCCCGGCATCAAGGATCCCATTGAGGCGATCGGCGTGCCGCACACCGAGGTGGAGCTGATTTTGGTCAACGGCCAATCCGTCGGTTTCGACTGTCCGCTGCAGGACGCGGACCGCGTGTCGGTCTATCCGATGTTTGAGTGCCTGGACGTGTCGCCGCTGCTGCGCCTGCGGCCGGAGCCGCTGCGCCGGCCCGCCTTTGTGCTCGATGTGCATCTGGGCCGGCTGGCCCGCATGCTGCGCATGCTCGGCTTCGATGTGCTCTACCGCAACGATCTCGATGATCCTGAAATCGTCCGCATCTCCGTGGAACAGAAGCGCACCATTCTGACCCGCGACCGGCGGCTGCTGTTTGCCAGAGTGATTACCCGCGGCGCCTGGCTGCACTCCACCGATCCTGAACAGCAGCTGCACGAAGTGCTCGACCGCTTCGACCTCTATTCGCAAATGGATCCCTTCAAACGCTGCATCGCCTGCAACGGGCTGCTGATGCCGGTGGAGAAATCCGACGTGCTTGATCGGCTCGAGCCGCTGACCCGCAGATATTACAACCGCTTCTTTCAATGTGAGGCGTGCGGCAAAGTCTACTGGCGCGGCACGCACGTCGAACGGATGGAGCGGCTGCTGGAAAAAATCCGCGCATGGGCACCGTTCCGTTCATAAACTTTCTGCAGATTGAATCCTGATCTTCGCCTTAAATAGTTTAGATTCCTCCACTGAGGAATCTATGCAGTGGCCGGAGACCATTCAGAAAAAGCTGAAGGAGCTTCCCGATGCGCCGGGCGTCTATCTGATGCGCGGGCGGGAGGGCGCCATCATCTACGTCGGCAAGGCGGCCTCGCTGCGCAAACGGGTGCAGAGCTATTTCCGCGAAAGCACCCTGCGCAAGGCGGAGCCGAAGATCCGCGGGCTGATCCGTTCGATCCGGGATTTCGATGTGGTGGTGCTCAAGAGCGAGGCGGAGGCGCTGCTGACCGAAGGAAGGCTGATCAAGGAGTACAAGCCGCGCTACAACACGCTGTTCAAGGACGACAAGCGCTTTCCGCTGCTGCGGGTGGATCTGAACAAGCCGTTTCCCAAGTTTGAAATCTGCCGCATCGATAAAAACGACGGCGCGCGATATTTTGGTCCGTACACCTCCGGACTGGCGGCGCGCGCGGCGCTCGAATTCATCGAGAAGCGCTTCGGCATCCGTCAGTGCCGCCCGGCGGTTCCCGATGCCGACACCTATAAGCACTGCCACAACGATATCATCCGCCACTGCGCCGCGCCGTGCGTCGGGCGGGTGACGCCGGAGGAATACCGCGGGCGCGTCGAAACCGCCTGCGCCTTTCTGCGCGGCGAGCGGCCGGAGTTCATCCGGGAAATCCGCTCGCAGATGCAGGCCGCGGCGGCGGAGCACAGGTTTGAGGAGGCCGCCGCGCTGCGCGACATGATGCTTCTTCTGCTCCGCGCCGTGAAAGAAAAGGCGCTGGTCCGCAAAACCGTGAAAATGAAGACCGCCGATGCGGAACGGGGCGTTGCGCTGCTTGGTAAGGAACTGGGGCTCTCGAGCCCCCCGCGCGTGATCGAGTGTTTTGACATTTCCAACATTTCCGGCACGTACGCCGTGGCCAGCATGGTCGCCGCGGTCGACGGCGTGCCGGTTCCGCAGCGCTACCGCCGCTTCCGCATCAAAACGGTCGAGGGCAGCGACGACCCGCGCATGATGGCCGAGGCCGTGAAGCGCCGCTACAGCCGTCTGCAGCGGGAGGGCGCTCCGCTGCCCGACCTGCTGATTGTCGACGGCGGCATCACCCAGCTGCGCGCGGCGCGCGCCGTGCTCGACGGGCTGGGCGTCGACCTGCCGAGCGTCGGGCTGGCCAAGCAGTTTGAGGAGCTGGTGCGCGACGGGCTGCCGGCACTGCGCCTCCCGAAAGGCTCGCCCGCCCGCGCGGTCGTCACGGGGCTGCGCGACGAGGCCCACCGCTTCGCGATCTCCTATCACCGCGAGCTGCGCGCCCGCCGCATCCGCGAGTCGGCGCTCGATGAAATTCCAGGCATTGGAAAGAAGACCAAGGAGCGGCTTTTAAAGCATTTCGGCTCGTTTGCCCGGCTGCGCAGGGCATCGCTCGAAGAGCTGCAGGCCGCCCCCGGCATCGGGCCGAAAACCGCCGGACTGATTTTCGAGACGCTGCGCAGCCGCGAATAAACGCCCCGCTGCCGGTCTGCCGGGATGTATATCGGAGCCGCTTGCGGCCGGCCGTCAGCGCGCCTCAAAAAACGGGGCATGTTCTGTGAGCTTGTCATTGATCCTGATTCCTGCAAGCTTATGATTCTTCCGGATTCCGGGGAGGTATGCGTGAACGGTAACTATGACAAAACCGCCTACTTGCTGCAGTGCCTGATGGACAACATGTCGGACTTGATTTACTTCAAGGACCGCGACTCCAGGTTCGTGATGGTGAACAAAGCGCTCGCCAAATGGCAAGGCAACGGCTCGCCGGCCGACATGATCGGCAAATCCGATTTCGACACCTACACCGCCTCGGACGCCCGGCGCATGCGGGAGGATGAAAAACGAATCATGGAATCCGGGGAGCCGCTGCTGGGGCTGGAAGAACACGAGACCTGGGCCAATGGATCGCATGCGTGGGTTTCGACCACCAAAATGCCGCTCCGAAACGAAGAGGGCGACATCGTCGGCATCTTCGGAATTTCACGCGACATCACGGCGCATAAAGAAGCCGAGTTGCGCGCCGCCCGCTATGCCGGCGAGATGAAACGCTACGCCAAGGAAGTCAAACGCGTCAACGATGAGCTCGAAGAGGAACTGCGCATGGCGGGCAAGCTGCAGAAGACATTCTTCCCCACCTGCTATCCCGTCTTTCCCGAGGGCGCGCAGCCGGAAGGCCGACAGGTTGAATTCCACCACTATCATCACGCGGGCGGACTGATCGGCGGCGACTTTTGCTCGATAAAAAAACTGTCCGATACCGAGGCGGGTGTCTTTCTGTGCGATGTGATGGGGCACGGCGTTCGCGCGGCGCTCGGAACGGCCCTCATCCGTGCAATGGTTGACGAAATCTCCGACTCGGAGCTGGATCCGGGGCGCTACCTTGAGCGCATGAACCGGGCGCTCATCCCGCTGCTGCATCAGGAAGAGGACCTGATCTATGCAACCGCCTGTTACCTTGTGCTCGACACGTTGACCGGGCGGGTGCGCCTGGCCAACGCAGGACATCCCATTCCCATCTGCCTGGGAGCGGACGGACAGGTCAGATGGTGCATGGAAGATCATGAAAAACGCGGGCCGGCTTTGGCGATTATGGACCGGGCGAGCTATCCGACGCTGGAGCTGCAGACTCAGCCCGGGGATGCCGTCATCATGTTTACAGACGGAATCTATGAAATTGCGGGAGCCAATGCCGAAGAGTATGGCGAACAGCGGTTAATGGAGTCATTCCAGCGCAACCGCACGCTGTCGCTGGCAGAGCTTTTTCCGATGATCCTCAAAGAGGCCCGCCTGTTTGCCGGGGAGGGGGCGTTTGATGACGATGTCTGCCTGGTCGGTTTCCGCCTCCGCAAACCGGCTTGAGCCTGCTGCGCTTCGTGCCGCTCAGTCTTTCAGCCCGGGCCTGGAGGAGTTTTGGTTTAATGATCGTCTGCCGTTCTTCCAGTCCCTGGAACATTGGGCAGGGCGCGACCGCCGGGCGCGCCGTCTGGTAGGGCGTGACCGCCGGGCGCGCCGGCTTTGGGTAGGGCAGGCCTCTCCGAGGCCGCCGCGCCCCGCAAGGTTTTTTGCTTGTCCGCCGTCTTGTCCTCCATAGTTTTAACGAAGGAGGAAGTTTCAACGAAGCAGGAACCGCAGATGAACACGGATAAACGCGGATGGGGTCCAGGGGCTGTTGTGCAGGCCCGGTCCCCGACCGGGCGGTGCGGATGCTGGTTTTGACCGCCAAGACGCAACGACGCAAAGGAAATTCCAATCCTTGGAACATATTTTTCCAAGGTTTGGAACGTTGGGTAGGGCGCGACCGCCGGGCGCGCTGTCATTGGTCAGCCGCACCGCTTGCCCGCCGCAAGCGCATATTATAAGCAAAATTCAACCTCTTATCGGGATGCCCTGAAAGGGCAGGACAACTTAGCCTTGGGCAATCGCCCAAGGATATCGGTAAAGAAGTCGAATCTGTCCTGCAGGGACAGCACACCGAAATATTGTATTGCCCCTTCAGGGCAAAGATCATTTTGCCTGAATAACCGGGGCGCTGCCCCGGGCTTTGTTGTGTAGTGCCTTTGGCACATTTTTCGCACACTAATTTATGTGATAATAGATAGGTCCCCGACCGGGCGGTGCGGCTGCGGGTTTTGACCGCTAAGACGCCACGACGCAAAGGAAATTCCAAAGGCGGTTGGAAAAAATTATGTGGGGCGGATATTCCTCGGACTAGGCATGCAGCGCGGATTCAATCAGTTCCCGGCAATAGGCATTTAAACTCTGGCCGTGCGCGACCGCGCGCAGAGCCAGCTCCTTATGCAGTTCCTTGCCGGGGCGGAAATTGAATTTCCCTGAATAGCTCTTCGGCGCGATGGGTGCGGGCAGGGGGATTCCATCCTCGGCATGAATCTGCATCCACTCTTCCACCACCTCGCACAGTTCGCGATACACTGCCGCCTCATCATCGCCATGCACTCCGCCATCAAAGAGTGTCGGGCAGGTGCCGATATAGCACTGATCCTCATCCGACCACTCCACAATCTTCAAATATTTATATCCCGGTTTCATTGCTGTGCCTCCTGAATCTTTTTTTCAACCAGTTTTTCCTGATAGCGCTTGGCATCGGCGGCTGCTTTTCCGCTGATGGTGATCTTCAGTCCGCATGGGTGCAGAAAGTTGCGATGGCTTCCCTTGCCGCCCCGGTTCACAAATCCCGCCTTCTCCAGCTCGCGCATCAGCTCTCGGATTTTCTTTGGCATGGGCACATAGTACCACCTGGTACTATATCGGCAAGCATTCTCCACTGCTTGATGCATCCGCAGATGAACACGGATAAACGCGGATGGGGTCCAGGGGCTGTTGTGCAGGTCCGGTCCCCGACCGGGCGGGTGCGGATGCCTTTTTTGACGTGAAGAAATCCTTCAACGGGCCTGCCTGCCCATTATTCCAAGGTTTGAAAAAAAGGCTGTAGGCCGCGTGCCCCACGCGGCGTGATCCGCACCGGGCAACCGCACCGTTTCCACCGCAAGCGCCCGGTGGGGCACCGGGCCTACAGCGACGCCCGGTGGGGCACCGGACCTACAGCGGTCAAACGCCGCCATGCAGGCAAGACGTGTTTCCAGCCTTTGGAAAGCTGGGCAGGGCGCGACCGCCGGGCGCGCCGTCTTTAGGCAGGGCTGTCTTTAGGTAGGGCGACGCCTCCGGCGGAGCCGCGCAGTCGCACCGTCTTTAGGCAGGGCGGGCCTCTTCCGTCGGCGAGAAAGGGAGAATCGAGTCACGAGCAGCTCCGCGGGCTCAGCGCCAAGAGCTCCACTGACTTAGAAAATTCTTTGCGCCCGACCGGATTTTTGATAAAGGAGGGTCGTTAACCCGCAAATATGAGGAGGATGGTTATGAAACATTTCACGGCTCTTCTCGGTATGGGTTTTTTTGCAGTTTTCGCGGCAGCGAACTCCCTCCCTGTTTCATTCACGGATCCCGCCGCCGCGCCGGCATGGGCGATTCCTTATGGCGAAGAATTCTGGCAGCGGAATCGCGGTCTTAAGGAAGGGGACACTTCGGGCGGGAACGCCATCGATATCAACGGCACGGTTCAGCGTGTCCGCCATGCGTTTCGGAGCGAGCCGGGCGACGCGCATGCCACCGCCCGGTCCGACTCATACGATGTGGTGGCCGGCGACCGGATGCTTTTCTTTAGACCCCATCAGCCCGCATCGCGGCCGGGCGATTTGCAGGCGGTGTCCGGACCGCCGACAGAGGTCGGACTGCGCACGGTTCGCGTGGAATACGGGGCGATGCGCCTCTGCCATGATGAGCCATCTGCGCGCATTACGGTCGGCAATGTCGTGCAGACCCGCCTGTCGGAACAGTGGGGTGTTGTGGAGCATGCCGAAGCCATGCCCGATGCGCTGTATTTGACCTGGTGTTTCGACAGGCATCCGGCGGGCGGCGGCGACCTGAAGATTGATTTTGAAATCGATGGCCTGACGCATACGGGGCAGTCAGCGAGCGGGCACCACTACGCGGATGACAGCGGCCTGGCTCGCATGTGCGTGGGACCGGCCGAGCTGGTCGATGCGACGGGGCGGCGGTGGGACGTTGCCGTGTCGGGCGCATCCGATCTGCTGAGCATTACGGTTCCGCATGCGGTGCTGGCGCTTGCTCAGGCTCCGTTCTGTATCGACCCCGCCGTCAGTGCCGAGTTCGGCCTGGACACCCGCATGGTTTCGGCCCCGGCAGCGGGAGACCAATGGAAACCCAGCCTTGCATTCGACGGCACGAACTGCCTCGCGGTCTGGTCGGACGATTACGGGGTTTCTAAAATCTTCGCCACACGCCTCAGCACCACCGGGACCATTCTGGATCCGTTGGGGATCCGTGTCTGCGCAGCGTCCGGCGAGCAGGATAACCCCGCCGTGGCCTGGAACGGCAGTCACTACCTGGTGGCATGGGAGGACAGCCGCCACGGCGCTACCGACATCTATGCGTCCCGAATTTCAACGGACGGTGTCGTAGTAGAGCCCCAGGGCGTTCCGCTTAGCCGTCTCAACGATGCCTCGGAACAGACCGGCTGTGATGTCGCCTCTGACGGGGAGACGTTCTTTGTGGTTTGGTCTGATTCCGGTGCCCCAAGCCAGATCGACGGACGCGTGGTGGGGGGCGATGGCGTTCCGCACGGTGATGAGGAACGGATTATTTCCAGCAGTTTGTACAGCCGTCTGGACACGCCCTGTGTCGCATGGGGCGGCACGAACTATTTCGTCGGATGGTCCGCTTACTACGAAACAGTGAGCGGGGCGTATTATCAGGATATCTACGGCGCCCGCGTGACGGCAGACGGTCGGGCGATCGACTCGAGCGCCATTCCGATCTGTTTGAATTACGCCGCGAAGTATTCCCCGGACGTGGCGTGGGGCGGCGGGAACTTCCTGGTTGTTTGGTCGCATGCCATGCGGCCTCCCATCAGCTCCGGAACCGATATCCACGGAGCCCTGATTAATGCGCAGGGCCAGGTCATCACCAACAGCATCCAGATCTGCACGGCCGCCAATTCTCAAGATGCAAGTTGCGTCGCGTTTGGATCCTCCAACTTTCTTGTCGCGTGGCAAGACAGCCGCCATTGGACACTGAACGACAAGGTCGTTGCGGTTTACGCAACCCGGGTTTCCCCTGCCGGAGTGATCCTTGACCCGGGCGGATTCGCCGTTTGCGACGATCCGGAATCCCAGTACAGTCCAGCGGTGACGTGGAGCGGGGACACCTTCCTGACCGCATGGGAAGAGTCGTGGCAGACGGATGATGATGTGGATATCTTTGCCGCCCGCATTCTGCCCGACGGTTCGCGCCCGGACGGTGACGGCTATCGCGTATCGCATGGCTGCAACAGTGAACAGCACGCAAGCGCGGCCTGGGGTGCAAGCAATTATCTGGTGGTCTGGGAGAGTGGCGGCGAGGGGGCGGTCACGGACATTCGCGCCACGCGGATCGGTCCGGCCGGCAATATTCTCGACGCGGCCGGCATCGATGTGTGCATGGCAACCAACAACCAGAGCCATCCGGCGGTGGCCTGGGATGGATCGAACTTCATGGTGATATGGGAAGATGAGCGGAATGCACTTCCTTCGAATCTGCAGTACCAGGATCTGTACGGAGCGCGCATTGATTCCGCCGGCAGCGTGCTGAATCCTCTCGGCATCGGGATCTGCACGAATCTTGGGCCCCAAATGGATCCCTGCCTGGCGGGGAACGGTCAGGGTCAGCTCCTCGCGGCATGGCGGGATTACCGGATCTACGCGAACCCTCCTCCTTCCGATATTTACGGAACCCGAATTAGTGGCGGCACGGTGCTGGATCCCGCCGGGATCGCCATCTGCACGGCAACCAACTCGCAGTTGGATCCGGCGGTGGCCTTTGGCGATGGACTCTGGCTGGTCGTCTGGGAAGACGGACGGGATGGTGCCGGAGGGGATGATCGGGATCAGCCGTTAAAGCAGATCCATGGCTCCCGGGTGAACCCATCAGGCACGGTGCTGGATGCCGCCGGCATTCAGATCGGCACGGGGCCCACCAACCAGATAAACCCGGCGGTGGCCTGGGGAACAGACAGCTTCCTCTGCCTGTGGCAGGATGCCCGCAACGCGGAGCCGGCGGAGCATATCTCCGACTATGATATCTACGGTGCCCGCGTGAACAGCAGCGGGGTCGTGCTGGATCCCGCCTGTATTCCTGTTTACACGAACGCGCGATGGCAGTCCGAGCCCGCCTTGGCCTGGACGGGTGAGGAGTTCCTCTGTCTCTGGGAGGATCAGCGCGACACACCCGAAAGCCTGCACGGCACACGGCTTGATGGCGAGGGCAATGTGCTGGATGGTGTGGCCACCGGGTTCCGGTTGCACAGCTCGTCGCGAAATCGCAAGCAGCCCGCCATGGCCGCCCGTTCAAACGGGCTGGCGCTGGTCGTCTACGCGGCCCCGGAGACTGACATCTACCATGCCCGGCGCATCACCGGCACACTGGTTGATATGACCCTCAGGCCTGCCGCAATTACATACAGCTCCGGCGGTCAAGTTTCGATCACGGTATCGAACACCTTCTCCGACCGCGTCTATGATGTGATTGCCACCACAAACCTTCTGGGAGCGTCCGTCTGGACCCCGTTCGGCTTCGACTCCGCCGGTAACGGAGGCCTCTTGACGTTTCCTGTGTCCGGTGGCGATCCCGCGACCTTCTACCGTGTAACAGCGACACCTAAATAGCCCGGCGAATACAAGATACATGGAGGCTGAACCGACTGGCCGTATTCCCCGAAAGCGCAACGGCAACAATTTCCTCCAATACCTGGAAAAAAACCTTTCAACCATTGGAAAGCTGGGTAGGGCGCGACCGCCGGGCGCGCCGTCTTTAGGTAGGGCAGGCCTCTCCGCGTGTCTCGCCACAGCTCTGCGGAGGAGGAAGGCCGCCGCGCCCCGCACGGTTCTCCCGGGCTTTTTCCTTCCGACCTTCTTTAACCCCGCAAGCGGATCACGCATCCGCAGAGATCGCGGTGCTTTTGATCTTCACCCCTGTCCCCGACGGTTATGTGTATGACGGTTAAATGATGAAAAAAGCGTTCTGATCCTTTGATTGTGACCCTTTGATTCATATCTGCATCGGGATCAGCGGGATACTTCCAATATTATATCTGCGACTTTCTGAACACATCCGCCCATGTCCTCACGAAGCTCATAAACCCAAAAGCGAATCGGAGTCCACCCTGAGGCTTTAATGGTCATGTCACGCCAGAGGTCCTCTGCCTTTCGCATGCCGCTGGCATCACGATGGTATTTCTCTCCGTCCACCTCGATGTCGATTTTCAATGAGGGGATTGCGAGGTCCAACCTCTTTCCAACCAGTGGATACTGCGACACAGTGTTTATTCCCGCATGCTTCAGAGCGTCAAAAAACTTTCTCTCCCAAACAGAATCAAATTGACCGGTATGAACAAATTCTTCAGATGGAGCCTCGCTTCGCTCAGCCAAGGCCACTAAATGCGCAGCACCACAAGTTCGACAGGCTTCCTTGTTACCAAACACATGCAATGCCGCTCTTGCCCGGCTCACAGCAACATTCCAAAGGTTGCGAGTCTCAACACTCGTGATATACCATTTTCCACCGTCGTACATATCTGGCTGATAGACTGTGCTCAGCAAGATTACGTCTCTCTCGTCTCCTTGGAAGCCATCTGCCGTAGATGAGACAAACTCTGCCTTTTCTAATAGAGCAACCGGAAGGGCCGCATACACTGCATCTGTAATACGATCAGCCTGCTTCCTAAATGGAGTAACCACACCAATCGAACCATTGAAACTTTGGGCTACGAGTAAATTTTTAACTTCAGAGACCACCGAATCAATTTCAGCCTGACAAATTGCACCACTTGAACCCGTTCTACTAACGGAGCCTTCTACATTCGTCCACATCACCCCAGGCTGATACCCAGAAGGCACTTTGAGATTTGACCGATTCGTAATTACTCTCAGAGTTTTCCCATAGAATTGTTCATTGAAATAATGCGCAATATCCTGATGACAACGGTAATGATCCTTGAGTTGAACTTTTCCGCCACACCTTGGAGATGAGGCCGCTAACGCAAAGCTACTTGTTTCACAATACTCGTAGGATAGGTTTTCGACTTG
This sequence comes from Tichowtungia sp., assembly GCA_041584215.1. Classification (GTDB taxonomy): domain Bacteria; phylum Verrucomicrobiota; class Kiritimatiellia; order Kiritimatiellales; family Tichowtungiaceae; genus Tichowtungia. The sequence goes on along the minus strand of JBFHEM010000037.1, from coordinate 17,844 downwards.
TTCTGCCAACTGATGTTTCGCCAGAAGTTTCAGGCTAACTCCCTTAGAAAGTCTATGTACAGGCTTCAACTGTTGGGGATCACCAACAATTACCGCAGAACGGGCTCTAAAAAGAAGCGGGATAATGGAAGCCACATCACATTGGCTTGCTTCATCAATAATGACGGTATCGATAATCCCGGCAATGAGTGGCACACCTTTGCGAACAGAAAGGTTCGACACCGCCCACATAGGAAAAAACTCCAGCAGATCTGAAAATGAGTCGTGAAAAAACCGCGTCCAGTTAATTTGAGCCTGCGGCCCGATGTTACCATTCGCCAGATTGCTGACGATGCCGCTGAGTTGTTGCAATTTTCGAAGGTCATAATCTTCCAGCTTCGCAAAACGGTTAGAAACACTTTTCTCTAATAATTCAGGAGCTTGTGCTGACACCCTTCCTAAAAGCATCTCCAGATCCTCTGTACAGCCAGCGAGCGGTTTTACTTCCTTTGTGTTTTCCTCCACCTGACGAATTTTTTTGTGCAGAATTGAAATCTCATTAATTTTACGAAGATCGTCCGCGCATGAGGCTAATGCCTCTTTAAACTCATGCGTAATCGTTACGGCGGGAAGATCAAGTTGGTAGACGGACAGAGCGGGTTGAATATCTTTCAGTGATTGAAGCAGCTTTCGCCGATAAATATTTTTCCACCACGCCCGCCTGATCTTTGCGATGAATCCACCGCCCAAATCTGGCAGAGAATCGGCCATGCGAACCAGCCTCCTGATGACTGGATCAGGAACAATTTCAGTTGCTTCGCAGGCCAACTTGACCTGCGAAGGCAGCAGTCCACGGGTTAACAATTCAATCTCCTCATTCAAACGAGATAGCTTTTGTTCTTCTCTGCTCCACAACTCTGCTGCATCAAAAAGGGCTTCGCGCTGACGCAGGGTGTTACATATCTGGCTCTTAAGAGATGTCGCACTTTCATCAAACGGAAGGCCGGTAGCCGCCATGACGCTTTTAATGGCTTTTTCCCATGTAAATATCTCGCCGGTATCTGGGTTTTTAAGGCGGGAAATCAGCGTGCCGCTTGGAACAAGATCATTTGTCCGGGGAATAACCGCATCGATAGCCTTGTGGTTCTTGCTCGCAAACAGGGCTGTTTTCCCGTGGACAGCCAGATTGGCCAGAAGGTTTACGACCACTTGAGATTTGCCAGTCCCAGGCGGGCCGGTGATCACAGTCAAATCATTACGTAACGCCTGAGTAATTGCCTGTTCCTGTTCGTAATTATATTGGACAAAGGGGATGGATGGCTCCGAATCTCCATTCAACAGAGCAGTGGAAGAAATGCTATCCGATCCCGAATCAGTAAAGACATATTTTAAGGCACTTCTGTCCAGTTCTTCATCTGGAGCTTTTTGGATTTTTCCGAGCTCGCTGATTAGCCCCAAATTAAACCGCAACTTCTGACCTGCAAATAAGACTGCGGAGTTATAAATGCCTTTTTCTTTAGTTGCTACGTCAATGGCTGGCTCTGTCGCCAAGGGGTTGATTTCGTCGTTAACAAATCGCTCAGCTAAGATCTTCACGGCATTGACGGCTTTCATAAAATCAAAGCCGATTTCATCCGGACAATTCTCATCATCCATTAATCCGCACCGTTGAAGAAAACGGCGTTTTTCTTCCCCAGTTCGGAATCGTTTTTCAAGCCAACTGGAATTCACATCTGCATTTTCGAAATCTAACTCTAACGTCAGCTTGTCGAGTTCATATTCAACGCTCACAACCGGAATGCAGAAAACGGGAATTACAACGCGCTTATCATCTTCACCTAAAAGGTGAAACGGGTATCCGATGAAAAAGTCTTCCTCCATCACCACTCGGCGCAGGAATGCATTTTGACTTTTTCGTACAGGAAAAGTAAGAGTTACTTTTTCGCGCACTTTTGTTGGCCACCAGTATCCGCTCAAGTTTACGTGGATGAAACTGTTGTTTTTTCCATCACCGTAGAGAATGTTTGAAGGGCGTTCATCGAATCGAACACAATCAATGTAGTATGAGACTAGGCGCCGGAACCAGTGCCACGGAGATTCTTCCTGAGTTAACGCAGTATTAGCATCTGAAGATAAATCTCCAACGCGGCGTTTTATAGATATTTCCAACCTGCTTTTCGGATGGTCACAATCATCTTTCTGCATTAAGTCTTCCCTAACAAAATCAGGACGGGGCGTCTTCTCTCGAACTTTCCATCCTTTTTTTGTCAGGGAATAATCACCTAAATCCGAACGAACTAAATGTGCTGATTGCAGCAACCCGACCGTCTCTGTAAACCTTTCATTAGAACTAAAAACCAGCTTATACCCAGCCAGTAGTTCGTCGTATTTCAACGCTTCATCTTGAGACTCCCAGATATGCAGTAGTTGGTTTTCGTTTATCATGCGATTTACTTAATTGTTTTGGTGAAGTCTGCCAGAATGCTCACTGTTTCGGCTGATGCCTTATTGTTCAGAAACTCCAACACCACTCCGTTTAAACCCATTCGTTGGGCTTCTCGCCTACGGTCAGGAGGCATTGCATCGAGCATTGCCCGCAAAAAGACAACCGTTGTTTTCATTTCAGATACAATTGAATTCAAGTTTTTGAAAACAGTAGTCCTTGTAGATAAAAAATTGGGGTTCACTTCTCTTATTCTCAAACCATACAAAATAGCGCACAGGCAAAACTTGAGTTGATTATATAGAGCGTTAGGTCCTCCCGTATTTGGAACTCTGCTGGATTTGTGTGCATCCAAGAACTGCACCATCTTCTGAAAATATTTCCCAGCCAACTCGTTGTTAGCATTGGCGGCTGTTGGATTATAATACATGCACCTAAAGAACGACCACCAGTACCAGCCGAGATCCGTTTCTGGCAACCCTCTTAATGATGTCATATATTCCAACAGGCTGTTTACCTCATCCGCCGTTTTAAATGTGCGTCCTGCCGCAATAAGCTCATTCATTGTCGGGACATATCCGCTTCGGAAACTTGCTTTAAGGTATTTTCTAAAATCTTTCGGCGCATAACTGTACATGAATCCGAGGAGCCGAATTGTCTTCTGTTGAGGAGAGCCTGCCGCTATAGCCTGATCTGAGCCATGCAAGGCCTCCAACAAAGTCTCTCCATACGCTTGCACCAGTTCCTTATCAAAAGTCCCACTGAAAGCTTGGTTTCCAAAAGCTCCACGATAAGGTTCTGAATAGTTATTTTGATTTTCGCGATAGGGCACCATTACTGATTCTAGTTGCTTGATATCTGCACTCCATAGCGAATCTTTTATTTCTCGCCTAGACCAGTTGGAAACGAACTGCTCTATGGTCGATTGGACGCTAATATTTTCGGCAAGGCGGCCCTCTGTCCATTCAACAAATGGATAAGCAAATGTATCTGAAGGAGCAGGGGTTTCTTTTTCTACTCCTTTATCCCAGCGCAAAACCAACTGTTTCTTTTTTCCAAACATGTCGGGATTGTCTTTTGGACGAATGGTCACAACCGCATAACCACTGGCTGGTTTCATCTCCGGATAAATCAAAACAGACTCATCTTGTTCTAACTGAGGGAATTTGTCTGAAGGAATCGATTTCCACGGCTCATCCTCCCGCCGAACAAAAAGTTCAAATTCGGACTTATTAGCAATAATTGAAAAGCCCTTGATCGGGCCATCTTCCGGAATCCATACTTGACCTCCCCGAACCTCAGCATTCGCAACCAGCTCAGTTGCGCCGGCTCGAGGCATCTCGCCCAAAGCCTTTTGCATCACATAGACTTCATATTTCGGCAAAACATCAAAATATGTCGGCAGCCCTAGTTGCTCCCGCTGCCCATACAGCAACGCACCTTTTGATGCGGAATTTCTGTTAGCTAACAACACCGTGCTTTTTTTCAGCGCAGGCAATGCGCGTAGCAACTCGCGATATACCCAATCACCAACAGATTGATCTTCGAGCATCACATCAGAAAGCGCCCCGCTGATTGCCACGATGTCTGGCAAACCATGTTCTTTAATCCAGGGCACAATTTTAGATTTAATGGTTTCTTGAACACTGCCGCCGGTCGTAGCAACCTCCGTTTGAACCAGATCGTTTAGGGCAGATGCATCCTTTTTTGATATCGGTTCTGATAAAACCTTCTCTAACAAGTCGTTGCGCTCTGATGCACTTAACCTTACGGATTGATAGCTACCCGCCTTGCCGGAAAAAAACTTTAGTAGAGCGGCTTTCGGTTGTCCCAAAACTTGAGAGGCAAAGCCCCCGAAAAACAATGACCGCCCGTCTGCCGACGCAGTAGACGAACATAATGAAAGCGCGACAATTCCATCTGCGGGGGGATAATCCCAACGCTTAGAATTGCTTGATTTTAAATTCTGTCTGACTGGAACAGCGTAACCCTCATCCATTTTGATTGTCAGCCGTGTAGCTTCAACAGAACAATTTCCGAAATCTAATACGAGTACGCGTTTGCCAGAAAGAGTCTTTGGTGAACTCTGTGTCTGATCATTTAAACAAGCCATCAATACAGCAACAGGCCGCCATAGAAGCTGAGCATTATTGCGCCCGCATGGAAGAAATTGAAGGAACTGATCCTGCACGCTCTCCTGCCAAAAATTTGGAATAGTAAAAATATATTTTCCTTTAACATGAGGGTTTACATCATGCCTCAACAAGTCAGAAAATATGGCTCGAATAGACGCCTGACATTTCTCATCAAAAAGATTAGCGAAATGAATTTGCCCATTTGAACTGTCGCACTTCTCCAGTTGCGCCAAAACACTCCACCAAGGAAGGCGAGTTCCATTTTGAATTGAATGAGATAACGAGCCGACTTGCGGCTGTTCTTTTAAACTTAAAAATCCTGCTTTTTCGCTGGGTAACAACGGTAGCTGAACCAATGACAACTTCTCTTTCAATGCAGACATCTTAAACTTAAAGGCGTCCTCTGCATTCCCCGAGGCCATACCTGTAGTTGGACAATAGTTGTCGGCATCAAATGTCTGAGTTTTAGCCATTTGACCCTCCCTCAGCAGCCTGCATTACACACTCAGCGATAAGCTGTGAAATCAATGGGAGTAAATCTTCGCGCCAAACCTCCGGCTTGCCGGGCACCCTCAGCCCCTCCACCGTGACGCCATCGACAGATGCCGCTGAAATATCCCCCCCTTTATCATCTCCGAACGCGCTCCGAAGAATAAACCCTCGCAACTGGGGCGCATTAGACAACGGTTTTTTCAATTCGCATAAAGCTTGGGCCGCCCGCTTAGGTTGAGACTTAACCTCATCTAAATGCTGTTGTTCTGCTGGCCCATGCAAAGCCCATACCGTCAGAAGAAGGTGTTGGTCAACAGAGCCGTTTACCGGAGTGAAATAGAAGAAAAAATCCGCGCCTGATTTTGTTGCGATTTCCAGAGAGTCCTTTGGTAACTCACTTTTGTGAAGCTCCTGAGATGAAAAACAGTCCATAAAAACAGGATGTGCTCCTGCCGTGTCGTACAGAACTCCTCTCGGCCAAGCTGAGTTATACATTCTTCTGCCAGCAAAGCTTTTTTGCCGAATACAGGACAGAGACTTATATTGGAATGATGCTGGCAAATCGCCAGATCTGGCAAGTTCGTAAATCGTGGAGGAAAGAAATACGTTCATCAAATCAACCCACAACTGGCGTTGCCAAACCCAAAGCTCTTCGATCTCTTCTTCTCGATGTATAATTTGAAGATAATGTTTCCAGAGCTTGGAATATGAGGGGTCGCACTGAAGGACAAAATTCGGTTGCGGAATATGGCGCAGCGTCGAAATCTTATCAAAAACCGATGCTTTTAACAGGATCTGGCATACGGAACGAAAACGTTTAACCACAACAAACCGATCTGTCTTTTCGTATTCACTGTTTCGCTTTAAATAATCTGTTGAGTAGCGAATACACAATTTCAGGAACTGCTTAAGCACGCGATTTTCAAGCGTGTCGAAAAACTCCTCTCGTACGATCGAGTAAATCTGTTGTGCCGCTCCCGCTTTTTCAATTGCGCTTCGTCCCGGCTGACGAACAAGCCACGCTAGACAAGCAGCATCCATCTGCTGAACACGGGACAGGTTTGTCTTTTTCCGAACACGCCGAAGGATTTTTCGCGGGTTTTCTGCAATAGAGCTTAGTTCATCAGAAAACTCTTGTGCTATTCGCACAATCAGATCATAGCGAGGTTCGGTCTGTTTTTTCAGAACCAGGCGGGAAATAATATCCCAATCCAATGTGCGCCATTCAAAATTTCCACGGCGGAAATCCTCTTTACGAGTAGCTGTAATCTCCTCAAAAAGAGCGCTTCCCGCAATTTTTTTCCCTGCCACGAACTCGGCACATAAAAACAACTCATCAAACAGGGACACTGCCTCGTTTAAGAACGACAAGAGATCAACCGATCCGACGCCTCCGCACTGCGAACTATCAAGAGCGGCTTGGTGATGGCAAATCGGGTTCTTAAGAATACCGGACAGCGCGACATCAAAAGACTCATCTCCTAGGGTAAGAGGCAGGGGGTCGTTGCTTACTACTGCGCTCATGTATGGAAATAAATAAACACATTGGATCTTATTATTATTCTGAAGTTTTGAGTGTAGAGGCAGGGTGCGACCATTATATTTCAATAGCGTATCAGCATCTGATAAAACACGCGGCCCCATTGCAAATGGCACACAAAGCAAATCTTTCGCCTGAGATACGCCCCAGGGTTCCGGAGCAACAAATATGCTCACAATTAAGCCTCCCGACTTACCCCTTTAAAATCAAAGACCGGCTTTTCTCGGGCAACACTAAACGCAGTTGCAAGATCGGGATCATTTAGCTCAGCGATAACCTCTGAAATTTCATTAAATACATGCTCAAGTCCATCATCGGTATCGTGAGAAAGCCCGCGCAATTTGGGCAGAATCTTTTGCTCTAATTGATCGGAAAATGCCTTTTCTCTGCGGTCGTCCACCCATGACGGATAATTCGCCACATACTGTTCAATCGCTTGATAAATACGATGGCCAAATGCGCGTCCAACCATTTGTAATGCGTTGTTAATTTTTTCACAGCGAGTCCGCACAAATTCTGCGTCAGCACCTTGAACAGAAGGAGCTATCCACTCTTCCCATGAATCTTTGTGTAAAATGCACCCTTCATCAGCCTCGCGCTCTTTGATTCCGCCAGTCCGACCTTCTGAAGGTTTACCAAAACGAAGCACGTTGGCGCGGTCTAGCACCTTATCACTGAGTGCCTGCGTCGTCTCATCCTCATTCATCGTTCCAACAAAGAGGACATTATATCCGACAAATAAGGGGCGATTTTGCTCCTCATCCCCGTCTTTTAGAGATCCCGCCTGCACTTGAATAGCAGAGCGTTCATACATCTGATGGTCGCCGAGTTGAGCGCGGCTCCTCATCTCTAATTTACTAAGGAGTTCACTGAAATAATACTCAACTCGCGCTAGGTTCATTTCATCGAGCAAAACCAACAGCATACTGTTCTGAACCACAGCGTCTCCCGTCTCTTCTTCTGCGGGGTGGAATTTTGAGTCCATCTGCCGCAAAGCCCGAGCTAATTCGGTCGCTTTATAGCGGTGCTCCATATAGTTGTAGAATCCAAATAGATCTTCTGGAGCATCCCAGCGGGGCTGAACAGAAACATTAAGGAAGTTAATCCCCATGTATTTTGCATACAGACGAGGAAGCTGACTTTTTCCCGTTCCAGATATACCCGCCAAAACTACCAGCGGAGCAATATCCGAAATCTTCAAACTTGTATGGAATGAGTGAATCGTACGTTCATGAAAGACATACCCTGATTCCAGTAACGCTTCTTGAAAGTCCTCCAGCATTCCTTGTTCAGATTCTTCATAAAGATAAAACTCTTCTGGAGCGGCAAGCAATGGCCGATGAAAATCCTCTAGACGCTCCTCAATTTTTGGGGGTTTAAAATTTTGAACCTGAGCTTCCATGTTTGCGACCATTGAACCAAGGCTATCCAAAGTAGTTTGCTGAGCCTTAATTTGTTCTTCAACACCCTCTTTTCTGGTAATAGCATTCTGTAGCTCTTTTTCGGCCTCGCGCTTGTCGGATTCAGTTTTTTCAAGCTTAGAGCGCATTTCCGCAATATCCTGCTCAAGCATACGGAATTCAGCCTGAAGAGTTTCAAGGCGTGCCTTATCTTCAGCATAAGTCGCCTTGACCTCAGCCAGTTTTACTTTTAAGTCGGCATACGCTGCCTCCAATGTTTCGACATTGGCCTTCGTGGTTGATTCTGCCGCCTTTAACTCCTCGACCTTCGCATTGATTGCAGCCAATCGAACCTCGGCCTCACTGGTCGCCCGCAGAGCGTCTTCTCTTTTCTGCTGATCCTCAACAAGCTTCTTTTCGAGATCTACCAACTTCGCTGTCAGCGTAGCGATCTTTTCGGTCCACATGCCTATTTTAGCAACATCTTCTTTATGAGCGTCCAACCACTGTTCAGCTGATTTTTTTTCTGCAGTAAGTCGATTTGTTAAATCCTGCAAGTCAGCGGCCAGTTTTTTCTGCTCCTCATTTTCTTTAGTCAGATTACTGAGCGTTTCTTCTTCGGCATGCACCTTTCCTTCAAGGGATAAAAGCTGCTCCTCCAACTTACGAAGCCAAACGGCTTTTGGCATACGTCCGACCAAATAGCTGTAAAGGATGAATAGGAAAACAGCAGAAAGGACCACCAGGGTCGTGATAATAACCGAGGCCCACCAAAGATGATATGATTCAAACATAACGGCTCCTTACTATTCTGCCTGTGGGTCAAATTGGTTGATTTGTTGCGTCAAACGACCAATCTCTTGTGTTTTTTTCTGCAGCTCGGCGTCTAAGGCGCTTATCTGCCCCGTCTTTTTAGAGGCCTCTGCGTTTAGGCGTTCTAACTTTGAATTTGTTTGATCCAAACTAGCAATCAACGCCTCGGCAGAACGAACTTGGGTATTCAAATCTGCTAGTTTAGATTGCTGTTCAGAGATACGTTTTTGCAGCCCGCTCAGATTGCCATCATATTGCGCCAGTGACTGTAGCTTAGCGGCCAGACGCTTCTCTTCTGCCTGAAGACGATCCAGCTCATCACTTTTGTTTTTTATTTCTGAAGATAAAGACGCGTTGCGCGACTCCACTTGTTCAGCGCTAGAGATCTCGGCATTAAGACTCGCTATCTTGCGGGTTAGTTTTTCTTTTTCAGCGGATGATGTGTTTACTTCATTGGCCAACTTAGCCTTTTCCTTTTGCAGTGATGCAACTTCGGATTCAAGGTTTTCCAATTCACCCTTTTTTTCTTGTGCCTCAGAAGCATACGCGTCGGCCATCTTCTTTTGTGCGGCCAAAGTAGCCACATCCGTCTCCAGCGTTCTTAGTGATTCCCGCAGAATCGCCTCTTTCCCAGAAAACTCTTCAAATCTGGACTGTGAGCTCTGGAGAGAAATTTTTATTTCTGCCAACTGCCCTTTATTCCGATCCAATTCGGCTTGAACTTCCGCGTTTTGCGCAGACATTAAGGTTAGTCTGGACTGAGCATCCTGTTGCTTTAAGATTAACGACGAGTAGCTTTCTTTCGCTGTTTGTAGTTTTGTCTGGGCATCGTCAAGCTCGCTTTCAGCAGCTTGCAAAAGCCCTGTAGCCTCCGCACGATCTGCCACTATTTGCTCTAATTGTGGCTCATGCGTTGCAATCTTTGATCGTATGTCCGACAGATGAGCGCCCTTTTCCTCAATCTCCTGGCCAAACAACTCTCTTCTATCCTCAAGAGCCTGCCGCTCGTTTTTTACGTCTAACACCTGCTTACTTAGAACAAGTTGCGCAATCAACCCAAACAGAGCAACAACGGCAAAAACAATCCAAATAACACGCATAAGCAACGGTGCATTTTTTTTTATTTCATCTCTCACTGCATCATCCATAACAACTCCTGCGTTGTAATCCCTTATGCGCGTCCCAATCGGGGAAATGTTCCAAATATTGGAACGTTTCGAAACCAAATTTCACACCCTTGGGAAATAAATCACTGTATTCTTTTCAGCCCCCTGTTTGTCAATGAAAGAGAGGCAAGAAAGTGAAGCACTCAGGGCGTATAGGAGAAAATAATGGGAACCATTAATCAACAGAGAGCCGGGGGACCGGGATCTGACCCTGTCTGGGCCTGCAACGGGAAAACGACCCTTCAGGCAAGACGTGTTTTTCTCCCCGTGGAACGTTTTCTTCCAGCCCCTTGAACTTTTTCCACCCCGCTTGGAGGCCGGGTCAGGCCATGCGGTGGCGGAAGAGGGCGCTGGCCGCGACGAGGCAGAACAGGCCGATGAGCGCCATGGGCCAGTACTGCGGCCAGAGCAGGCCCGGCGTGGCGCCTTCGAGAAAGACGCCGCGCAGGATGACCAGGAAGTAGCGCAGCGGATTGAGCAGGGTCAGCGTCTGCAGCGCCGCCGGCATGTTGGCGATCGGGGTCGAGAAGCCGGAGAGGATGATCGCCGGCACGAAGAAGAGAAACGCGCCGAGCAGTCCCTGCTGCTGCGTGACCGCCAGCGACGAGATCATGAGTCCCACGCCGATCGAGGAGAGCAGGAACAGGAGCAACCCGAGATAGAGCGCGAGCAGGCTGCCGAGCAGCGGAACCTTGAACCAGAAGACGATGATCAGAATGATGACCGTGGCTTCCATCAGGCCGATGATGACCGCCGGGAGGGCTTTGCCCAGCAGGATTTCCGTCGGGCGCAGCGGGGTGACCAGCAGCTGATCGAAGGTGCCGGCCTCGCGTTCGCGCGCCACCGAGAGCGCGGTGATGAGCAGCGTGATCAGCAGGGTGAGCAGCCCGACGATGCCGGGGACAATGAACCAGCGGCTGACCAGATTCGGGTTGTACCACGCTCGCACGGCCAGGCGGGCGGGCAGCGTGCCGCCGCCGTGTTCCTGCATCCATTGGGTATTGAACGTCGAAACGACCGACTGCACGTAGTTGAGCACCAGCATGGCCGTGTTCGAATTCCGCCCGTCCACATTCGCCTGCAGGGCGGCGGGCTGTCCCAGCGCGAGGTTGCGGCTGAAGTCGGACGGGATGCGCAGGATGAGCAGCGCGCGCTTGTTGTCGATCTCCGGTGCGATCTGCGCGTCGCCGTCGAGTTGCGCGATGCAGTCGAAGGCGTCGGAATGCTCGAAGCGCGCGAGCAGTTCGCGCGAGGCCGCGCCGTGGTCTTCATTCAAAACCGCGTAGCGGATGTGGTTGAGGTCGTAGGTGGCGGCATAGCCGAAAACCAGCAGCTGGATCAGCGGCGGGGCAATCAGCACCAGCCGGCTCTTCTTGTCTTTGAGCACCGCCAGCAGCTCTTTGATGATTAACGCTTTTAGATGGGTCCACATGGTTTTTTTGAGGGTTGATGGGTTAGTGGGTTGATGGGTTTATGAAGTAGGGGAGTGGTGGAGTATGGGAGTGTTGGTGTATAAAACAGCAACTCGTTGGCAGTATGTTTTTAAACGTTTCATTTTGTATTTTCCCTTTTCCCGTTCATCCCTAAATCCGGTTTTCCAGCTCTCCATAACTTCCATACTCCAACACGCCCACACTCCCCACGTCTTCTAATCCAGCCTCTTGACCGTGCGCTTGCGGGCGACGCCGAGGAAGAGGGCGCAGAACGCAACCAGCGCCAGCGAGTTGAGCAAAACGACCTTCCAGACGTTGCCGGCCAGGAAGGCGGTTTGCAGGATCGATACGTAGTAGCGCGCCGGCAGCAGATGGGTGACGATCTGGACCGCCCGCGGCATGCTGTTGATGTCGAAAATGAAGCCGGACAGCATGAAGGCCGGCAGGAAGGTGACGATGGTGGCGACCTGCCCGGCGACAAACTGATTGCGGGCGACGGTCGAAATGGTCAGCCCCATGCCCAGCGAGGCAATCAGGAACAGCGAGGAGCTGATGAACAGAACGGGCAGCGAGCCCCGCAGCGGAACGCCGAACTGCCAGACGGCCATGCCGACCGAGAGCGCAAGCCCGCCGATGCCGAGCAAAAAATAGGGCAGCAGCTTGCCGAGCAGGATTTCTTTGGCCGTGACGGGCGTGACCATCAGCGCCTCCATCGTGCCGCGCTCCCATTCGCGGGCCACCACCATGGCGGTCAGCAGTGCGCCGATCAGCGTCATGATGACGGCGATCAGGCCGGGGACCAGAAAGTTTTGGCTGCGCAGTTCGGCGTTGAACCAGACGCGCTGCTGCAACTGCACCGGAAGGGCCAGTTTTCTTGCCTGCCCGGCGGTGCGCTGCTGCAGCCACGACAGCCAGGCACCGTTGACGTAGCCCTCGATGATATGCGCCGTGTTGGCGTCGACGCCGTTGATGATCACCCCGATGGGCGCATCGGCCCCGGACAGCAGCTTTTCTTCGAAGTCGCTGCGCAGCCAGACGATGCCGTCAACCTCATGCGTAATCAGTGCCTGTTCGGCCTCCTGGATGGTTGAGAAGCGCTGCGGCGACAGGTATTCCGACTGTTCGAACGACCCGGCAAACGCCGCCGCTTCGGGCGACGGGCTTTCCACCACGATGCCCAGCGGGACATGCTTGGCATCCAGCGAAATGCCGTAGCCGAACAGGAGCAGCAGCAGAACCGGCAGCACAAAGGCGATGGCGATGCTCGACGGATCGCGGACGATCTGCCGCGCTTCCTTGCGGAGCATGCCGCGCAGGCGCATCCGGGCGGCGCGGCGTGCCGGATTAGGATTTCGCAGCAACCGCATCGGTTTTCCTCCCGGCTTCATGCGTTTCGATCAGCTCCACAAATGCATCCTCCATGGTGGGATCCGGCATTTTCTCCGACTGAACGCGGGCGCGCAGTTCGTCCGGCGTGCCCCCGGCCAGGATGTCGCCCTCGGCCATGATGACGAGCCGGTCGCAGTATTCCGCCTCTTCCATGAAATGGGTGGTGACCAGTACGGTGACGCCCTCTTCGGCCAGCGCGGCGATGCGGTGCCAGAACTCGCGGCGCGCCAGCGGATCGACCCCGGAGGTCGGTTCGTCGAGAAAGAGAATTTTCGGGCGGTGCATCAGCGCGGCCGCCAGCGCGAGCCGCTGCTTGTAGCCGAGCGGAAGTTTTTGGCTGGTGCTGTCGGCATACGGCTGGAGTTCGAATTCCTGCAGCGCCCAGTCGATCTGCGTGCGCTGATCGCGTCCGCGCAGGCCGTACGCGCTGCTGTAGAAGCGCAGGTTTTCAAGGACGGACAGGTCGCCGTAGAGCGAAAATTTCTGCGCCATGTATCCGATGCGCGCGCGGGCTTTGGCCGGGGCGCGGCGCAGGTCGAGCCCGGCGACGCGCAGCTGGCCGTCGGTGGCGGGCAGCAGTCCGCACAGCATGCGGAAGGTGGTCGATTTTCCCGCGCCGTTGGCGCCGAGCAGCCCGAACACTTCGCCGGGTTTTACGCTGAAGCTGACGCCCTTGACGGCGGAGAAGGCGCCGAAGCGCTTGGTGACCCGGTCGACGACGATAACGTCGTCGCCGCCCGTTTTGTCCGGCACGGCGCGGGCCGGCGCGAGCGCCGGCAGCGCGGGCTGCCCGTCCGCTTCGCGCAGTAGGCTGATGAAGCTGTCTTCAAAGCGGGGCTCCACCGGCTCCATCCGGATTCCGGCGGGCAGGCCGGCGGGGTCCGGCTGTGCGCCGGCTTGCATGACGATCCGCACGCCGGTGCGCTGGATGGTGGAGTCGATGACGCCGGGCGAGCGGGCGAGGCGGCTCTGCAGGGTGCGTTTGTTCATGCCGGGCAGGGTGGCCTGGAAGCTGCGGCCCGCCATCTTGCGGCTGAAGTCCGCCGGGGCGCCCTGGCCGAGCCGTTGGCCCTTGTGCAGCAGAATGACTTCGTTGCAGCGCTCCGCTTCGTCCAGATAGGCGGTGCTCAGCAGCGCGGTCATCTTTTCGTTGCGGACCAGGCGGTAGACGATGGCCCACAGTTCGCGGCGCGAAACCGGATCGACCCCGACGGTCGGCTCGTCCAGCAGGAGCAGCTGCGGCGGGCGCACCAGTACGCAGGCCAGCCCCAGCTTCTGTTTCATGCCGCCGGACAGCTTGCCCGCCAGCCGGCCGGTGAACGGCGCGAGCCCGGTCATTTTGGTCAGCTCCGCATAGCGCGCCGGGCGCTCCGCGTCCGGCAGCCCCTGCAGGTCGGCGTAGAGATCGAGGTTTTCCTGCACCGTCAGGTCTTCGTACAGCCCGAAGCGCTGCGGCATGTAGCCGATGACGTGCTGAACCTTCAGCGGGTCTTTGATGGCATCGACCCCGAGCACGGAGATCTCGCCTTGGTCGGGGACCAGCAGCCCGGCGATCAGCCGCATCAGGGTGGTTTTGCCCGCGCCGTCCGGCCCGATCAATCCGGTGACCGTTCCCGGGCGGATGGACAGGCTGACGTTGTCCAGCGCCGGGACGGACGCGAACCGTTTGGTCACGCCGCTGAGTTCAAGGACGGGATTTTCGCCGGGGGCCGGCATGGTCATTTCTCCTGCGGGGTTGCGGGAATCAGGCGCACGGTGGCGGGCATGCCCAGCCGCAGCTCGTTGTTCGGGTTTTTTGCATAGACCCGGATCTGATAGACCAGCCGCGTGCGCAGGTCGGCGGTTTCCACCTGCTTGGGGGTGAATTCCGCCGACGGGGAAATAAAGCCGACCCATCCTTCGTAGACTTTGCCGGGGAAGCTGTCCGTCCGGATTTCGGCCTTCATGCCTTCGAACACCTTGCCCAGTTCGGGTTCGGGCACGTAGGCGCGCACCCAGACCGGGTCGCTCAGCGCCAGCGTGTAGACGGGGCGCTGCGGCGACGCCATGTCGCCCGGTTCGAGAATGCGGTTCTGGACGATGCTGTCGGCGGGCGCAAAGAGCTTGCTGTCGGCCAGTTCCTGCCGCGCCAGTTTGAGCGAGGCTTCATAGGCCTTCAGCTGGGCCTGAGCCGCGGCGATATCCTCTTTGCGCGGGCCCTGTTCGGCCAGCGCGGCGGACTGCCGGGCCGCGTCCAGGTTGGCGCGCGCCATCTCGACCGCCGTGTGGGCGCTGTCGAGCTGCTGCTGCGAAACATACTCGTCGTTGGCCAGCGCTTGCGCCCGCGTCTGCTTTTGCAGCGCGTCCGTCAGTGCGGCCTCGGCACCGCGCACCTGCGCCTGCGCCTGGGCAATTTCTTCCGGGCGGCTGCCGGCCTGCATCCGCGCCACCACCTGCTGCTGCAGGGCGACCTGCGCTTCCGCCTGGGCCGCCGCCGCTTCGTAGCGGGTCGCATCGAGCTCGGCGATCAGCTGCCCGTTGGTCACCGATTCGCCCTCGCGGACGAGCATCGTCTGGATGCGGCCGGTGCTGAAGAAGGCCGACTGAATCTGGCGGATGTCCACGTTGCCGTAGAACGTCAGTTTGTCGGTCGCGGCGCGTTCGTGTTTAAACACCAGCACCCCGGCGATGATTCCGAGAATCAGCAGGACGGGGATGGCTTTGGGCAGTACTTTTTTGACATTCATTTTGATTCTCCCGGTTTCAGGGTCAGCAGATCGTTGATGGCGTTCACATCCTGTTCCGACAGCACGCCTGCCGAGGCTTTCAGCTGCATGCGGGCCAGGACCTGATTATAAAGGGCAAGGGTGTAGTCCGATTCCGCAGCGGCGTGGCGCTGTTCGCTGTCGAGCACGTCGACCACGGAGCGGCTGCCGATTTCATAGCCCTTTTGCGTCGCCTTCAGCGCGGTCGCGGCGGACTCCAGCGCGCGGCGGGTGGCGGTCAGCTGCGCCGCGCTGTTTTCCAGATTCAGGAAGGCGTGTTGCGTTTCGAGCTTCACGTTGTCCTGCAGGGCTTCGAGTTCGTACTCGTTGGCCAGAGCCAGCACCTCGGCCTGGGCGCGGGAGGCGCGGACGGCGCCGCCCTGAAACAGCGGCCAGGACACACCGATGCCGACGTAACTTTCCTCCCGTTCCATGTCGGGAATGAGCGAACCGTCGGAGCGCAGGTATTGGGCGTTCAGCGAAACCACCGGCCAGTTGCCGCGGCCGGCGGCCGCGATTTTATAGCGGCTGGCCTGCAGCTTTTGCCGGGCCTGTTCCAGCACCGGCTGGTTGTTCTCGGCGGATTGAACCCACTCGTCGATTCGGGCGGGGACCGGCCCCTGCGGATCGAGCGTTTCCAGATCGGCCAGCGTTTCGACGGGCTGGTGCGTCAGCCGCTCCAGGGCGCGGCGGGCGAGCTCGGTGCGGTTGTGGGCGCTGAGCCGTTCCGCTTGCGCGCCGTCGAGCCGGGCGCGCGCTTCTTCGACGGCGATGATGTCGCCGGTTCCCGCGCGGCGTTCGCTCTCGGCGCTGTCGCTGATCTTTTGCAGGAGCGCCAGCCGGCTGAGCACGGTGCGCTCCAGCGCTTCGGCGCGCAGCACCGCGAAGTAGGCGTCGGCGGTTTGCAGAATCAAATCCTGCTGAACCGCCAGCAGCCCGGCTTCAAAGCTTTCCACGGTGGAGCGCGAGGCCTTGAGCGTCGACCAGGCGGAGCCGTTAATCAGCGGCTGGGTCAGCGTCACGCTGTAGCTCGACGGATTATAGGACTCGTCGATGGCCGAGGTGCCGAATCCGGTCAGGTCGAGATCGCTCTGGCTGATCGACCCGGCGGCGGTCAGCCGGGGGGCGAGCGCGGAGCGGGCGATGTCTTTGCCGAACAGCTCCGCGTCGCGGCGGGCGCGGGCCTGTGCAACCTGCGGGCTCGAGGCGGTTGCCTGCTGGTAGACGGTCAGCAGATCGGCTGCCTGCGCGGTTCCGAGGGTCGCGGCGAACGCGAGTGCGGCCGCCGCGGAGGTGAGCGCTATATCGAATTTCGTGTTCATGGGGTTTCTTCGCTTTTGATCAGTTTTTCAAGCCGCCGGCGAACGGAGGCCAGCTCGGCGGGGGAGGGTTCCAGCAGGTGCAGGATGCGCCAGAACTTAATGCCGTCCAGCGCCGCAAAAATCAGCCAGGCGCAATCGTCCGAGAGTCCGTCATCGCTCATGCCCTGCCGAACCGATTGCAGGAACTCGCGCATGGGAGTTAACAGATCTGCGTTGCCGGCCACGGCGGTCAGCAGGGGCGCGGCCATGCGTTGGACATTCAGCAGGAAAGGCCCTTCTTCGTCCATCATCAGATACAGCAGCGCGCGGGCATGGCGCCCTTTTCCGGGAGGCTCTTTTTGGAGCGCCGCCGCGAAGCTTTCTTCGGCCAGCGACGCAATCCGGGCGATCATGGCCTCGACGAGTGCGTCCTTGGATGCAAAGTGATAGAGCAGTCCGCCCTTGCTGACCTCGGCCTGGGCGGCGACGGCATCGAGCGTCATGTCGGTTGCGCCGCGCGCCATGACGACCGCTTCGGCGGCATCCAGCAGTTTGTTTCTCGAATTGGTGGACCGGGTTTGTTTCATGGCCGTTAACTATACCGACCAGACGGTACAGTCAACGGGATTTTGTTTTTATTTTTGGGACGCAGGGCAACAGAACGCGGGGCGGACATGCCTGCGGGCCGGTTTTTCCAGGGGTGGAAAAGGCTGCAGGCCGTGTGTCCCGTGCGGCGAGATCCGCATCGGGCAGCCGCACCGCTTCCCCGCCGCAAGCGCCCGGTGGGGCACCGGGCCTACAGCGACGCTCGGTGCCCAGGCTATGACGCCTGCGAAGACCGGGCCTGCAGTGTGCAAAATTCAACCTCTTATCGGGATGCCCTGAAAGGGCAGGACAACTTAGCCTTGGGCAATCGCCCAAGGAAATCGGTAGAGAAGTCGAATCTGTCCTGCAGGGACAGCACACCGAAATATTGTATTGCCCCTTCAGGGCAAAGATTATTTTGCCC
>JBFHEM010000036.1:0-48334 GCA_041584215.1 Tichowtungia sp. | reverse complement strand
CGGCGCGGATATCATCGGCGTGAGCGCATCGCTCGAATCCGCCGGCAGTGCCGTCGAAAAGGAAGTCACGGCGCTGGGGCGGACGTTTAAGGGGTATGCCTGCGACTTCAGTGACCGCAAAGCGCTGCATGCATTCATTGAACAGGTGAAGGCCGACGTCCCGCAGATTGATATCCTGGTCAACAATGCCGGAACCATTCTGCGCGCGCCCGCCGCCGAACATTCCGACGAATTCTGGGACACGGTGATCGAGGTGAATCTCAGCGCCCAGTTTGTTCTCTCGCGCGAGTTCGGCAAAAACATGATTGAGCGCGGTGCGGGCAAAATCATTTTCACCGCTTCACTGCTGACCTTCCAGGGCGGCATTACGGTTCCGGGCTACGCGGCCAGCAAGGGCGGAATCGGTCAGCTTACCATGGCGCTGTCCAACGAATGGGCCGGGAAAGGCGTGCAGGTCAATGCGATTGCCCCCGGTTATATTGCGACCGACAACACGCAGGCCCTGCAGGACGATCCCGAACGCAGTCGGGCTATCCTGGGACGCATTCCCGCCGGACGCTGGGGGCGGCCGGAAGACTTTGCCGGCCCGATCGTCTTTCTGGCTTCCGCCGCCTCCGATTACATGAGCGGTCACATCCTGGTGGTCGATGGCGGCTGGATGGGGCGCTGAACCTTTCCCGGCTGTATCCTTGTTTTTTACCGGACAAACAGGCAGGCTGGTGACTATGTTTACAGCCAGATTGTATTTGTTTCTTTGGGTGCTGAGTGCGTTGGGAGCACTGCCTGTTTTTGCGCAGCTGGAGTGCGAGCCGTGGGCGGCGACCGACGGGCTGGGGCGCGAGCTGCCCGAATACCGGGAGTGCGGCAGGCCGAAGCGGGATAAGTTCGTCGGCGTTTTCTATTTCCTGTGGCTGGGCGGCCATGAACAGGGCGGGCCGTTCAACATCACAAAAATCATGCAGCAGCCGGAGGGCGAGCGGCAGTGGGGCAAGCCGAACCTCTTCCATTGGTGGGGCGAGCCGCGCTTCGGCTACTATCTGATGGATGACGAGTGGGTCATCGCCAGGCACGCGCAGATGCTGGCCGACGCCGGCGTCGACGTGATCATCTTCGATGTAACCAACGGCGTCACCTATAAAGATCACTACCTCAAACTGTGCAAGGTGTTCACCCAAATTCGCAAAAAGGGCGGGAAAACTCCGCAGGTTTCCTTTCTGTTTAATTCGAAGCATGTTGAAACAACGCAGCAGGTCTTCAACGACTTTTATAAACCCGGTCTCTATTCCGACCTGTGGTTTGAATGGCAGGACAAGCCGCTGCTGATGACCAACCCGGAGGGGCTGCCCGAAGAAATCCTCGACTTTTTCACCATTCGCCGCTCGTGGGCGTGGAGCAAGGGGCAGAAGTGGTTCGGCGACGGTGAGGATAAATGGCCGTGGATCGACAAAACCCCGCAGGCCTTCGGCTGGCATGACGATGACGACGAACCGGAATACGTGCCGGTGTCCGCGGCGGCGCACCCGGTCAACAGCATCGGGCGCAGCCACAAAAACGGGTTTCAGCCGCCACCCGCCGGGCAGGACTCTACCGCCGGCATTTATTTTCAGGAACAGTGGGATCATGCGCTGGAGGTCGATCCCGAATTCATCTTCATCACCGGCTGGAACGAGTGGGTCGCCCAGCGCTTCATCTATGACGGAAAAAAACCGCGCAACTTTGCCGACGGAACCATCGATCCCGGCGACACCTGGTTCATCGATCAATTTTCGATCGAGTACAGCCGCGACTGCGAGCCGATGCGCGGCGGCTTCGAAGACAACTACTACTACCAGATGGTTTCCAATATCCGGAAATTCAAAGGGATGAATCGCCCCGGTTCTTCCAATGCCTGGAAAGATGACGAAGGCGATACGCGCCGCCGCAACCATCCCGGCTATGCGTCCGCCGGGCCGTACGTCAACGAGTGGGGCCGCAACGACATCATTGAGTGCTCCGTTGAACAACAGGGAACCAACCTGGTCTTTTCGGCTGAAACCGCCGCGCCGCTCACGGACGAAATCGACTCCACCTGGATGAACCTGCTCATCCGCAACCCGCGTGAAGAGGGCGATGCCTGGGAGGGATTCCAGTTCCGCATCCGCCCCGAAAGCGGCACAAGTGCCGCTTTCGAACAATGGTTTTCCAGCCATTGGAAGCAGGCTGAGCCTGCACCCGATAATTTTTCCAATGGTTGGAAGAAGATCGCAAGCGTTCCGGTTAAGCTGACTGAGAAAAAAATAACTATTTCCATACCTTGGAACTATATGGGCAAAAGTTTCCGAACCCTGGAAATCAAGTGGTTCGATCACATGCCCGAGCCGCTCGACATCCTCGACTTTCAGGACCATGGCGACACCGCGCCCAACAACCGCTTCCGCTATGTGTGGGAAAAATAGGGACATTCCTGTCCCCTGCATGTGAGAAGGAAAGGGGCAGGAAAGCCCCCGCTCCTGTGGATATGCAGCTTGAACGGAGAGGGGACATTCCTGTCCCCTGCGCATGGGTCGGTCATAAAGAGGGCGGCAATGAAAAAGATAGTTTTGACGGGTCTGGTGCTGACTTTTGCCGTGCTGGCGGCGGGGCAATCAATGGATATGCGTTTCACGACGGCAAAGCATCGGTCCGGGGTGCAGGCCCCGGGTTACACCCTGGATTTGCAGCACGATCTGTCCACACCGGAAACTTCGGTCACCTTTTCGCCGGGGTGGGATGTCGACTGGTCGATCAGTGCCTTTTCGCTGGTCGACAGCGGCACGCGCTACTCGTTCGATTTGCAGCAGGACCCGCCGGACTTCTATCCCATTGCTACCGGTCCGCTGTTCAACGAGCTGCATTTGGTCAACATCGTCCTGCGCGACAGCGCCGGAACGGCCTGGCCGGGGCTGGCCGTGTTGTCGTTTTATGCCTTCGAAGATCGCCTCTACGTGAAGGTGCGCTTTGTGACCCATTCCGACGATTCCTATGTCATCCACAACGATGACGGAATTGCATCGGACAATTTTGTCTATGAGCCGCGGTCCGGCTTCGGCGCGTCCACCAATTCCGCGCCCGTGACGGAAGTGGCGTTCGAGCTGGCGTGCTCGATCGATTTCCAGGCGCTGGACACTCCGGCGACCAATTCGGTGGTTCTTCCCTCGGCCCGCATCGGTTTTCTGTCCACGACCCCCGGCGCGGACGTCGTGTTCGCCACGGGCGCATCGAACACCAACCGCCTTTCGCTGTCCTATGCGATCAACGAAACCTGGAGCCCGGATGAAGATCACGAGTTCGGTTTTCTGGTGGCGCCCGGCGAAGATGACCGCGCCATCGGAGCGGTTCTGAAGCAGCATATAAACCTGGCGGCTCTCTCGCTGGACACCTCCGGCCAGACCCATGGGTTTTCCCCCATGCGCGGGCTCTGGGAAATGGTCAGCCCGTACTATGCGGGAAGCAGCAAGGGCGTCATCAAGAGCACGGATGTCATGTTTTCCAACCCGGCATCCGATCCGGTTGAGGTGGTGCTGGACGCCCGCAACAACTGGGGCGGAATTTCTGCGTCGTTTGCGCGCGATGCCGCCGGAGACCCGCTGCACATGCTGCCGCAGCACTACATCAACTATCCGGAAAACTCCGCACAGGGCGAGAAGGGCGGCGCCCGAATCTACAACCGCTTCATCGTGCCGGCCGGCGACTCGCTCGCGTACACGTTCCAGACCCTCTACCGCGGCGGTGCCACCAATGCGGCCGGGTTCCATTACGACTGGATGCAGCGCGACACGCTGGGGCACCGGCCCAACCTGCAGCCGATCACCCATTACACCATCAACCGCCAGGAATCGCTGACCATCCGCCACGATCCGCTGAATGTGACCGACTGGCGCAAGCATCCCGACAACCTGGTCGACGAGTTTGATGTCGCCAGCAGCGCCAGCGCCGGCCGCACGGAGTTTTTTCAGGTGCAGCTGGCTTCCGGCGATGAGCTGTATCTGGTTTCCACCGATGTCGAGGTGTCGCAGGCCGGGCCGTTCTTCGTGGAGGAAACCCACGCGGTGGAGTCGGTTCCCGCAGGCATCGAAGGCACGATCCGGTTCTGGAGCGCGGCCTGGATGGACGAGGCCTATGGAACCAATGTCTGGGGCGAGGGGAATTCGCGCTGGGGGGCCGAGGTGGATCTGGTGACGACCGAGCCGCTCTCCGTCGATACCGGCGCCACCCATGCCGTTTCGATGCTCAGCTTTTACCGCAGCAATCCGGGATACTTCAAGAAATTCGCCTGTTCCTCGGCGGGCGGCGGCACGGACGTGGTCGGTATTTCTTCGGAAGTTCACCTCCGCAGCGAGCCGCTGCCCGAACCCTTCTTTGCCGGATTTTTCAGCGCCGACAACGGGATCGGCCGGACGAGCGCGTCCACGGGGGAGACCATCCTGGTTCCGTACAGCGATGTGACCGGCAATCCGTTCCTCGCCGTGTGGGACTGGGATGTGGAGTTCAACGGGGCGGCCGTGCCTCCGACGCTGTCGCTGGACGCCATTCCGCCGTCCGGCGGCGTGGATCGCAATTGGTATATTGTTCCGGGATCGGTTCCGTCCGCGATCAGCTCCGGCGGCCGCATCGCGTTCAAGCTGATGGCCGCGACCGGCGGCGGAGTGTCCACCGACGAAACGTACGGCGAAGAGCATTTCAATGCCTGGAAAAATCTGGAAGTGACCGCCGCGGTTGGAACCGTTCTGCGCGAATTTCCGCCCCGGGTGATGGCCGATTCCTCCGGCCGCGCGGAGTTCACCGTAACCGGCGGACCGGAGTGGATTCCGGTTACTGTGGTGGGTGTGAATCCCGACATTACGCAGCTGGCGGTCGAGTCCGGACAGAATGTTTCCAATCTCGTCGCGATGGCGGCGCCGGTGGACGGCGAACCGTGGTTTCAGGTTCAAACGGATGATGCCACAGGGCTGGCCTCCGTGAGTGTTCCCGTCCAGAGTTCCGATGCCGCGCGGCCGCGCTCGCGCGTTGTCCGGATCATCAGCGGAACGGGTTCCGAGGATGCCGATGCCGACGGCATCGGCAATGCATCCGAAGGCTCGGGTGATGCCGATAAAGACGGCGCTGCCAATTTTGTCGATCCCGACTCCGACGGCAATGCGCTCGGCGATTCCGCCGAAGGGACCGCCGATACCGACGGCGACGGCATTCCGGATTATCTCGACCCCGACAATGACGGCGACCTCGGAACCGATCAGCTCGAAGGGCTGGCCGGCGGCTTCATCAATGACGGCTGTTACTCGCACGGTTTCGATCTCGATGGTTCCTGGGGCCGCTGGGAGCCGAACATCCTTCATCTGGGGCGGCCGGTCGTTTCCAACGGACTGTTTTCGGCCCCAATCACCGGCGGCGATTCGAAGCTCGTATTGCAGGGCCTGCAGCTCTCGGGCGATGACGTGCAAACGGTGCTGGTCCGGATGCGGTTGAGTCAGGGCAGTGCGGGGTGTCAGCTGTTCTGGGCCAATGAAGACGGCGGTTTTTCCGCCGCACGCAGTGCGTCGGTTCCGCTCGGTCCCGCCGGACAGTTCAACGTATATGTCTTTGATTTGTCCGGCAACAGCAACTGGGCCGGCAAGACCATCACGTCGCTGCGGCTGGATCCCGTCGGGTCAACCGGAACCGGCGGTACGCTCGAACTCGACTGGATTTTCCTGAGCCCCGGCGATCTGGATGGCGACCAGACGAGCGACCGGTACGAAATTCTGGCCGGCACCGGGTTTTCCGATGCGGATGACCGGCTCTGGCTGGCGGTTTCCGGCGCGGTCATCGCGCCAACCAACGTGACGGTTCTTGGACAGTTTTCCGCGAAGCAATCTCATCGCTATCAGGTGCTCCGCAAAACGGATCTGCTCGGAACCAACCTCTGGGAGGAGGTTCGGCTGCTCGGTCCATATGATGCCGATCAGGAGGTCGCTGCGGTGCTGGAGGAAACCGCGGAACCGCAATCGTTCTATCGGATTGATCCTCTGTAGAAAATAAGGGGTCAGTCAAAGAATATTGACACACCTGCTCCAAATCCGCATTTTTCTCCTATGTCGAGAAGCATACGCATTGAATATGCCGGGGCTCTTTATCATGTGATGGCACGGGGCAACCATCGAGATGATATCTTTTTCTGCGATGACGATCACCGTTTTTTCATCAAGACGATGGCGGATGTCTGCGGGCGAACCGGATGGCTTGTTCACGCATGGGTGTTAATGAGCAACCATTACCATCTGATGATTGAGACTCCCGAGCCGAATTTGGTGGAGGGGATGAAGTGGCTGCAAAATACCTATACGCGCCGGCTAAACACCAAGCACCAGCTGTGGGGGAGGGTGTTCGGGGACCGCTATAAATCAATCATCGTTGAAAATGACAAAGGGCATTATTTCACGACTTTGATGGACTACATCCATCTCAATCCCGCGCGGGCAGGGCTGGTCGGGGCGGAGCAAAGCGTTGCGGACTATCCATGGAGCAGTCTCCATGCTGCCTACGCCCGCCCGGTTGCTGCCCGCCCTTCATGGAGCTGTGTCTTGCAGGGGCTGGGTGCGTTTGGCTTAAAGGATACTGTAGCGGGCCGCAGGCAATTTATTGAGCGGATCGATCAGCGGGCCCGGCAGGAAGACGATCCGGGATTCGTGCCCCTGCCGACTGCGGCCGATGCCCGAGTGAGTCATTTGCGTCGCGGCTGGTATTGGGGGACACCGGAGTTCGCCGAAAAAACGATGAAGCGGGCCGAGGAAAAAATGAGGTCTGCGCAAAACGCGACGTATCGGTCGGGTATGGTAAGCCATGCTCACGATTTGGCACGAGCAGAAGAAATCATCGCACGTGGATTGGAATGTGTGGGTTTATCTCACGCCGATCTGAAAGTGCTGTCGGGTAGCGACCCTCGTAAGCTGGCTATTGCCTGGGAGCTGTCGCAGCGGACGGGCGCGCGTCAGGATTGGATCGCCTCGCAGCTGCAGATGAAAAGTGCGGCAAATGTTTCTCAACAACTCCGTCGCCTGCGTGATGCAACGCATCCTCTGTTCGCAAAATATCAAGAGGTTGCCGCCAAATTGTCAGAATTCTTTGACTGACCCCTTATTCTTACTCATTTTTCGGCCGCGCTTTTGATCAGATAAAACTTATCGCTGAGCTTTAATTCGGTAGAACCCCGCGGAATTAGTGGCTCCGGAATCCATGAAGCTGGTTGTCACTGATGTAGGCGGCTGATTGGTGAAAACGGGCATCCATGATCCCGTTAGAAGGTCGGTGCACCGCTCCAGATACTGCCGGGCCTGAACGCCGCCATCCCAGTGCACGCGCATTCCGGACCCATCGCGCTCCAGTGCTGTGAGCTGAAGCACCGAGGCCTGGTTGGTCGGGTTGGTGTCACCGATCCACTCCTGCCATGTCGGCACGCCATCGTTGTCGCTGTCCAGCAGCTCTTCCCCGGCGTATGTTCCGTTCGTCAGGTTGTGTGCCGCCATCCATTCATACGGAACGCCCTGAGGGGTGGTCAGAGGGTTGTCGGTTGTTACCACGAGGTCGTCGACGCCGGCGGTGGTGTAGTCCGCTTTCAGGGCAACGATGTTCAGCTGGTCGGGCTCGAATGACATGGCAAACCAGCAGCCGCCGCTGACTCCCGATCCGTCATTGGATGTCCAGGCCTGCGGGTGGGTCAGCAGGGTGCCATTGATGTAAACCTGAAAATAGCGAACGTGGTTGATGGGGTCCTCCGTCTGGTAATCAATATTCAGGGTAATGCGAACCCATTCATCATCGGGAACAGTTAACTCATCGATCTCGGCCCAGCCGCCGGATCCCGCAGCGATATCGCAGTTCCAGATAACCGGATGATCATCCTGATTGAAAGCTATCACCAGCTGAGCTTCCGCTGGAATATTCATATCGGTGGGCAGCGCCCCATGAACGGGCAGCATCATGTAGTCCACCCAGATAATCTGGTTGGCGGTTATGTTGAAATGGTTGGTAGCCGTCCCTGTGACTTCCAGAACCTGATCATGATCCGCGGAAGAGACCGGATATTCGCAGGGCTCGCTGTAGGTTGCCAGCGACGAAATCAGCGTTGCGTTGGTCGAGATTTTTGCATCCGATAAACCGGTTGCGGTCCAGCCGTTCGCTCCCGGCATTTGAAAGCCGGCAGGATAGGACTCAAAGGTTTCCTCGTAGGGGAGTGTATTGCCTGGATTCGAAATTTGAGACCAGTTCCAGGTCAGTTGTACATCGTTATCGAGGGTCAGGACGGCGGTTGTGCCCGACCCGCTCGATGGCATATGACCGGTGGCGCTCCACCCCGTGCACTCATAGAGAGTGCCGCCCTGCAGGACCCGGCTTTCGCTGACGGTGTTTGTGACGGTTGCGCCCGACACATAGCGATAGGGGCCGCCGCCCGGATCGGCGGTGCCGTAAGCGGATGCAACTGTGAGATCCCGGGTCGCCAGACCCGACAGTTTCAGGGAGTAGAGCCCTTTGCTCAGGTCATCGCCATCGGCAATCATCATCAAACTGAGCGATCCATCATCCAGGCGCGGCCCCAGGCAAAGCCCCTCAAAATTGTAACTGGTGCCGAAATCTTTGGACCAGCGCTGGGTTTTTATGACGCGGGTATAGGGCGCCCCATTCAAAGAGGTTATTGCGGAAACATCTGTTGCTCCGGTGAAGTTGATCTCATAGATGCGGTTCTCGAAGTGAGGAATAAAGCTGGAATACCCCAGGGTGCGTTCCATGACGAGCAGGATTCCGTCCGGCAATAGGCATAAATCGGAAACACCGCTTCGTTCGGCAGAAGTGAATCCGCTATCCGCCTCAAAGGATTCGGTCAAATAGGCCCATTGCCCGTCTGCGACCCAATCTCCGTAGACACTGCTCCGCGTAAATCGCTGCAGGCGCACAACCGAACCGTTGTTGTCCGTTGAGAGTGGGCCGTCATCGACAACCGGGCTGGTGTCGTAGAGCGCTTCTTCGTTGCAGGTCCACATTTCGAGTCCGTCTCCGCGCACCGTCAGCGATTCCAGACTGTAGTTCGCGCGATAACTGGCGAAGATGGGCGGAACGGCCACGCTGGACAGGTAATCGGCATTTTCCAGGCTGTATTCCCTGATCGTCGCCCCGGTTTCGTCGCTGACCCATACACTGTTGTTGGCCGGATTATAGTCGATGCCTTCCAGATCCGTGCCGCCCAGCGTGATGGCTGAATCAAACGACGCGGCGGTGATGGCGCCGCTGCTTGGGTTGATGCTGATCGTCGCCGGCTGCATCAGTCCGCCGCTGTCATCGACCGCATAGTACTGCGTGCCGCCGGCATAGCAAATCCCGCTCAGCCCGTCGTTGCTGCCGGAAGGGTTCGCATGGGTTCCCACGCCCGAAATGGAAATCGATGCATCGACAGGCAAACAGGCCGAAGCCAGTAAAGAACCGGTAACCGCCCAGTGGGATAAATATCTTTTTTTCATAATTACCGTTCTTCCGTTCCGCGTGGATAGGGTGTTTCGCCGCCATCTTGATCCGCAAAAATATCCCTTTTCAGTTTTCCCTGCTCCGCATCCCAGTTTTCGCGAATCCGTTTAAATCCCTCGGCGGCATTCAGAACCGTCTGTTGCGACGCGCTGCCGATCCGCTCCGCCCCGTTCGACAGAATCAAGCGTGCAGATTCTTTTGATTCTTCGGGGACGGCCTGAAGGGCCGCGGCACGCACCGCAGCCGGGTTCTTTGCAACCGGGGCGGCGATGGCAATCGCCGAAAGAACCAGATCGGTGCCGTTCGTTCCGGCGGCTTTTATGATTGCAGGAACGATTTCCGAAGCGCCATTGCCGGACGCTCCGATCAGGGCGCCTGACACTTCGATCAAGTCGGCACGGCGCCGCTCGGCATCCGGTTGCAGCACAACCGCTTGAATGATTTGTGAGGCAATTGTCGCCTGTTCATCCGGAGAGCCGGCGCTGAGAAAGGAGGACAGCCCGGTTTGAAAATCGTACGCGGATGATGCCGTTTTTTCCCGCGTCAAGACCTCGCGGCTTTCCTTGCCCTTCGCCAGTGACGTGTCGTCAGCAATCACCTGAATCGCTTCCGGTTCCTGTGTCCTGTTTTTCACGACAAGGAGCATTGCGCACAGCAGGGCAGCAAGCAGGGGCAGCAGCAGAAAAGTTGTTTTTTTCATCTTCAGCATTCTCTTTTCGTGTCGGGGGGGGGGGGCATCGGCTGTTTGGTGATCGCATCACATCCGGCCTCAAAGCGCAGATAATGAAATTACGTGATACTTTTCTGTTTAATAAAAGATGGTGATTTTATCTTACATTGTCACCCGGCTCAAGATAATCCGGTCAGCCTCCGTTGAGGCTGGCTCCGGATCGCCCCCCGATCCGGGATTGCGTTTCGCCCTGCATCTCACTAGAGTCTTTCCATATGAATAAAAAAGCGATTTATGCCGGTACCTTTGACCCGATGACGCTGGGGCACCTCGACGTGCTGGAGCGCGCCGTGCGGATTTTTCCGGAACTGATTGTGGCGGTGGCCGCGGTGACCGGTAAAAACACGTTGTTTTCACAGGAGGAACGGGTGGGGCTGGTCCGGGCTTCAGTGGCGGGCTTCCCGAATATTGCGGTCCAGCCGTTTGAGGGGCTGTTGGTGGATTTTGCCCGCTCGCAGAACATCAGCGTGATCATCCGCGGCCTGCGGGCTTTCTCTGATTTCGAGTATGAATTTCAGATGGCGCTGACCAACCGCCGCCTCGCGCCCGATATCGAGACCCTTTTTCTGATGCCGAAGCAGGATTACAGTTTTCTGAGCTCAACCAACATTCGTCAGGTCGCCTCGCTGGGCGGCGATGTGACGACGTTTGTACCGGCGGCTGTCGAGGCGGCGCTGAAAAGGAAATTCAGTTGAGCCGGTGGCGGAAGGCATTGCGGCGGGCGGTTCCTGCGGGATGGGCGGACCGATATCGTGATTGCCGGGACCGGGTGCAGGCAGCAAAAAACCATTACGGTGTGCACCAGGGGCTCAAGGACCGGCCCGCATGGCGTAATGTCTGTTCAGCCGTCCGGGTGTTTCTGCGTCCGGCCGGCACGGTTCTGTTTTATCCCGAACGCCCCGTGGATCCGTTTGCGGACTATGTCCTGTGCGCATGGCTGGGATATTGCATTGTAAAGGATCCGCGGCGCCGGTTTGATGTTGCGTTTAAGCGCAGGAACCGCACGCTCTTTGATCCGGCGGAGCTGGATGCGGTGCGGGTGCCGCGCGAACAGATCGTCAACGCCGGATTGGTGGATATCAGCAAGGGCAAGGTCGGGCGTGTTTTTGAAGAGGTGTTCGGATATCCGCTCGCTCTGGACCCATTGCGCTTTACCGGGCGGATTGTCGAGAAGTCCGATGCGAATGCAACGCATGACGGGCGGATTCTTGAGGGACCTTTGACTCCGGATCAGCTCAGGCCGGGGTCGGTTTATCAGAAGCTGATTAACAACCAGTCGGATCGGGCAGGTCTGGTCGTGGATTACCGCCTGCCGGTCTATGGAACTGAAATTCCCCTGATCTATCTCAAATACCGCGATTATGCGGACCGCTTCGACAACTATACGGATTGCGGCATGATGGAGGTGGAGCAGGCGTTCAGCGCCGAACAGGTTGAAAAGATTTTGGTGTTTTGCCGGAAAATGGGCGCGGATTTCTGTGAGCTGGACGTGTTGAAAGATGCGGATGACGGACGAATCTATATCGTGGATGTCAACAGTACCCCCGGGGGAGCGGTGCGGCTGCTCCCGAAAGGGGTCAGGCGCAAGGCCTTGGAACGAATGGCCGCCTCGTTTGATCGGCTGCTGGCAACGCATGTTTCGGTTTGATCGCAATTCCGCTTTGCCGGC
Source organism: Tichowtungia sp. (assembly GCA_041584215.1). Taxonomy (GTDB): domain Bacteria; phylum Verrucomicrobiota; class Kiritimatiellia; order Kiritimatiellales; family Tichowtungiaceae; genus Tichowtungia. The sequence goes on along the minus strand of JBFHEM010000036.1, from coordinate 36,425 downwards.
CGGCCAGTGTTCGGCATAATCCCGCCCATGATTATAAAGTTAGAACAGATTCCCGAGCAGGGGATGCGCGTTGAAGGGGTGGAACCTCCGGAGGTTCTGGCGATGGAACCGTCTGCCGAATTCCATCCTGACGGGCCGTTGCGCTACGATTTATACGTCCAGCTGGTTGATGAGATGCTCATTGTGCGGGGAAATGTTTCCATCGGGATCAAAGGGTGCTGTGCAAGATGTACTCAATTTTTCTCGACAACCGTGAGCGATTCCGGTTTTCTGCGCGACTACTCCGACCTTCAGGGCGCGGAGGAGGTGGATATCACTGAGGATCTGCGGGAGGCGATTTTGCTGAATCTGCCGCGCTTTCCCTTGTGTGATGAAGAGTGCAAAGGGTTGTGTCCCCGCTGCGGAAAAGACCTGAACGAAGGCCCTTGCGGCTGTTCGGAAGGGAAAAAACACGGGGCGTGGGATGCACTGGATAATTTGAATTTGTAATGGAAAACCGGACGAATGGCGGGTAGCATACCTCTTTTATTCGAGTCCCTACAGGAGAAGAAAAATGGCTGTTCCAAAAAGAAAAAAATCGAAAAGCAAAACGGCAAGCCGCAAGGCGCAGAACATGAAGCGCTCGATTGCGCTCGCCGGTCTGGACGGGGAAAGCGGCGCACCGTCGCTGCCGCATCGCGTCTGTCCGACCACAGGTAAATATAAAGGTCGCCAGGTCATCACGGTTTCGGACGACTAGCATCATGCGTATTGCGATTGATGCCATGGGCGGAGATTTCGCCCCTGTGGAGATTGTTAAAGGGGCCGTGGAAGCGGCCCGCAATCTTTCAGGGCTCGAAACGCTCTTCCTGGTCGGCGATGAAACGGCCCTGCGGGCCGAGCTGGCGAAGTATGGCGAAACGCCGAAATGCATTGAAATCCGCCACGCGTCGCAAGTGATCGAAATGGACGAGTCGCCTGCGCTGGCTTTGCGGCGCAAAAAAGACTCATCGATCATGCAGGCGGTCAACCTCGTGAAAGAGGGGGCGGCGGAGGCGATTTTTTCTGCGGGCAGCACCGGGGCGGCGGTTGCCGCCTGCACGCTGCGGCTGCGGACGCTCGAAAATGTCGACCGCCCGGCGATTGCCACGGTTCTGCCCTCGCTCAATCATCCGTTTGTTCTGCTCGATGCCGGTGCCACCACCGACTGCACGGCGGAAATGCTCGTTGAATTTGCGGCCATGGGCGATATCTACGCAAAAAAAATCCTGAATATCGCCAAGCCGACCGTCGGACTGCTGAGCATCGGCGGCGAAGACGCCAAAGGCAGTAAATTCACGAAAGAGGCGTTCCATCTGCTGGAGCGGTCCGCTCTTAATTTCATCGGCAATGTGGAAAGCCATGACCTGTTTGAAGGCAAAGTGGATGTGGCTGTTTGCGACGGGTTCGTCGGCAACGTGGTGCTGAAAACGAGCGAAAGCGTTTCGCATGCCATGGGGCAGTGGTTCAAGGAATCGTTTTCGAGCACGCTGGTGCGGAAAATCGGAGCGGGTATTTTGAAAGCCTCCGGCGCCTTTGCGGAAATCAAAGAGCGAGTGGACCCGGAAGCCTATGGCGGCGCCCCGCTGCTGGGGGTCAAAGGGGTTTGCATCATCGGGCACGGCTCCTCGTCCTCCTATGCGGTTTACAATGCCATCCGGGTGGCCGGCACCGCGGTTGACCAGCGGCTGAACCACCTGATTGAACAGGAAATCAACGCGATTTTTGACGGCGGGGATTCAGTCGGTGAGTAATGCGCATCAGACTTTGCGGGCTGTGTCCGTGGTCGGCACCGGTGTGTACCTGCCTGAAAAGGTCGTGACCAACACCGACCTGGCCCAGATCGTCGACACCAGCGACGAATGGATCTACAGCCGCACCGGCATGCGCGAACGGCGTATTGCCCGTGACGATCAGGCGACGTCGGATCTGGCTTCGGAAGCCGCCCTGGCCGCCCTGGCCGATGCCGGGGTCGACGCCCGGGAGATCGATTTGCTGATTGTCGCCACGCTTTCCCCTGACATGTTTTTTCCGAGCACGGCCTGTTTTGTGCAGGAAAGAATCGGTGCAAAAAATGCCTACTGCTACGATCTGGGTGCAGCCTGTTCCGGCTCGCTGTACGCCCTGGAGACCGCCAAGAATCAGATTGCCTGCGGCGCGGTTGAAACGGCGTTGGTGATCGGGGCGGAGAAAATGAGCACCTTTCTCGACTGGGAGGACCGCAACACCTGTGTGCTGTTCGGCGACGGCGCCGGCGCGGTTGTTCTCAAAGCCTCGGAGGCCGGGCGGCGCGGGATCATGAAGGGCTGTTTCGGTTCCGACGGATCGCTGGCCAGCCTGCTGTGGACCCCCGGCGGCGGATCGCGCATCCCGATGAGCCATGACATGCTCGACCGCAAAGAGCAGTACCTGAAAATGGCCGGCCGCGACGTCTACAAGCATGCCGTCAAGCAGATGACGCAATCCGTGCTCGACGTGCTCGATCTCAACGGGCTGACTTCGGATGCCATTCAATGCTTTGTGGCCCATCAGGCCAATGCCCGCATCATCGAAGCGGTCGGCAAGCGCCTTCACGTTGAAGAGCGCATGTTCATGAATGTCGAAAAATATGCCAACACCTCGGCGGCCGCTCTGATGATTGCGGTTGATGAAGTTGCCAAATCCGGAACCGTTCAGCAGGGCGACTTGATGCTGCTGGTGGCCTTCGGCGGCGGGTTCACCTGGGGTGCAACCATTTTGGAGTGGACTAAAAGCGCCAAATAATTCGCGCTTTTAAAATGGAGAGAAACGAAATGATGCGAGCCATCCTTTTTCCCGGACAGGGATCACAGTTCGTCGGCATGGGGCGCGACCTCTATGAGGCCATTCCCGAGTGCAAAGCGCTCTTCGATCAGGCCGGCGAGGTGCTCGGCTGCGACATCTCCGCCGTCTGCTTCGACGGCCCTGAAGAGGAGCTGAAAAAATCGCACAACACCCAGCCCGCCATTTTCACCGTCAGCGCCGCGGCGTTCGAAGCCATGAAGCTCAAAAAGCCGATGGCGTTCGACTTCGCCGCCGGTCATTCGCTCGGCGAGTGGGGCGCGCTCTATGCGGCCGGCGTCATCTCCTTTGAAGACACGCTGCGCGTGCTCAAGGCCCGCGGCGAATTTATTCAGGCCGCCTGCGACGCCAACCCCGGCGGCATGCTGGCGGTTATCGGCCTCGACGGGGCGCCGCTCGAAGCCATCGCCGCCGAGTGCGGGGTAACCCTGGCGAACATCAACTCGCCGGGCCAGACCGTTCTGTCCGGAACTGCGGAGGCCATCGAAAAAGCCGCCGAGGCCTGCAGGGCCGCCGGCGCCAAACGGGCCCTGCCGCTGCCGGTCGCCGGTGCGTTCCATTCTCCGCTGATGCAGCCGGCCGCCGACCGGATGGCCGGGCTGCTGGCCGACATCGAATTTTCCGCGCCATCGATCCCGGTCCTCTCCAACGTAACCGGTGCTCCGCACGAAGGCGCTGACGCCATCCGCGCCAACATGGTCGCTCAGATCACCGGTTCGGTCCGCTGGGTCGAGTGCATGCAATACATTATCGGGCAGGGGGTTGCAGAGGCGGTCGAATGCGGGCCGGGCAAGGTGCTCGCCGGCCTCATGAAGCGTATTGACAGAAACGTATCGATGATTAACATAGGTTCTTTTTCCGATTTGGAAGCGTAAACACAAAACTCACGAAGGAAATTCCCATGGGACAGTTTGATGGAAAAACTGCATTGGTTACCGGCGCCGCCCGCGGCATCGGCCAGGCCATTGCGCTGAAACTCGCCAGCCAGGGCGCCGACCTCGCACTTTGCGACTTGAAAGCTGAATGGCTCGAAGAAACCGCCGGCAAGGTCAGCGAACTCGGTCGCCGTGTCGAATGCTACAGCGTGGACGTCAGCAATGGCGCCGCTGTGAATGAAACCGTCAAGGCGGTTGAAAAAGATTTCGGGCAGATCGACGTGCTCGTCAACAATGCCGGCATCACCAAAGACGGTCTGCTGATGCGCATGAGCGAAGACGACTGGGACGCCGTTCTCAACGTGAACCTGAAGGGCGTCTTCCTCTTCACCAGGGCCGCCATGCGCGGCATGATGAAGAAACGCACGGGCAGCATTGTCAACATCGCCTCGATCATCGGACTGATCGGCAACGCCGGCCAGGCCAACTATGCCGCCTCCAAAGGCGGCGTGATCGCTTTCAGCAAGACGGTCGCCCGCGAGCTGGCCAGCCGCAACGTGCGCTGCAATGCCGTCGCCCCGGGCTTCATTCGCACCGCGATGACCGATGCGCTGCCTGAAGATGTTCAGCAGAAAATGCTCAATAATATTCCACTAAATCGCTTTGGATCCCCTGAAGATGTGGCTAATGTAGTCGCTTTTCTGGCAGGGGACGCCTCAGGTTATGTCACCGGACAGGTGATTTCGACTTGCGGCGGCATGGTTATGTAATGTAAAAAAGAGTCTCTGAACAGGAGCCGAAATAAGGAGAAAATACAATGGCACTTGAAGATAAAGTAAAAGATATCATCGTAGAACAGCTTGGCGTGAATGCGGACCAGGTCAACCCCGGCGCTTCGTTTATCGAAGACCTCGGCGCGGACTCGCTCGATACCGTCGAACTCGTTATGGCTTTCGAAGAAGAATTCGGTGCGGAAATCCCGGACGAAGACGCTGAAAAGCTCGTTTCCGTCGGAGCCGTGATCGACTACCTGAAATCCAAGGGTCTTGGCGAATAAAGACCTTTTGTGAAGGGAGCCCGGGAACCTTTCATCGGGTTCCCGGCTTTTTTATATCAGTATGCGGAGGTGAATTATGAGCGGTCGTACAGTTGTTGTAACCGGTTTAGGAGTGGTTTCGCCCGTGGCGAGCGAACTCGGAACATTCTGGGAAAACATCAAGAACGGAGTGTCCGGCATTGACCGGGTGAAGGCTCTGGGCGACGACATCGAACAGTATCCGGTTCATATCGGCGGCGAAATCCGCGACCTCGATGTGGAACGGTTCGTCGACAAAAAAGAACTCCGCAAAATGGACCCCTTTGCGGTCTGGGGACTGGCCGCGTCCATGATGGCGGTTGAAGATGCCGGGCTCAATGCGGGTGAGCTGGACCGCGAACGCATCGGCGTCATCACCAGTTCCGGCATCGGCGGCATGCAGTTCATGCAGAACGAATGCCTGAAAGCCTACGAAAAAGGGCCGCGCCGCATCTCTCCCCAGCTCATCCCGCAGATGATCACCAACATCCTGTCGGGCTATGTCTCGATCAAATACGGCTTTCAGGGCCCCAATTTCTGCGTCACCAGCGCCTGTGCGTCGGGCACACACTCCATCGGTGAAGCCATGCGCATTATCCAGTACGGCGATGCCGACGTGATGGTCGCCGGCGGCGCCGAAGCCTCGGTCGCCATGCTCGGCATCGGCGGGTTTGCCGCCCTGCGCGCCACCAGCCGCCGCAACGATGATCCCAAAGGCGCGTCCCGTCCCTTTGACCTCGATCGTGACGGGTTTGTCATGTCCGAAGGCGCGGGCATCATTGTTCTCGAAGAAAAAGAGCACGCGATCAAGCGCGGCGCCAGGATTTACTGCGAGCTGGCCGGATACGGCCGCACCGGTGATGCCTACCATATCACCGCTCCGGACTCCGCGGCGGACCAGGCCGCCCGCGGCATGAAACTCGCCATGGCCGATGCCGGTCTCACCGCTGACGATGTGGACTATGTCAACGCTCACGGCACCAGCACGCCGCTGAACGACAAAGGCGAAACCCTTGCCATCAAAAAAGCGCTCGGCGAAGAAAAGGCCTACAAAACGGCGGTCAGTTCCACCAAAGGCATGACCGGCCACATGCTCGGTGCCGCCGGCGGTGTGGAGGCGGCCATCTGTGCGCTGGCCATCCGCGACAACATTGCTCCGCCGACCATCAACTACACCACGCCCGATCCCGACTGCGATCTTGACTACGTGCCGAACATCGCCCGGGAAATGCAGATCAATGTCGCGCTCAGCAACTCGCTGGGCTTCGGCGGACACAACGCCACCCTGTGCTTCAAAAAAGCATAGTTCCAACCCTTGGAAAAGAAAAAGGCCGCCTTTGACCGGGCGGCCTTTTTGTTTCGGCGCATACTGCATTTTGGCCCCGGTGCGCCGGTTGATCCCCGGCAGGAATGTCGCCGCTCCGGAGGGGGCAAATCTATAGCCGCAACCCAAGCTCTTCGGAATGCCGAAGACGCGAACCGAGGCTTTCAGCACGAAAGCAACCACTTAAGCCGATGGCCTGAAAATAGGGGCTAAACGCGGCCGTTTGCGCAACCTCCCTTCGGGAAGGTCGCCCTGCAAGTTTGTTTGTAGGTCGAGCTTCTTCGGTATTCCGAAGAGCTTGAGTCTGGCCACAGTTCTACTTAAAACGCTCTGGCAGGTTGATCGGCGGAGGGGGGGCAGTTCTCCTTTTTTATTTGTCCGGCAAAGCCGACCAACAAAAAAAGAGCCGCGCAAGCGGCTCTTTTCGTGAAGCGCGGTCTGCGGCTTATTTGCCGAAGAGTTTCTGCCAGAAGCTTTTCTTTTCCTCTTCCAGCGTAATCATCGGCTTCAGGTCGCTGCCGTCGAGGGTCACGGTCTGCGGCAGGTAGCCCTCTTTGCTGACGGTTACGGTGATCGGGGCTTTGACCGCCTGCTCAACCGGTGTGGTGCCGACGACTTTGCCGTCGATGGATACCGATGCGCCGGCCGGGGTGCTGCCGATGGTGACGGTGGGCGTCGGCGGAGCAACCGGCTTCGCTTCGAGGCTGATCATCGGACTCAGGTCGCTGCCGTTGAGGGTGACGGTTTTCGGAAGGTAGCCCTCTTTGGTCAGTTTGACCGAAACAGCCTTTTCAATCAGCTGTTCAACCGGAGTGGATCCGACGGCTTTTCCATCAACGGTGACCGATGCGCCGGCCGGGGAACTCTTGATCGTCACGTAGGGCATGGCCTTGAGCGATTTGGTGACGGTCTGCGTGCGGGCATCCACCGTAAAGGTTTCCGGGTAGAAGCGGTCCGCTTTGATTTCGAAGGCGGTCTCTTTTTCGATCATCAGTTCAGCGGAGCCGGTGCCGATTTTTTCGGATTTGCCGACCATGTAGATATCGGCGCCGGCCGGAGTGGCTTTGATCGTGATGACCGGCAGCGGCTCCAGGCTGACCTGCATCTGATAGGCCTTGGCATGGGTCTGGGCCGGGGTCAGTTCGACGGTTTTTTTGTAGAAGCCTTCTTTGCGGAACTCAAACGTGCGCGGCTTCATGATTTCTTCCGTGACCGGGGCTTTGGCGAGGAACGAGCCGTTTTCGTAAATATCGACGCCGCTCTGTGCGGTGGTGAGTTTGATCAGCGGGCGGTGTTCGAGCTCAATCACCTGCGGGCTGTCGGTGTGCAGGCCGATGGTGATTTCTTTGTCGAAGTAGTCTTTGGCTTTGAGCACGTAGTTTTTGTCTTCAAGGGATACGCTCACTTCGGTTCTGCCGTCGGTCGACAGCGGAGTGCTGGATCCTTCCGCGTAGAGAGCCGCGGCGGGTTTGGTGTAGACCAGCACCGGAGTGGGGCGCAGGGTGAGGGAGACCGTCTCCGGCGTGCTGTGGTCGAGCACAACCTCTTCAGTGAAAAATCTGTCCATGCGGACTTCGAGCCGTTTTTCGCCTGCGAACACACGGGTGCTGAACGGGGTGACACCCAGCGGAGTTTCGCCGCCTTTGGCAAACACCTCGGCACCTTCCGGATCCGTTTCGATGGTGACCGGAGCGGTGAAGGGTATCCACGCGCTTGCGGTGAGTGTGATGGCCAGAGTCAGGAACAGGCCGGTGAACCGGGAAACAATTTTATTGGTCATGATGCGGGTCTCCTTATGTAGTGGAAAAAATGCTTACAAACATATACTGCATCCGTTGAATGAAAGTCAAACCATGAGAAATGGTTTAAATGCATGTTTGATTTCCGTTCAGGCGGGCTTGCGGGCGTTGACGCACAGCGCCAGCGCCATGAGCGCCCCTCCTGCGGCCAGTCGCGGCCACGCGGCGGCTTCCCGGAAAACGAGCACCGAAACCAGAATGCCGAGCGGAATCTTCAGGTTGTTGAAAACCGCCAGCGCCCCGGCACCGGTGCGGCGCGCGCCGAGATTCCACAGGAAAAAGCCGAGGCCGGAGGCGATGATGCCGAGGTAGAGCACGATGCCGGCCTGCCGGAGGGTCAGCTCAAACGGAGTCCAGGCTGTGCCGAGGGTCGCCAGCGCGGCGGTGAGCGCCGCGCCGAGGTAGAGCAGGCCAAAAACCTGCAGGTCCGACGGTTGATCGGGCAGGCGGCTCATCGTGCGGCGGTAGAAAATCTGCCCGAAGGCGAAGCACAGGTTGGCCGCCTGCATGAAGGCGAAGCCGCGCCACAGCGCCGGCGAATCAAGCTGCTGATATTTAATCACCGCGCCGCCGGCCACCGCCAGCATGACTGCGCCCAGCGCGGACAGGTTGAGCCGCCGCTCAAACCAGTCGTTGATAAGGGTCACGTAGATGGGGGTGAAGACGGTGAACAGGGCCACCTCGTAAGCCTGCAGGTAGCGGAAGGCGTGAAGGTAGGTCACATACATCAGGCCGTACTGCACCGCACCGGTCAGCAGCAGGCGCGCCGCTGCGCCGGGGCGCAGGCGGCGGATTCGCAGAAACGGCGCAAACACCGCAAAGGCGATCAGCAGCCGCATGAACGCAACCGACGAAGAGGGCAGGTCGGCCAGGCCGCCTTTAATCAGCCCGAACGAAAACGCCCACAGCAGGGATGCCAGAAAAAGATACAGCATAGAAATTTCTTTTCTAAAATGCGTCGGCGGCCTCTCCGGCGACCCTCGGTTGACGTGGCGAATCCGGTAGTGCCCGTTACTTCACAATCTGAAGGATGGATTTGAAGGCCGGGTCCCTGGCGTTGCCGAGCAGCTCGAAGAGGATCATCTCGGTTCCGGTGACCCGGATGCCTTCATGTTCCATGCGGCGCAGGGCCAGCGCTTTGTTGGCCGGGTCGCGCGACGAGACCGCATCGGCCACCACGTACACCTTATGGCCGGTCGCCAGCAGTTCCTGAGCGGTCTGGTAGACGCAGACATGGGTTTCAATTCCGCACAGGATCACCTGTTTGCGGTCGGTTTTTTCCAATGCCTGGAAAAATTCGGGTTCGCCGCAGCAGCCGAAGCTGCTTTTGGCAATGATCGGCCCGGTGATGAGTTCCCGGAATTCTTCGCGGGTGGGGCCGAGCTTTTCGGGGATCTGTTCGGTCGCGATCACCGGCACATCCAGCGCGTTCATTCCCTTCAGCAGGCGGCGCAGATTGCCGAACAGGGCTTCAGAGCCATCGACCACTTCGGAAAGTCGTCCCTGCACGTCAATAAAAATCAGGATTGCATTGTCTCGTTTAAGCATGGTTCTGCCTCCTTTAGGCTGTTTCCGGCGGATCATATGCCAAAAACGGGGATTTCGTCAGTTTCCAATGTTTGGAAAATGGAACCGGGGAGGTTTTCGCGGGCGTTTGGAAAATAAAAATAGAAAATAAATATTGAAACGAAAGGTGAAGCAAAGGTATAAAGACGGTCTTTTAACACAAAAAGGAAAATCGGGTGCGTTAATGGCGGCTGCTTTAACAGACAGAAAGAAGATGATCCTGGACCTGCTGGCGGAAGACAGCCGGATCAGCGTGTCTGATTTGTCTAAAAGGTTCGGCGTCACCATGGTGACGGCCCGCGCCGACCTGGTTGCGCTGGAAGAGGAGGGCTTTATTGTCCGCACGCATGGAGGGGCCATGCCGGCCTTTCATCCTAAAATCCTCGAACGAATCCGTTCCCGAAAGGATATTAAGTCTGCGATTGCCCGCGCGGCGGCCCGGCTGGTGGATGACGGCGACACGGTGATTATCACCGCCGGAACCACGACGGCGCTGATTCCGAAATATCTGCTCGGAAAGCGTGATATTCATATTGTCACCAACAACACGCTGCTGCTGACCTATGCCCGATCCAACCCCCAGCTGCGCATCACGCTGGTCGGCGGCGAGTTCCGCCCCTCGGAAGAGGGGGTTGTCGGCCCGCTCGCCCTGCAGGCCATCGCCCAGTTCCATGTGGCGAAAGCCTTCATCGGCTCCGACGGGGTTTCGGTGAAACAGGGGTTTACGGCCAATTCGGTGGAGAGCGCCGATTTTGTCCGCAAGATGGCGGATCAGGCCGACCGGGTCATCGCGGTGGCGGATTCCTCCAAGTTCGGCAAAGCCGGCTTCGCGAAAATTCTGCCGTTTGACGAGGTGCAGACCCTGGTCACCGATTCCTTTTTGCACAAAGAGTTTGAAGAAAAATTAATTGAAGCGAATGTAAACGTAATCAAGTCCTAGAGACCCGCAGAGGATCGAACAGGGAATATCGAAATTCGAAATTTTTTCGACTGAAAGGAGAAACCAAATGGCTGTAGAAGTTTTAATGCCGAGGCAGGGGCAGAGTGTGGAGTCCTGCATTATTATCGGATGGAAAGTGAAAGAGGGCGACGTTGTCACCGAAGGCCAGTCGCTGTGCGAAGTGGAAACCGACAAAGCCACGTTCGAAGTGGAATCGCCGGCCGCCGGCACCGTGCTCGGCGTGTTCTACCCCGATGAAGCCGACGTGGAAGTGCTCAAGGTGATCGCGGCCATCGGCGAGCCGGGCGAAGATATTTCAGCGCTCCGCCCCGAACCATCTGTGGAAAGTGAAACGTCGAAAGTAGACAGTGGTTCGGAGGAAAAGACAGTCGTTGAGCCTGCTGCTGCACCTTCCACATCCAACATTCCACTTTCTACAACCCCGACCGGCAAGGCCTCGCCGCGCGCCAAAAAGCTGGCGCAGAAAAAAGGCATTGATATTTCGACCCTCGCCGGCAGCGGGCCGGAAGGCCGTGTGATTGAACGCGACGTGGCCGCTGCGCAGGCGGTTCCGGTCACTCCGGCAGCTGCCGCCAAAGCCGCCGCCGAAGGATTGCCGATTCCGAGCACCGGAACCGGACTGGGCGGACGCGTGCTCGCGGCCGACCTGATGTCTGTGGCGCCGGAAGATGTCGCCGAAGTGGTTGCCGCCATGGACTTCCCGGGAGCCGTGACCGAAATTCCCGTCAAGGGCGTTCGCAAAGTGGTTGCCGGCCGCATGCTCAATTCGCTGCAGAGCACGGCGCAGCTGACGCTCAACTCGTCGGTCGATGCCCGCTCCATTCTCGGCTACCGCAAAAAATGCAAAGCCGCGGCCGAAGAAGCCGCCGTCGGCGGCATCACGATCAACGATATCGTCCTCTACGCCACCATCAAAACACTGATGGAATTCCCCGAGCTCAAGGCTCATATGCTGGGCAATAAAATTGTTGAGTTCGAAAACGTACACCTCGGCATGGCGGTGGACACTCCGCGCGGCCTGATGGTTCCGGTGATTCGCTACGCCAACCTGATGACCCTCAAGCAGCTCTCCGCGGAATCCAAACGCCTGGCCAGGGCCTGCATCGCGGGAACGGTTGATCCGGATGCGCTGACCGGCGGAAACTTTACGGTCACGAATCTCGGCGCGATGGGCATCGAAAGCTTCACGCCGGTTCTCAATGCGCCGGAAGTCGGAATCCTCGGGGTCTGCTCGATCCAGCCGAAGCCGGTGATGAACAAAGAAGGCGGTGCCGACTTTGTTCCGCACATGGGGCTTTCGCTGACCTTCGATCACTGTGCGGTTGACGGGGCTCCGGCCGCCCGCTTCCTCGCCAGCCTGCGGACCAAGCTGGCGGCGTTCGAACTCACTCTCGCCGGTTAATCTGATTAAGGAGAAAAGAATGGCTACTGAAGTTTTAATGCCGAGACAGGGACAGAGTGTTGAGTCCTGCATCATTGTCGGATGGAAGGTGAAAGAGGGCGACGTCGTCACGCAGGGCCAGGCCCTGTGCGAGGTCGAGACGGACAAAGCCACATTCGAAGTGGAATCCCCGGCCGCCGGAACGGTGCTGGGACTCTTTTACCCGGATGATGCGGATGTTGAAGTGCTCAAAGTGATCGCCGCGATCGGGGCGCCGGGCGAAGACATCTCGGGGCTTCGCCCCGCGGATGCTGTGGAAAGTGGAACGCCGGAAGTAAAAAGTGTTTCAGAGTCCGCACCGGCGCCTGCGCCGGTTGCCGCGCCGGCACCTTCCACATCCAGCATTTCACTGCCCGCACGTACCGGCGGAGCCGAATTTGACCTCATCATCATCGGCGCCGGACCGGGCGGCTACGAGATGGCCGAACGGGCAGGGCATAAAGGGCAGAAAGTGCTGCTGATCGAGAAAGAGCATCTCGGCGGCGTCTGCCTGAACTGGGGCTGCATCCCCACCAAAACCCTGTTGAATTCCGCCAAGCACTATGTCCATGCCAAAGAGGCGCCGGAATTCGGTGTCACCACCGGTGAGGTCTCCTTTGACCTCAAGAAAGTGATGGCCTGGAAACAGGATGTGATCGAAACCCTGCGCGGCGGGATTGCCGGCCAGATGAAGAAGAGCAAGGTCACCGTGTTGAAGGGAGAGGCCAAGCTGCTGGGCTCCCGCAAAGTGGACGTGGCCGGAACCGTTTATGAAGCAGCCAACGTGGTCATCGCCACCGGCGGCTCTCCCTTCGTTCCGCCGATTCCCGGCGCGGACCAGGCGCACGTGATGACCAGCACGGAAATCCTCAGCATCGAGGACATGCCGAAGTCTCTCGTCGTGATCGGCGGCGGGGTCATCGGGATCGAGTTTGCCAGCTTCTTCAGCAGCCTCGGCGTGAAAGTCGATGTGATTGAAATGCTCGACGAAATCATTCCGTTCATGGACCGCGGACAGGCCAAGCGCTTCCGCGCCGCGCTGAAAGGAAAGGTTGATTTCAACATGAGCTGCCGGGTGACCGCCATTGACGGGCACGACGTGAAGTATGTCGACCCGAAGGGCGAAGAAAAATCGATCAACGCGGATATCGTGCTGATGTCGGTCGGCCGTTCGCCCAACCTGTCCGGAATGGGCTTTGAAGAGGCCCGGCTCGACTTCGACCGCCGCGGGATCAAAACCGACGAGCAGATGCGCACCAACCTGCCGAATGTCTATGCCATCGGGGATGTGACCGGCAAATCGCAGCTGGCTCATTCCGCCACACGGATGGGTGAAGTGGCTCTCAACACCATTCTCGGCAAGCCGGACCGCTTCCGCATGAACGCGATCCCGTGGGCCGTTTATTCCATGCCCGAAATCGCCGGGTGCGGTTTGACGACCGATCAGGCCAAAGAGGCCGGGTTCGCGGTTGAAACCGCAACGCTTCCGCTGCTGATGAGCGGACGCTTCCTGGCAGAGAACGGGAAAAAAGGGCCCGGACAGGTGACGGTGGTCAAGGATGCCGAAACCGATGTGCTCCTCGGCGTTCACATGTTCGGCGCGTACAGCTCGGAAATCATCTGGGGGGTCGCCGCCATGATCGAGTCCGAATTGAGAATCGAAGATATCCAGGAGATTGTTTTCCCGCATCCGACGGTCGGGGAAGTAATCCGTTCAACCATGTTTCAGTTTTAGATCGAATTAAATCAGGAGAAAGAAAATGCCTAAGAATCAAATTGTCTGTCCCAAGGAGACCCGCAAAGCGGGCAAGATCACCTTTAAATCGATTCCGATCAACCAGTACAAATCGGACTATGCCAAGGAAGAGAAAAAATACGGCAAAGAGCGTCTGGTCAAAATGTACTACGACATGCTCATCATCCGTGAGTTCGAAACCATGATCAACCAGATCAAGGTGCAGGGCTCCTACGAAGGAATGGAATACAACCACCCCGGCCCGGCCCATCTCTCGATCGGTCAGGAAGCCGCCGCCGTCGGTCAGGCCGTGAACCTCGATACCGACGACTACATCTTCGGATCGCACCGCTCGCACGGTGAAATCCTGGCGAAATGCTTCTCCGCCATCAGCAAGCTCGACGACGGTCAGCTGACCACCATCATGGAAGGCTTCTTCGACGGAGCCACCCTGAAAGTGGTGAAAGACGGTTCCCATAAGGAGGTCAAAGACCTGGCTGAAGACTTCATCCTCTACGGAACACTGGCTGAGATCTTTGCCCGTCAGACCGGCATCAACAAAGGGCTCGGCGGTTCGATGCACGCCTTCTTTATTCCGTTCGGCTCCATGCCCAACAATGCGCTGGTCGGCGGTTCCGCCGATATCTCCGTCGGTTCGGCAATGAACAAACTGATCAACCGCAAGCCGGGGATCGTGATTGCCAACATCGGCGATGCGTCCATGGGCTGCGGACCGGTTTATGAAGGCATCTGGATGGCTGCGATGGACCAGTACGTCGAGCTGTGGGACAAAGAATTCGGTCACCCGCCGGTCATGATCAACATCATGAACAACCAGTACGGCATGGGCGGACAGACCGTGGGTGAAACCATGAGCTACAAATTTGCGGCCCGCATCGGTGCCGGTGTAAACCCCGACCAGATGCATGCGGAACGGGTCGACGGGTACAACCCGCTGGCGGTCGCCGATGCCACCGAGCGCAAGAAGAAGATTCTTCTCGAAGGCAAGGGCCCGGTTCTGATGGACGTCGTCACCTACCGCATGTCCGGCCACTCTCCCTCCGACGCATCGTCCTACCGCTCCAAAGAAGAGATGGAACTCTGGGAAGCAGAAGACTGCGTCAAGAGCTTCGGCTCCTACCTGATCGAAAACGGGGCCATGTCTCAGGCCGACGCCGATGCGCTCAAAGCCAAAGTCGTTGCCAAAATCAGCAAGGCCATGAAGCTGGCGATCGACGAGTCGGTTTCCCCGTACTCCGACGTCAACCAGATCGAAGGCATGATGTACTCCAACACCAAGGTCGAAAAGTTCGACGACCGCGAGCCGGAACTGCTCCAGAAACTCGAAGATAATGATCGTGTGAAGAAGCTGAAGCGCAAACAGCGTTATGCCTTCGATGAAAACGGCCAGCCCTACAAGGCGAACCAGCTCTACACCTATCGCGATGGTATTTTCGAAGCCATGGCCCACCGGTTCACGACGGACCCGACCATGGTGGCCTACGGTGAAGAAAACCGCGACTGGGGCGGGGCGTTTGCCTGCTACAACGGGCTGACCGAACTGCTTCCCTACCATCGTCTGTTCAACTCGCCGATCTCCGAAGGCGCGATTGTGGGCACGGCCTGCGGATACGCCCTGAGCGGCGGCCGCGTCTGCGCCGAGCTGATGTACTGCGACTTCATGGGCCGCGCCGGGGACGAAATCTTCAACCAGATTTCCAAATGGCAGTCCATGTCCGCCGGCATCCTGAAAATGCCGCTGGTTCTGCGTGTTTCCGTCGGAAACAAATACGGTGCGCAGCACTCGCAGGACTGGACCGCCATGGTCAACCACATCCCGGGGCTGAAAGTGTACTACCCGGCCACCACCAACGATGCCAAGGGAATGCTCAACCTCGCTCTGGCGGGAACCGACCCGGTCATCTTCTTCGAATCCCAGAAAACCTACGGGATCGGTGAGCTGTTCGAAAAAGGCGGCGTTCCGGAAGGATACTTCGAAACTCCCGAAGGCGAACCGGCTGTCCGTACCGAAGGAAAGGATCTGACGCTGATCACCCTCGGCCCGGTTCTCTACAGCGGCATGAAGGTCGTCGACGAAATGAAAGAAAAGTACGGCCTCGATGTCGAACTGATCGACCTGCGTTTCGTCAACCCGCTCAACTACGACAAGCTGGTTGAATCCGTCCGGAAAACCGGCCGTGTGGTCCTGGCTTCCGACTCCGTCGAGCGCGGGTCCTGCCTGCACAACATTGCCGCCAACCTGACCAACCTGTGCTTCGACGACCTCGATGCACCGCCGGTCGTGATCGGCGCCAAGAACTGGATCTCTCCGGCCGCTGAAATGGAAACCGACTACTTCCCGCAGGCCAGCTGGATCATCGATGCCATTCACGAACGGATCCTTCCGCTTCCCGGTCATGTTGTGAAACACAACTATACCACCGGTGAAATGAAGCGCATCGCCCGTCTTGGAGTGTAACCGGTCATGTGCTGCGGACTGTTCTTCGGGCGGTCCGCAGCACACAACACGATACGGAGCGGTTTTTATGGGAGAATATATGGGGTTGGAAAACTTACTGAATCATCGGTCCAGTGTGGTCCGGTTGGCGGTTGTGAACGAGTTGGGGGCCAGGCTGAAGTTGAGATGTCCGGTGACGGATGAGGTGAACAACCACGTTCACTCAAAGTATTCATTCAGTCCTTACTATCCCACGATGATTGCGGTTAATGCCGCGCGGGCAGGGCTGAAGGCGGTCGGCATCATGGATCATGATTCCATCGCCGGGTTCGATGAGATGATTGAGGCCGGAAAAGCCATAGGCATTGCGACCACGTGCGGGTTCGAGATGCGCGTGAACATGACCGGCACGGCCTTTGAGGGTTATAAAACCAATAACCCCGACACCGTGAACAATACCTATATGGCCGTTCACGGGGTGCCGTATTCAGAGGTCCCGCATGTGAACGACTATCTGGATTCCATCAAAAAAGCGCGCTACCTGCGCGACCGCAAGGAGGTCGACAACCTCAACCGTGTGATCGGCCGCGCCGGACTCGATCCGCTGAACTTTGAGGCCGATGTCTGGGCCTGTTCCGAGGCGAGCCACGGCGGGTCGATTACCGAACGGCACATTGTCTATGCGCTGTCGCTCAAGTTGATCGAACGGTTCGGAAAAGGGGCTTCGCTGATCGAATTCATCGAAACCGGCCTGAACATCGAGATTCCCGCGATGGTCAAAGACTACCTGATGGATGCGGATAATCCGCACTATGTCTATGACCTGCTGGGGGTTTTTAAAGGCTCGCTGGTTCCGGAAATCTTTGTTCAGCCCAATGTGCAGGGAGCCCGGTCGGTCTATGATGCCGTCCGGTTCGCCAACGATATCGGCGGAATCCCCGCCTACGCCTACCTCGGCGACGTCAGCGAGTCCCCCACCGGCGACAAAAAGGCCGAAAAATTCGAAGATGACTACCTCGATGAGTTAATCCCCGAACTCAAACGGATCGGATTCAAAGCCATCACCTATATGCCGCCGCGCAACACCAAAGAACAGCTGCTGCGCCTGCAGAAGCTGTGTCGGAAATACGACCTGATGGAAATCAGCGGCGTGGACATCAACAGCTCGCGCCAGAGCTTTAACTGCCCGATCATTATGGAGCCGGAATTCCAGCACCTGATCGGTGCAACCTGGGCGCTGATCGCTCACGAAAAACTGGCATCGGCCGATGCGCGCTACAGCCTGTTCAGCCCCGACAACCCGCTGGCCGGCGAGCCGCTCCAGCGACGCATCGATGTCTACGCGGAGATCGGCCGGAAAATCGACAACTTCCACCCCGAAAAAGCCATCGAACTGGTTAATTTTTAATTGAAGGAAAACAATATGACTGCTTTAGAAATTGCCCCGCTGCTGCGCGGGCTGACATTTGACGGAGAGAAGGGCGACATCGTCGTCTTCAAAGAAACCATCGAAAATGCGGAGCTGACCTGCACCGCAGATGAGCTGGAAGCAACGTTTAAACCCGGCGTGCGCTCGGTGAGCGTCGAGGGTGTCGGCGGGTTCCTGCTCGGCGAAGATTACGATGACGCCGTCAACGGAACATCCAATGCCCCGAAAATAACGGGCCGCGCCGCGGTGGTGAACAACAAGGTGGCCGTGGTGACCGGCGGCGCACAGGGCTTCGGCGAGGGCATTGTGCGCGAGCTGATCAAAAACGGCGCAATCGTGTTTATCGCCGACATGAATGTGGACGGGGCGAAAGCCCTGGCGGCATCGCTGAACGAAGAAGCCGGGCGGACGACGGCTTTCGGCGTCGCGGTGAATGTGACCGACGAGGATTCGGTCAAGGCCATGATCGACGAGATCGTTCTGACGGCCGGCGGCATCGACCTGTTTGTCAGCAATGCGGGTGTGCTCAAGGCGGGCAGCGTCAAAGAAATGACGCTCAGGGATTTCAAGTTTGTGACCGACGTGAACTACATCGGCTTCTTCCTGTGCACCAAGCATGTCGCGCCGGTGATGGCGGCCATGAACAAGCCGTGCGGTAAATACTTCACCGACATTGTGACCATCAGCTCCAAGTCGGCGCTGGAAGGCTCGAACAAAAACGGCGCGTATGCCGGTTCCAAGTTCGGCTCGGTGGGCCTCGTGCAGAGCTTTGCCAAAGAGCTGGTGACCGACAACACCAAGGTCAATACCGTCTGTCCCGGAAACTTTTTCGACGGCCCGCTCTGGAGCGATCCGGACCGCGGACTGTTCGTGCAGTACCTCAACACCGGCAAAGTGCCCGGCGCAACCAGCGTGGCCGATGTGCGCGCCTTCTACGAGGCTCAGGTCCCGATGAACCGCGGCTGCTTCGGCGACGATGTGACCAAAGCAATCATGTATTCGGTTGAACAAAAGTATGAAACAGGTCAGGCTATCCCCGTTACAGGCGGACAGGTCATGTTGAACTAGGAGAGGACGTTGAAGTCGTTCAAGTCGTTGAAACGCTTTGCTCGTTGAACGTTTTGAACGGCTTTAACGAGGGCGCAAGCCCGAATTAACGAGCCCCGGAGGGGCGCTTTGACGATTTAAACGAAAGGTATATCATGAAAACAAAAGCAGTAAGACTGTACGGCGAAAGCGACTTGAGACTCGAAGAGTTCGAACTTCCGGCCATCAGGGAAACTGAAATCCTTGCCAAAATTGTATCCGACTCCATCTGCATGTCGTCCTACAAAGCGGCAACTCAGGGCCCGAAGCACAAACGTGTTCCCGATGACGTGGCAGACAATCCGGTCATTATCGGACACGAATTCTGCGGCGAAATCGTCGAAGTCGGCTCCAAGTGGGCCGATCAGTTCACGGCCGGTCAGAAATTTTCGATCCAGCCCGCGCTGGTTGACGAAAACGGCCCGGTCGGCGTGCTCTCGGCTCCCGGCTACTCCTACCAGCACATCGGCGGCGATGCGCAGTACATCATCATTCCTGAAGAAGTGATGACCAACAACTGTCTGCTCCCGTTCGACGGCGAAGCGTTCTACCTCGGTTCACTGGCTGAGCCGATGTCCTGCATCGTCGGCGGGTACCATGCGAACTATCACACCACTCCCGGCTCCTACGTCCACAAAATGGAAATCGTCGAAGGCGGTTCCGTTGCGATTCTCGCCGGCGTCGGCCCGATGGGCCTCGGTGCAATCGACTATGCGATTCACGCCGACCGCAAGCCGTCCCTCGTGGTGGTGACCGACATCGACACCGCCCGCCTCGAGCGCGCGGCCTCCATCTTCACGGTGGAAGACGCCAAAGCCAACGGCGTCGAGCTGATCTACGTCAACACCGCAGAAGAGGGCAAAGGTCCGGACTACCTCAAATCGCTCACCCCGAAGGGTGCCGGATTTGATGATGTCTTTGTCTACGCTCCGGTCGCTCCGGTCGTCGAGCAGGCCGATGCCATCCTCGGCTTCGACGGCTGCCTGAACTTTTTTGCCGGCCCGACCAATCCGGAGTTTTCCGCCAAGTTCAACTTCTACAACGTGCACTACGCCGCCACCCACGTGGTCGGCACCAGCGGCGGAAACACCGACGACATGAAAGAGTCGCTCGCCATGATGGAGGCCGGCCGCCTGAACCCGTCCGTCATGATCACGCATGTGGGTGGACTCGATGCGGTCATCGAAACCACGCTCAACCTGCCGAAGATTCCCGGCGGCAAAAAGCTGGTCTACAACGGCATTTCGATGCCGCTGGTCGCGCTCAACGAGTTGAAAGACAAAGACTGCCCGGTTTGCAAAGAGCTGGCCGTCATCGTCGAAAAGCACAACGGACTCTGGAGCCCCGAGGCCGAGAAATATCTTCTCGCCAACGCTCCGGCCATTTAAACCGCATTCCGGTTTGAATCAGCAGGGCGGCCTGGATTCCGGGCCGCCTTTTTGTCTTCCCGGGCTGCGTGTGTGCGGATTGCCTGCCGTTAAAACCGGCTCTTCCGGAAATGCGTTTGACCTGTTTGCTGAATGTCCGCACAATCCACCCTCAATGAAACAGGAAAAAACAACCGTAGTTGAACACCGTCTTTTTCACGGCGATTACCGCCAGTTGACGCTGGCCGCGCCGGCCATCGGCCCGCTGGTCAAGCCGGGGCAGTTTGTGCATCTGAAAATCCCGCGACTGGGCGAGGCGGTTCTGCGCCGGCCGTTCAGTATTTTCAAGGCGGATGAGCAGGGCCTCGCCATTCTTTATAAAAGCGTCGGGAAAGGAACCGACTCCATGCGGTCGCTTCAGCCGGGAGAGCCGGTCAGCCTGCTCGGCCCGCTGGGCAACGGCTTTCCAGCCCTGGGCGGCGGCAAAACTCTGCCGGTGCTGGTGGCCGGCGGCTACGGCAATGCCGCCCTTTATCTGCAGGCGAAAACCCTGCCGGTCAAAGGCGTTGCTTTCTTCGGCGGCCGCACGGCCGCAGACATTCTGTGCATCGACGAGTTCGAGGCGCTCGGCTGGGACGTGCGGGTCGCCACCGACGACGGATCGCTTGGAACCAGGGGGCTGGTGACGGCCGCGCTCAACCCGTGGCTCGCGCAGCACAAAGAACAGTTCCAGGCGCTGGAACTGTTTGCCTGCGGCCCGAACGCGATGCTCAAGGCCGTCGGCGACATCGCGCTCGCAAACCGGCTGACCGCCTGGCTTTCGATGGACCGCAACATGGCCTGCGGCGTGGGGGCCTGCCTGACCTGCGTGATTAAACGCAAAACCGAAACCGGCTGGGAATGGGCGCGCTGCTGCAAAGACGGCCCTGTCTTCAATGCCAAAGAGATTGTTTGGGAAGAAGACTGACCCCATCACGGACGGCAAAATCATCTTGTTGTCCGGAAAAGTGATTTTGCTGTAAATGATTTTGTAACGTATTGGAATCAGTATGAATAAACCGGATTTAAAAGTGGAAATCGGCAGCCTGGTGATGAAAAACCCGGTGACGGTGGCCTCGGGCACCTTCGGGTACGGCCCGGAATACGCCGACTATGTCGACCTCGACCGCCTCGGCGCGGTGACCGTCAAGGGAATCTGTGTTGAGCCGCATGTCGGCAACAGTACCCCGCGCACGTTTGAAACCGCCAGCGGCATGCTCAATGCCATCGGGCTGCCCGGCCCCGGCGCGCAGGGCTTCATCGATAAAACCATTCCGTTTTTCGAGAATTATGAGGTGCCGCTGATCGTCAACATCTGGGGCAGAACCGTTGAAGACTACGGGCGGGTTGCGGAAATTCTCGGCGCGCAGGCGCGCATCGGCGCGCTCGAAGTCAACGTGTCGTGCCCGAACGTGAAAGAGGGCGGCGCGCTTTACGGAACCAATGTGGACCTGTTCCGCACCGTGGTGGACGAAGTGCGCTCCAAAACCGCCAAGCCGATCATCATCAAGCTCGCGCCCAACGTGGCCGACATCAAAACGTTCGCCCGGGCCGCCGAGCAGTGCGGCGCGGACGGGCTGGCGGTGATGAATTCCTATCCGGCGATGGCGATCGACATCGAAACGCGCAGGCCGCAGCTGGCCAACCGCACCGGCGGGCTGTCCGGCCCGGCCATCAAACCGATCGCCGTGAAACTGGTGTGGGAGGCCGCGCAGGCGGTCAGCATCCCCATCATCGGCATGGGCGGAATTTATGAGCCCGAAGATGCGGTTGAATTCATCATCGCCGGCGCCGCCGCCGTGGCCGTGGGCACGGCCAACTTCACCGACCCCTCGACCGCCGTGCGGGTGATCGACGGGATTGAGCGCTGGATGGCCGATCACGATGTCGCCTCGATTGATGAACTGCGCGGGACGGTTCGGGCGTGAAGAGCCGGCTGCTGTTTGCCGGGCTGAGCACGGTGCTGGCCGCCGTGCTCCTCCGCAGTATTCTGAGCGCGCCCGCCGTCGGCCGCATGCGGGCGGTTCCGGCCCATGCCTGCCTGGTGTATAACAGTGAGTCGCCCGGCTGGTTTCTCTCCTTTTTTCCAATGTTCGGAACCGCCGGCGGCGAATTTTCCAATGATTGGAAAACCGACGGAACCGGTATGCAGAATGTTTTCCAAACCCTGGAAGCCCGGCCGCTGACGGTCGCCACGGTTTCGTTCGGCGGGCGGGAGCGGCGCGATACCTGGGTGGCGGTGAGCGAGCTCGGCGGCCCGGCGGCTCTCGCGCTGCGCTGGCGGCTGATGCTTTTTCCCCCGGCGGGCATTTCGCCCGTGCGCCCCTATGCGGTCTGGCCGGTCTGGCGGTTTGAGCATCCGTCCCTGCCGGGATGGGCTCAGGTGCGCTTTTCCGTTACCGAGAGTCTGCTGATTTGTTCGGTCTCCACGGACAGCCGCGATATCCATCGACTGCTCGATACCATCGACGGCCGCGCGCCTTCGCGCGCGGATTCCGCCGTAAAGTAGGCGGCCGGCGTCGGCTTTCAGGCTGAAAAAATGGCCATGGGGGCCGGGTTTTCAGCAGTATGCTCTTGTGATTTTCGGGGCTGGAACGGATATTGTGAGCCGTGCTGAACCATCAGGAGTGCTTTTAAGGAGGTTGTCCCATGATCAGAATGAGTTGTATTTTCATGTGCGCGGCGGTGCTGACCATCGCCGGCTGCAAAACCGTGGAGTCGGAAACGCGGCGAATTTCGTGGGAGCAGCAGCAGGCCTACCTGTCGAAGGTTCAGGATCCCCGGGTATACGGCCTGTCCATCTATGACACGCCGGCCGGTCCGCAGATCCGCGGCGGCGGCCGGCTGCATCCGGGCCGGACCGAGATGCTCGAGATGCTGGCGGTCGACCCGGCGCGGCCGCTGGTGGAGCTGACCGGCCGGTCGGATGAGCTGTGGCCCGTGCTGCTCGACTGCAGCGCGTCTTCAACCTGGCTTGAGTATGAGCTGGCCCGTTCCCTGGGCGGCCGTCCGATCGGCGAAATGAAAGCGCAGCTGCTCACCCGGCCGGGGGATGACATTCCGGTCTGTCTGTCCACCGTTTCCTCTCTGCGGCTGGGGCAGATGTTTATCGAGCATCCGCTGGTGTATGTTCGCATGGCCACCGGATCGCTCGGTGAGTTGAACCGGAATGTGTCGGACGGGCCGGTCAAGGCGGTCATCGGCTGGGATCTTCTGAAGAACTTCGATCAGATTCAGTTTTTCTATTCCATCAATCAGATGGTTCTGTCGACGAAGGAGGGCTATGAGCCGAATCCGGAGCTGCTCGCTGCTGCACTTCCGCTGGTGCAGCCGTTGGGTGTGTGTGCCGTGCGCGGCGAAGTGAACGGGGAGCTGCAGACGATCCTGATCGACCCGGCCGGCGATTTTGAAGTGGCGGCGCCGGCGCCGGTTTCCAGTCTGAAGCTCGGCCCGAACCTGACGCTGACCGAGCCGCAGACCGCCTCAACACCGGGCGAAGTCCGCATCGGCGCCCGGATGCTGGCTAACTGGCAGGTGACGGTCTGCCCGAAAGCCGGCAATCTTTATTTGGAGCAGCCGGCCGCACTGCAAAGCGCGCCATGACGCTTTTTTCCTTCAGCTGAGCAGTTCGTCGACCGCGGCCGAAAGCTCGGTCAGAGAAACCGGCTTTTCAAAGATCCGGCACGCGCCGAACCGTTCGGCCAGCGGCAGGAAGTTCATGTTGGAAATGCTCATGCCGCCGGAAATGGCGATCACCGGCAGACCGGCGTGATGCTGCCGGATGTACTGTAAGACCTCCAGCCCGTCCATTTCGGGCATCAGGATGTCCGTGATGAGCAGATCCGGCGTCTGTTCCCTCAGCAGTTTCATGCCCTCGCGGCCTTCTTGCGCGCAGCGGACCCGATGCCCTTTGCTTTCAAGCAGCTGCGTGAAAACGCTGCGAACTGCCGGATCATCATCTAAAATCAGAATGTCTGCCATGGGATTTCTCATCTGGATGCGAAGATCTGATGCACGGTCTTCAGTAAATGAACGATCGAAAAAGGTTTTTCGATAAAATGAAACCATTTTTCGTCAATGCCCGCGTTGAGGATGCGGTCGCCGGAGTAGCCGCTGCAGAGCAGTACAGGCAGATCCCTCTTGATTTCCCGAATGGCTGCGGCAAGCTCGGCTCCGTTTTTTCCGGGCAGAATCACGTCGCTGAACAGCAGGTCGAATTCGCCGTTTTCTTTTGCAAACAGCTCCTCGGCTTCTTCCGCGTTCCGGGCCATCGTGATGCGGTATCCGGCTTTCTGCAACGCCATTTTGGACAGGTTGCGCACGGAGGGGTCGTCTTCCACAACCAGAATGCGCTGCGTGCCCCCGGGGGCCTTGGCGGAGCGCGCGGGGCGGTCGTCGTTTTCTGCGACGGCTTCTGCCTGCAGTGCCGGCAGGTAGATCCTGAAGGTGGAGCCGCGTCCGGGTTCGCTGTACACGCTGATCCAGCCCTGATGTTCCTGAACGATTCCGTAGATGGCAGACAGGCCCAGTCCGGTTCCTTTGCCCGGCGCTTTGGTGCTGAAAAACGGTTCGAAAATATGCTTTCTGGTTTCCGGCGACATTCCGGTGCCGGTGTCGCTGACGCTCAGGCAGGCAAAGGTTCCGGCTTTGGCCTGCGGTGCGGAGTCGGCATCCTCTGCTGAAAACGTCACATTGCCCGTGCTCAGGGTCAGGTCGCCGCCGTCCGGCATGGCATCCCGGGCGTTGACGCACAGGTTGATCAGAACCCGTTCGATTTGTCGCCGGTCGGCATTGACCGGGACCAGATCCGGGGCCCGGTTGCTGTGAAGGTGGACGTTTTCCCCGATGATACTGATCAGGATCTGGTCGGCATCCTGCAGCACGCTGTTGAGGTCCAGCGGGCCGAATTCCGCCGGCTGCTTGCGGCTGAACGCCAGCAGCTGCCGGGTGAGATCCGCCGCATGCAGGCCGGCTTTCCGGATTTCAAGCACATTGCCGCGGGCCACCGCGCTGTCTTCGCCGAGCGTCAGCAGCAGCAGTTCGCTGAAGCCCAGAATGGCCTGCAGGATGTTGTTGAAGTCGTGGGCGATTCCGCCGGCGAGCTGGCCGACGGCTTCCATCTTCTGGGCCTGCAGGAGCTGGGCTTCCCGGGCCAGTTCGTCGGTGATGTCGCGCTGGATGGCCACATAGTGCGTGATGCCGCCGCCGGGATCCGTGACCGGTGAAATCACCGATTCATCGGTTCGCACGGCCCCGCTCTTCCTTTTTGAGCGGAGGCGGCCGGACCACACATTCCCCTGGCGGAGTGTGTCGCCCAGGGTTTTATAGAACTCCTGTGTCTCCTGCTCCCCGGCCAGGAAGCTGCTGACGTGTCCAATGACTTCTTTCGCACGGTAGCCGGTGGCGGCTTCGAAGGCCGGGTTGACGTAGCAGATGATGCCGTCCGGATCGGTTATGATGACCGATTCCGGCGACTGTTCGATGGCGGTGGAAAGGCGCCGAAGTTCCGCTTCCGCCTGCTTGCGGTCCGTGATGTCGCGGGCATACACATTCACGTAATGGCGCTCCATAACCGGCACCAGGGTCGCCATGAAGATTTTGGAGTCACCCCGGATCTCTGTTTCGATGGGTCGGCCGGTTTGCATGGCCTGCTGGATCCGGTGCGTCCAGCTCCCGTTGACCGGTTGGTTGACCTGCGCTCCCAGGGTCGGCAGCAGGATGCCGCCCGCCGCGTTGGAGTACAGCAGGGTGCCGTCCAGCGCGATGCGCAGAACCGGATTGATGTTTTCCTGCGGGAACCGGGCCAGGTCCGCGATCCGGGCTTCCGCCTGCTTGCGCTCGGTGATGTCCGCATAGGTTCCAACGGTGCCAACGATGTTGCCGTCCGCATCTCTCAGCGGCACTTTGTTGGTTTCAAGCCAGCGCGGCTGCCCGTCCGTCCGGGTCTGGAATTCCTGGATGCCCAGTTTGGGCTGCCCGGTTTCAATCACCTCCTGGTCATCGGCGATAAACTGGTCGGCCTGGCCTTTCCAGCACATGTCGTGATCCGTTTGGCCGATGAGCTGCGACGGGCTGTTCATCCCGGCGTCTTTTGCAAAGTTGAGATTGCACCCCAGAAACACGGAGTCGCGGTCTTTCCACCACACCCGGCCGGGCATGGTATCGATGACGGTGCGCAGAAAGTGCCGGGACTCTTCGAGTCTTCGGTGGGTCTCACTGCGTGCGGTGATGTCGTGAGCGAAGCAGCAGATCACCCGTGTGTCTCCAAATTCAATGTAGCTGATTTTCACCTCCACCGGGAAACAGCGGTTGTCCCTGCGACGGTGTCTGCGTTCAATGGAGATGCCTGTTTGGGTTTTGATGGTTTCCAGCGTGGTCGGCCAGGCGGACTGTGTCTCATCCGGATCGATATCCCACAGGCTCATGCCGAGCAGTTCGTCGGCGGTGTACCCCAGCGCTCTGCAGGAGGCTTTGTTGACATAAATGAAGCGGCCGCTTTCATCGATCCAGTAGGCGGCATCACTCAGGTTGTCGACGGCAAACTGGGTGAGCCTCAGCTGTGCCTCCGCCCGTTTGGCTTCCGTGATATCCTGGTTGGTTCCAATCATGCGCAGCGGAGTCCCGTCCTTCGCGCGGATGACCTCGGCGGAGGCCGCGATATGCCGGGTTTCGCCGTCGGGGCGCACGATCCGGAATTGCGTTTTGTATTCGGCCCGCCCGTCCCGGGCGGCGTTCACCTCTGCCAAGACGCGCTCCAAATCGGCCGGGTGGAGCGACTGTTTCCATGTGGCGTATGCGCAGCCGAGTTCGTCGGGCCGGGTTCCGCAGATGGCATGCATCCGCTCATCCCAGGACAGAAAGCCGGTCTGGAAATCCAGATCCCAGATGCCGATGCCGCCGGCCTGGGCGGCAATTTCAAAGCGCTGTTCGCTTTTGCGGATGGCCTCTTCCACCCGCCGACGGGCTTCGATGTTGCGCACGGCGGCGATAATGAAGTGTCTGGTTCCGGCCTGGGCGGCGTGCAGGCTGATTTCCGTCCAGAACAGCGATCCGTCGGCGCTTCTGGAGCGCCAGTCGAAAATCTGCGGCCGGCCGGCCTGCGCGGCGGCCATGCGCCGGACGGCTTCGGCCCGTGTGCAGGGGGGCTCCCCGGAACTGATCTGTTCCAGGGTTGCCTGAAGCAGTTCCTCGCGGGACATGCCGAACATGGCCTCGGCGGCCCGGTTGGCATCGACGATGGCCAGGCTTTCGGCATCGTGTAAAAGCACGGCGTCGTTGGTGGAATCGAAGATGGCGCGGTTGTACTGTTCGGAACTGCGCAGTTCGCGGGTGCGCTTGCGGACCAGTTCGCGCAGCAGGCGCGGCTGGTTGGCCAGCACCGAAACCAGCGTGGTGCCCAGAACGGTCAGCAGCAGCCCGATTCCCAGCGTGATTTTTCCGTATGTCAGTGGATGGGCGGCCAGCCATTCTTCGCTTGGGGAAATGGTTGCCGAATACGTCTGGTCGAACAGAAACAACGGGACGGTGAGTTTCAGTTCGTGGCTGAAGCAGGTGGTGTGCCGGGTCAGGGGAACCGGCGCGCTCCCGTTCCGGAAGTACAGGATGTCAGTATGGAGCGCGTCCGGCCCTTCTGCGGGCGAGTGCGCGGTGCGCTCAATCAGTGTTTCCGGCTGGAAGAACAGGCTGACCAGGCCCTGCCGGTTTCCGGAGCGGGCGGGTTCGCACAGCAGGATTCCCGGCGCGGCGTCCGGGTCCGATACGGGCCGGGACGGGGCGCTTGCGCTCGCCAGTCCGCTTTGCAGGGCCCGCTGGATGGTTTCGAACCGGACGGGATCTGAAGCCAGGTCAAAGCCCATGAAATGTTCATGATCAGCCAGGGGCGAAACGTAAAGTGCGGGGTAGGCCGTGTGGCGGGCTGAGGAGGGCGCCGGCTGTCCATCCGGTCCGCGGCTCCACATCTCAAAATTCCTGAATTCGGTCGTCCGTTGGATCTCGTTTTCAAACTCCCGGGCCGTGCCCGGTGCAACCGCAGGCGCCCAGCGGCACCCGAGAACGGGATGTTTCTGGATGATAATCCGGCAATAGGTGTCGAATTCTTTCCAGGACACGGATTCGCTGGATTCAAAAAACGAAGCCAGTCCGTGCAGGCTGGCTTCCAGGCTGTTGAACTGGGTGGCAAAGGATTCGGCTTTGAGTTGGGAAACCGAGTTGAAGATGCGCCGCCGGGAGTCCTGGTCGGTCCGGTGGAGCACCGCAGCGGCTCCGAGCGTCAGCAGCAGCATGGCGATGGCGCAGGTCACCGCTTCTGTATGGCGAAGCCGGAGGCTCTGTTGCGGGGAGGTCCGGTGCCTGTGCTGGACGAGGGCCCGGCCGGCCAGCAGAATCATCAGCGGGATTTCGGCCAGCAAAAAGACGATCCATTGGGAGGTTCGGATTTGCCTGGCCCAGTCGGATGCCTCGACATCGCATCCAATCGTCAGGATCACGTCGCCGGTTTTCGGGTCCAGTACCGGGGCTGTCGCGGAAACGAAGGTGCCGTATTCATCGGAGAAGGGGCCCTGTATCACCGGCCGTCGAGTCTCGAACAGTTCAAAATCAAGAGGCGAGGATTCTTCATAAACGGTTCCCGGCGGGGAGGCATACGGGTCGCCGGGCTCCAGGCTTTCCGGGCCGAATACGAGCTGGCCGTCCCGAAGAGCCAGGGTGTAAAGACTGCGGATGTTCTGTGCGCGGGCAAATGTTTTCAGATGTCCGGCGATTCGCTGGAACTCCGGTTTTATTGTATCCGCTTCCGTAAAGTCCAGTTTGGCGGCCAGGTCGACCGGGATCGCTGCGGCAATGCGCAGGGCCTGCTGCATCAGATCCTCGCGCATTTGTGAGTCGGTTCGTTTTCCGGAGGTTGCGGCACCCCAGATGCCGCCGCAAAGCAGCAGCAGGGCCGCGCCGCACAGAATACGGCGGCCTTGTCGCGCTGTGTTCAGGTCAAACGGCTGGTGCGCTTTTTTTCCGTTCATTGATCCCTCTGCCGGAAATACTAAGCTAAGGGGTCTGTATTCACAAGTCATGCAGGAGGACTTCTCTGAGCAGTTCTTTGCAGAAAGGCTTGGTTCAACGTGTTTGCAGAGCTATCTTACCGATTCGCTTTAACCAAGGAGATTCGATGAAAGTTTTAGTGGCCGGCGGTGCCGGATATATTGGAAGTGTGACCACTGAAATGCTGTGTGACGCCGGGCACGAGGTGACCGTCCTGGACAACCTGGAGAGAGGACATCGCAAAGCGATTGATCCGCGGGCGGCGTTTGTGCTGGCGGATCTGCGCAACCCTGATGATCTGGAGGCCGCCCTCAAGGAGGTTCGCCCCGAAGCTGTCATCCACTTCGCGGCCTACATTGAGGTCGGCGAGTCGATGCGTGACCCGCTGCCGTTCTTTGAAAACAACGTCAGCGGGTCGCTCAACCTGATGAAAGCCATGGTGGCGGCCGGCTGCAAAAAGCTGATTTTCTCCTCGACCTGCGCCACGTATGGCACGCCTGAAAAGATGCCGATGGATGAATCCCTGCCGCAGAAACCGGAGAGCGTATACGGCGAGTCGAAGCTGCTGTGCGAGAAGATTTTCCAGTGGGCCGGGCAGATCCACGGCGTTGAATGCGTGTTCCTGCGCTATTTCAATGCCTGCGGTGCCACCGCGAAATACGGCGAAGACCACAGCCCCGAGACGCACCTCATTCCGCTGATTCTCCAGGTGCCGCAGGGCAAGCGCGAAAAAATCTATATGTTCGGCGATGATTACGATACGCCGGACGGAACCTGCATCCGCGACTACATCCATATCCGCGACCTGGCCCAGGCGCATATTCTGGCTCTCAAACCCGGCATCAGCGGCGCGTTTAACCTCGGCAACGGCGACGGCTACTCCGTCAAAGAGGTCATTGAGGTCGCGCGGGAGGTCACCGGCCATCCCATCCCGGCTGAGCTGCAGCCGCGCCGCCCCGGCGACTGCACCCGCCTGATTTCCGATTCGGCCAAAGCCAGAAAAATTCTCGGCTGGAACCCCGAGTATGCCGATCTGCGCTCGATCGTCGAAAGCGCCTGGACCTGGCATCAGTCCCACCCGAACGGGTACGAAGAATAGGCGGTTGGCTGATGCAGAGAATGATCATTTTCCTTCTGAGTGTGCTTTGCGCGGCCGCGCCGGCTCAACAGCCGCAGCCGGGGGCAGCGCGGGCGGAGCGCGCCCGCAAATCGCCCGCAAAAGACGCTGCCGCGCTGAAAGCCGGGCCCGCAGACTCGGGCAGTGAGGCGGCCGCGGTGGCGGAGGAGCTGCCGGCCGAAGCGAACGGCAATCAGGAAAACTTTGAGGAAATCATGGGGAGTTTTTCGGAACTGGCCATGAAGTTTTCCCAAAAGGATTCCCGCGACATCGATGTGTTTGTCTATGAATGCAGGCATATCAGTGCCGAGGCGTTCGGGCGCGCCCTGGAGCCCTTCCTCTCCGTCAACGGAGAGCTGGCGGACTGCCAGGATGCCGACCTGGTGATCATCTCCGATGAAACCAACCGCATTGAGCGGCTCAAAAAAATCGCGGAATCGATCGACCGGCCGGTGCGCCAGGTGATTGTCAGCGCGAGCGTGGTCGAGTTTCAGATTACCGACAGCTTTGAGAAGGATCTGAGCATTCAGTATAACCAGTTCCGCAATATGAGCGGCCTGGCCTCCGGCGGAACGGCCGATCTCGCCGAACGGGTGCTCGCTGCCGTTCTCCCGACCGGCGGCAACCCGGCCAGCCTGAGCGGTTCGTCCGCCTACACCTATTACGACCCGCAGGAGCAGGCTGTTTTCTCCTCGTTCCTGACCTTCCTGGACAGCAGCGGTACCGCGGAAATCCTCTCGTCCCCCTCGCTCGTGATGCGCCGCGGACACACCGCGAATATTTTGTCCGGGGAGGACATCCCGATCACCAAATCCACCCAGAACTCGGCCGGAACCAACTATTCGGTCGATTACAAATCCGTCGGGATCAAGCTGCGCGTGACCCCCGAGTCCATTTTTGACCAGCGCGTTGTCCTCGAAGTCAGTCCGGAGGTTTCCAACATCATCCGCTACGAGGAATCCGCCGCCGGCCGCAACCCGGTCATCGCCATTCGCAATGCCAACACGATGCTGGAAATGAACGACGGCTGCATGGTCTCGATCGGCGGACTGCTCCGCGAAGAGCAGATCGAAACCAAAAAGATGGTTCCGGTCCTGGGAAACATCCCGCTGCTGGGAACCCTGTTCCGGTCGTCGAGCAGTGAGAAAATCCGTTCGCAGCTGGTGATCTTTCTCACCGTGAATATTGTCGATTCAGAGGATCTGTCGGCGGAGTCCATCGGAACCGAAGGGGCTTCCGAGTCTCTTCAGCAGAAGGTGCAGGCCTCCCGCGACGTGTTCCCGCCGCAAAAGCGTTCGCTCTTCAACGGTCTGAAAAAACTCTTCCGCTGAGCCGATGAAAAAACCGCTTCACCATGTTGTTGTCTGCCTGGCCGCCGCGGCCCTCCTCGCCGGGTGCGGCAAAAAAAAGGAGGGCGGCGAGCAGCTCGACCAGATCTATGAAGTGATCCGCGGCAGCTTTAACATCACCATCTCCGCCAACGGGACCCTCGATGCGATCAAGCGCTACAACATTGAAGCGCCGCCGGTTTCCAAAAAAGGACTCGATATTATCGAAGCGGTGGAGGACCAGACGCCGCTGCGCAAAGGCGACTTGATCGTCGCCTTCTCCGATGAAAACTACCTCGATGAGCTCGAAGACCAGGAGATCAAAATCGAGGAGGGTGAAAAGAACCTGATGCTCCTTCAGCAGGACTACCAGATGAAAATCGCCGACAGTGTCAGCCTGATCAAAAAGGCCAGCGACGTTCATCGCGTCAGCACGGAAACCCTCGAGAAATACATCAATGAAGACGCTCCGCTTCAGAAAAAAGACCTGATGGCCGCTGTGGAAACGGCCCGGCAGGCCGTCGAGGACGAAGAGGAAAAGCTGGCCGGGCTCAAGGCGGACCTGCTCTCCGCCTCCATGGGTGACGAAGGGGCCCGCCTCCAGATCGAGGAACAGGTCGAGACCTCGGAAGAACGCATTGAAGAGCTGGAAAACAAAGAGGATCGGCAGGTGTACAACCTGCGCATCTTCAAGCAGTACACCTACCCGCGCACCGCCCGCGAGTATGAGCGCGATGTGGTGAAAGACGAGATGGACCTGCAGAAGCAGCTCGTCAACGCCGCGGCGCAGCGCGTGCAGCTCGAGCGCAAGATCCATGCCCAGGAGCGCACACTCAAAACCCTGCGCAAACAGCGCGCGGACCTCATCGAGAACATCGGCATGCTGAAAGTCACCGCGCCGGTCGAGGGCGTCATCAGCTACGGCAATCCGGACCCGCGCCGCCGCCATCAGCAGCAGAAAGACATCGTCGTCGGCGCGTCGATGCGGCCTTCCGAACTGATCGGGACCATTCCCGATCTGAGCCGCCTGGTCGTCACGCTCGATGTTCCGGAGGCGGCGCGGTCCAAAATCGATGTCGGCATGCGCGCCGAAATGCGGATCCGGGCGCTGCCGAACGTCCGTCTGTCCGGCAAGGTGGACCGCATCTCCGACATGGCCTCCAATTTGAACTTCTGGGACCGCACCAGTCCGAAAATTTATCCCACCGTCATCTCGATCGATGAAAACAACCCCGCGCTGCGCACCGGCATGACGGTTGAGGTCGACATGGTCTCTGAAGAGGTTCAGGACGTACTTTTCGTTCCGGTGGAAGCGCTGTTCACCAAGGAGGGATCGGTTTACTGCCGGGTCAAAAAAGCGATGGGTCCGGAGGACCGCAGGGTGGTCATCGGGCGCAGCTCCAGCAGTTTTGTCGAAGTCACCGACGGCCTGGAAGCGGGGGAAAAGGTTCTGCTGAGCCGGGAGGAGCTTTAAGTTGAGTCTGATTCAGCTACAGGGAATCAGCCGGGTGTACGGCAGCGGACCGGCGGCTGTGCATGCGCTGCGCCCCGCCGACCTGTCCATTGAAGAGGGCACCTTTGTCGCCATCTACGGCGCGTCCGGCTCCGGTAAATCCACCATGCTCAACATGCTCGGACTGCTCGATGAGCCCACCGCCGGTTCCTATCTGCTCGAAGGAAACAATGTCGCCAAGCTCTCGGACGCCGACCGCTCGAACATCCGCTGCCGGAAAATCGGCATCATCTTCCAGTCCTTCAACCTGGTCCCGCATTTCTCACTTCTCGAAAATGTCTGCATGCCGATGCGCTTCGCCGGGATGGAGCGGCACGAAATGAAAGAGCGGGCCGCGCAGCTGCTCGACCGCGTGGGGCTGGGCTCCCGCCTGAAACACAGCCCCTCCCAGCTCTCCGGCGGACAGTGTCAGCGCGTCGCCATCGCCCGCTCGCTGGCCAACGATCCGGCCGTCATCCTCGGCGACGAGCCCACCGGAAATCTGGACGAAAAAACCGGCGATGAGATTATCGGAATCTTTCACGAGCTCGTCGATGAGGGGCGCACGGTGGTCATGGTGACCCACAACGCCGAATACGAAAAAGAAGTGCAGCGCGTCATCGAGCTGTGCGATGGACGCGTGGTCCGGCAATGAGCTTGATCTACAACATTGAGTCCACCTGGCTGAGCCTGAAGCACCACGCGTTCCGCTCCCTGCTGGCCATGCTGGGCGTCGTGCTCGGTGTGGCCGCCGTCGTCGGCATGCTGGCGGTCAGCGAAGGCGCCCGGCGCGAGTCCATCGAACGGATTCAGCAGCAGGGCGTCGACAATATTATCCTGCACTCCGAAAAGCCGAAAGCCAACGTGTCCGGCGGCGAGAGCATCTTCTTCTACGGAATATCCCGGGACGATCTGGCGCACTTCAACTCCGTGTTTGAAAATGTGAAAACCGTTGTGCCCGTGGTCGAGCTGCGCAAAACAATCTATATCGACGGCCGCCCCAGCGACGTGATTCTGGTCGGAACCACCCCCGAATTCCTGCCGATTTCCCGGTCCCGCAATGCCGATTCACGCGGCCGCTGGATCAGCGATTCCGACCGGGTTCTCTCCGAGATGGTGTGTTCTGTCGGCGTCGATGCCGCCCGGCAGCTCTTCGGGCTCCAGGACCCGCTCGGAGAAAAAATCACCGTGTACGGCGCCACCTTCCGGGTCGTCGGCCTGCTCGAAAATCCGCTGCGCTCCAAGCTGGCCGGCAAGCACGATATCAACAACATGGTCTTCGTCGACTACGACACCCTGCTTTCGATCTTCAACCGCGACTTCATGGAGGTCGAGGCCGATTATGTCTACGTTCAGGTCGAAAACCTCGACTACCTGAAAAACACTGCCGACCGCATCCGAACCTACCTCTCGGAAAGCCACGAACTGCCCGACTACACCATCAGTGTGCCCTACGAACTGCTGCTGACCGAGCAGGCAACCCAGCGCGTCTTCACCGTCGTCATGGGGTCCATCGCCGCCATCTCCCTGCTGGTCGGCGGCATCGGCATCATGAACATCATGCTCGCAAACATCTACGAACGGACCAAGGAAATCGGAACCCTGCGTGCGCTCGGCGCACCGCGCCGGACCATCCTGATTCAGTTCCTGTTTGAGGCCGTCACCCTCACCGGGCTCGGCGGCCTCCTCGGTGTCGGCATCGGCTTTCTGATCGCCGTGCTGATCAAACACACGGCGGACATGCCGACCATCGTGACCCCCGCCAGCGTCATCGTCGCGCTGACCGTCTCCGTGCTGACCGGCATTGTGTTCGGCACCCACCCCGCCTGGAAGGCCGCCAGTCTCAGTCCGATCGAAGCCCTCAGGCGATGAACTTTGAAACTCGAAATCTTAAACTATAAACTCTTCTCATGAACCCATCCATCGAACTCATTTCCATCGGAACCGAGCTGCTCAGCGGCCGAACCCTCAACACACATGCGCAGACCCTCGGGGCCGCGCTCACCGGAATCGGCCTCACGCTCGCGCGCGACACCACCATCCCCGATCGCATCGGAATCATTCAGTCCGTCGTCAAAGACGCCTTCGAGCGCTCCGATATCGTCATGGTCAGCGGCGGACTCGGCCCCACGGTCGACGACATGACCCGCGAGGCGCTCGCCGGCCTCTTCGGCCTGAAGATTGTTATGTCTGCCGCCGCCCTCGCGGCCATGCAGCAGCGCTTCGACGCGCGCGGCATCCGGATGACGCCCGCCTCCGAGCGCATGGCCCTGATCCTCGACGGCGCCGAAACCCTCATCAATCCGGCCGGCTGCGCCGCCGCCCAGCGCCTGGAGCTGCCGAACAGTAAAATCCTGTTTGTCGTCCCCGGACCGCCGGCCGAGTTCGCCGGCGTGCTCAACGTTCACATCGTCCCCTGGCTCAAAACGGCCTTCCCGGACGCCGCGCCCGACGATCTGCGCGTCCTGATGACGCAGGGCCTCGGCGAGTCCTTCATCGTCATGATGCTCGAAGAGCAGCAGTTCGACTGCTCCGGATTTTCCATCGGCTTTTATCCGGGTTCCGGAAAAGTTGAAATCCGCCTCTCCGCCCCGCCCGAAAAATCCGCCGTGCTCGACGAGGCGGAGCGTGTCTTGAGAAAGCTGCTGCATGACTGGCTCATCGACTGAATCCATCCGCGCCTTTATCGCCGTTCGCCCGGACGCCGCCGCGCAGGCCGGGCTTGTCCGTGCGCAGCGCGAACTCAAAAAGTCGCTCGCCGGCTCCGGCCTGCGCATCAAATGGACCGATCCGGAGACCCTGCACATCACCCTGCTTTTTCTCGGCGACATCCCCGCGGCGGATGCGGACCGGATTTTCCAGACATTGGAAAAAACCGCCGCGAAGTTTCCAGTCATTGGAACCTCGTTAAGCGGAATCGGGCTGTTCAGAAAATCCGGCGCGCTGTGGGCCGGCATCGAGGCCCCGCCCGAGCTGCTTGCATTTCAAGAAGAACTGGCGGCCGCTCTCGGGCAGCCGCCCGGCCGCTTTCACGCGCACTTTACGCTCGGGCGCATCAAAGCCGGACGCCCGGACGAAACGTTTTTCCAAACCCTGGAAAAAACCGGGGTCGAGCCGGTTGCGTTTGAGCTGGCCTCGGCTCAGCTCATCCGCAGCGAGCTGCTGCCGGCCGGCCCGCGCTATACGCTGCTCGGAACCGCGGCGTTCGCCGTGCAGCGCTGCGGACGCTAAACGGCGCGGAGCACGTTTTCCGTAGCACGGTCCTCCGGGCCGTGTAGCGCTGCGGACGCAAGCGGTGCGGACGCTAAATGGCGCGGAGCACCGTTCTACGCCGTGCAGCGGTGTGTTTCGTAGCACGGTCATCCGGGTCGTGCAGCGCTGCGGACGCTAAACGGCGCGGAGCACCGTTCTACGCCGTGCAGCGGTGCGTTCCGTAGCACGGTCCTCCGGGCCGTGCAGCGGTGCGGACGCTAAACGGCGCGG